>QHYI01000076.1 GCA_003223245.1 Acidobacteriota bacterium
AGCCATTGAACTCAATCCTGGTTACGCGGCGGCCCGCACCTTCTATTCCAATATGCTGATGGAACTGGGACGCTTATCCGAAGCCTTATCCCAAGCCAGAATCGCACAGCAGCTCGATCCGCTGTCGGTGCTGGAAAATGACAATCTTTCGGCGGTCTTGTATTACGCGGGCGATTACGACCAATCCATCGTCCAAAGCAGGAAAACTCTGGAAATCGATCCCACAAGTCACCAAGCGCACCGCCACTTAGGACTAGCTTATACACAAAAGCAGCTCTATCCGGAGGCAATTGCAGAGTTTAAGCAGGCGATTGAGCTCTCGCCGCAAAGTGGCGAAGCGCTGGCGGAACTCGGATATGTTTTCGGTATTTCCGGCAGGAAAGAGGAAGCGCGACAGATATTGCGGCAAGTGATGCCGCCGGCCGGCGACCATATTTCTCGTTATCGCTTGGCTATCGTTTACGCGGGCCTCGGAGAAAAGGATAACGCACTAGAATCTCTGGAAGATGCGGTAAACGAGCGGTCGCCGGGCGTCGTTCATCTCAAGGTCTCTCCCTTGTTTCTGGAACTTCGATCCAATGTCCGCTTCCAAAAGTTGCTGACGACGATGGGCCTTACTGCGGGAACCGGATGAATCTAACCTCCTCCTAGCCAGGCCAACGAGAGCGTGCTTCCCGGCACCAGGCTTAGCAGGCGGCAAGCCGCATCCGGGAAGGTATTGCCCGGCGGCGGGTCGTGAAGGGATTTTTTGCCACGCATGAACTCCAGTAGAGCCGGGTTAGCCCCAAAAACGGCTTCAAGTTCACGCCAGGTGAACTCCGGAGGTTTTCTCTTTCCCAGGAAATCGGGAACCTTTCCGCTCATGTCTACGATATCTTTCGGGCTCTTCGCCTCCATAATTTTGCTCTTGTCGATACTCATGGTTTGTGGAGCTTCAGTGTCATTCCAAAGCACGAGCCGTCCGATCTTCGGTTGATCTGAGTCGAAAAAAATCAGCGTGGTCGAATGGCCGGTGTCGTGGAATAGCGCAAAAACGGTGCGGTCGTATTTGTAGCAGAACATCGCGGAATACAAGTCCGTGGAGTCCAATTTGCCGCGGATAATTACGGAACGGTCTGTCCGGTCGACGAAATCCTGCGCTTCCAACTTCAGCAATCCAGATTTCAAACGCCCTTCGAGTTGCAGGAATCCTGAACCGCCTTGCAGCTCCCCGCTGGCACCGCCCGCGGAAGCCTGTCTCAATGCCGCCCCACGGCTGGCAAAGCCCAGAGCGACTCCCGTGGCCGCACTTCTGAGAAAGTCGCGCCGCTCAAATATCATCGCCCTGTCCCTTAAGGTTTGTCCTTGTTGACTGCTGAATCCGGGCCTTCAAGGTGTCTCGCGGGCTTCACTCATATTGAGAAAGGCTCGCGCTCGAGACGTAGGCGTAAATCGCGTCCTCGACGTAATTGAGCCTTTTACTCGCGCAATCGAGTCTTGTCAAGTGAAATTCCGGGAAATGTCCGGGAAATTCCGGGAAAATTCGGGAATTTTTTAGCGATACCCCTCACAGGTAAGGTCTAGCTACTAGCGAAAAAATGGTTGCAAATTGCAGTGATGACGGAGCACGCCTGCATCCGTTGACCTCCTCGATCGCTTTATATAGCGCGCGACTCGTTGCGGGCCATGAGATAGTGCTGACGGGCATCGTGATAATATTTCCAGAGGATGTCTCTTCAATTTGAATGGGATTCCAAGAAAGCCGAAGCAAATAAGGCCGGGCCGCTTAACTTTCCCTTTTAAGTCGCACACCCCAAGCTTTATCTAAGCTAAGTTTAGGGGGGCAAGTACCAAAGGATTGCGTTCAAGACACCGCCTCGTGGGCCGCGTCCAAAAGGAAGGGAACCCAGCGCGGCGAAAGATTCATGTCCACTAAAAGCTTCATGCGCGAGGGAGAGTAACTTCGTGCTCTTCGGCAAGCCACGCGGCATAGCGCAGCGCTTGAAGAATGTCTTCACGCTGCAAATAAGGATAGTCCGCCACCAACTCCTCTATGTGTGGCCAGCACCGATCTGTCCCACGATCATGCCGACCGTGACACGCATGCCACTGAGAGACCCGTTTTCAAACTTATGAAACGCCGGCCTGCTGCGGATGCCCTAGATGCCCTGATGGTGCCCTGATGGGCGTTGACTTACTTCTGCTAGCAATGCTAGCATTGCCACATGGCTACGCTCACGATTCGGCAACTTGATGAGAAAACGAAGACGCGGTTAAGAGTTCGTGCCGCCCATCACGGAAGGTCGATGGAGGAGGAAGCAAGGGAGATCTTGCGGTCAGCTCTGCGCGCTTCTCCAGCCGTGACAGAGAGCCTTTCCGACGCCATTCGAAAACGATTTGCTGCATTTGGGGGGCTTGAGTTGACTCTGCCAAGGCGCGCTGTGATTCGGGAAGCACCGAAATTTGACGAATGATCATTCTCGACACGAACGTGCTCTCGGAGCTCATGAGGCCGACGCCCGCAGTCCAAGTCTCCGACTGGGTTGCGAAAAAACCATCGACGGAACTATTCACGACCTCGGTTACGGAGGCGGAAATCCTCTTGGGAATTGAACTGCTCCCGCAAGGCAAGCGTCGGCAGGGGCTCTTGCGTGCCGCCGAGGATATGTTTAACGAGGATTTGGGAGGTCGGGTCCTGGGTTTTGAGAGCGAGGCAGCGCGCCCGTTTGCCCAAATCGCTGCTCATCGGCATTCGCTGGGCAAGCCAATAAGCCACGCAGATGCGCAGATCGCCGCGATTGCTCGCCTCAGAGGAGCGCAGGTGGCGACCCGTAATGTTGCCGATTTTTCTGATTGCGGCATTGATCTCGTTAATCCCTGGGACGGTGGCAGTGCATAGCCGTTGCTCAATCGACGGCCAAATGGGACGAGCGTTCCCACTGGGAGTACAGGCGCTTGTAGGCGGACTGATTGTGCCTCCAGAAAAGAACTAGCAACAGTAGGAACATGACGGCTGATAACGCCGAGAAAAGAATCAACGGGGGCGAGAAAACAGCAGCAGAGTGTTGGTACTGGTGTTTAAGTGAAAGAAGATCCAGCCGATACCGAGAGACATCAGTGCCCGGCATGCTGAATGTCCATCCCCACCACGCGCTCTTCAGCGTTGAAATCGCCCGCTGGCCCATCGTTAAACTTCGCGCAAATCCGCACTCAGCTTGGATCGAGTTCGATATAGAGGGAATCGCCTTCGGGATAGGAATGCAGCTTCATTTCTCATTCTGCCTCACAGATTTGGCGGCCACTTCGGTGTGGAAGACGCGCAGAACTTCCACTTTGTCCTCACGCACCCGATACGGGATGATGTAGGGCGTACGCATAACCACCAGTTCGCGAGTCCCCTCGATGCGCCCTGGCCGGCCCATGGCGGGGTGGCTGGCAAGTAGTTGCACGGCCCGCTCGATTGCCAGCACCACGCGCTGCGCGGCGGCATGACTGTCGCGGGAGATATACTCGGCTTCCGCTTCCAGATTCGCCAGCGCCCGCTTCAGCCACCGGACTTCCAGCGGCTTAACCGGCACGTCCCGTCCGCTTACGGACGGTCCACTTGTTCATTGTGTGCCGCACCTGCTCGTCGCTTGCGAACTCTCCTCGATCCGCCTCTGCCATTCCCTTTCTGATCTCCTCGATCTGCCACTCGTTTATGGCGATGTACTGACGGATGGCTTCGGCAGCAATGAAAGAGCGGCTACGGCGCTGCGCCTTGGCCAGACCGTCAAGGCGTTTCCGCACCTCCGGCTCCAGCCGCAGCGTCATTACCCTGTTTTCCGCCATGAATATCCTCCGAATACAAAAGAACACGGTGTATTCTAGCACGGCTCGCCACCGCTTCCGGTCTGGTCCAGGTTGATGTGAAGAATATGCAGCATCGGTCCTTACCAGGACCCACCTTTCCCCGCAATGACTCTTCTCACGGGGCTTGTGATATATTCGATTCTATCGCATTTTATAACCATGTGGATTACACGCGATGTAGAGCCCAAACTGCAGCGATCGGCACGAACGCGTCCGGTCATGGTGCTCGCAGGGGCTCGTCAGACCGGAAAGACCTCTACCCTTCTGCGGCTGTTTCCTAATCACGCGAGTATTTCCTAAACCCCCAAAACCACGCGCCCGGGATTCCGCTGGACATGATCTCCTATCACTTTTATGCCTCACCGGACGCGAGCGAGCCTCCGTCGCGTTGGTCCTATAGTTTTTTTGGGCAAGCTGATCACTTTCTCGATGTTGTTCGGTATATCGAGGCGATCCGTCAGCGACTTTCCCCGCAGACGCAAACAACGATTGACGAGCTTGGGGCGATCCTTCCCCAAGACAACGTCATGCCCTACCGCCCGAGCTGGTGGGCTACCCAACTCAATTTCCGAGTGTCTCCATGGTGGACTGGAATACAGGACAGCCGAACGCGCGCTATTGGGCGTTGAAACTGATTCACGATCATTTCGGCCCTGGTGACAAGCTCGTCGAAGCACACACGGGTCTCTCAGGCGTCTATGCAAAAGCGTTCATTACTCCCAACAATGAGCACAAGATTTTGCTGATAAACAAGAGGGACCGTCTGGCGACGGTTTCCCTGGCCGGTACGAGCGGTGGCCATGTAGAATACGTTGATCCGACGACAGGCGAGAATCCGCCAGGAAATGTCCGCCTTCCTGGCGACGAAATTAACCTTAATGGCTATTCCGTCGCGGTGGTAACACTCCCTGTCCGGCAGTGAGATCGCCCCCGCGTGGCATTCCCAACAGCCCGGCAGTGCTGGTTACGGTGGATTGCGAGACACCAGTTCCGACCCGGGTGGCAGTGACCTTGGCGTTGGGAATCACGGCTCCGAGGGATCGGTAACGGTTCCCAACGATCGCGCCTGTGGCCTGCAAACGGGCAGAGGTAGCAACCAGAGCAAGGCCACCAAAAGCCCACGGCTAGCCTTGGAGTAGGAAAGCGCCATGGCGTGCTCCTTTTTCTCGAAATTGTTAGCGATGGTAGCGCTGTGGCGAGATGTTCCGACTACCGCGACTTACCGGACGCGCGCAGAACTCTTCGCCCCCGTTCACTCCTAACCCGACTTTGACAACTGGGCTTTAGTTTTTCTGCAAGTTATTGATTCTACGTCCGAGACTTCAAAAGGTCTTCACTACAAGTTTGCCCCTTCGACGACACTCTCTATTTCCTGCTGGAGAATTCTCGGTGGTGGCTGAGCCGGGAGCTGCAGGTGCAATTCGTGGAGAAGCATCTGGTGATCCTTCTCCGGTTGCGTGTATCGCGGGAGAATCAGCAACCGCCCATCGGTCGTCGGCACCCGTACATCCACCATTTGGATA
>QHYI01000077.1 GCA_003223245.1 Acidobacteriota bacterium
CTTCGGAAATCGATTCCCTTGCAGAAGAAGCTGTTCGCCTTGGCCGAGACGCACTTGGACCACGCCAACAAAGAAGTGCGGAATCTGGCCACCGCGCTCTATGTTCACTGCGAGCGATTGTTTACCTTTCTCGAAGTGAAAGGCGTAGAGCCTACGAACAATGGGGCGGAACGGGCGCTGCGGACCGCGGTGCAATGGCGCAAGATCTGTTTCGGCAATCGCAGTGGAGAAATCGCCACGGCCCGCTTACTCACGGTCACCCAAACCTGCAAGCGGCAGCAGCGTCACGTGTTGGGTTACCTCACGGAAGCGGTACGCCGCCATCGCCGCCAGATTGCTGCACCCTCTCTGCTCCGACGGCGTATCTGACCCCTGAACTGTTACGAAGATTGACTGAGACAACACCGCTGAGTCAAGTTCACTAGATTTATCCGTTACACAAAAACCCCCATTTCGAATTCGCCCTTCGATGGGGTCGGAATGAAGATGGTCCCCCGTAGACTGCCCACTTGGCCGGCAGCCTTGCAAGTCGTAGCCAGATCTTGACTACTTCTCGCATTAGGACCGGGTGGCCCTCGATACTCTCGCCAGCGTGGACCATCATCCGCGATATCGGTGATCAAGAATCCAAATTCGATCGCGAAAAATTCCCCTGGGCCAGCGCGGGTCCGAGCGAACGCCGGACTCGCGACTAGCAACGCTCGGCAGCCGGAAACGAATCCGCTCGATCTGAGCACATAATGCGTATGATGTCGAGACTGCTCCAATCGTCACGGGAAGTGTACCTTTTTGCACAGACCGACCATCGTGCGCGTGTTTTAATACAAGGTTTGCCGCGTGGGCCTGTCATCGACGAGGGAGGAATGAGCATGACTGTAAAAATAACGAACAGTGAAGAAGTAGAAGGCGTGTCCGTGGTAGAACTGGACGGTCGCATCGTGCTCGGAGAAGAGAGCAATTCACTCCGTGAGGAATTGAAGAGCCTGATCGCCGAAGGAAAGAAGAAGATCGTTTTGAACATGGCAAACATCAAATACATCGACAGCGCAGGGCTGGGCATTTTGGTCGCTGCGCATCTAAGTGCCAAAACGCAGGGTGCATCTGTGCGCCTCTGCCACCTGGGCAAAAAATTCCACGAAGTCCTGCAAATGACGAAGCTGCTGACTGTTTTCGATGTTTACGATACACAAGAAGCCGCAGTCAGCAGCTTCCAAAGCTTCGCGGCCGCGAGCAATTAGCTGCGAACGTCATCAGGGCCAATTCGACTCCGGCTGGTCCTGAACTCACCACAAGCAGGAAGGGCTGTCGAGAGCCGAACACACGGAACACTGGGCATCGCAGCAGGCGCCAATTGCCACCGGCGAGTCCTCAATGACTGTGCCGCCAGAGCCAACAACGCAGGTAGACACACCAGGACGTAGCGGGGCTCAGATGGCTGTAACTGCGTCAGGAACGCGGTGCGCATCAAAATGAACGCCACGATCATGGCGATTCCGGAGTGTGGGTTCCGGAAATTGTGGCCGGTCAATTCCGGAAATTCTGGCACGATCTGCCGTGGCCGGCAAGTGCTCCTGCCCATCTAACTGATGCCCCGTTCGTCCAGAGGGTCCTTGGAGGTGGATGAATCGTCCACGCTCCAGGACCCGATCCAAGATGGCGGCCGCCAGATCCTCATCGTGCAGCACCTTGCCCCAGGCGCTGAGCGGTTTGTTGGTGGTGAAGATCATCGGGCACTTCTTCAAGTAGCGATCATTCACCACATGGAACAGAACGTTGGCGGCATCTTGTCCGTGGGCCAGGTAGCCTATCTCGTCCACAATTAAGACGTGAGGATGGGTGTAGGTGAACAGCGCCTGCTGCAGCTGGCCCCTCTGGCTGGCGTTGGAAAGACCCTCGATCAGTTCCGCCGCGTTGGCGCACAGCGTCTCAAAAGCCGTTTTGGATGGCCCGATAGCCAATGGCCACCGCCAGACGCGTCTTGCCGCGGCCGTGCTTCCCGTACAGGATCAGCGAGCGCCCCTCCCGGACAAAGTCCGGCTCGAGATAGGAACCGAGATGCGACTTCCGCAGGACCGGCTGTCGCTGGAAGTCGAACTCTTCGATGGTGCGGAAGAAGGGGAAGTGCGCCTTGCGTGTGAAGCGCACCAGTCGCGTTTGCTGTCGGTGTGCCACCTCTTCCGCCAGCAGAAAAGCCAGAAAGTCGCGATAGGACCACTCTTCCTTCTCCGCACGATCGGCAACCTCCGCATAGATGTGGCGCGTGCGGGCCAGGTTCAAACGGCGGAGCAGAGCTTCGATCTCACCGGCGGTGAGTTTCGGGATCTTTGCCTGATGGCTCGGACACGGTTCTTCCCGCATGCTGCAGGTCAAGCCACCTCGAAACAATTGCTCTGCAGGCTCCCTATTGCGAAATTCTTCGTCCCTTCCCGGGATTCTTCCCTCCCTCCCCGATTCTTTCCCCGCGGTCCTCGCCGTCAAGGTTCCGCTGCGCCGCGGCTCCGCCGCGACCTTGACGGCTGCGGGCCGCCGGGAATCGGCTCCGCTAGGGAGGGAAGGGTGAGCTGAGGAAACTTCCACCGCCTTGCTTCTCATCCCTGCACCTCAGAAAAATTCAGCTTCCCTTGCAGCTTCTCCTCCACAAACCGGACATCAAACCGCTCCGCCTGCAACCCTTCTTCCAGAGCCTCGCGCAGAATCTGCGCCCCGTGACTCTGCAGAATCTCGTGCAAACGATCTACATCCACCCACCACCCCCGCGGCCGACGATGCACCAGCTCGGTCAGATAGCGAGTCGCCGCTTCCCCATATGCACCCATGTAATGATTAATATTTGTGTTGACAACGCGCAGTGTGTACTGATTTACTGCGCCCATGTACAGCACGTCGTTCCCAACCGCAACTCTCCGCCCGCCGTCCTCCTCCGCGAGGCCTTCCGCGAGGGCCAAAAACCCGCAAGCGCACCTTGGCCAACCTCTCCGACTGGCCCGCAACTCAACATTGCGATTCTCCTGAGCGACTCCCCAATTTCCAAGGAATTCTGTGACATAGGAAAACCTGCGGTCTGTCTCGTTTTGTACACAGGCGTCATGTCATTGCGTCAGTCACGCGGCCAATCTGAGACTTTGTTCTCCCGCTGGTCGCCTCAGGTTCGGCAATTGTTCAAAATCGAACAGACCTCGCGTTCTTATCAACATACACTGAGTGAGAAAGGGTCCACCTCCTAGCTCATGCATGTCGTCTTTATGGACGGCTTTGGTGGTTCCGGGGAGAGTGTTTCGATGTCAAGCCTGACTCAGAACAATGTCCAGTCTGATCAGAGAGGTTTCCGTCCTGAGAGCACGGATTCCCGCAGATTCCCTCCTCTCCACATACTTTTCATTCACCGTGATGCGGACACAGTAGAATGTTGTTTGCAAGAGCTCAAGAAAGCGCAATTCACTGTCAGTGCTGATATCGCTTTGAACTTAGCACAGTGCACGGAACAGCTCCGCTCCCAGTCTTATGATGTGGTCGTCGCCGAATACCCCAGCCCCAGTTGGAATGGATCGCAGGGTTTGCAATCCCTTCGTCAGGCCGTTGAGGAGACCCCCCTTCTTTTTCTGACCACCTCCAAGGGAAAAGAATCCATCGCGGAATTAACCGCTCATGGCGCCTTCGATTACGTTGACGGAGAGCATATCGCTCAATTACCCATGGCTGTTCGGCGCGCCCTGAACGAAAAGAAACTGCGTACGGAGCTGGAAGAGGCCGGAAAGGCCTTGAAGCATTCGCAATCGTTGTATCGCGCGCTGGTGGACAATCCCGCCTATGGAGTATGCCGGTGTGATGCTCAAGGAAAATTTGTCAGCGTCAATCAAGCCCTGGTAACCATGCTCGGCTACGCAACCAAAGAAGAACTCCTGGCGGCAAATCATCCTTCGGACGGCGTCTTTGATCTCGGTACGGGCTCCGCATTGGCGGAGCGCTCCGCCGAGAGGATGCGAATCAATCCAATCGAAATCGAGTGGAAGCGGAAAAACGGCACGGCTCTAAAAGTCAGGCTCAGCGGACGCGGCATCTTTGACGAGCATGGAGATTGTGTCGGCCATGAAATCATCGCTGTTGATGTCACGGAGGAGCGAACACTAGAACAGCAACTGCGCAACCAGGCATCGAGCGATTCGCTGACCGGCTTGGCGAATCATCGCCGTCTTTTCGACGCGCTGCACGCAGAGATCTGCCGATCTAAACGCACCAAGCGGGAATTCTCTCTGGTATTGCTGGACCTCGATGGATTGAAAAAGATCAACGATCGATATGGTCATCTAGCGGGAGACCGGGCGCTCTGCAGGCTGGCGCTCATCCTGGCAGA
>QHYI01000034.1:0-12493 GCA_003223245.1 Acidobacteriota bacterium
CTTTCCGCATCGGCTTCAACTGCTTGGCCTGCTCGTAGTAGTGCATGCTCTTGCGGCAAACTTTCCAAGCGTCGCGCCGTTCCTGAAGCGCGGCGTTGTAGAGGTCGCAAGCCTCGTGGAGCTGGTTCTCGAGGAACGGAACCTGGGCTTCGTTGGGGTAGAGACGGTATTTGTAGGCCAAGCGCACAAGCAGAAGTATACCAAGAGCATAGGTCTAAGGCAAACAAAAAGCGAAGACGAACGAATATGCGAAAGAACGCATTCCCCTGTCACCTAAAGGCGACAGTCCCCTGCGGACGAATCTATGGCTTCAGGAAGGATTGCGCCTGGACAGTGGCCGAGAGCAGGCTTTTCCAGGGGCATCCCTCACAGTTTGAGCCAGAAAGCGGCCACCGATCTTGGCGCGGCGAAAATTACCGCGAGTAGTTTAGCAAGCGTTCTCGTTCCTTGACAATGAATGGGACCACGGCTAGGCTGCTGACAGTTCGACGTTTAGGAAACTACGGACGGTTAGCTCCAGACCATGCTCAAGCGCGAAGAAATCCTGAAGATGTTCGAAACCGCCGGCGCCATCCGCCATGGACATTTCGAACTGACCAGCGGACGCCACAGCGGAACCTATGTGCAGTGCGCGCTGGTATTGCAGTACCCGCGATTTGCGGAGAAGCTCGGGCATGCCCTGGCCGAGCTGTTCTCGGATGTTCGCGTGGATGCCGTGGTCTCGCCGGCAATGGGAGGACTCATCATCGGTCAGGAAGTGGCGCGAGCGTTGCCGACCCCAAACAGTGAGCCGGGCGGAGGCGTACCCGCGATGTTCGTGGAGCGCGATGCCCGCGGCATGATGACGCTGCGACGCGGATTTGAAATTCGCCCGGAGCAACATGTCCTGGTGGTGGAAGACGTTTGGACTACCGGCGGCTCGACGATGGAAACCATTCATGTTGTGGAAGAGGCCGGCGGGCGCGTGATGGGCGCCGGCGCCTTGATCGACCGGAGCGGAGGAACGCTCGAGTTTGAGGTCGAAGCGCAGTCGTTGTTGCAAATGCCCCTCACTCACTACGAGCCGGAAGATTGTCCGCTCTGCCGGCAGGGCAGCGTCGCGGTCAAGCCGGGCAGCCGTTTTGTGCGCACGGCGCCATGAATCCAAGTTCAAGAGTTCTAAGTTGAAGGGTGCAGGTGCGGAAATCAGGGAAATGTTTGCCAAACGGGGTTTCTTGAACTCTTTGACCTTGGACTCTTAAACTCTCTCCTGCATGCGTCATTTCAAGCTCACCATTGCCTACGACGGAACGGATTTCCACGGCTGGCAAATACAAGCGAATAAACCGACCATTCAAGGCGAAATCGTCAACGTGCTTCAACGCCTGACGCAGGAAAAAATTCTTCTGCATGGTGCCGGACGGACCGACGCAGGAGTCCATGCGTTAGGCCAAGTGGCCAGCTTCAAAACGCATGCTGGGTTATCGGCGCAGGAATTTCAGCGCGCCATGAACGCACTCTTGCCGCCGACAATTCGCATTGTGGGAGCCCAAGAGGTTGGCCCGGATTTTCATGCGCGGTGGTCGGCGCGGCGCAAAACTTACCGTTATCGCTTGTACCGGGGCAAGGTCGTGCCGCCGCCGCTGTGGCGGTACGTGCTGCACTATCCGTTTCCACTCAATGAAGACGCCATGCGCGATGCCGCTTCGCGATTTGTGGGAACGCATGATTTTGCGGCGTTCGCGGCTTCGGCGGATTCCGAAGATGGGGAACGTGAGCGCTCTTCGGAGCGTGAGATTTACTCTGCGGAATTGGCGCGAAGCGCCGACAGCGAGGAACTGCTCTTCACGGTCAGCGGCCGGTCATTTCTTCGCTACATGGTGCGCAAAATGGTGGGCACGCTCCTCGACGTAGGCCGCGGGCGGCTCAAGCCGGAAGACATCGATCGCCTGTACGAAAGCAAGGACCGCTCTAAAGCTGGCCCCACGGTGCCGCCGCAAGGATTGGTCATGGTTGAGGTAGAACATGAAGAGGCCTGGCGGATCGGCGGGGCCCTGAAATAAGTTGCATGGGGAATCGAGTGACGCATGGCGCGCGTGCTGCTCGATACTCACGCGCTGGTATGGTGGGTTGAGGCGAGCGAAAAGCTCTCCCGGCGTGCGCGGGCAATCTTGGAAGATGCCGGAACTTCTGTTTACGTTTCGGCGGTTTGCGCTTGGGAGTTGGCGATTAAAGCCCACATCGGCAAGTTCAAGTCTCGGGTGCTGGTCAACGGCTTCTCGCGTCAGATCGAAGAAGAGGGTTTTTTGGAGCTCCCGATTGTCATCAAGCATGCGGTCCGCGCGGGCTCTCTCGGCGGGTTCCACAAAGATCCCTTTGACCGTATGTTGGTGGCCCAGGCGCAAATCGAGAATCTCCCGATCCTCAGCAGCGACAAAGTGCTCGATGAATATGACGTTCGCCGCGTTTGCCGCGTTTGGTGAGCGTGGCTGAAAAACAAAGCTTCGTATAGAATTCCATCCATGGCGGCTACAGCTATCCCCATCGATACGCTGCCGTCCATCAACCCGGCTACCGGGCAAGTCTTGGCGCACATCGAGAAGACCCCGCCGGAGATGGTGGCGCGGACTGTTACGCTTGCGCGGGCCGCGCAAAGGGAATGGGCAACCGTTCCAATTCGCGAACGCTGCCGGCGATTGCGCAAGCTTCGCGAATGCCTCATGGCTTCGCGCCATGAAATAGCAGATACCGTCGTCGCGGAATCCGGGAAGCCTCGCGTCGAAGCGCTCTTCGCCGACGTTTTCGTAGCTCTCGATTCAGCGGAATACTGGTCGAAAAATGTCCGCGCGGCGCTTCGCCCGGAGCGCGTGCCCCATCACAACATCGCGGCAAAGGCCAAGTCCGGGCATCTCGTTTATGAGCCTCTCGGAGTAATCGGCATCATCTCATCCTGGAATTACCCTCTGGCGATACCCATGAGCCAGATCATCCCCGCAGTAGCAGCCGGGAATGCGGTCATCTGCAAAACGAGCGATTTTACGCCGCGTTGCGGAACACTCCTGGAAAAGCTCTTTCGCGACGCTGCGTTTCCACGCGATCTAGTCGCGGTAATCCAGGGTGGGGCAGAAGTAGGGCAAGCGCTGATCGAAGCCCTCCCCGACAAAGTTCTTTTCACAGGCAGCGGGACGACAGGGCGGCGCGTGGCGGAAGCGTGCGGCAGGAACCTGATACCCACGATCCTCGAGTTGGGCGGAAAAGACGCGATGATCGTTCTCGACGACGCTGACCTTCGGACGGCATCGAGCGCCGCAGTTTGGGGAAGTTACACCAATTGCGGGCAGGTGTGCTTGTCAGTCGAGCGCTTGTTTGTGGAACAGGCCGTCTCGCAGAGATTTGTTGAGCTTTGCGTGGAGAAAACGAGGAAGCTGCGTCTAGGCCCTGGCAGTGACCCTGCAACCGATGTTGGCCCCTTGATTCGGCCCGAGCACGTGCGGCGCATGAGCGACTTGATTGACGATGCTGTATCACGCGGGGCGCAAGTGCTCTCCGGTGGTCATCCACGCCCCGATATCGGGCCAAATTTCTTCGAGCCGACCGTCGTTGCAGATGTCCATTCATCGATGAGGTTGTTTCAGGAGGAAACGTTCGGCCCCGTACTGGCGATTCAAACGGTGAAAGACGCGGAAGAAGCGATCCGGCGCGCCAACGACTCGCCGTTTGCTTTAGCCGCCAGCGTCTGGACGGCAGACTCCAAGAAAGGGCAAGCCTTGGCGCGGAGGCTTCGCGCGGGCGCCGTCATGGTGAACGATGTCATCAGCTTCTTTGGCATTGCCGAAGCGCCACACGGTGGATGTGGCGCGAGCGGCTGGGGCCGCACCCACGGTCGTGCGGGCTTGCTCGAACTCGTGCAAATGAAATATATCGATGCCGACCGCCTGCCGCGGCGGGAAAAGCCTTGGTGGTACCGTTATGGCGGCGAATTGGAACGGGCCGCGGACGCTTTTCTGCAATTTGAATTTTCTCGCGGCGTGGGCGCAAAGCTCCGCAACGCTCGCAACGCCCTAAAAACGCTTTTCCGTGACCACCGCCTGTAGAAAGGAATCCATGGCAGAAGAAACCGCAGCCACTCCCAAAATCAAGACGCGCAAGCCCAAGCAGCGAGCTTGCGATGAAAAAGATGAGAAAGGCAAGCTCTGCGCAGGTCATCTGAAACGGTGGTATGACTACCCGAAGCAGGTAGCGGCCGTCATCGGGCCGAAGGCGGAGATTTATCGCTGCGAATTCTGCAAGACGTTGTATCGCCCAGATCCGGCGCAGCAGCCGCAGAGCTACACGTTGCGAAATTAACGTCACGATAAAGGCGCCGCTGCGGGGCAAGGCAAAAATCGCTATGCCGCAAAACGAATGGATCTACGATTGGAATACGGCGACTCCGCCGCAAATTCCACCAGGCACACGGGTGCTCCTGGATGACGAAACGCTTCGCGACGGCTTGCAAAACCCCTCTGTTTTCGATCCGAGCATTGAAGAAAAAATCGAAATCCTGCACTTAATGGAATCGCTGGGCATCGACTCCGTGAACATCGGTCTGCCTGGCGCGGGCCCACGGGCAGCGGCGCACACCGAAGCGCTTGCTCGCGAAATTGCCACGAATCGTATGAGCATCAAGCCAAACTGCGCCGCGCGAACCCACGAAAACGACATTCGCCCTATCGTGGAAATTTCGCAGCGCGTGGGCGTTGCCATTGAGGCCGCGACTTTTCTGGGCTCAAGCCCTATCCGGCGCCTTGTCGAAGATTGGACGGTCGATCATCTCGAACGCACCACGGAAAACGCCGTGAAGTTCGCAGTGCGGCATGGCTTGCCGTCCATGTATGTCACCGAGGACACCATTCGGACCGATCCCGAAACAGTAAAGCGCCTGTATTCCACGGCGATTCGCAATGGCGCGCGGGCGGTTGTTTTGTGTGACACCGTGGGGCACGCCACGCCTACCGGTGCTTTCAATCTGGTGAAATTTGTTGTCCAGGAAGTTGTAAAGCCTTCAGGGGAGAAGATTCGCGTGGATTGGCACGGCCACAATGACCGCGGCCTG
Organism: Acidobacteriota bacterium; assembly: GCA_003223245.1. GTDB lineage: Bacteria > Acidobacteriota > Terriglobia > Acidiferrales > UBA7541 > Acidiferrum. The sequence goes on from QHYI01000034.1 coordinate 5,075, forward strand.
GCTATCGCCAATTCGTTCGCAGCCATTGCCGGCGGGGCGCACCAGGTGCATGCCGCCGCCAATGCGCTTGGCGAGCGCGTCGGCAACACCCCGATGGAACTGATGCTCGTGAACCTGCGGCTGGCAGGCCTCATCGACCGCGACTTGTCGAATGTGAAGTTTTATTGCGAAAAAGTCGCCCGCGCCACCAAAACTTCGATTCCGCCCAACTATCCGGTGATTGGACACGACGCGTTTCGAACCGCAACCGGAGTGCACGCTGCGGCAATCATCAAGGCGATGCAGAAGCACGATCACCGCCTGGCGGATGCGGTGTACAGCGGTGTACCAGCACATCTGTTCGGCATGGAGCAGGTCATTGAAATCGGCCCCATGAGCGGCAAATCCAACGTTCTTTATTGGCTTGCCCGCCATCAGATTCCCGCCGATGACGCACTCGTGGCGCGCATCCTGGATGCGGCGAAGCAATCCGCGCGCGTACTCACCGATGCCGAGGTTCATGCACTTTGCACGGAGCCCGCACGCCATTGAAGCAAAAAGGGCCATGCAAAGCAGCGATGAAACCCGCCCTCGTTTGCGCTATTCTTCTCTTTATGCCGGTCCGCTCCGCTGCCCCGTTGCACACGCGTCGTCAAGCTTCCGCCTCCCGGCTTACCGAAAATCCGCAGGTCCGCGCGGCTCTCGATTGGTTTGGCCGCAATCCTTCCTGGATCAATGATACACAAGCCCGTTTGACGGAGATTCCCGCCCCGCCTTACCAAGAAGAGGCGCGCGCCGCCGCCATGAAAGAATTGCTCACCGAGGACGGCTTGCCAACAAACATCGACAAGATTGGCAATGTCGTCGGGGAATTGCGCGGCGCAAATGAAAACGAAATCGTCTTGCTCTCCGCTCACCTGGACACGGTCTTCCCTGCCGGCACGAACGTAAAAGTTCATCGCAGCGGCGGCCGCATGATGGCCCCAGGAATATCCGATAACGGCACAGGCATCGCTGCTCTGGTGGCGATCGCGCGAGCAATGCAATCCGCCCATGTCAAGCCGGAACGCACGATCTTATTCGCCGGGAACGTTGGGGAAGAAGGCGAAGGAAATCTGCGCGGCATGCGCGAATTGGTCGACACCTATCGAAAAGGACTGAAAGCCGTCGTGGTACTCGACGGCTCCGGTACCGATTACGTCACCACAAAGGCGCTGGCATCGCGGCGCCTGGAAGCTACGGTCACCGGCCCCGGTGGTCACAGTTGGTCGGATTTCGGCATGCCCAATCCCATCAACGCGCTGGTCCGCGGGGCGGTTCGCTTTATCAACACAAAAGTTCCGGTCAGCCCGCGCACCACGTTCAACATTGGCCAGATCGAGGGCGGCACATCGGTTAATTCCGTGCCCTACGAGGCGAAAATCAAAGTGGATATTCGTTCGGAGAACGAGGAGGAACTGGGACGTCTTGAATCCGCGCTGCGTGAATCGATTGCCGCGGGCGTCCGCGATGAAATGGACCCGCCCCGCGATCGCTCCAGAGGAGCCCTCGAATGGAAGGTGGAATTGCTTGGCAGCCGTCCGGGCGGGGAGCTTTCGCCTGATTCACCGCTGCTGGCGGCCCTTCGCGCCGCGGATGAATTTATCGGCAACCAGTCCCGCATCGAGCGTTCTTCCACGGACGCTAACATTCCGCTCTCGATGGGAATCGATGCCATTTCCATCGGCGCGGGTGGAACTGGCGGCGGCGCGCATTCTTTGCAGGAATGGTACGACCCGGAGGGGCGAGAAACAGGTCTGAAACGCGCTTTGCTGACCGTTCTTGGAATTGCTGGTGTCGCGGAGGAGAAAGCTCGATGAAAGTTCGACTAATCCGCCTGCGGCCCCCTGTTATTTGGCCTGCGCTGGGCGCAGTGCTATGCGCCGCGCTGATGGCTCACAATGCCGTGGCGCAGGAAAAGCCCAAGCATACCGTCTTCTACACGCACGGGCGAATTTATACCAACGATCCAGCGAATCCTTGGGCCGAAGCCATGGCCGTAGCCGACGGAAAAATCACCTGCATTGGAAAACTGGATCATGTGCTGCTCGACTGTGGCGGAAGCCAGGAAGGCGCGGAAACGGTACGCCTTGACGGTCATTTCATAATGCCCGGTTTCAACGACGCGCACGTGCACTTGGGAAGCGCGGGCGCCGACGCGCTGGCGGTGGAATTGCGCGGCGTCACTTCCGTGGAGGAGATGCAAAAGCGCGTTGTGGATGCCGTTGCGCATCACAAAGAAGGCGAATGGATCACCGGCAGCGGCTGGGATCATACGCTTTGGCCGGACAAGAGATTCCCGAATCGCCAGGAACTCGATGCCGTTGCGCCGAATAATCCCGTGATCCTCACGCACATCTCTGGCCACGTGGCGGTGGCCAATTCGCTGGCGTTGAAGAAGGCGGAAATCGATAAGTCCACGCCGAATCCGCCAGGAGGCGAGATCGAACACGATGGCCTGGGCGAACCAACGGGAATGCTGAAAGAAGACGCGGCCATGAATTTGGTGCGAGTGCGGATTCCCGATCCCTCGATCGAAGAGCGCCGGCGCGGAATTGAAATCGTGCTGGCGAATGTGGCGCGCAACGGCGTCACGTCGCTCCAAGACAATTCGGCCTGGGAAGATTTTCAGGTGTACCAGCAACTGAAAGAAGAGGGCAAGCTCACCGCGCGCATCACCGAGTGGTTGCACTTCAATGATTCGCTCAATGATTTGCAGGACAAGCGCGCTCAGGGCGGTACCACTGACCCCTGGCTCAAGACCGGCGCGCTGAAGGCCGTTACCGATGGTGCCCTCGGTTCGCGCACGGCCGCGATGCTCGAGCCGTACAGCGATGATCCTTCAACAACGGGAATCTACACTTACGACCCCGACAAGCTGCGGGCCATGGCCATCGAGCGTGACAAGGCGGGATTCCAGCTGAACTTTCACGCCATCGGCGACCGCGCCAATCGCATTGCTCTCGACGTCTTTGAAGCCGTTCTCAAAGCCAACGGCCCGCGCGATCGCCGCGACCGCATTGAACACGCCCAGGTGGTCGCCCCGATGGACTTCGTGCGCTTCAAAGAACTCAAAGTGATTGCCTCAATGCAACCCTCGCATCAAACTACCGACATGCGCTGGGCGGAAGACCGCATTGGACCTGAGCGCATCAAGGGCGCGTATGCTTGGAACACCATGCTGAAGACTGGCGTGCGCCTCGCGTTCGGCACGGACTATCCCGTCGAGCCGATCAGCCCGTTCCGCGGTTTGTATGCCTGCGTAACGCGCGAGCGTCCGGAAGGCGGGCCGAGAAACGGCTGGGAACCGCAGGAGAAAATCTCGCTCGAAAATTGCATTCAGGCCTACACCTCCGGCTCCGCTTATGCGCAGTTCGAGGAGGGGAAGAAGGGCGAATTAAAGGTCGGCGAGTACGCCGACTTCATCGTGCTCTCCAATGATCTTACCAAGATTCCGCCTTCGCAATACACCAAGGTTCGCGTGCTGCGTACCCTCGTGGGCGGCCGCACGGTGTATCAAGGCAACTGAGATCGATCGACTGGAGACCTACGTCTTGCTCATCCCTTTTTGTCGCCTCCACGACTACCTTTCGAAACGTTTGAGGGGCTATCACGACGGCCTTGAAAACGCCTTCAGCACAGCCAGGAGCGGGTGCTAACCGGTTCTTTTGTAAGTGCGCATTCTAAAGGAGTTACGCGCGTGCGCGTTTTCTCTGTTTCCCGGCACTGACGATATCCGTTCCGTAAACCATCGTGAATAATTAATAGTATATAATATAGTTAAAAAAATAATCAAGGAAAATTTGAGGAAAATTTGGGGGCAGATGGTTGACTCGAAATCGTCGTCTCTCGGCGGTAGCGCCAAACTAGGGCGGCGGGGAGGTAAAGCGGTACTGTAACGGCTACACCCTGTGACCTCTTTAGCCAACATTTAGCAGGCGTTTAGATGAATTTATTGTTGACACCGCAGGTGGCGAAGCGCTATACACGCTCGCGTTAGACTGCCTTCGGTTACTCGCGTCCTTAGCGTGTGTCTATGAAACTCCGTAGAAAATTATGGTTGCTCATAGAGAGAGCGGATCGTCGATTTAGAACAGATTTAGATAAAGCTTAGAATCCTATGGCTTTGAAGCTCCTGAGATGCAAGGTAGTGGACGTGCTTGCGCGATGTCCGGGTCTCTGGTCCAAGTGTGGTGGTTGCTGCGCAGGGGTAATGCAGGGGTAGAGAAAGTCCAACTTCCAATCTAAGGTGCCAAAAGTTTAGGTCTGTGCTCTTGCAATAGGAACGCGGACCCGAGTGGCGCATTCAGGAGGTACTGAAATGTCACGCAAGCGAGTGGTCCTGGTGGTTAGTTGGTGTTGCGTTTTTGCGTTGTTCCTGGTCTGCTCACCGGCGGCTGTGGGCCAAGCTTCCGACTCGGGCACTGTTTCGGGCACCGTAACCGACTCTTCGGGCGCGGCTGTCCCTAAGGCAGAGGTGTCCTTGATTGACGTGGCAACGGGGAGCACTCGAACCACTACGACGAACGATACCGGGGCCTACGTGTTTCCTTATGTGCACCCGGGTACTTACAACGTGAAGGTCGCCAAGCAAGGCTTCAAAACCATCGTCGTCTCGAACCAAGTGGTGGAGGTCGGCCGCCAGTCGAACGTAAACCCGGTGCTCGAGCTAGGAACCATGAGCCAAACCGTCGAGGTCACGACGTCGGTGGGCGCTGAATTGCAAACCATGGACGCCACGGTTGGGGCGAGTCTGAGTGGCGAAACGCTCGTTAACCTGCCTAACGTCAGCCGCGATGCATCAACCTTGGCTGTTCTTCAGCCTGGGCAGAACATCAATGGCAATGTCGGCGGTGCAGCGACCGACCAAAATACGTACCAAGTTGACGGTGGCTGGGGCACCGACGACATGAGCGGAGATAACAATACCTACATCGCGGGCTTCAGTTCCGATACCGCCGGCGGAGTAGGCTCCTATCACAGTTCCGGCTTCAACCAGGCGCCCTCAGCCGTCATTCCTCTTCCTGTTGCCAGCGTTGAAGAGTTTAAGGTGTCGACGGCGAACCAGACGGCGGACTTCAACGGCGGCGCGGGCAGCCAAGTCCAGGTGGTGACCAAGAGGGGCACGAACACTCTTCATGGGACCGTCTACGACTACTACGAAGACACCACTTTTGGCGGCGCCAACTCCTGGGACAACAATCACCACCAGAACAATGGCGTGTGGGCGCCCTTCCCTTTGGTTAGCTCGCATTTCAGCCGCTTTGGCGGCGGCGCCGGCGGAAAGATTCCGCATTCCAACTTTTTAGGTGGAAACTGGTACGCCTTCGGCCTCTATGAGGGTTTCCGTTTTCCGCAAGGTTCAACCTTCTCGAGAAGCATGCCGCTCCCTTCTCTGCGGGCTGGCATTATTCACCTCAACGGACAAACGATCAACTTAAACCCTTTCCCCGTGGTTGATCCAGGCTGCGGAAATGTTAACGGATGCAAGGTTACAACTACCGGTCAAACCATTCAGCCGACCGTGTGCCCAGCAGGCCCCTGCGATCCACGCAACCTCGGCACCACGATGAACGGGCAGGCAAACGGACCGCTTAACCCCGTTATTACGCTCTGGAATACCTATCTGCCCTTGCCCAACGATTGCAGCAAGGGAGACGCGTTGAACTATTGCGCATATACGAGCAGTATCGCTACACCCCAGAGCAGCAATTTCGGTGTTTTGCGCATTGACCACGACTTCCCCCGGAGCTGGCATTTCAACGGCACCTATCACTATTACAAGCTGAGGAAGACAGTTTCGGACCAATGGGATATCGGCGGATTCTTCCCTGGCGATACCAAGGGCCAATACGCCGCGATTCGCCAAAAGCCACAAAACGCCTGGCTCTATACTGCAGGCTTGACCAAGGACATTCGGCCGGGCCTCACCAATGACTTCCACTTCAGCTACACGAGGAATTGGTGGGCCTATGGCGATCCCAGCGGCGTGCCGAACGTTGCTGGATACCCGGCGGCTCTGGAGATTGGAGGAGAAAACAGCGGCTCTTCCCTTAGCACCAATCCTTTATTGGGACCCTATAACACAAACAACCAGAGCACCCGCACGCGCTTTTGGGATGGCCACGACTACATGTACAGGGACGACCTTACGTGGATCAAGGGCAGTCATCTCTTCCAGCTCGGCGGCATGTACCTGCGCAACGTCGATACTCACAAGCGAAACGACAACGGCGAAAGCATCAACACCTTCGAACAGTACTTGATCGGAGCGGGAGGGAGCACACCGCTTTCCGGTTTCAACCTCGACATGACCGGTTATGTTCCGACCGGCATCACTTCGGCCAACAAATACGGGAACCTTTACTCCATGGTTCTGGGCATGGTGGATTCGACCCAGAGCCTTTACAGCTACGGCCTGGGGTCCCTCATTTCCGGGTTGCCTCTCAACCCGAGGGGCTCGTGTGCCCTGCCCAGTTTGGCCGCTACTGCAGCCTGCATTTCGTCGCCACCCGTTTCAGCGACCAGCATCATCCCAACCTACAACGTGTACTGGACCGATAGCTGGCGCATGAAGCCGAAATTTACGTTGAATTACGGCGTTGGCTACACCATCGAAATGCCGCCCTACGAAACCACGGGCGGGGAACAAACTGTGATGGTGGACGCAACTGACCACATTTTCTACGCCGCGCAATACTTACAAAAGGAAGAGCAGCTGGCGCTTCAGGGTGTGGCCTACGCTCCGACGATTGGCTTTGCGACTGTCCGCAACGTTGCAAACCATTCCAAGTATCCTTATGACCCATTTTACGGCGGAATCAGCCCGCGCATTGGGGTCGCCTGGAACTTCCTCCCCAATTCCGTTCTTCGCGGCGGTTACTCGCGCATATTTGGCCGCATCAACGGGGTCAATCCGCTTCTGGTTCCGCTGCTCACTCCCGGATTGCTGGAACCTGATACTTGCGGTGCTCCAAACCGTCTCACCGGAGGCTGCGGAGGCGATCCAAACACCACCTTCCGAGTCGGCGTGGATGGAACAAACGCGCCACTACCTCCGCCGGTTCAGAATCTGCCGCAGCCGTGGTATCCCGGCATCAACCAGGTTTCCACGGGTGCTGGCGAAACGTTCGACCCGAATTTCAAGCCCAACCAATCGGATGAATTCACTCTTAACATTCAGCACCAGTTCGGGCCTCGCATCCTCGCCGAAGCCGGCTACATCGGCCGCCGCATTACCAACGAAATCGAATATTACAGCCTGGGCGTCGTCCCGTACATGATGACAATCAACGGGCAGAGCTTTGCCAACGCCTGGAAAAATGTGATGCTAGCCACTAACTACGGCACCAATGTTCCAGCTTCGAAGATCTGCACAGCAAATTGCACCACGAATAACCC
>QHYI01000034.1:12544-14033 GCA_003223245.1 Acidobacteriota bacterium
TTCTTTGAAGGAGCCTTGGGAGGAGGGAACTCAAGCTATTGCAGCGGCGGCGCGTCCGGCCTGGTAACCGGCATGACAAGTTGCACCGCCGCGTTCGTGGCCAACAATGTCGGCAACATGGGCATTTCTGACGCGTATGATGCATGGGGAAGCGTTTCCAACGGCAGCTTCTTTACCTTCGGTCGGACCCTGACCAGCGATCCTATTAGCAGTGCATTTGGGATGATGAGCGGCCAAACGCCCTCGCTCGCCACAACTATCAGCAACGGCTACGGCAACTACAACGCAGGGTTCCTGCAGTTGACGCTCACGAACTGGCATGGCCTGACCATGAAGACCAACTTCACATACTCGAAGGCGTTGGGAACTGGAAACGTTGTTCAGGCGACTAGTTCCTACGCAACCGTCGATCCCTGGAACCTGCATAACCAGTATGGTCCCCAATACTACGATGAAAAATATAATTTCAACCTTTTCTTCAACTACGAGCCGCCGTACTATTCCGGGCAAAAGGGCATAATCGGCCACGTACTTGGTGGTTGGAGCTTCTCACCACTCTTCGTTTACGGGAGCGGCTTCCCGGTCGAGTCCAACACCGCGACAGGCGACACGGGGAGCTTCGGCGAGTCCAACACGACCTACATCAGCACGTACGAGAATATGGTCTTCAACAACTCCGTTCCGATCAGCGGCAGCGCCCACTTCAACACCTATGGGACCAACGGGTGCGGCACCTCCGGACCCGGCGTAAATGTGTCCTCCAACCCCAACGCAAGCTGCCCCGCTAACGGCGGCATCTTTGGCGATCCTATCCGCAACCCGATTCTTGGTTTGGACGGGCAAATCGGGGGCGGCGGCAATTTCCGCGGCCTACCGCTCTGGAACCTGGACTTGGGCGTCACCAAGAAGATCAAGGTGACGGAGCGGTTCAGCGGTTCTCTGTACTTTGACTTCACGAACGTGCTCAATCACATGCAGCCTGCCGATCCTTGCTTCAACGCCTACGACACCAGCACTTGGGGCGTGCTCGGCTGCGGCAGCAACGTTCAGGCCAACACTCCTCGCCGGCTGCAGCTCGGGCTTTCCTTCGACTTCTAACTTCTTTCCGGCAGCCAGGGCTCGCCGCTTACAGAAAGGGGAAGGTTCATTGCCTTCCCCTTCTTCATTTTGCAGGATGCTTGCAGAGAGCATGTAGGCAGAACTGGGGATTGTGACTTCCCAAGCCGAGGCTAAAAAAAGAAGAGCGCAGTGATTTCGCCGGCGTACTCTTTTCCGGGAGTTGCAGTGAACCAAACTTTTACGCGGCGGCCTTTCCACTGCGGGCAGGGCTCCGCCGTGCCGTCGGCCCAGGTCATGGAAATCTTCCCCAGATCCGTTGCGTGAAACGTTACCAGTCCCTTTCCGAGATTTACGTTAAGGAAGAGCTCTGACGAAGAAGAACACTCGGCGGAACTGATGGCACCGTCCGCAGCAAACCCGCGGTGACGCA
>QHYI01000124.1 GCA_003223245.1 Acidobacteriota bacterium
ATCGAGCTTGAGCCAGACCTTGCGGACGACTACGAGCAGCTTGGCGTGCTCTATTCGCGGATGCAAAAAGACGGAGACGCCGAGAAAGAATTCCGCGAAGCACTGAAGAGGAATCCGAAGAGCGACGGAGCATACTTGGGCTTGGCCAAGCTTTATCACAAACAGAAAAAATTGCCGGAAGCGCTGAAAATGGCGGATGCGGCGTTGCGGCTCGCACCGGAAATCCACGGTGGGCATTTTTTGCGCGGGAGAATTCTCTCGCAGTTGGGGCGGGAAAAAGAGGCGCAAGTGGAATTTGCGGCGGCGCAGAAATCGATCGATGCGCATTTGAACAAGGAGCGCAACGAGTTGGAGCAGGAACCGGTTCCGAATCCGGAGCTGACGAAGCAACCGCAATAGGTGTGGACAAAGATCAGAAATTACATTCCCGTGGCCGGTGGGGCTGGCCAGGGGCCGCGGGATTGTTCCAGGGCTTCGGCAACGGCGAGAATTAGTTCTTCTTCAAAAGGCCGGCCGATGATTTGCACGCCGATGGGGAGTCCTTCGTTCGAAAAGCCGATCGGAACCGAAGCGCCTGGGAAGCCGGCGAGGTTCAGCCACTGAGAAAAACGCATGGTGTCGAGGTAGCCGGTACCAGCCTGGTAGCTTCCTTCGCCGTGGCGGAACGCGGGCGCGGATGAGACGGGGGAAAGAAGGATGTGTGCGTTGGCCATTTGGCGGAGGATTTTTTCACGGAGAACGTCTCGCTCGACGCAGGCTTGAAGGAATTGATCGAGTGAGAGGGGCTCTGGTGAAGTGGCGTTGGAAAGATATTCGCGAAGCATGGGGCTGAGCTGCGATTCCTGGCCCGCGAGACTGGCGTTGAGCAGATGAGCGATCACGTGGCCAAAAAAGAACCACCAAAGTTCAAGAACACGATCGAGACCCAGCAATTCGAGCGGCTCAACCACGAAACCGCGGTCGCTGAGGAGCTTCGCGGCGCAGTCAACGGCGGCGCGCGTTTCCGAAGTGGCGTTGCCAAGCGCGGCGCTTTCGAGAGTTCCGATGCGCATCCCCCGCAATTCGTTTTCAGTGCAAGAACGAAGCGGAACGGGCGCGGAGTGCGCGTCGCCCACATCAGGGCCGGCCGTGACTTCGAAGAGGGTACGCACGTCCGCGATGGTGCGCGCCATGGGTCCAACGACGCCGATCCAGCCGAACGCGCCTGCTCCGGAAGGAAAATGACCGGTGGAGGGAATGCGACCGGGCGTCGGCTTGAGTCCACAGATTCCGCAGAAATGCGCGGGGACGCGAATGGAACCGCCGCCGTCGCTACCGACGCCGCCCATCGAGCAGCCTGAGGCGATGGCTGCGGCTTCTCCGCCGCTGGATCCGCCGGAAGAGCATTCGAGGTCCCAGGGGTTGCTGGTTCTTCCGCTGAGAAGATTGTTGGTTTCGTAGGCCATCAAAAATTCCGGTGTGTTGGTGTTACCGAGAAGAATCGCACCCGCAGCCTTCAGGCGCGCGACAAGAGGAGCGTCGGCGCGGGGGACGTAACCTTGGCGAAGGAGCGAGCCCGCCGGACAAGGCCAGCCAGCGACGTCGATGCAGCTTTTGACCGTGAGGGGAACGCCGTAAAGAGGGCCGAGCGGCTGGCCATGCGAGACGGCATTCTCGACAGCGCGGGCTTGCGCGCGGGCGCCGTCCGCGTCCAGGTGAACGAAGGCGTTGAGTTTCCTTTGCAGGGAAGCGATGCGGCGGAGGTGAGATTCGGTAAGCTCTACGGGAGAAAGCTTTTTGGAGCGGATGCTTGCGCCGATTTCCGAGATACTGAAGAAGGGGAGCGAGGCGGCCATAGTCGGAAATTGCGAGAGTATGCGCCCTCGGAAGACAGGTCAAGCGGGAACGAGGCCGAGGTTTCGGCGGCAATAAAATAAGTTGACCTTGCGCGAGGCAGCCGGGAAAATTTCAAAGCCGTTTGGTGGGCCGATAGACATCCCATGCGTTTGCGGCGTTCTTTGCGGATAGGAAGAGAAATCCTCATGCACTCGATGGTTCGGCGTGGAATTGTGATTGGAGCGGGTGTGCTGGCGTTTTTTTGCGCGGCGATTGGCATGCACGTGGCCGCGCGTGCGGGACAGAACAAAACAGCACGGGTGAAAAAGCTGGAGCGCAAGCCGAACGCCGCGGAAGCATACCGCCTCAACACGCTGGGCGCCGCGTATCTGAATCAGCAGCGGCCGGCGGACGCACAAAAATATTTCGAGCAAGCGCTGGAAGCCGATCCGAAGTTTGCGGTGGCGCGATTGAACCTGGGCGTCGCACTGCTGGCGCAGCAGAAGCTGGACGCCGCGCGCGCCGCCTTGATTGCGGCGACAGAGCAACTGCCGAACGATCCCTACGCCTGGTACAACCTCGGGCTGGCGTTGAAGGATTCCAGCGAGCCGGAAAAAGGGATAGCTGCGTTTCGCCGCGTAACGGAGATCAAACCTAATGAAGGAGACGCCTATTATTTTGTGGGCTACCTGAGCACGCAAATCCAAAAATATGACCATGCGATAGCGGCGTTCGAGAAAGGGTTGGCGCTGAATCCGGTGCACGCATCGGCGGAGTTCGGGTTGGCGCGAGCGTTGCAGCGCAAGGGCGATTCGAACGCGGCTCGGGAGCATCTCGCGCGGTTCCAGAAAATCACTGCGGAACATTTGGGGACGCCGTTTGGCGCGGGCTATGGGGATCAAGGGAAGTTTTCGACGGCGGAGCTCCCGCTGAGCACGGCGACGGAAGTGCCGCCTGCGATTCCCGTGCACTTCGTGCCGGTGGCGAATCCGTTGGTTTTGAAAAGTGGCGCTGCGAATCCGATCGCTATCGGAGCAAGTACCGGCGCGTGCTTTTTCGACTTTGATGACGATGGCAAGCCGGATCTTTTCCTCGTGAGCGGGACGGCCGGTGGAGCAAGCCATTTGCTGCACAATCTGGGGAACGGGCGATTTGAAGATGTAACACAGGCGGCGGGCGTTCATCTTGCGGGCAGCGGATTGGGCTGTGCCGCAGGGGATTCTGACAATGATGGCAAGACCGATCTCGCGGTATGCCTGAGCGACGGCGTGCGGCTGCTGCGCAACAAGGGCGAGGGCAAATTTGAAGATGTAACGGAGACAGTCGGAATGCGCAGGGAAAAAGGATGTGTCGGCGTGACGTTTGTGGATTACGACCACGACGGCGACCTGGATTTGTACGTCACGATGGCGGCGGATCCCGGATCTACCGCGGAAACGGCCGCGCACAATGTTTTGTGGCGCAACAATGGCAACAGCACATTCACGGATGTTTCGGCGGAATCAGGGCTCGGCGTGGCGGCCACAGGGGCGGGCGTGGTTACGACGGACTTCAACAATGATCGCGCGATTGATTTTGTTCTCACGGGCGGAGCGATGGGCGCTTCGATTCTTCTGAATCCGCGCGAGGGGAAATTCAAGCCGGTCGAAGGGATTGATTTTGCGAAAGAGAAATTGCCGCCCGCCGTGGGTGTGGTTGCATTTGACTTCGACAAAGATGGTTGGATGGACTTGGCGTTCACGCACGCGGGCGCGCCGGGAATCAGTTTGTGGCGAAACGCGGAAGGGAAGGGGCTCGAGCGTGTCGCGCTGCCGGATTTCGGCTGGCAAAAGGGATGGGGCATTGCGGCCATGGATTACGACAATGACGGCTGGCTCGATCTGATGGCGGCAGGAGAGACGAGCAACGGAGCCGAATTGCGGCTGCTGCGCAATCTGGGAAACAAAGGTTGGAGCGACGTCACCAAGAGCGTCGCGCTCGATGCGATCAAGCTGAATCAGCCGCGGGCGATTGCGGTGGCGGATATCGATGGAAATGGCGACGCGGACCTGGTCGTGACGCAACTTGGCGGCGCGCCGCTGGTGTTGCGCAACGAAGGCGGAAATCAGCACAGTTGGATGAGCATCGATTTGAAAGCGCTGAACGACAACAAGAGTGGCATCGGAACGAAGGTCGAGCTATACGCGGGGACGCTGTATCAGAAGTGGGAAGCAGTCGGTGCCTCGGGATACCTAGGGCAAAATGCCGCGCCAATCTTGGCGGGCCTCGGCTCCGAAACGAACGCGGAAGTGGTGCGGCTGCTCTGGCCAACGGGTGTTCCGCAGGACGAAGTGAATCTCGTGGCGAAGAAGGAGCACCCCATCGCGGAGCTGGACCGGCGCGGGAGTTCCTGCCCCATTCTGTTTTCCTGGAACGGACATGAATATGAATTCATTGCCGACATGATCGGGCCTGGTGTCGTGGGCCATTGGATCGCGCCGGGAGAGCGCGATGTTCCCGATCCCGACGAATACTTGAAAGTTTCCGCGCAGAGCGTGAAACCACGCGAGGGAATGCTCAGCTTCCGGTTCCTTGAGCCGATGGAAGAGACGGTGTATCTCGACCAGGTGCGGCTGCTGGCCATCGATCATCCTCCGGCCTATGAAGTTTTCCCGAATGAACGGTTTGTGAGCGCGCCGCCGTTTCCGGAATTTCGCGTGATTGCCAGCCGCGGTGCGCGTCCGCCGGTCGGCGCCTGGGACGATCGAGGACGTGACGTGCTTCCGCTGATTGCAAAAGCCGATCGCAAGTATGTCACGGGCTTCGACGACTTGCCGTTTGCGGGGTTTGCGAAACTGCACTGGCTGGAGCTCGATCTCGGCGCGTGGGATGCGCAGAAACCGCTGCGGCTCATCATCGATGGCTACACGGATTATTTCACGGCGACTTCGATGTATGCGGCCGACCAGGCGGGCATCAAGGTGATTGCACCGTATGTGGAAGCGCAGGACGCACAAGGTCAATGGGTGCGCATCGCGGAAGATATGGGTTTTCCGGCCGGCCTAGAGCGTACGATGATAGCCGATTTGACCGGCAAGCTTCCGCCGGGCACGCGGCGGATTCGCATTGTCACCAACCTGAAAATCTATTGGGACGCGATGCGGATCGATCAGACGCCTGATCCCAGGGATGTGCGCGTTTCAGCAGTTCCTTTGGCCCGCGCGGCGCTGGATTTTCTCGGGTATCCGAAGGAAATCCGCTTGCAGCCCGCGAGCGACACGACCTATTCCTATGCGCATCGAAGCAAAACGGGGCCCTACGCACGCGCAGCGGGGAATTACACCCGCTATGGCGATGTGCGCGATCTACTGCGAGCACCCGACGACCGATTCGTGATCTTCAGTTCTGGCGAAGGCGTGACGCTCGACTTCGATCCCGCGAGGCTTCCGGTGCTTCCTTCCGGCTGGGTGCGTGATTATTTCTTCTATGCCAATGGCTTCGAGAAAGATCTGGATTTCTACGCAGCCGATGCGTTTACCGTCGAACCGCTGCCGCGCCATTCGCCGCTGCCGTATCCGTATCCCGCGGGTAAAGACTACCCGAGCGACATGGAACATTTGAAATATCAGCTCGAGCACAACACGCGCATGCGGTCTGACCGCATGCCGCCCAGCCTGCGCTACGAATACTCCAATTCGCCGCGCTAAACGAAGCTCGTAGACTGCAGGGGTACTCCAAACTCAGTGTCGCCTGTAGATTTACAAGTATGCATAGGGAGTTAGAACCAGGATTCCTCCGATGCTCTTACGCAGGTAGGGCCCGAAGTGCTGAAGATCTCTTCTGCTGAGATGGGTTGCCCATATCAGATTATCGGAAATACAGGCAATTCACAGCTTGCAACCATGCTGGTAAACGTCAGTCTTTTTGGGCAAGCAGGGAAGAGCGGACGGCGGCGAGCTCCTTGCGTTTGGATTTTTCCACGTCAGGGAAGGCGAGGTTTAGACCGCTCAGAGCCTCGAGGATGGCGCTCGCTACGACGAGGCGCGTGAACCATTTGTTGTCGGCGGGAACGACGTACCAGGGCGCGTCCTTCGCGGCGGTTTGCGGAATCATCTCTTCGTAGGCTTCCTGATAATCCTTCCAGAAGCTGCGCTCCTGCACGTCAGCCATGGAAAACTTCCAATTCTTTTTGGAATCTTCGAGGCGTTCGAGGAAGCGCTTCTTTTGCTCTTCCTTGGAAACGTGGAGAAAGAATTTGCGGATGATGATGCCGTTGCGCGTGAGATAGCGCTCGAACGCGTTGATGTCTTCGTAGCGCTCCTCCCAGATGTGTTTGGTGACGAGCCTCTCGGGGAGTTTCTGCGCGCGGAGAAACGTGGGATGCACGCGCACGACAAGCACTTCTTCGTAGTAAGAGCGGTTGAAGATGCCGATCTTGCCTCGTTCGGGGGTAACTTTGTGGTTGCGCCAGAGATAGTCGTGGTTCAGTTCTTCGCTACTGGGTGATTTGAAGGAGTAGACATCGCAGCCTTGCGGGTTCACACCGGACATGACGTGCTTAATGGCGCCGTCTTTGCCGGCGGCGTCCATGGCCTGAAAGATAAGCAGAAGCGCCCAGCGGTCCTGTGCGTACAGCATTTCCTGGAAGTGGCTGAGGCAGGCAATGCCATCTTCGAGCAGGCCTTGAGCGGCGCGCTTGTCCTTGACGCCATTCGTGTCGGCGGGGTCGTGATCCTTGAGACGAAACTTTTCGCCTTTGGTGATGCAGTACGGCTCGATGATGCGCGAGGCTTCCTTAAGTAGTTTTTCGTGTTTCATGATGGAGCGAGTTTAGTACAGGCATGAAGCTTAGAACAGGCGGCCCGAAAGAGCAGGCTCAGAACAGCGAGCCGAGTCCCCAGCCAAAAGCGCCTAAACGATTATGCGGATGCAGAAGGGATCTGCTGGAGAGAGGAATTACGCGGTCGAGACGAAGCACGTTGAGCGCGTAGTAAGAACGAAATGGAACCTGGACGCCGGGGATGGTCCACTGGAGTTGCACGCCGGTCGAACCGTGCAGAATGCCGTTAGTGGCGCTGAGAAGTGTGGGCTTGGTTGGGCCGAGCCAGTTGGGAAGAAGCCAGCCGGAGCCAAGATCAAAAAAACCGGTGGCTTGCACGCTGTTGCGAAGCGGAACGCGATACTCCGCGTTAGCGGCGGTAATTAAATTGGCGCCAGCATAGGAGGGCGAGGGAACAATTGTGCCGGAAGGCGCGGCGTGGTCCGTCATGGCGACGGGGCCAAGTTCGCCGTCGCGCAAGCCACGGACGAATTGATCTCCAGCAAAGGAGCGGGAATAGAGAGGGGCGTTGCCGCGATAGCTGCCAACACCACTGAATGTGGCGCGAAACGCCCAGGCGTTTGAGGAGGAGAAGAGCGGATCGCGGCGAACACGGGCGTACTCACCGGAAGAACGGAGCGTGTTCTCGTCGCCGCCAAGAAAGCTGCCCGAAGCAGAAGCTGCCAAGGACACGTGTTCGTTGCCGGTGTCGCGCGTCCAGGAGGTTCCAAGCGAGCGACTGGAAGTGTGGGTGCGAAGATCGATGGGCGGCACGCTGTTCGTGCCTGTTGTGCTGGAGCTGCTGCCGAAAGTCTGATCGGACGTGGTGCGCGATAGAGCGTAGTTGACGCCGACGGAATCGGAGTCGGTGAGCGCGTAAGTCCACGGTACATTGATGCCTACACTGTGCGTATTGACGAACGGGCCTTGGACGCCATGCGTGAAGCGCGGGCGAATCACGTTATCAAAAATCGAAAATGCGAGTGAGCCGCGCGTGCCGAAGATTCCGTCCTTGGCAATGCCCAAGAGGAGTTGCAAAGTTTCCGGGCCACCTTCGAGCTTTGCGGGTAGCAACTCTTCCCCGTTGAACAGGTCGAACACCGTGTAGGCCAGGCCAAGCGTGCTGCCAAACTGAGCGCGTCCGCCGTCGAACGTGATGCGCTGCTGGCCAATTTCTTCGAGATGAATCGTGACGTCTGCTGTGTGACGGGTGTCGTCAAGCTCTATGTGAATGTCCCCCTTGTGAATCGGTTTGAAATAGCCGATCCGCGCGAGTTTTGTGAGTCCGGTCTCTAAAGCGTGGTCGTCGAATGGGTCCCCTTCACGAATGGGAATGCGGCGGCGCACGAAACGATCGTTGAATTTGTGCAGACCCTGGAACTCCAGGCGATGGACGAGATAGGGAGGAGAGTCGCTGAGATTGAGCTTCAGGCGGACCGAATGCTTTTCGGGATCGAAGACAGGATTGGCATTGACGGACGGAAAGGGCGTTGAATCCGATTGGGAATGGTGTGAGCGAAGCCGCAGGGAACAAAAGCGGCGAAGCTTGTCGACTTCTTGCTGTGAAAATGGGCGCCCTTGGGATACGGGAAGGGCGATAGGTTTGCCCGTCTGGTTTTCGACGGCTTGTTGAAGAGTCTGGCTTGCCTCGATGGATTCCAGCCGATAGAAAGGGCCTGCCTGCACGGGAACGGAAAGCCGAAGTCCAGGCCGAGTTGCATGGTGAGGAAAGGGAAGCCACCTGCGGGAACATACGGCGATTTTTTCTATCTGCGCATCGCCGATACGCGCTTCAGGGTATCCGTGATCCACGTAATAGGTCAGGATGCGCTGACGGTCTTCTTCAAACGCCTCTCGCGTGTACGCATCTTTGCTGCGAAATGAGGCGAGCGGCTTCCACGGTGCGATGCTTTGCATTTGCGCGCGTAATAGCTTTTCCGGGACACCGGGAGCGCCTTCAAAGCGGAGTTGCCGGACGGGGAGGTGTGGACCGTCGTTAATCGCGAAGCGGATCCTTACGGTGGCGTTCTTTTGTAGTTGCCGATGCACCTGAACGGAAGCCTCGGGATGGCCCAGGACGTCGAGAGCCGATTGAATGGCCATTGCCATCCGTTGCAGTCGTGCGGGGTCCGCTGGTTCGCCAAGACCGGGCGGGAGCTTCTTTTCTTCCAGCAATCTTTCGATTTGACTTCTGGTGAGCAATCGTGAGCCCGAATATTCGACGCCGGAGAGAATGGGCTCCTCCTCCAACTGAAAAATGAGTGCTATGCGTTGCCGCTGCGCGGACACCCCGGAGGTAAGCTCTGGTCGCGATTGTTCCTCCACGCGAATCGATAGAAACCAGCCGAGCCTGCCGAGCGCGTGGAGATCCTGTCGAAGCTTCGCCGTGTCAAAGCGATCGCCGGGGTGCAAAGAGACCTGACGGGCGACCGCCGCCGCAGAGATATGCCGCAAGCCGGTGAACTCGATGGAGTCAATGATGGGGCTTTCTTCCGTAAGTTGTGTTTGCGCGGCGGTTTCGGCTGCGCGAAAAGGTGTCTGGGCCGCAACAGAAACTGCACCTACAAATACGCCTACTAAGCCGCCGAAGACGAGGAGCCAACGCACGACCGTATCTCCTTGCATCGAGGAGAACGATGGAAGAGATGAGTGTTGCAGCCGCCGGGTTGTCCGCAGCTCATGAACCGCTGAACTTTGCGTGCTTGCCTCGCCAATAGTTCTGGCATACGGGCTCAAGGTGTATAGAATCGGGGCGCTCGCGGAGGCCTATGGCTACATTGGCGCGACAACTTCGCTTGAGGGATTACTTTGCCTTGGCTTTTGGCACGATGGTTGGAGTCGGGTGGTTGGTGCTGATGGACGACTGGCTCGGGCGCGGCGGCCCGCTCGGCGCCATGCTGGGATTTTTGCTAGGCGGGGTTTTGCTGCTGCCCGTGGGTTATGTGTACGGGGAATGGGTGAAACGGCTGCCGGATGCGGCGGGCGAAGCAGCGTACACGGCTCAAGTGTTTCCGCCGATTGTGAGTTTCTTCACGGGCTGGATGATGCTGCTGGCGTACTTCATCGTGTGTCCGTGGGAGGCCGTCGCGCTAGGAAAGTTAGCGGCGTATGTATTTCCGTCGCTGAACTCGATGGAGCTGTACCGTGTGGCGGGGCAGCCGGTGTTCTTGCCACGGCTGGCGCTGGGCATAGCGCTCACGTTATTTCTCGCGATGTTGAACTATCGCGGCATTCGATTAAGCGCGAGTTTTCAGAATTGGACAGCGGCAACGGTGCTGCTCGTGTTCGTAACGTTGCTGTGGATTAGCGGCGCCCATGGAAAGCCTGCTAATTTCGAGCCCAGATTTCGCGATGCTCCGTTGGTTTCGATTTTGCTGACACTGCAGATCGTGCCGTACTTCTTGACGGGATTTGAGTCCGTACCGAAAGTCGCGGAGGAGTCGCACACGGGATTTCGGTCGACGGAATTCTTTCGCGCAATTGTGACGGCGCTGCTCGTGGGTGCGGGATTCTACGTTTTGGCGGTGGCTGCGGTGGCCTATGTGGCGCCGTGGCAAGGCTTGCTCGGGAAGCGCTTCGCAACCGCCATTGCGTTTGAGCAGGCGCTAGGTGCGCGCTGGCCGGTCAGCCTCATTTTGGTCATGGCCATGTTCGGGCTGTTCCAATGTTTCAACGGGAATTTTGTGGCTTCGACCCGCATGCTTTTCGCCTTCGGAAGGCGACGGACGATTCCAGCGCGTTTCAGCGCCGTACATCAGGAATTTCTAACGCCGTCGGTTGCTGTGCTTGGCATCGCGGTAGGAACGCTTGGCGCTCAGTTGTTGGGTGATGCGCTGCTCGTGCCGGTGACGGAAGTGGGGTCGATGGCCTCAGCGCTAGGCTGGTTCGCGGCGTGCGTTTCGTTCTGGATGGTCGAAAAGCGCGCAGGAATGAGAACCGTAACCGCGGTGGGAATTCTTGTGGCCCTGATGCTCTTCCTAATGAAGGTTTTGCCAGTCTTTCCCGGACATTTTTCACCTGCAGAATGGATTGCGTTTGGAATCTGGGTGCTGTTGGGGGCGGCCTTACATTGTTCCTCAAGCTTAATGGGGCGGCTTAGGTCGGGCGGTCAAACTAGTTCCCAGGTGGTTACGGGCGGGCCCAATCCGTCCAGGCAAGACCCTTGACGCGATGGAATTCTCGGACGTTCGAGGTGACCAAGGTCATGCCATGCCGCAGCGCCTGCCCGGCAATCAATAGATCATAGCTGCCAATGGGCTTCCGCGCCTTTTCGAGTTTCGCCCTCCTAGAGCCTGCACTTCGCGCGTCCTCTTCCTCGAACGAGATAATGCCGCTCGCTCCGGCCAAGAAAGCATCCACAAGTTTGGCGTTGTCTTCCGGAGAAGCGCTTTTTGCCGCCACGTACCACAGTTCGAAAGATGCAATGCTGGACACGTAGACTCGCGCTCCCCCACGCATCGCTTCGCTAATCCGCTTGCGGATGAGCGGTGTCCGGTTCTTGATGGCGTCAACGCAGGCGCTTGTATCTAGCAGATAGTCCATCAAAAAATCTTCCCTCGAGGGGGCTTTGGTTGTCTTCGTCCCCCCGCGAAGAACGAGTCATCCTTCCGGAGACGATCCAGTTCGGCAAACCAAGCCTCCGGATCGGTTGGCATAGGCTCGAGAAGCACGCCTTTTCCCATGCGGCGGATTCGCACGCGATCTCCTTCGAAACGAAATTCACGGGGCAACCGCACCGCTTGGCTGCGGCCGTTTTTGAAGAGCTTGGCCACCGTTCTTTTGGGCATTTCCCCAACCTCCTAAAAAGTATATACCAATAGTATAGACTACCGCAAGTGTTCCGGCATCCCTCCGTTACTCGTGTATACTCTCGAAGGGCGAACTGCTTCGCCAACGATGATTCCCTTCCTCCATCTGGGGCCGCTCACAATTCCGACATTTGGGTTGATGGTCGCGACGGGCTTGCTCGTTGCAGCGTATGTTTTGCAAGCAGATTTTGACCGCCGGCGCGAAGGCTTTCTGAAACGCGGCTACTTGAAACCAAGTAAACAGGCAAGCCATCACGACGAAGGATTTTTGATCATCGGTATCGCAGGAATCTGCGGACTAGTGGGCGCGCGGCTGTATCACGTGCTGGAGAATCCGCGGGATTTGATGGCCGATCCGTCGTTGCTGATCAGCCGGTTTGGATTTGCGTGGTTCGGAGGATTTCTCGGCGGGTTTGTAGCGCTGATTTTTCTGGCGAGGCATTATGGAATTCCCGTGCTGGAATTCATGGATTTGTGCTCGGCCGCGGCGGCGGTGGGCTACGCGATTGGGCGAATTGGCTGCTTGCTCTCCGGCGATGGCGATTACGGTGTCCCCACGAAGCTGCCCTGGGGTATGAGCTTCCCGAATGGTGTGGTTCCGACGACCGAGCGTGTTCATCCAACGCCGATCTACGAGTTTCTGATCTGGATGCTCATTGCCGTGATTTTGTGGGGCATGGGGAAAAAAGCCTTGAATGGAGAAGCGCCGGGCAAGGTCTTTTCCAACTATTTGATTCTCACCGGCCTTGCGCGGTTCCTAATCGAATTCATCCGAATCAACCCGAAGTCATTCTTCGGCATGTCGAATGCCCAGGCGGCCAGCCTCGCCTCCATCATTGTAGGAATTATTTTATTAATGCGAATCAGGCCGCCGCAGAGCAGGCAAGTGGAATCGCACTAAACCATTTGGCGCAGGACGTACTGCAAGATGCCGCCATGGCGGTAATACGAAACTTCTTCGGGCGTGTCCACGCGCGCAATGGCAGAAAAGGCCTTCGCCTTTCCGTCGTCGGACTTGGCATGAATGGTAATGACTTTTTTCGGCGATAGCGAAGCGACGCCTTCGGTGGAGAAAATCTCGTGGCCGGACAATCCCAGCGATTCGCGGTTCTCGCCCGGCTTAAATTCGAGCGGAAGGACCCCCATGCCGACAAGATTGCTGCGATGGATGCGCTCGTAGCTTTCCGCAAGGACCGCGCGCACCCCGAGCAATCGCGTCCCTTTGGCGGCCCAATCGCGCGAGGAGCCGGAGCCGTACTCCTTGCCGGCAATCACGACCAGTGGGACGCCTGCTTCGCGGTATTTCACGGCCGCATCGTAGATGGACATCTTTTCGCCGCCGGGCTGGAAGAGCGTCCAGCCGCCTTCGGTGCCGGGAGCCAGCTGGTTGCGCAGACGGATGTTCGCAAATGTGCCGCGCGTCATCACTTCGTGATTGCCCCGGCGCGCGCCATAGGAATTGAACTCATGCGGCTTGACGCCGTTGGCGATCAAATATTTCCCCGCAGGCGAATCGACGGGAATCGAGCCTGCAGGAGAAATGTGATCGGTGGTGACGCTGTCGCCGAGAAGCGCCAGGACGCGCGCGCCGCGAACATCGGTGAGCGGAGGCGGAGCCTTCGGCATGTTGTCGAAGTAGGGCGCCATTTTGATGTAGGTCGACTTGGGATCCCACTTGTACGTGTCGCCCTTGGGAATGGACATGGACTTCCAATGCGCATCGCCTTCGAACACTTCTCCGTATTCCTTGCTGAACTGCGACGCGGAAACCGCTGTGCGGACGGTGCTTTCGATTTCTTGAGGCGATGGCCAGATGTCTTTCAGATAGACCGGTTTGCCAGCGGTGTCGTTGCCGAGCGGCTCGGTGGTGATGTCCATATCCATGCGTCCCGCAAGGGCATAAGCAACCACGAGCGGCGGTGATGCGAGATAATTCGCGCGCACGAGCGGATGAATACGACCCTCGAAGTTGCGGTTCCCGCTCAGCACCGCGACGGCGACCAGATTGTTTTCCTTGATGGCCGCCCCAATCGGTTCGGGCAACGGGCCGCTGTTGCCGATGCACGTGGTGCAACCGTAGCCAACGAGTTGGAAATTCAATTCATTTAGATACGGTGTGAGACCGGCAGCTTGCAAGTAATCCGTGACCACTTTCGAGCCAGGCGCAAGGCTGGTCTTAACCCAGGGTTTGACGTGCAAACCGCGCTCAACTGCCTTCTTGGCAAGCAGGCCTGCGCCGATCATGAGCGAAGGATTTGAAGTGTTCGTGCAACTCGTGATGGCCGCGATGACCACAGAGCCATTCGATAGATCAAATGCGTCGCCATTGTTACGAACCGGAACGCGCTTTGCCGGCGCGCCTTCCACGACCTTCGTGAACGACGACTTTGCTTGGCGCAGGGGTACACGATCCTGCGGGCGCTTGGGGCCTGCCACGGCGGGCTCCACACTGCCAAGGTCCAGCTCGAGCGTGTCGTTGAACAGCGGCGCAGGCGTTTCGTCGGCGCGGAAAAGCCCTTGTTCTTTGCAGTATGCTTCGACCAAAGCGATGTGTTCCGATTGACGGCCCGTGAATCGCAAGTAGACCAGTGTCTCCGAATCAACGGGGAAGAAGCCCATGGTCGCGCCATATTCGGGCGCCATGTTGGCGATGGTCGCGCGGTCGGGGACGCTCAAACTGGAGAGCCCGGAGCCATAGAATTCGACGAATTTTCCGACGACGCCTTTCTTGCGCAACATTTCGGTAACCGTCAGTACCAGGTCCGTGGCGGTGGCACCCTCGCGCAAACGGCCGTGCAGACGGAAACCGACGACTTCCGGAATGAGCATCGAAGAAGGTTGGCCGAGCATAGCGGCTTCCGCTTCAATACCACCGACGCCCCAGCCGAAAACGCCGAGCGCATTCACCATCGTCGTGTGCGAGTCCGTGCCCACCAGGGAATCGGGATAGGCTTCCCAGCGGTTGCCGTGCGGCATGGCGCAAACGACGCGCGCCAGATATTCGAGATTCACCTGATGGCAGATACCCGTGTCCGGCGGAACAACTTTGAAATTCTGGAAAGCGGTTTGTCCCCAGCGCAGAAAAGCGTAGCGCTCCACGTTGCGCTGAAATTCCAGCTCGGCATTCAAGGCGAAGGCGTTGACGTTGCCGAAATTGTCCACTTGGACGGAGTGGTCGATGACTAACTCGGCGGGAAACAGCGGGTTGATGCGCTTGGCGTCGCCACCCATTTTCACAAAGGCCTCGCGCATGGTGGCCAGATCCACGATCGCGGGCACTCCGGTAAAGTCCTGAAGCAGAACGCGCGCGGGCATGAAAGCAATCTCTTTTTCTGCGGCGCCCGCTTGCCAGCGCGCCAGGGCTTGAATATCCTCCGCGTGGACAAACCGGCCATCCTCGAAGCGAAGCAGATTCTCAAGAAGAATCCGGAGGGAGAAGGGAAGTTTGGCAAGATTCGTGACGCCCTGTTTTTCGAGGAGTTCCAGGCGATGCACTTCGAAGGTTTGGGCGCCGACGTTGAGTTTGTCGCGCGTGCGGAAGGAGTTTCCCGCGTTGATGGCCATTCTGGCGATCCTTTCGCTGTCCTAGCAGCCTTCTATCATAACCGAAATCACATCGGAGCGCCGCGCGCTTATACTAGTAGGGAAGTGAATATTGTTTTGATATCGACGTACGAGCTGGGGCGCCAGCCCTTTGGGGTTGCGTCGCCGGCGGCATGGTTGCGAAAGGGGGGGTATCGTGTGGCCTCGCTCGACCTGTCGCGGCAGCCGCTCGATGAAGCCGCGGTCCGCGAAGCCGGGCTCATCGCGATGTATTTACCGATGCATACGGCGACGCGGTTGGCGACGCAACTCATTCCCGCACTTCGCAAGCTGAATCCTACGGCGCATTTTTGCTGCTATGGCTTGTATGCACCGATGAACACGGATTATCTGCGCACATTGGGAGTCTCTACGATTCTGGGCGGCGAGTTTGAACAGGGGCTGGCGCATTTGGCGGAGCGCCTCGGAGGGAATGGGAACGGCAATGGCGCTTTAAGCAGGTCTCAGCCCGAGCAGCAGCCTGAGCCCCTGATCTCGCTGGCTCGACAGAAATTCGTTCTGCCAGACCGGCAGGGACTTGCACCTCTCGCGAAGTACGCCCGCGTAATTCTTCCTTCGGGCGAACATCGCGTGGCGGGTTACACCGAAGCGAGCCGAGGGTGCAAGCATTTGTGCCGGCACTGCCCGATCGTGCCCGTCTACCAAGGTGTGTTCCGCGTAGTGGATCAAGAAGTTGTGCTCCAAGACATTCGTCAGCAGATCGCGGCTGGAGCGCAGCACATTACCTTCGGCGATCCCGATTTTTTCAACGGCATCGGCCACGCCATGGCCATTGTTGAAGCACTGCATCAAGAATTTCCCGCGCTTACTTACGACGTGACCATCAAGATCGAGCATTTGCTCAAACACAAGCAGCACCTTGCCAGGCTGCGCGATACGGGCTGCCTGTTTGTTACCAGTGCGGTGGAATCGGTGGACGACGAGCTGCTGTGCCGCCTCGCCAAAGGCCACACCCGCGCCGATTTTCTGGAAGTGAACCGCATCTTTCGCGAGTTGGGCATGGTTTTGCACCCGACGTTTGTGCCCTTCACGCCCTGGACGACGCTGGAAACCTATTTGTACCTGCTGCGTGTTTTGCGCGAAAACGATTTGGTCGAAAATCTCGCGCCGGTCCAACTCGCTATCCGGTTGCTGATTCCTGCTGGCTCCCGATTGTTGGAGCTCGAAGAAGTGCGGCATCTCATCGGCGCGTTTGATCCTTCCGCGCTGGTTTATCCCTGGCGGAATCCCGACCCCCGTGTGGATGCTCTTGCCGAAGAGTTGGAAGCGACCGTCGCCATTTGCGAAAAACTCAGGCTCCCGCGGCGAGCCATCTTCGAGCGCATCTGGAAAGCCGCGCACCAAGCCGCAGGGGTGCACGCGAAGTTCTCCGCGCAGCCGATTCTCGCGGACCGCGCAACCATCCCGTACCTCAATGAGCCCTGGTACTGTTGAGCCGAGCCGACGGGGGACCAGTTGGCCCCCTTCGCTAAGGCCAAAGAATCTTTGCCACAGACGGAGTCATTCGTTTGAATCGAGAGTCCTTGTCATCGAAAGCGAATAACACGCCCAAGCGTTTGCTGCTCTTCACCGCGAAACTGGGCTATCAGACGCGGAGTTTTGAAGATGCCGCACGCAAGCTGGACGTGCAACTTGTTTACGTCACGGATCGTTGTGAGCGGCTGGAAGATCCTTGGGGAGACTATGCCGTACCTGTTCATTTCGAATCTCCCGAGAAGGCTGCGCATGCGGTGGCAGAAAAACTGGGAGGCCAGGAAGTCGCGGGAGTTTTGGCTTTGGGTGATCGGCCCGCAGCAGCTGCCGCGTACACGGCACGCGCTCTTGGGATATCGTACAACCATCCAGCTGCCCTCGAGGCCTGCCGCAGCAAGTTGCGAATGCGTGAAGTGTTTCGTGATGCCGGGCTGCGCGTCCCCTGGTTTCGGAGTTTTCCGGTAACACCGGCTCCTGACCCTGCGCTTGCCGGCATTTCGTTTCCCTGTGTGCTGAAGCCGCTATCGCTTTCCGCCAGCCAGGGCGTGATGCGCGCCAATAATCGCAAAGAATTTCTAGCTGCGGCTGAGCGTCTTCGCCGGCTGCTGGAATCGGCGGAGATTCGCGCGACGCGCGAGCCAAATCTCGATCAGATGATTGTGGAAGGTTATATTCCTGGCACGGAGGTTGCCGTTGAAGGACTTCTCACCGACGGCGCTTTGCGAATCCTGGCGATTTTCGATAAGCCCGATCCCCTCGAAGGTCCGTATTTCGAAGAGACCGTCTACATCGTCCCGTCCCGGCTTCCGGAAGAAACCCAGCGCCAAATTAAAAAGTGCGTGAATGATGCAACCCGTGCGCTGGGCCTGACCCACGGACCCATTCACGGGGAATTTCGCATCAACGAAGAAGGAGTATGGCCCATCGAACTTGCGGCGCGCCCCATTGGCGGTCTTTGCGCGCGAGCGCTCCGGTTTCGGGCGAGCGCTGCGCAGGAAGAGATTGGCCTCGAAGAATTGCTGCTTCGCCACGCGCTCAGGATGCCCGGCAGCGATGCGCCTCGCGAAGCGCAAGCCTCAGGAGTCATGATGATTCCCATACCGCAGAGCGGCATTTTGGAGAGCGTTTCTGGAGTCGAGGCGGCTCGCGCCACGCACCGCGTCACCGAGCTGACCATCACCGCGAGGCTGCACGATTACATTGCCGCCTGGCCGGAAGGTTCGAGCTATTTGGGATTCCTCTTCGCGAAGGGAAGTACCGCAGAAGAAGTGGAGCTCGCCATCCGCGAGGCGCATCGAAAATTGCGTTTCACCATCAGCCCACGCCTGCCGGTCGAGCATCCGGTGACGCACCGGTTGCCGGTTAATTAGCCCTTGGCCTTGGGCGGAACGTATCCTTCCGGCAGTTTCGCGCCTTCCCCGAAGAAAAACTGCTCCATCTGCTCCCCCATGATCTTTTGCGAGTTGGGATCCAGCGGATTCAAGCGGTACTCGTTCATGATCATCTTCGAGTATTCGAGCCACAGCTTCCATGCGTCTTTCGAAACGCTTTCATAGACGCGTTTTCCCAACTCTCCTTGCCACGGGATGCGATCCAACCCCGGCAATTCCTTGCCGAGCTTGACGCATTTCACCATGCGCGTTCCCGGCTTCACCGGTTCGCTCTGTGCCGGCTCCGGCTTCGGATCGCAGGATTCGTTGGCCATGCCTTTCTCCTGTTCGTTTCCGTCTTTTTACCTTACAGCAAGTTAGAGTAAAATCCTAGCCGCTCTGGCAAGATTTCGGCCCCCTCGGCGCAACGCTACTTTGCTTAAAACTTGACCTCACCAAATCCGTGGTTGCTGCATCTAGGTAGAACCGGAGGCAAAGCGACTTGCCCAAAATCACCACCCTGTTTTGGGACATCGGCGGCGTCATCTTGACCAACGGTTGGGACCGCGAATCGCGGAAAGATGCGGCCGCCACGTTTCATTTGGATTGGGAAGAGTTTCAGGACCGGCACGACCTCTCTTTTCCTGCTTTCGACAGCGGTCTTATCACGCTAAACGAATACCTGGACCGCACGCTGTTCTATCGTGCCCGTTCGTTCTCGCGCGAGGAATTCACCGCTTTCATGTTTGCGCAGTCCAAAGAATATCCAGAAACCCGCGCAATTCTGGACAAGGTCACGAGTAAACAAAAATATTTTATCGGCGCCATCAACAATGAGCCTTTGGAGCTTAATCAGTACCGCATCGAGGCCTTTCATCTTCGGCGAAATTTTCTGGTTTTCTTCAGCTCGTGCTACGTGCGCTCGCGCAAGCCGGAGGAAACGATTTATCGCATTGCGCTGGAAGTGACGCAAAGACCGCCCGAGCAATGCCTGTTCATTGACGACCGCCCGTTGAATTTAGAAAGCCCGCGCAAGCTTGGCATGAATACGATTCACCACCAAAGTCCCGAGCAATTGTGTTTAGAACTTGGAACGTATGAGGTTGAGGTATAGTCTCAAGCGCCGCGTTATCCGGGGAAACGTGCCGCAAAATCGAGGGAGAAACGATGGTTGGGGAGACAGGTCGTTGCGGGTCGGTGTACGGCGGAGTGGCCGAACCCTGCACGGTCATTTTGTTTGGCGCTTCCGGAGACCTCGCCAAGCGCAAAGTCATTCCCGCGATGTACGACCTGGCGGCGCACAATGCTCTGGGGCCGCGCTACGCAATCGTCGGGTTCGCCCGCACGGCCATGACCGAGGATGCTTTTCGCGCGAGCCTTGGCGAAGCCGCCAAAACGATTTCTGAAGTCGGACCCATTGATCCGAAAAAGTGGGATGAATTCGCGTCCAACCTTTATTACTGCCCCGGGGATTACGGCAACCAGGAAGCTTATGCGCAACTGGCCAAGCGGCTGGCCGAGTTGGAGGCGTCCAAAAATCTGGGTAGCAACCGCCTGTTTTATCTTTCTACCCCGCCTGAGGTTTATTCGGACATTGTCGAACAGCTTGGGCGCGCGGGGCTTGCGCGCCCTTCTTCGCCAGAGTCTTGGGTCCGCATCATTATTGAGAAGCCGTTTGGACGAGATTTAGCGAGCGCGAAGGAACTGAACAAAATCGTCCTCAACGTGTTCGACGAGAAGCAGGTCTACCGTATCGATCATTACTTGGGAAAAGATACGGTCCAGAATCTTTTGGTTCTCCGCTTTGGCAATGGAATTTTTGAGCCGCTTTGGAACCGGAATTATGTAGATCACGTCCAGATTACCGCGGCCGAAACTCTCGGTGTGGAGCGGCGCGGCGGTTTTTACGAAACAGCTGGCGCGCTGCGCGACATGATTCAGAGCCATGTCCTGCAACTGACTTCTCTTGTCGCCGTGGAACCCCCGGCTGCCTTTGACGCTACCGCAGTGCGAAACGAGAAATTGAAGGTCCTGCAATCCATTCGGCCATTCAATCTGGAAATGGTGGCGCAGTCGATTGTCCGGGGACAATACGCGCCTGGGAAAATTGGCGAGCCTGTCCCCGGCTACCGCGATGAGCCGGGCGTAAATCCTGCCTCGAAAACCGAAACTTTTGTCGCAGGGAAATTGCTGATCGACAATTGGCGCTGGGCCGGCGTTCCTTTTTATATCCGAACCGGCAAGCGCCTCGCTAAACGCAGCACCGTAATTATGATTCAGTTCCATTGCGCGCCGCATATCGTGTTTCGAGAGCGCGAGGTGGAACCCAATCGTCTGGTGCTGAACATCCAGCCCGACGAAGGCATTTCCATCAGCTTTGGCGCGAAGCGGCCCGGAACGGAAATGAGCATTGGCAATGTCACCATGGATTTTAGCTACCGGGAAGGGTTCGGAGACACTACGCGCAGTGCTTATGCCACGCTGCTGAACGACTGTGTGCGCGGCGACGCCACGCTTTTCGATCGCGGCGATAGCGTCGAAGCCGCGTGGGCGCTCGTAGACCCCATCTTGGACGTGTGGAGCGCCACGCGGACCGCCAAAGTGCCGCAATACCCGGCCGGTAGCTGGGGACCGCGGGAATCCGATCTTCTGCTCGAACGCGAAGGTCGACAGTGGTATAACCCATAGTTGCATCATTTTTTCAACCGATTTAAAAGAGGGGATTAGAAGGGGGATCGGTGATCCTTGCGGGAGACGTCGGCGGCACCAAATGTAACCTGGCCCTGTTTTCCGAAAAGGATGGCAACCTCGCGCCGGTTTTCCGTCACCGCTTTGCCAGCAAAGAATTTGCGCAGTTCGATTTGATCGTCAAGGAATTCTCCCGCCAAGCCAACGAGCACCTCGGCGGCGAACGAATTAATGCCGCCGGCTTTGGCATCGCGGGCCCGGTCATCAACGGCCGCGTGCGCGCC
The DNA here is from genome assembly GCA_003223245.1 of Acidobacteriota bacterium. Taxonomy (GTDB): domain Bacteria; phylum Acidobacteriota; class Terriglobia; order Acidiferrales; family UBA7541; genus Acidiferrum. The sequence goes on from QHYI01000124.1 coordinate 20,840, forward strand.
ACGAATCTCCCCTGGATCGTGGAAACCGAGACGCTCATTAAGGAGCTCAACGTTCCGCACGTGGTCTTGCTGAATGACCTTGGCGCGTGGGGCCACAGTCTCGAACATCTTGCTCCCGAGGATTTCTGCGTCCTGAATCCAGGCAAGCCCGAACCAGGCGGCACACGCGCGCTGCTCGCGGCGGGTACGGGCTTGGGGGAATCCATCCTCTTTTGGGATACCGGCCGATACCACGTAGTGCCTTCCGAAGGCGGGCATTCCGATTTTGCTCCCCATACAGAGCAGCAGATTGAGCTGCTCCGCTTTATGCGCCGCCGTTATCCGCAAGTGAGTTGGGAGCTGATTCTTTCCGGCCGCGGCTTCCGCACCATTCACGAATTCCTGGCACCGAAAGTTTTGCACGCTTCTTTTGAAGATCCCGACGCGGACCCCGCTCCTGAAATTACCCGGCGGGGTTTGGATAAGTCTTGCCGCGTCTGTTCGGACACTCTTGATTTGTGGACCGCCATTTACGGCGCTGAGGCGGGAAATCTCGCGCTGAAGGTTCTGGCGCTCGGCGGCGTATATGTGGCTGGCGGCATCGCCATCAAAATCCTCGAAAAAATGAAGGATGGTTCGTTTTTTCACGCCTTCAAGGATAAGTGGAAATTCGAAGGCCTTCTCAGCAATATCCCCGTCTCCATCATCCTGAATGAGTCTGCGCCCTTGCTCGGCGCGGCCTACGAAGCGCTGGCGGCAGTCGATCGATAGCCGTCAAGCTTCGGCTTCTGCCATCGAAACAGGAATCCTCAACCTTCTTTCAGGCTTTCAGGCGGTGACGCGCGCTTGTTACGCTTGAGGAAATGGCCTTCCGGGAAGACAGTTTGGGCGAATGGAAGCCCGTTTCGCGCGGGGTGGGCATTGCTTGGCTGTTCGCTTATTCGCTTTTTCTTCTTTACGCTTGGGCGGACCGCTCCGGATTCCTTTTTCTCGATTACGTCAACCTCATCATCCATGAAGGCGGACATTTTTTCTTCAGTTGGTTCGGTGAAACCATGCACATTGTTGGCGGCACGCTTGGAGAGTTGATCGTGCCAACGCTCTGCGCTGCTTATTTTTTCTGGCAACGAGAGACTACCGGTTTTGCTTTCTCTTGTTTCTGGTTCTTTGAAAATTTTCCGTATATCGGCACCTACATGGCGGATGCGCGGGCACAGGCTTTGCCTTTGGTGGGATCCGACACAGGCGACTGGACGATTCTCTTCGGCCAATGGGGATTGCTTCTTCAAGATCGGAAAATCGGGGGCTCCCTGCGCGCCCTGGGTTGGTTCGGTATGATTGCGGTTGTTGCATGGCTGGCGTATCGCGTGGTCCAGGACTCCAGGCCCAAGCTCCACGCGCTTTCCGAATAATTGATCCCATTTTTAATTTTGCTTTGTCATGCAAGCGCCACCCCCACTATTCTTTGGTAAGCTAGACGACGCGGTTCCTCAAAGAACGGCCTTGCCGGACGTCTCCCCGATTTCAGACACAGGCCAAGGAGTAGACCATGGGCAGCGCAGTAACCACTCAAGTTCTCGAACTGGAAAACTACGTGAACGGCGCCTGGCGGCGCGCCAATGCCTCCGAATTCGCCGATGTTACGAATCCCGCGACCGCGGAACTGCTGGCGCGCACGCCCCTTTCCTCACCGGCCGATGTGGACGCCGCCGTTCAAGCCGCTGCCGCGGCGTTTCCCGCGTGGCGCCGCACGCCTCCCGGCGAACGTATTCGATATCTTTTCAAACTGAGAAATCTTCTCGAAGACAATATCGATGAACTCTCACGCATCATCACCACCGAAAATGGCAAGACCTTTGCCGAAGCCAAAGCGGAGATGCGTCGTGCAATCGAGAATGTCGAAGTCGCCTGCGGCATCCCCACGATGATGCAGGGCTACAACCTGGAAGACGTAACGCCCGGTGTTGACGAGATGCAAATCCGCCAGCCGCTCGGCGTGGTTGCGGCCATCACGCCCTTCAACTTCCCGGCGATGGTCCCTTACTGGTTTTTGCCTTACGCGATTGCCTGCGGCAACACCTTCATCCTCAAACCCTCGGAGCGCGTCCCGCTCTCCATGCGCCGCGCTTTCGAGTTGCTTGAAAAGGCAGGTCTGCCTAAGGGCGTCGTCAACCTCGTCAACGGTGGCCGCGAGGTCGTCAACGCGCTTTGCGATCATCCGCAAGTGCGCGCCATCAGTTTTGTCGGCTCGACGCCGGTAGCCAAACACGTGTACGCGCGCTCTGCGGCCAGCGGCAAGCGCATGCAGTGCCAGGGCGGGGCAAAAAATCACGTCATCGTTCTGCCCGATGCGGAGATGGACATGGCCACACAAATCATCAGCGACAGCGCCTTCGGCTGCGCCGGGCAGCGCTGCCTGGCAGTTTCCGTCGCGGTCACTATCGGCGAAGCCCAAAAAACGTTTCGCGATTCCATCGCGCAAGCCGCTTCCAAGATTCATGTCGGGAACGGCCTCGATGCGGGCGTGCAAATGGGGCCGGTCATCACCAAGGAAAGCAAACGGCGCATCGAGACCTTAATTAACGCTGGTGTTGGCGAAGGCGCGAAGCCTATTCTGGACGGACGCGGCACGAAGATTCCGAAATACGAGGCTGGGAATTTCGTGACGCCCACGATTCTGGATGGTCTCCCCCCCACGAGCCAGCTCGCGCATACGGAAATCTTTGGTCCGGTCCTAAGCCTGGTTCACGCCGATTCCATTGACGACGCCATGGAATTCCTTCGCCGCAGCCCCTACGGAAATCAGGCCTCCCTGTTTACCAGTAGCGGTTCGGCCGCGCGCAAGTTCCGCTATGAAGCTCCCGCGGGTAACATTGGCATTAACATCGGCGTCGCCGCGCCGATGGCTTATTTCCCCTTCAGCGGCTGGAAGGAGAGCTTTTTCGGCATTTTGCACGGACAAGGGCGCGACGCCGTGGAATTCTTCACCGAATCAAAAATTGTCATCGAGCGCTGGTCGCGCCAGGAAACCCGCAAATTCTGAGAGTTTATGACCAAGCCTAGTGCGACGATCCGGGTTCCTTCAGAGCCCGCCTGCGCCGTCGTCCCGAATGAAGTGCGCTATTTGCCGTGATCGTACTCTTAATGGGCCCCGCCGGGTCGGGAAAAACCACTGTCGGAAAGCTGCTTGCCTCACAGCTTTCCTGGGGATTTGCTGATGGTGATGATTTTCATCCGTCGGCAAACGTCGCGAAAATGTCGCGTGGCATCCCGCTGACGGATGAAGACCGCCTTCCCTGGCTCCAAGCCATCCGGGACGCCATGAAACAATGGCTAGCGCAGGGGCAAAATGTCGTTCTCGCCTGCTCTGCCCTGAAGCGCAGTTATCGCGACTTACTGGGAATCGGTTCGAATGCAAAAGACATCAAGCTGGTCTATCTGAGGGGCAGCTATGACCTCCTGCTCGAGCGGCTGCATTTGCGCAAAGGCCACTACATGAAAGAGCAGATGCTCACCAGCCAACTCGCGGACCTCGAAGAGCCAACCGATGCCCTGCCGATCGACGTGTCAAAGCCGCCTGAAGAAATCGCCTCCGAAATCCGTCAACATCTTGGCTTGTGAAGGTGCGCTACCAGGCGCACAACTTGTCATTCCGGGCGAACGAAGGCTTTTGCAGAAGGTATATTTCGAGAAATCCTCAGCGCAAGACTCATCCGCCACGGTGGCAACAGCGTCCCCTTTCTTACTCAGAACTAAAAACTCTTACGGCTTTGCTGGAGCCGGTGCCGGCTGCGAACTTGGCGCTGCCGGAGTGCTCCCAAAATTCACCTTGGGCGCTTGCCGGGCGCCTTCTTCTGTTTTGAAGTACGCGTTGTTACGCGTGAAACCGCCCAGGCTTGCCACAAGGCTGTTGGGGAAAGTCGCTATAAATGTGTTGTAGTCCTGTACGGCTTCGTTGTAGCGGCGGCGCTCGACGGCGATGCGGTTTTCTGTACCGGCAAGTTCGTCTTGCAGGCGAAGAAAGTTCTCATTGGATCTGAGCTGCGGATAGTTTTCTGCCAGCGCCAGAAATTTGACCATCGCCCCGTCCACTTGGTCGTTGGCGGCAATTTTTTCCGCTGGTGTTTTTGCGCTCAGATAAGCCGCCCGGGCCCTGGCAATTTCTCCGAAGACGGTCTGCTCTTGCGTCGCATAGCCCTTGACCGTCTCCACGAGATTCGGAATCAAATCCGCACGCCGCTGCAGCACTACGTCCACCTGCGACCACGCCGCATTCACCGCTTCGCGCTTTATCGCCATCTGGTTCCTGCGGCTGATGAACGAGCCGGCAAAAATCAGCGCGATGATCACCAGGACCGCCAAAACAGTCAGAGAATTCTTCATATCCACCTCTGTCTTTCGATTTCAGTTGCCTGTTTTTTTCACGCGCTGCCATTCCCGCTTCGGAAGATGATGGTCAAGCGCTTGCAAAACTTTCTCCAACGCCTTTAGATACGCGCCGTACACCGGGACAATTTCTCCATGAAACTCACCGTTTTCCCGTAGGTGCAAAAGCGCCTCGAAAGCCGACGCATCCGTACCCGTCAGCGCCGCGGCTCTTGCGACGATTTCGCGCGCGTGCACCGGCGGCTGCTCCCCATACGCAATCACCGTGTGGCGAAGCAGCGTCAGCACTCCGGAAAAGGATTTTCGCAACACCGGCGCGAGTTCGTGAGTGTTTCCCGGCGCTCGGAGATAATGCTGCCGCAGCTTTAAAAGAAGCGTCCGCAGGTCATGTTCAATTTGCAGGCGATGCAAATTCATGGGCACTTCGATTTTGGCTACGAGATCGTCTCCATACAGCACGCGGCGTCCTTGTTTCATGTCTAAAATTTCGATCGCGAACACGTCCGCGGCCTGCCGCAATTCTTCGTGCGTAAAGAAAAGCGGCGCGGGCTCCTTCTGGTCAACGCACCACCATTTCACCACGCCCGCCAGGCGGCCAAGTTCCTCGACGGTCAGCGAACGCAGAATGCAGACGACATTGAGGTCGGAGTGCCCTTCGTGAAAATCCCCGCGCGCCCCCGAGCCGAACAAGATCACGCACTCCAGGTTGCTAGCCGCAAATTCCTTTAACCGTTTCACGAGTTCCGCCAATTTTGCATCGGTTGAAAGCATTTCCGCCTCATTCCGCAAGCCGCAAACTTTGTTTTACCATCCGCCTGATGCTCCCCCGCCCCCGCTGCTCCCGCCGCCGAATCCGCCAAATCCTCCTCCGCCGCCCCAGCCACCCGATCCCCCGCCAAATCCTCCTCCGCCCCAACTGCCTCGCGATCCCCGGCCAGAATTGGCCATCATCCCAAGCAAAAACCACAGCAGGCCGCTTCCACCTGACCCGCCAAAGCGTCCTCCGGAGGCGCGTCCGAGGAATGAAAATAGAATAATCAACCCGACGAAAAGCCAGAACAGCCCGATTCCGCCGCCATCGTTTCTGTGCCGGATCCGCCGCACGGACGGCTCGCCGCTCAGCGTAACGTTCGAATCATCGGCGATGTACTTTGCCAATTGCCATGCGGCGATTTCCACCGCGTCGCCGTAATCGCCCTGACGCAGAAACGGCACCATCGCGCGACCTGTGTCTCCCGCGCGCGCATCGTTGATGACCGGTTCGAGGCCGTAGCCGACCTCGATGCGGTATTTGCGGTCATTGGGCGCCAGCAACAAAAGTACGCCGCGATCGTCCTTCTTGCTTCCGATGCCGAGCCGCTTGAAAAGATCGGCCGCATAATACTCGATGATTTCTCCATCCAGCGAGCGGACCGTCACGATGGCCATTTGCGCGCCCGTTTTCTGCTCGAGTTCGGTGCACAACGCTTCTAGATTGCCTTTTTTCTCCGCGCCGATCACCCCGGCTAGGTCTGTCACATAACCCGTGGGATGAATGCTCTTGATGTCTTCGGCGCAAGCGCGGCCCGCAGCGAAAAACAGGGTGCACAGCAAGACGGCATTTCGAAAAGCATGAGCAGTACGCATTGGGGGATTTGGACCTGTCCGTTGCCTTCCTCTATTGCTACGTCCGCCAACCACGAAAATATCACTATTCCGCTTACCCTTTTATACTGAATCGCTGCTGAAGGAACGGTGATTCCGGTCACAAAACTGCATGATGAACGAGCCGTCGAATTCTCTCCAGCTTATAGGGAAAATTCACGCAAGCGGTTTTTGCCGCATTAAGCTTTCGCTCACCGCAAACGAGTTATATTTTTCCATCGCCTCTTTCTCGCTGGCCGCGTGATTGCTCGCAACCCCCGGGGGGATTCCAGAAAAGGAGAGCAGTGTGACCAGGCGACGGATTTGCCTCGTGTCCCGCAAACCGCGCCGAGGTGCATTCCATCACCAAGGCAGGTGACACCTACACTCTTTCCTCGTAACGAGAATCCCCAAGATGGAGAATTCTATGAAAGAGTCAATCATTGAGAGGACCATGAAGCCCCTTCCGGTGCCCTTCGAGGAGTTTGAGGAGTTTTCCACGCCGATGCAGGAATTCTTTGACCTGATCGCGCGCCGCCCCTTCGAACTGCTCGGCGCCACGCCGCGGTTCTTCGCCCGCGAGCTGGAGAGCTTTTTCAAGACGGAGCCGGAAGTGTTCCGCCCGGTCAACCTGAAACTCTTTGAGACCGAGGAAGCGCTGATCGTGCGCGCCGAAGTGCCCGGCTTCACGGAGAAGGAGCTGGACATCAACGCGGAGCCCTGGAGGCTCGTCATCACGGCCAAGAAGGAGTTCAAGGAAGAGAAGAAAGATGTACCCGTATACAGGGAGAAGCTCAACCAGATCTATCGCACGGTGAAGTTCCCGGCCGAGATTCGTCCGGAAGAGGTCAAGGCCATCCTGAAAAACGGCGTGCTCGAACTCACTCTTCCGAAGGCGAAAGTGGTGAAGAAGATTCATGTGGAAGTGAAGCCACTCTGAAAAAGAGAAATTGCCAGAGTAGAGGCGGGCGCGCACGCGAGCGCGCCCGTCCTGTTTTCTTATTTCCTAAATCATCGTATGCTTGGGAGACACGGAATTTTTCCCGCACTTTCTGAAAGGGCTGTTCGCGTTGCAGGGAGCGAGTGCGTGCGGCCCAAGGTCACTACAACATGAACGATGGCAAGCCAGCCCGGCCCGTCTGGAAACCTGCCGGCAAAGTGCACACCGGCGAGCAGCCGTTCAAATATCCTCTCGAGCGCGAATTTGCGGAGCCGGATTGGCGCCGGTTTCCCGGCTACAAGGATGTCACCGCCGCGGAGTGGGAAACGGCTCTCTGGCAGCGTCGCCATACGGTCAAGAACCTGAAAGAACTTCAAGCTGTTTTTGGCTCACTGCTGCCGCAAAGCCTGCTCGCGAGCATGGAGCGCGACATTCAGGAACGCGCCACCATGTCTATCCTCATTCCTCCCCAGATGCTCAATACCATGGACGAGAAGGATCTGTGGAATGATCCCGTCCGCCGCTACATGCTCCCTGCCTTTGACGATCGCAATCCGGACTGGCCGAGCCATCCTAAATCCAGCCGCGACAGCTTGCACGAATCCGACATGTGGGCCGTCGAAGGGCTCACGCATCGCTACCCCACGAAAGTTCTCGCGGAAATGCTTTCCACCTGCCCGCAGTATTGCGGTCACTGTACGCGGATGGATCTCGTGGGCAATGACGTGCCGCAAGTCGTCAAGCTGCGCTTTCAGCTTCTGCAAAAAGACCGCTACGAGCAGATGCTCGACTATCTCCGCAAAACGCCTTCGGTGCGCGACGTGGTCGTTTCCGGCGGCGACATTGCCAACATGCCCATCGCCCAGCTCGAACCGTTCGTCTCCGCGCTCATGGACATTCCCAATATCAAGGACATCCGCCTCGCCACCAAAGGGCTCATGGGCATCCCGCAACACTTCCTGCAGGACGAAGTCCTGAAGGGATTCGAGCGCTTGGCGAAAAAAGCGCGCGAGCGCAATGTGGATTTAGCGCTGCACACGCATGTGAACAACGCGAGCCAGGTCACGCCGCTGGTGGCCAAAGCAACCAAGAAAATCTTAGAGGTCGGTTTCCGCGACGTTCGCAATCAAGGTGTGCTGTTGCGCGGAGTGAACACCAACGCCAAAGACTTGCTCGAGCTGTGCTTCACTTTGCTCGATCGCGCCAAAATCATGCCGTACTACTTCTACATGTGCGACATGATTCCCAATTCTGAGCACTGGCGCCTGGCCATCCACGAAGCCCAGCAGTTGCAGCACGATATCATGGGCTACTTGCCGGGCTTTGCCACGCCGCGAATGATTTGCGACGTGCCTTTCGTCGGTAAGCGCTGGGTGCATCAAATCAAGGAATACGATCGCGAGAAGGGCATCTCCTACTGGACCAAGAATTACCGCACCGGCATCGAAGCTGGCGATCCCGACGCTCTTAATCGCCTCTATGAGTATTACGACCCCGTTTACACCCTGCCTGCCTCGGGCCAGCAATGGTGGCGCCGCCAAACGCCCGTCTTGGCCGAACGCTAGCCCGTTGGACTCTCATGGTCCTAATGCGTATATCATTGCAGGGCTGGTTCGGCGTCGTTTGCGCGGCCGATCCGCAACTTTTTTCTTCACCTTTGCGGCGTTGGTTCTGGGGTTAGTTCGCCGGCACGTGCCGCACTTTCGTCGCCTGCGATCCCGGCCCCGGTTCCGGCACGGGCTTGGGCATTTCCGAATCTTTGAATCGCGGCACCATCTGGTCGGCCATCGCGGTCGCATAAGCCGCCGACGCAATTTCCACCGCGCCTTCTCGCACGTCCTCTTCATAGATTCGTTCGTACGTGTCGAGGTTCGTATGATGTGTGAACGAGCCGTAGTCAAACGGGTCCTGCGCCAATCCAATTCCCGGTAAGCCCGCATTGTTGAACGACGTGCTGTCGGTCCCGCCGGTTCTGCGGCTGTCGGTCGCCGTCACTCCGACAAAACCCCAATCCGCAAATGGCATCAGCATTTCGCGCACCATGTCCGCCGCAGCCGGCGGCCCAAAAACTCCCGCGCCCCGCGGTTTTCCCGTGCCTGAATCAATGTTGAAGTACGCATCGAGCTTAGCGTAGTCCGGCTTCTGGTTCTCAAAACTTCCAAAATGCTGCTGGACATAAGCGAGCGAGCCGAGCAAGCCTTCTTCCTCGCCGCTCCACAGCGCGATGCGAATCGTGCGCCGCGGCCTTATGTGCAACGCCGCCAGAATCCGGGCCGCTTCCAGCATCATCGACGAGCCGATGCCGTTGTCCGTTGCGCCCGTCGCGTCGTGCCAGGAATCGTAATGTCCGCCGAGCATCACGATCTCATCCTTTTTGTTCGTGCCCGGAATTTCCCCAATCGCGTTATACGCCGTGGTCCCTTCTGGATACTCTTTGTTTTGAATATTGATCTTCAGCGTCACCGGCGTGCCATCGGCCATGATGCGCGTAATGCGCCCATAATCTTCATTGCGCATCACCAGAGTCGGCACCGCGCGCGTCCAGTCATACGTGCCATTCTGTTGCGCGATGATGATGCCGTGCGCGCGGCCCGCGTCATTCACGCGCACCAGCGCGCCGTTGTCCACCAGGAATTGATCAACCTGCCGTGAAACTTCCTGCCGGGTCAATTGTCCCTCGGGCAATTTCGGCTGCTCGGGGAAGCCAAACGGCTTTGCGTTCGGACCGAATCGCGTCTTCCATTCGTCTTCGCTTCGCCGCATTGGCAAAGGATTCATGTCTTCCGGCACTTCCACATGCTTCCCGACAAACACTATCGCTCCATGCACTTTGTCTCTCGCCGAATTCAGATACGCATCGAGCTCTGCTTGCGTCGGCTGCTGGGGTTCTTCGGATTTCTCTGCAGGCGGCATCGGCGGCGCAGCCCACTTCGGCTCCGGCGGTGGCGTCGGCCCTCCGAAAAAGTTGAATCCGCCTCCTCTCGGCGGGGCCAGCCCCGGCGGATCGAGCAGCACCACTTTCGCCGTCACCGCTCCCTTGGTGCTCGGCGTCCACGCCAGCGGCTTCACCATCAGTTGTCCATGAAACGGCGCGACCGCCTCTGCTAGCAACTCCATGTTTTCCCACCCCGGCACCGGCGTCGCCGCGCTTGGCGGCTGAAACGTCCACGGCTCGAGATGGGTGTTCACCAGGCCCCACGAAGCCATCGTTTTCACCGCCCAATCGTCGGCCTCCTTCAGATTGGGCGAGCCTGTCACGCGCGGCCCGCACACGTCCGCCACTTCGTGAATGATCCACATAATCTTCGAGTCCTTCGTTTCTTCCGCCCGAATCTGCGCGTACACATCGGCAACGCCCGACGCCTGCGCCGTCGCCAGCGTCCCCGCAAGCAACATTGCCATCGCAACTGCCAGCGCTGCCGCAAGCATTGCCGCCACACAAATGACTCGCATAACATTTTTCTCCAAGCGGATGGTTGTCTTCACCGAGCCGCGACAGAATATATAACAAATTCAAGCGGATCGTCCGGCCTCGCGAGGTTATTGAAGCGCGCAAAATGCTGGGAGGTCGTTGTAGCGCAGGGGACTAGCCTTGCGGGTTTTGCTTGCTTCGGTGTTACTAATTTTTACGAACCTTGAAGAAAGGATCGGTTTGGAGGTCAACGGTGGGGTAAAGGCGAAAAAGATCAGAGTCGTTCCGAGCTCCGGCAACCTCTTTTGTGATCTTGGTAGGTCTCTTAAAGGTTTGAGCGCAGAATGTGGCTCGGTCAACGTTGACCAAAGGTAAGCGCAACGCCTCCAAAAACGGTGACTCGTAAATTACCTCTCACGGGTACTTGCGCACGCAGCCTTCAGAAAAGTATGATTACGTCGGTTGGTCGAACGTGATGGAGCTCCCAGGCCGATTTTATCTGGCTTTTGACAATTGGGTGTGAATAGTGCGAGCTGCTAACTGTCGACTGTGAACGATCATGGCCCTTGTTCCCATCAAAACGGCGTCGGAAACCGGCTACTGCGACTGCATCTGTGGGTGCTATGAGCTGGCTAGCCTGCGCGACGAAGACACCGGCAAAGGCTACTGCCCCGCCTGCGGGAAAGATCATTTGGAGTTGAATGCCGGCATCGGCCTGCCCAATCCTGCACCCGTCAAAGTCTCGCCTAACGCGCCAGGAAACGGCAGGTCTGCCTCCATGCCCGCTCCCGCCGACCCTCCCGGGCGTTTGCGGTAAATTATAATAGAGGTTCGCACGAGTACCCCGAAGGTCGCCTGTCTGACTCGCCGCTGCTCAAGTTCAGAAACAAGCATATCCAAATTCCATATCGCGGACACCAAGCATCGGCCTGCCCGAACAAAAAGTGGGAAGCCATTTTTTTGATGGCTTCCCACTTTAAATTGGCGAAGCTGGTCTTCTAGAAGAAGAACTTTCCGTACATGCGAACCGTCCGCCCGCCATTGGAGAGAACCAGGGAGGTTGTTGAAATCCGGATTAATCAGCGTATAGCTCGGACTCGTTCCGACACCGTTGATTCCAAGATTCCCGTGGTTGAAGAGAACTGAATGGTCCGCTGGAGCGACATGTTCCAGAGGATTTACTTAAAGCTCGTCACAGTCCGAGCGAAGCCCTCAAACAAGTCACGTTCTTTGGTGATGAGGCTCACAACGAGAAATCCATCGCGCGGAAAATCGAAGAAGTGGCCGGGATGAACGTAGACTCCCTTTTCCTTCAGCAGCGCAAGGGCCAGTTCTTCATCCGGGCGCGTTGCGGGCACGCGCAGCACCGCGTACCAGCCACCTTCCATTTCGAGCCTGCTGCAAACTTTCTGTGAAGCGAGTTGGCGGTCGAGTTCAGCCAAATTTCGGCCAACGCGCGCCATCAATTGCTCTTGAAATGCCCGGCGCTGCGAGAGGAACGACGGCAGAGCCAGTTGCACCGGCGCATTCATCGAGAGAAAAGTGTCGGCGATCACTTCGAGCCGCGCGAGCGCCTCTTTTTTCATCACTTGCGGCCCGCTCGTCGCGAGCCACGCCGCTTTCATTTGCGGCAACCCGCAAATTTTCGACAAGCCGCTCGTCGTGAAGGTCAACGCGCCTTGATTCCCGGCATAGCTCGACGGCGGTTCCGTGCTCAGAAAAAAATCAAGAAATACTTCGTCCGCAATCAGTGCCAGCTGGCGCGCGGCACAGATGGCGTTCAACTCCTCCGCTTCTGCACGCTTCGTAAAATGCCCGGTCGGATTATTGGGATGCACGACGATGACCCCGCGCGTCCGCGGCGTGATCGCCTGCTCCAGTGCGTGAAAATCAATCTGCCAGCCATGGTCATAAACCAGCGGGTACCGCACCAGCTTCACGTCCTGGATGTCCGCCAGAAAATCAAAGAGCGGATAACTCGGCGCAGGAGTGAGAATTTCGTCGCCGGGATTGCACAACAGGCGAAACACATACGAATAAGCTTCACTAGTGCTGGTGGTGAGAATAATGTCGTCCACGCCGACGGCAGTGCCCCGTTTCGCGTAGTATTCGCACACGGCTTGCCGTGCCGAAACGAGGCCCCTTGGCGTTGGCTCGTACTTGAGCGCCTGAGAATTGCGGAGTGCGTCCAGGATTGCACGTTCGTCATAGGCGAAACCGCATTCCGTTGGATTCGACATGGTCAAATCCACGAGCGGCTTCCCCGCTGCGCGATGTTGCGCCAGCGCTTCGCTCAAGCGGTTCGGCGTCAAATCCCACTTTGTGCGGTCAGCAAACATGTTCTATTCAATGATGGCGCAGGCTGCTTTACGAAAGGCAAGCGCGCCTGCAGTAGGCAGGCATTATGGCTATCGCGCCGCAAAGCCACAGAACCTATGCTCGGCTATCGTATACTGAATGGCGCCTAAACCAAGGTGATGAGCACACATGCACAACTGAATTCTGCGCTCGAGCCAATTCCGCAATTTGATCTTTCCGCGCAATACGCGGCCATTGGCGCCGAGATTCGCGCGGCCATCGAGCGCGTGCTCTCTTCTCAGCAGTTTATCCTCGGGCGCGAGGGCGCGGCTCTCGAAGAAGAAATCGCCTCGCTTTGTGGTGTGGCTTACGGAGTCGGAGTCGCTTCCGGCACCGATGCGTTGATTCTGGCTCTGCGGGCCTGTGGCGTGCGCGCAGGCGATGAAGTGCTTCTGCCGACGTCCACGTTCGTGGCTACCGGCAGCGCTGTCAGTGCGCTAGGAGCCAAGCCAGTCTTTGCTGACATCCGCCCGGAAACTTATACACTCGATCCCTCTGAATTGGAACGCCGCGTCACGCTGCGCACGCGCGCCGTTATCGTCGTGCATCTGTACGGCCTCGCAGCGGACATGGATCCCATCGTGGCCTTCGCGAAGTCGCGCAAGCTGCCGCTGATTGAAGACTGTGCGCAGGCGATTGGCGCGGGATATAAAGGACGCCGCGTGGGCTCCATCGGCGACACGGGTTGCTTTAGTTTCTACCCGACAAAAAATCTCGGCGCCTACGGCGACGGCGGAATGATCGTCACCAACTCCGCAGAAGTCGCCGCGCGCCTTCGTACGCTGCGCAATCACGGTCAGACCACCAAATATATAAGCAGCGAGCCCGGCTGGAACAGCCGCCTCGACGAAATTCAAGCGGCGATTTTGCGCGTCAAGCTTCGCCACCTTGCAGACTGGCAGAGCGCGCGGCGTTCGAATGCGGCGGAGTATACGCGCCTGCTCGAGCGGGTCCCGGGAATCATGCCGCCCTACGAGGGGGAAGGTTTCGAACACGTCTACCACCAATACACCATTCGAACCGAGCAGCGCGACGCTCTCCAGCACCATTTAGCTGCGCGAAAGATCGACAGCACCGTTTATTACCCTCATCCTTTGCATCTGCAGCCGCTGTACGCCTCGCTAGGCGATAAGCGAGGTGATTTCCCCCACGCGGAGCGCGCCGCGCAAGAAGTTCTCTCTCTGCCGATGTACCCTGAATTGCGCAAGGGTCAAATCGCGCGCGTGGTGGACGCCGTCGCCAATTTTCTGAAGTGTTAGGCTCCGTGCCGGTTTCGCCTTACCTACTCAGATAGAGAAGCGCGAAAAGGAAGATCCACAGCCCGTCCATGAAGTGCCAGTAATACGAGGTGATTTCCGCGGCCAGCGACCTCGAGATTTGCGACTTTTCAAAATTCCGCAGTAGCACAAAAAGCAGCGCTACCACGCCGCCCAGCAAATGTACGCCGTGCGCTCCGGTGAAAATGTAAAAGAAGCTGCTGGCCTGGTTGCTCGCAACGTACACGCCTTGGTTCACCAGTTCGCGCCAAGCGACCAGCTGTCCGGTGACAAAGAGCAGTCCCATCACCGTAGTAACGAACCACAACTTGCGAAAGCCGGAAACATCTCCCTGAGAGAGCCGCAACCGTGCCCGCTCGAGCGTGAAGCTGCTTCCGAGGAGCACGGCGGTATTGGCCCAGAGAATCCGCGGCAGCCGCACGGCGACCCACACTCGGCTGCTGTGATGAAGCAGAAGAAACGCGCTGGCCAGCGCCATGAAAAACATCAGAATGGAGAGCATGCCGATGGCGATACCCGTGGAAAATCGTCTCGGTGAAGGACGCCGGTCGGGCTGGTGCTTGCCACGCTCGCCATCATCACCGTCATCGCCGCCGCCCGGTGGCCGTATTCCGCCGCCACCGCCGTGGGAGTCTTCGATGATGAGTTCGATGTCTGGAGTTGCCGTTGCGCCCGGCATACAAATCTAGATCGCTCGCTTCCTTTTTATTCCCATTCTCTAGTTTGCCTTGACCACGCGATCCGGGGCAACGTTCTGAGGAATAAAATCTTCGGCTAGGCCGGGCAGGCCGAATTCATACGCCCCGCGATAAACAACCGCCTCCCAAGCACCAAGCTTATCAGCTGGCGGTGGCGAACTCACGCTCCATTCGAGTGTCGTGGCGCGCCAGGGGTTGCATTCTTCCACTTTTTCGCCGCGAAAAACGCTCCACAGAAAATTGATCAAGAAAATCCCCTGCGCAAAAACGGTGAGGACGATGCCCACGGTGATAAACGAGCGCGTGGGTCCAACCCACGCCGCGATCGCGGCCAGGCTCGCGCCGCGACTCTTGGCCAAATGCGAGACCAGCCCGAGCCAGTGCATGGGCATAAACACGACATAAACTCCGGCGAACGTCAGCCAGAAATGGAGCTTGCCCAAGAACTCATTCAAGCGGCGCCCGAACAGTTTCGGAAACCAGAAAAACAGTGCCGCGAGAATGGCGAACGTTGCGGCCACGCCCATCACCAGGTGGAAATGACCGGTAACAAAATCCTCCGTGACCGCCCCGGAACCAAGATCGTGCCGCGCAAGAAAAATTCCGGAGAGCCCACCGGAGAGAAACAGGGAAATAAAACCAAGGGCAAAGAGCAAGGAAGTATTGAATCGGATGCGCGCGTCCCAAAGAGTAACGAACCAACTGATAAGAAGAATGCTTGCCGGTAAACCCAGCGACGACGCGAGCACGGAAAATACCATCGGCGAGAAAGGATTCATGCCGCTCGAAAACATGTGCTGGCCCCACACGCAGAACCCCACCAGCCCCACCCCGCAAAGCGCAAGAACCACAAGACGCTCTTTCCAAACCGGCTTGCGAGAAAATGTGGCAATGAGATGCGAAACAATTCCGAAACACGGCAGCATCGCAAGGTAGACTTCCGCCTGGGCGAAAAACCAGAACAGGCGTTGCCAAAGGGCCGGCAAAGCATCGGGCGCAGCGCTGGCAGGTTGCGAGGCAAGAAAATCGACCGCGGAAAAGAAGTGTGTGCTAAAAAACCGATCCGAAAGCAGGCAAAGACAAGCAGCCAGCAGGATGCTGAAAACGAGCATGCCCAGAATGGCGTTGAGGAACCACGCCCACACGGTTAGCGGCAGTCGGGGAAGTGTCATCCCCTTCGTGCGCAAGTCGATGGTCGTGACCGCAAAATTGAGAGCGCTACAAAGTGCCGCAGCACAAAAAATCGACACGCCGGCAATCCAAAGTGTAATTCCTTTTTGCGGAGCCATCAAAAACGCGCCGGTCATGCCAAAAACAGAAGCCACCGTGGCCCAAAACGAAAAAAGATTTAGCTTTGGAAACGCCATTTCGCGCGCGCCGATTTGCAAGGGAAGAAAATAGTTCCCGAAGCCTGCTTGCGGCGCCGCGGTCAAAACCAAAAAAACCATCAGCGAGCCGTGCAGCAGCCGCAGCAACGCATAGCCCTCCGGCGTATTGCCAAGAGCGGAAAAGAAGGGCAGGTGCGCGCCCGGCCAAACCAGATGGATACGCATAACCAGAGACATCATCATTCCCAGAAAAACGCTGAAAAGCGCCAGCCAGAGATACTGTAAGCCGATGGTTTTGTGGTCTGTGCTAAAGAGGTATCGTGAAAAGAAGCCCTTTCGCGGAATTTCCGAGTGATTTTCGCCGCTATCGTAGGTGACCATGCTTGGCTTGGAATCGCCCAAACCTCTGCCCTTGTGGAACAAGCCGAAGCTTTGGGGAAGACAAATAGAATACATCGGATGGAAAAACACAAGGGGCGCACTTTGCGGCGGGCCGGCAACCGCTTGGGTTTGTCAGGCCCCCCTTCACGCCCGTCAGGCGCAAAATTGAGTCGATTCGTGATACAACACCCCTATAAGCCATGGTGGAGCGTGCTGTATGATGACTTTCCATGTATGGTTCTTCCCCTTTTTCCATTTCCATCCTTTTTTCATGCTTGTGTCTTTGTTCCTGTACTTTCTGCCCGCCTTCCTGGCGCGCAACAAGTCCAACTTCACAGCAGTTCTGCTCGTGGATCTGTTTCTCGGTTGGACGTTCATCGGCTGGATCGTTGCGCTGATTATGGCGCTCTCCTCGGACCCGCCGAGGCAGATCGCCGCTCCGATGCCATCTGCGGCACCCCCTCCACAACCGGCCGCCACAACCTTTTTCTGCACCGCTTGCGGGAAACCTTGCGTAGTCAACGCGCGCTTTTGCAGTTCTTGCGGTGCAGCCCTGCCCGCCACACAACGCTGAATGCGCCTTTTCAGTGACGGCCTCTGTTGGTTTGAAGCCAGCAACTCCCTGCGCACGTGCCCGGAGGGTTGACGGCAACGCAGCTATCATATCCACAAAGGTACTAGGGTCGATTTGGTGCCTTTCTCTCGCCCGGCGTAGGCCACCAAACCAAGGGATCTCTCCGTCTAATTGAGGAAATAGCCCAGTCATGGGAGTTGTGGGGAGGTGTAACTCAGAAGGAAAGTAGTCGAGAAACACGGGTGGGACCCTCTTCAGGAAGCCATTCACCAAACGAATCCCCACTCTCCCCGTTTCCCAGCCGCAATGCACTAGCGATTGGCTGGAAAGACCGTTTTGGGAGGCCGCGCATGCCGAGCGGGTAAGGATCATGCACAGCTACAGCACAGACTCCGACGAGAGGAGATTTGTCCCTCTCATCCTGGCGGCACTGGCGATTGTGCTGGCCTGGGGCTCGTCCCAGTTTCTTGCGGCAGTGCACGTGTCCCTCCCCTGGTGGATGGAAGCTCCTTCCACACTCGGCCTCTACGGCTCCCTCTACACCCTTTTTGACAAGCATCTTTGGAAGACAAGCTCCGCGCGTAAACTAGGCCTATCCAAGGTTCCCAATCTGGAGGGGCGGTGGAAGGGTTTCCTGGTCACTTCCTTTGACGATTTTGATAAGCAGCGCGACGTGATGCTGCAAATCTTTCAGAGCTGGACGCAGATTTCCATCTACGTTACAACCGCCACTTCCATATCGAGAAGCTGTGTGGCCGTCATTCAAGTTTCGGACTTGAATGGCGCCGGCCTCGTTTACCAATACCAATGCCAGCCGCTTGCCAATGCGCGAAAGTCCATGCACATGCACTATGGCACGGGCATGCTAAGGATGTTCAAGGACGACACCAGCCATTTGATCGGCGAATATTATGCCGGGCGCGACCGCGGAACGTTTGGTCAGATTTGTTTCTGGAAGGTCACGCCGACCGGAAAAGCCGAGGAGCCGACAGATTAGATGAATTGTCCAGGGTCTTGGAACCCGTTTCCGCTTTAGGAGGATTTCACTGGCAGCCACACGAGCTATTGGCTCGCGAGGCGCGGTATGATGAAATGGAAGAAAGCGTCGGGATTTGAATCGAGGCAAACCTGTGCGTTCGGGGACGGCCCAGGGTCGGGACGAGTAAATCCTTTTTCGTCCACGCGAATGTGCAGAGCCTCGACCGGACAGAGGCTCGGCTCCACGATATAAGCGATAGTCATGGGATCGAACAGCGTCGGAGTTTCCTTCCCCCACTCTTGATAGAGCAAATTCAGCGCATCCGTCAGCCGAGTGCCCTGGAGGAACAGGAATTCCCGTTTCGCTGCATCCATTTTCAATTGCGTGGAATCCAGCGGCATCACGAACAGCGGCACGCCTGCGGCAAACAATTTCCGCGCGGAAGGAATGTCATTCTTAATGTTCCACTCGGGCTCAGGGCCGTGCGGCGGCCCGGGACCAATGTCACCGTATCCGCGATAAATCGACCCGCCCATCAAAACAACGCGTTTGAGCTTGCGAAACATAGCAGGATCCTTCTCGATGGCGGCCCCCACATTCACGAGCGGGCCGATGGCTATGAGCGTGATCTCCCCGGGGTTATGCCGGATTTGGTCCAACAAAAAGGTGATCGCGTCCGGGTGCGACGGTTTTGCGAAGTGCCCGCCTTCGGCATACTTCAACTGGGTAAAGGCGGTCTTAGGCAGCGTAGGCGGGCCCGCGGCCACCGGAATATCTGCGCGGCCCACTTCCCCGAGCAAGCGGTCGAGCAGCTTGGCGCGCATCTCCGTGTCGCCGAAGGTCGTGGCGATGCCCAGGATTTGCAGTTCCGGACTGCGTAAGGCCAGAGCTACGGCAAACGCGTCGTCAATATCGTCGCCGATGTCCGTATCAATAATGACTTTTTCCGTGGGAGCAGGCTGAGGGGTTGCAGATTCGGAATTCTGCGCGAAGCATTGCCCAGAAATCGCAAGCGTCAGACTGATCAGTTGAAAGGTGAGGATCCTGCGCGGCTTGAGCATGGTTAGCTCCTGGTCTCGTGTGCAACACTCTCTAAGCGCATGCTACAACCAGAAAGGCTGAACTCTGTTGGAGATTATGGTGCGGTAGAGAGGACTCGAACCTCCACGGTATTGCTACCGCCAGCCCCTCAAGCTGGTGCGTCTGCCAGTTCCGCCACTACCGCACAGTCGGAGATAAGTCATTTTAGCTGCCGGACGCGAGAGCCGCAACCGGAAAGAGGGTTTGTGTTAGTGAGCAGCTCGGCTCAGTGAATAGAGAAGAGAGCCGAAATCAGAGGCCAGTTTTTTGGTCATCGTTTTGCAGTTCCACCGGCGCCGGGTCCTCTTACTCCTGATCTCTGTTCTCTCTGATCTCAGGTCTGTGCGCTACGGCTTTTTCGTTGGCGCAGAGGCAGGGGGCGTAGTCGCCGGAGTCGCCGGCTTCGAAGTGGCCGGCGCGGAAGACGAAGCCGGCGGAGCCTGTGCTGGCTTGGAAGTTGCTGGTGCGGGCTGCGAAGTTGCCGGAGCCTGCGAAGTGGGTTGCTGGCTGCCAGGCAGCTGGCCAGTCGGCAGCGGGTTATGGGTAGGCTGCTGCGCAGCCGGAGTCGTGGCGGGGGCCGGTTTCGGCGCGGGCTTGGAAACCTTTTGCAGGACCGAGCCGCTTTCCGCGACCGCCTTATCCGTGCGAAGGGTCATAGCCAAGGAACAAACCATGAACATGATGGCGCACCAAGTGGTAGCTTTGGAAAGAACGTTGGCCGCGCCGCGCGGACCAAAAGCCGTCTGACTGCCTGCGCCGCCAAAAGCGCCCGCGAGGTCGGCAGCCTTGCCACTCTGCAGCAGCACTACAATCACAAGAACAAGGCAGTTCGCAATAAAGAACGGCTTCAAGAGCCAGGCACCGGGAAGGCGAGAACCAATCCCTATGATCGCTAATCCGATGGCCAATGCGATGGCCCATTTCATCCAAGCAGGCATTCCTAACTCCTAATCAGTTCCGAAGAAAATGCTCTCCTTAGATTTTCTTAGAATATCGAGTTGGGCGCAAGTTTATTTCCGCTTGTCTTTTAGCGGCTTTGCTGCCCTTCTTCTCGACAATTTTTCCCTGAGTTTCTGGCGAGCACCGGCCACCGCTTCGCGGTGGTTGTGTGACCCTGAAACGTCGGACGCCACTGGTTGCTGGCCACCTAGTGGCCTCCCGACCTGCAGACAACCTGCAGACACGACCCACACGACCCACAGACGTCCCACAGACGTTGATGTCCCACAGACGTTGATTGACAGATGAGGCGTTTTCCTTTATTTTTAGATTTCTGTATGGAACGCACGCACACAACCCGGGCGCATGGTCATCACCATTACGGAAACATGCCGTGCCCGCTGAGGTGTGCATAGCAATCCGCTAAACAAAGCACTCTTCGGCCCGCCGGCGTAACAAAGCCTGGCGGGTTTTTTGTTTTTTGTGCCGTGAAATTCCGGAGGCAAGGGCAATGACAATCGACTTTCAAAAAGGCGGCGGGCTCGTACCCGCCATTATCCAGGACGAAAGAAGCGGCGACGTGCTGATGCTCGGCTTCATGAATGCCGAGTCGTTGAGTGAGACACAACGTTGCGGAGAAGTGGTCTTTTTTAGCCGCTCGCGAAACAAGCTGTGGAAGAAGGGCGAATCCAGCGGGCACGTTTTGCGGGTGCGCGAAATTCGCGTGGATTGCGACGCCGACGCTTTGCTGGTGCGAGTGGAAGCCGTTGGGCCGGGCGTTTGCCACGAAGGTTATCGGAGCTGCTTCTTCCGCGCCATCGAATCTAGTGGGGATGCCAAAGTCATTGCGGAGCGCACCTATTCACCGGAAGCGGTTTACGGATCGGAGAAACGGCGATGAGGGTGCTGAAGCTGGGGATACCGAAAGGCAGCTTGCAAGAAGCCACGCTCGACCTGTTTGCGCGGGCGGGCTGGAAAATCACGCTAAGTTCGCGAAGCTACGTGCCTACCATCGATGATCCAGAGATCGAATGTTTGATGGTGCGCGCACAGGAAATGGCGCGTTATGTGGAAACGGGAACGCTGGACGCCGGGATCACAGGACATGATTGGGTAGTGGAGACTGAAGCGGATGTCGAAGAGCTCTCCGAGTTGGTCTATGCCAAGCAGAGGCTGGCGCGAGTGCGTTGGGTGCTGGCGGTGCCGGAAGATTCGGCGATCCGCGGTCCGCGCGACCTGGAAGGCAAGGTGATCGCCACCGAGGTCGTGCAAATCACCCAAAAATATCTCGCTAAGCACGGCGTAAAAGCTCGAGTGGAGTTTTCCTGGGGCGCCACGGAAGTGAAAGTGCCGCAACTCGCGGACGCCATTGTCGAAGTGACGGAGACTGGCTCCTCGTTGCGCGCCAATCGCCTACGTATCGTGGATACGGTGCTCGAATCGGCGACCGTTTTCATCATGAATCGTCCCGCGGCGGCCGACTGCTGGAAACGCGAGAAAGCGGAGAATCTGATTTTGATGCTGCAAGGGGCGATCGCAGCGGCCAGCAAAGTCGGACTGCTCCTCAACGTGCACCGCGATGATTTGCCAGGAGTTCTGGGTGTGCTGCCGGCCCTTAAGAAGCCAACGATCTCCGCTTTGAGCGATCCGGAGTGGGTGGCCGTGAACACGATCATCGAAGAAGCGGTAGTCCGGCAGATTCTACCCAAACTGAAAGCCGCCAAAGCTCAGGGAATTGTCGAATATCCCCTGAACAAGATCGTGCTGTGATGCGAATCCTGAAGCTCACACCGCAAACGGAACAGTGGCTGCTAGCGCGCCGCGCGCAGCAAGATGCGCAGGCCTCGAACGCTGCAGCGGAAATCGTCGCGGACGTGCGCAAACGCGGGGATGCGGCGCTTTTTGCATACACAAAGAAGTTCGATAACACGGATCTGGCCAAATCTGGGGCGTGGATCGCGAAGGAGGAAATCAGAGCCGCTCAAAAAGCAGCGAGCACAAAGTTTCGAAAGGCCATCGAGAAAGCTGCAGAGAATGTTCGACGCGTGGCCGAAAAACAACTTCCCCGTCCCTGGTCCGTTGAGCCAACGCCAGGCGTGAAAATCCATCAAATGGTCAGGCCCATCGAAACGATCGGCTGCTACATTCCTGGTGGCCGCTTCTCGCTTGTCTCGACGCTGGTCATGACCCTTGTTCCGGCAAAAGTTGCCGGCGTGCCGAAGATCGTGGTTGTTTGCCCTAAGCCGAATACTGAGCTGCTTGCGGCAGCGGGAATTCTTGGCGTCGAGCGAATCGCGCGAATCGGCGGAGCACAAGCCATCGCCGCGCTGGCTTATGGCACAGATAGTGTGACCCGGGTGGACAAGATTTTTGGTCCGGGGAACAGGTACGTGACCGCCGCTAAGCAGCTTGTAAGCGACCAATGCGCGATTGACTTGCCCGCAGGCCCGACGGAGGCGATGGTTTTTGCGGAAAACGGAAACTCGCAATGGATCGCCGCTGACCTTCTGGCTCAGGCGGAACACGCTAAGGATGCCGCAAGCCTGTTTGTTACAACTTCGCGTAGCCTGGCTTCTGAGGTTCAACAGGATGTCCACAAACAGCTTGCAAAGCTGCCAGGAAGCATGGCCCACTGCTCGACAAGGGATTCCGGGACCATCCTTCTGGCGGAATCGGTAGACCAAGCTTGCGAATTCATCAACCGTTTCGCTCCTGAACATCTCAGCCTCCCTGAAAATGGAGAGAAACTTCTTCCGAAAATTCGCGCAGCGGGTACCGTTTTTCTCGGCCCTTGGGGAGCGCAGCCGCTTGGCGATTACGCCACGGGAAGCAACCATGTCTTGCCTACCGGCGGTTGGGCGGGGCGGCGCGGCGGACTTTCGACGGCCGACTTTGTAAAATGCATCAGCGTGCAAACCATCACAAACGCTGGATTCCTACGCCTCGCCGATGCCGTGGAAACCCTGGCGGAGTCCGAAGGCTTGTTGGCACATCGCAACGCTGTGAGAGTGCGTCGATGAAAGTACAGTTGCCAGTGCGCCAGGCAATCATGGATCGCCGCACATACGAGGCGCCTGCCGAAGGGCGCTCGGGCAAGGTGCGTTTGGACTTTAATGAGAATACTTCCGGCTGTTCGCCTGGAGTGCGACGCGCCCTGGCGAAGCTCACCGCCAAGCAACTGGCGATGTATCCGGAATATCAAAAGCCAACTGAGCGGCTGGCGCGCTATTTCGGCGTCCGCCCCGAAGAGTTGTTGCTCACCAATGGCGGCGACGACGCGCTGCGTGTTTTCTTTGATACGTTTGTCGAGCCGGACAGCGGCATTCTCATTTGCGAGCCGACTTTCCCCATGTACCGCTATTACGCGGAGATCGCGGGAGCGCGAGTTTGCCCCGCCCGTTACGGCGCGAACATGGAATTCCCATTGGAAGAGGTAATCGCAGGTTTGCGCGAGAACCCGCGCGTCGTGTTTATCGCCAATCCGAATAATCCAACCGGTACGCTGATCGGTGAAAAGGAACTGCTGCGCATTCTGCAAGCGGCAACGCAGACCGTTGTCGTGATGGACGAAGCTTATTCGGAGTTCTCCGATTTCACCGCGCTGCCGTGGATTCACAAATATCCGCAACTGTTTGTCGCACGAACGTTTTCTAAAGTTGCTGGACTTGCGGCATTGCGCCTGGGCGCTGTGATTGGATGTGCTGAGTCGCTCGCTCTTGTGCGACGCGCGATGCCGCCGTATCCCGTCAATCTGGCCGCGCTCGTTGCAGCAGAGGCAGCGGCCAGCGACCCTGCGAGGATGCGCGGGTACGTGGCCGAGGTAAAGCGGCTGCGCGCGTGGGTTGCCAAGGAATTGTGCGGACTAGGCGTCAAGACTTTTCCGAGCGCGGGGAATTTTTTGTTGGCGGATTTTGGTCCTAGCGGACCGGCGCTGTTTCGCAAGCTCGAGACACTCGGAATTCTGGTCCGCGATCGCAGCAAGGACATGGGCAGCGGCTTCGTGCGCATCACCATGGGAACTTCCGCCGAAATGCGGCGGCTACTCAAGGCCATTCGAGAAGAATGGAAGCCGGCAGCGAGGACCGGCGACGTTCGCAAAGCGACTTGACCAATGGCTCGCACGGCGACAATTCATCGAAAGACAAACGAGACGGACATCCGGCTGCAACTCAATCTGGATGGGCGCGGAAAAGCCCGCATCGCCACGGGGATTCGTTTCTTTGACCACATGCTGGACTTGCTTGCGCGCCATGGCGCGTTTGACCTGGGAGTGAATGCGCGTGGCGATCTTGACGTGGACCAGCATCACACCGTCGAAGACGTCGGAATTACTCTTGGCGAAGCGGTGCAAAAGGCACTGGGGTCGAAACGCGGTATCCTGCGCGCGGGTTATTTTCTGATGCCCATGGACGAAACGCTCGCTGCTGCCGCCGTTGATTTAAGCGGCAGGCCGTGTTGCGTGGTGACTGCGAAGATAGGCGCAGCGCGCGTCGGTGATTTCCAGGTGGAGCTGATGGAAGATTTTTTTCAAGGCTTTTCACAAGCTGCAAGAGCCAATGTGCATCTGCGCGTGTTGTATGGACGCTCTTCGCATCATCAAGTGGAAGCCGTGTTCAAGGCCTTTGCGCGCGCGCTGCGCTTTGCGGTCTCGAGGGACAAACGCCTGCGAAAAGTTTTGCCCAGCACCAAGGGGCTGCTATGAAAGTTACGATCATCGATTACGGCGCGGGGAACGTGCCTTCCGTCGAGCGCGCGCTCGAGCGGCTTGGCGCTGAATCGGAACGAACCAGTTCGCCCGAGGATATTTCGAGAGCGCAGGCACTGCTGCTGCCCGGCGTGGGGCACTACTCCGCTTTGGCGCGCGCGCTCGACGAACAAAACCTGCGTGCGCCTCTCGTAGAAGCCCTTCGACGCGGTGTGCCCTTTCTTGGAATCTGCCTAGGACTGCAGGTGCTCTTCGAATCGAGCGCGGAGTCGCCCGAAATGCACGGCTTGAGTCTTCTCGCGGGAAAAGTATGCGCTTTGCCTTCAAACGTCAAACTTCCGCACATGGGATGGAACCAGATTGCCATGAATCGCGAATCACAGTTGCTTGCGGGCATCGATCCCAGCGTCTACTTTTATTTTGCGCACTCCTACGCCGCACCCGATTCGAATGGATCAACCAGCGCAACGTGCTTTCACGGAACAAGCTTTGCAGCTGTCGTGGAAGAGCGGAATATTTATGGCGTGCAATTCCATCCCGAGAAAAGTGGCGAAGCCGGCTCGCGTCTGCTGCACAACTTCCTGAGGTTGGCTGCATGAGCCTTGCGCATCGCATCATTCCTTGCTTGGACACGGATGGCACGCGCGTTGTGAAGGGCGTGAATTTTGTCGGTTTGCGCGACGCAGGCGATCCCCGGGCTCTCGCCGCGCGGTACAACAAAGAAGGTGCGGATGAACTTGTAGTTCTCGATATCGCGGCTTCGCGCGACCGGCGTCCTACTTTTCTGGAAACCATCCGGCGCGTTGCGGCAGAGCTGTCCATCCCCCTCACGGCGGGCGGCGGCATCCAAACATTAGAAGACGGCCGCGCTGTGGTACGTGCCGGCGCAGACAAAGTCACAGTCAACACCGCCGCGGTGGCCCGCCCCGAATTGATCTCTGAACTCTCTCGTGAGTTTGGCGCGCAGGCGGTCGTTTTAGCGATTGATGCAAAACGTAATGGCCGTCACTGGGACGTTATGGTTCGGGGTGGCCGTGAGTCCGCGTCTCGCGATGTTGTCGAGTGGGCACGCGAAGGCGTTTCTCTAGGAGCCGGCGAGATTCTGCTCACTTCCGTTGACCGCGATGGAACGCAGATAGGTTTCGATACGGAACTGACGCGCGAGATCTCCGAAGCCGTAACTGTTCCGGTGATCGCTTCGGGTGGCGCCAAATTGCCGAAACATTTTGTCGACATTTTCAAAGAAGGAGCTGCCGATGCAGCGCTCGCCGCTTCGATCTTTCACGATGGCGTCCAGCCGATCCGCGCGCTGAAGGAGTTTCTTTTCAAGAACGGCGTCGAGGTTCGCTGGCCATGCTGATTCCCTGCATCGATCTCCAAGATGGGCAGGCCGTTCAACTGGTTCACGGGCGTACGCGCGAACTTGCCGTGGCCGACGTCTTTGGCCTACTGCACAAATTCAAAAGGCATCCGTGGCTTCATGTCATTGATCTTGACGCCGCCATGGGCAAGGGACTGAACGACGAGCTTGTCCGCGCGCTCTGCGCGCAAGCACGCTCGAAATTCGCAATGAGGGTACGCGTGGGCGGAGGCGTTCGCACGGTTCCTCGCGCCGCAAAGATTGCCGCCTGGGGAGCGAATCAAATCGTTGTGGGAAGCGCCGTTTTTCGCGATGGGAAGGTAAACGCGCGGTTCTTGCGGCAGCTCACGCGCGCCGTGAACCGCAAACGCATCATCATTGCGCTGGACACCCTGCACGGACGAATTGCCATCCACGGCTGGCGCAGGCGCGTCCCGCTTCAAGCAGAAAAGGTCATGGCCGAACTCGAACCTTTTTGCGCGGGCTTTCTCTGCACCGACGTCGACCGAGAAGGAACCATGAGCGGCGCGAATTTGAAATGGTTTAAAAAACTTCGGGCCGCGACCAATCATCCCATCATCGCAGCGGGCGGCATTCGAACGATGCGCGAAATTGCGGCGCTCGAAAAACTTGGCATGGACGCGGCGGTCGGAATGGCACTCTACAAAAACTGCCTTCGCTGAGTCCGTCCACGGAGCGACCTCCCAAATGCAGCCTGAGACTTTTTAGCGCAAGTACGCGTCCGTGATGTACTGCTGCACCATGCGTTGGGTGTTGAAGAAAGAACCGTTGATGGCAATGGTGTGCTGCATCACTTCGAGGAATTTGTGGCGCTCGCCGTAATACAAAGGAAGAATGATGCTCTCCAGTTTGGAATAGAGCGATTCCGCCTCCGCCTGATTGTCGATTGCCGTACCGTTCCGCGACCCGCGATGCGGCTCACCGATCGACCAACCGGTCACTCCTTCGATGTGGCCCTCGACCCACCAGCCGTCCAAAATGCTCAGGCTTGGCACGCCATTGAGCGCGGCCTTCATGCCGCTCGTGCCGGAAGCCTCGAGGGGGAATTGCGGCGTGTTGAGCCAGAGGTCCACGCCGGCAGTCATCTTTCCACCAAGTTCGAGGTTGTAGTCATCCAGAAACACAATGGGGACGTTTTTCCGCAGCGCTTTTTTTGCCCGGAAAATGCGACGAACGATTTCCTTGCCGCCCTCGTCGTTAGGATGAGCTTTACCGGCATAAATAATCTGGAAATGGCCGGCATCCTTGGCAATCTGTCGCAGGCGATCGAGATCCGACAGGATAAGATCGGCGCGCTTGTATCCTGTCGCGCGGCGCGCAAAACCGACCGTAAACACTTCAGAATCCAACTGCAGACCTGTTTTGGTTCGAACGACTTCGAGCAATTCGTGCTTGGCAATAAGATGAGCGGCCCAGACATCCTCGGAAGGCAAGCCGAGCGCGCTTCTTAAACTGAAATTGTCCTCGCGCCAGGAAGGGATATAGCGGTCGAAAAGCTGCTGAAACGCCGGGGAAGTCCACGTACCGGCATGCACGCCGTTGGTTATCGCTTCGATGGGCACTTCGGGAAACATTTGGCGCGAGGTTTCTCCGTGCTGCTTGGCAACTCCGTTGACGTACGTGCTCAGGCTCAGAGCAAGCTGAGTCATGTTCACGGAAGCGCCGCGGCGCGCCGCTTCGAGCAAGCCAGGAACGCTTTGCTCCGCTTGCAAAATGCGCTTCACCAGGTCGGCGGCAGGAGCGTCGTTCAAGTCGAAAAAGTTGACTTGGTTGGGGAACACGCGTGTCAGATACTCCATGGGGAAGCGGTCGTGCCCCGCAGGAACAGGAGTGTGCGTGGTGAAAACGCATTTTCCGCGAACTCTTTCGATGTCCTCGCCTCGAATGGAAGTTCGACCCGCTTTTTGCGCCTCTTCTCCAAGCAATTCCAAAGACAGAAGAGCGGCGTGCCCTTCGTTCATGTGAAACCGCGTGAGGTCGTTGTATCCCAGCGCGCGCAACATGCGCACTCCGCCGATGCCGAGCACGACTTCTTGGCAAAGGCGATAGTAGGAGTCCCCGCCATACAACGTGCCGGTAAGATTGCGATCAAACTCGGAATTGGAAGGAAGATCCGCATCCAGAAAATACACCGGCACCTCAAATCCGCGAACGCCCTTCACCGAATATCGCCAGCAGCGAAGTTCGAGGCGGCGATCCTCAATCGAAACGCGCGCGCGGGCGGGTTCTTCTTTCAGGAAATCCTCCACTCGCCATTCAACAGGTTCTTCGGTTTGCGAGCCGTCTTCAGAAAGGCGCTGCGTGAAATAGCCCTTGCGGTAAAGGAGCGATACGGCCACCATCGGCAGCCGCAAATCAGCCGCCGCCCGGATGGTATCGCCAGCTAGCACACCAAGCCCGCCGCTGTAGCTGGGCATGGCGTTTTCCAGCGCAATCTCCATCGAAAAGTAAGCGATGAATCGTTTTACCGAGTTGGGCTGCGTGGACATCTCTCGCAATTCTCCGCTGCGTACGGCGACGGGCAGCATGCGGAAAAGTTAGGCTACGTTAAACCATCCATTTTCGGGGAAACGAAAATGCCAAGCAAGCGGTAGGAAAGCGCGTGTTGCTATGCGGATTTCCAGCCAGTGCCAAATTTGCGAGCACAAAAACCGTGGTCTGATTCCGCAAGCCGGTGGTGGCTTCTAGCCCTCATTCCCGTTTGGTTGACGAGGGATGCGCTGAAGGCGTCGGCCGGCTCATCAACTCTACAAATTCTTGGTAAAATTTCTCCCTATCAAGATCCTGTTGAACCTCAACAAACGATTCGCCCATCCCCGGTTGCTGGCCGAGAGCCCACGCGTGCGTATCGCCGTACGATGCCCCGTGATCCACTTCGACGTCGACATAGAGTTTCTGCCACTTAGTAATGATGCGGGGGTCAAGCCACGCGGTGGCCGCAAGCTCATCCCAGAGGATGTTGGCTTCTGCGTACTTGGCAACGTACTGCGCCGCTGGTGTTGAGCTCTTGGCAATCTGCTCGATGAGTGCCTTTTCCATTCTTGTCTTCACGGAAATGTCCACGGTCGTGAGAACGAATCGCGGCCAATGCGCGTGAAGCACTGCGTGAGAAGCTTCCGGGTCCATCCAAAAATTAAATTCGCGGCGGGGAGACAATGCGAATTCCGGATTGTCACTCACGGGATTAATGCTGCCACCCATGACGATCAGCTCTTTCGTCATTTCCGGAAAATGAGGATCAAGCACAATGGCTAGCGCGAGATCAGTCATTGGGCCGGCCGCGTAGATAGTCACTTCATGAGGATATTGATGAACTATGCGGACCATGAAGTGTGCCGCATCCTCCGCAGAAGGTTTTGTCGTGGGACCGCCTTCGGGCAGCGGCGGAATTTCATACGGCCCGTGAACCGGGTGGCGCCGCGCAAAATTCCATGCACCCTGGTACAGCACTTTGCCGTAAAGCGTTTCCCACTTGGCGATGTACTCTTTCGAATTGACGAGTGGAAACACCGCACCGGGAACCACCGGGATGTCCGTGCGGCCAATGATTTCCATGAGGCGCAACGTGTGCTGCACTTCTTCGTCGCGCCAGTCATCCCCGGTAAGGACGGTGATGCCGAGAACCTCGGTCTCCGGTGAGTTGACAATCGCCAGAATCGCTTGCATGTCGGTGCCGCCCGGCCCCGCGGCGTCTTGGTCGATGATGACTTTACGCTTGGATTGCGCATGAAGCGGCAGAAGGCAAACCGCAAACAACAGCAACACGAACGCGCGGCAGAAAAGTAAGTCCCTTGCTTTCAGCGAAACGACATTCCTTTTCCCAGCCTCGCTTGCAACGTGGTTAGTTCTGGTTGGTTCATCCAAAATACGGAGTCCTCTCCAAGCACTCTAGAACGTCAGCTTCAGTCCAAATTGCACAAGCCGTGGATTGTTCACCGTGGCGCTGATGGAGCCGAAGCCAGCCCCCGCGAAATCCGGCGTCGCGAGGCTGCTGGTGCTGTTGGGCGTGGCAAACTGGGTGTGGTTGAAGAGGTTGAAAAATTCCGCGCGAAAATTCAGTCCCATGTTCTCCCAAGGCAGCTTGAACTGCTTGATAAGCGAAAAGTCGGTGTTGACGAAGTCGGGCCCTGTAATTGGCGCGCGTGAAGCGTTACCGAGTTCGCCTGCCGCGGGCTGAGCAAAGCAGGCGGTGTTGAACCACTCGGTGATCATGTGGGGGCCGGCATTTGGGTTGCAACCGTTAACCAAGTCGGGGCGAATCAGGCTGTTGAAGTTGCCGTTCAAGAAACCGAGACCGCCAACACCAGCGGCGAAAACATTGCTGTCGACAACAAACACAGGGAACCCCGAGGTAATGTGTTCGATGATGGTCATCTGCCAATTGCCCAAGAGCGTGTTGACGGGATTGCTCCACTGCGAGCCGAAACGCCTGCCAGTACCGAAAGGCAAGTCGTAAACCATGCTCGCGGTGAAGTTGTTGTTGAGATTGATGCCCGAGAGCGCCCAATCCAGTTTTTGCCAGTTGGGAAGCGGAAAATAAGTGGCGCCGAAGTTCGTGCCAAGGCCGTCGGCAAAACCGGTGTCGTAGGTGCGGGAATAGGTGTAGCCAATCAGAGCGTAGATGCCGTGGCGGGCGCTTTTGGTTTCCCCTTTAATCTCCAGGCCGTTGTAATGGGCCCGGCCCACATCCATGGTCGCCGCCACATCAGAGAAGGGAAAATAAGTGGTCGGGTTCGCAGGGTTCAGGTAGGGGCTCGTATATACCGAGCCATTCGCCCCGCAGCCGATTGTGTAGCCGGTGACTCTCCCGCAAGCCGCAGGCGAGGTCAAATTGATGTTGTTGCCGTCCACCAAAATATGGGAGGTGCGGGAGCCGACATAGCCCACGGTAAGCACGATTTGACCGGGGATCTCGTGCTCGACGTTCACGTTGAACTGCTGGACCATGCCAAGCTTGAAATTCGTGTTCTGTGCCAAGATCGTCCCCGTAAAGTCGGTAAAATTGGGCGCACTGGGAGGACCGGTGATAATCGGGAATCCTCCCGCACCTCCGGAGAGAGCAGTCGGAAAGATACTGATCGCGGTGGGCGTGCCGCCAGCCTTTGCGCAAGCAGCATTCACGAAGGTGCAGGTGCCGCCAAACGCGAAGGCGTCTGATTCATCGTAGTATGGTGGATTCTGCCACAGGCCCTGTGCGCCCTGGTTCCACGAAGAGTCGTGGAAAATCCCATAACCGGCGCGAACCGCAGTTTTTTCGCTTCCGCGTGGCTTCCAGGCTAGGCCAATGCGGGGCTCGAGAGCCGTCTTGTCAAATTGAATGCCCGCCCACTTGCCGACGCCGTTGACGCCAGGCACGAGAAATTTGCCAGTGGCTGGATCGAAATCAGCCATGCGGTTGTCCACTTCAGAGATCGGCGTGGTTAGGTTCCAGGCCAGACCAAGATTGAAGGTAATGTCTTTGCTGAAGCGCCAATCGTCTTGAACATAAGGACGGAAAATCTTCCAGCGGCGGCCGGTCGTAGGGCCTTTAAAGGTCTGATCGTGGATGGCCAAGCTGGACAATCCGAGAAGAAGATCCGCTTCTGGATTGCCGCTCCACGCGCCCGTGTACTCGTAGTAGCCATCCTGGAATCCTTCGGTTTTCACATTCATCTGGTTGGCGCGGACGCCTATGCCGACCTTGACGTCGTGCTTACCGCGAATCATGTCGAGCGAGTCACCGATGGAAAATATGTTGGTGCCGCCGATAAATGGCGAGAAGCCGCGATCGCCAATGGAGAAGAAGTTTCCAACCAGCTGGTTAATCGTCAGGCCACAGCTAACGCCGGAAGGGGCGCATTGATTGCTGGCGTTGCAGTCCAGATTTGCCCCGGGAATTCCGAGTTTGGCTGCCTCACAGGTCCCTGTGCCCTGCGAAGTGATGTAGTCGAAGATTCGGTTGTAACCGCCGTTGACCTGATTGACAGTCGTCGGAGAAAAAACGTGCGTCTCCGAAAGTGCAATGTTGCGGCCGTGGTTGATGATGCCCTGATTGCTCGCAAAAAAATTGGATTCCGTGAAATTGCCGATGCCTCCGCCTCCCGGAACATAAGAAGTCGCCTGATCGTAGCTGACTCGTGCAAAGCCATTGTCGGAGGCAGAGAAATTGTGATCCAGACGGATGTCAAATTTTGTTTCGTATAACGAGCGCACCGGCTCGCTGATGAAGTTGGTGAGTGTGCCGGGATTGTTGGCGTTGGGCTCTGGATAAAAGGCAACCAGCTTGGCAGCCAGTGGATTGATTAATCCTGCGGGAATCTTGTTACAAGGTGTGGCGGACAGTTGGCTGCCATCTCCGGCAGGATTTGCTGGCGTAGCGCCATTGAGGGGCATGGGATTGCCGGCGGCATCGCACTGGAAAGGCGCTCCACCCACATTCGGATTGGCTATTACGAGGCTGGTGTTCGTGGCCCCAAAGGGGTCTTTCGAGAAGTCCCCCGCCTTCATGGCATCGGTGGGTACCAAGCCTGTGAAAGTGACGCCATGAAGCTGATCCTTCTGTTCTCCGTCCGCAAAAAAGAAAGTCTTGTTTTTTCGAATCGGTCCGCCGATCGAGCCGCCAAACTGATTCAAATTGAATTTTTCTGCCGTCGTCGCGAAAAAGCTTTTTGCGTCAAGGGAGGTGTTGCGCAAGAACTCGAAAAGCGATCCGTGGAAATTGTTGCTCCCGGACTTCGTGGTCACCAGCACCGTCGGTCCCGCGCGCGTGCCATACTCCGCGGAATAGTTGTAGGTAAGGACCTTAAATTCCTGGACGTCGTCGATCGACGAAAAAATCCCAATTCCGCCGGCGGTAAGCTCATTGTTGTCGTTGCCGTCCAAAAGCCAATCCGTGCTGTTCGCGCGTGAGCCGCCGACCGAAAGAGAGTAAGTGCCGCGCGCAGAAACTTCGCTGCTGGGCGCGCCGTTAAAAAAGCTATTGGTGTTGGTCTCCTGGACGGTGCCGGGAGTTAGCGTGGCAAGCTGCACGAAATCACGTCCGTTCAGAGGGAGCTGCTGCACTTCTTGGGAAGTAATGACTTGCCCCAGCGAAGGATTGGTCGTCTCCACCGCGACAGCAGACGCGGATACTTCCACTTGAGCGGTGACGGTCGAGGGGGCGAGCGTAAAGTTCAGCTCACGCGCCTCGTCGACCTGCAAGCGGATGCCCTTGCTCTCGACAGTTTGAAAGCCCGTGAATTCGACGCGAAGTGTGTAGATCGCTGCAGGGAGAAGCGGAACGAGATAGTGGCCCGAATCGTCGGTCTTGGCCTGCCGCGAAACGCCGGTGCCTTCATTGATCACACTAACCGTCGCGCCCGAGACAGGTGATCCGGATTTGTCAACCACCGTGCCGGAGAAACTGCCAATCGCCTGGCCCCAAGCGCTCGCGGCAAAGTACACACCAAGCGCCTGCACAATGCAGGTACACAATATTTTTTTCATCTTTCTCTCCCTCAGACTGCACACCCCGTTCTCGCACGCCAAGGAAGTTCTCTCAGGTAGAGGTGGCTCACGAAAACATTGTAGGCAGAGAGTGTAGGCTGACTTCGTCTGAAAACACAAGGGGAGCGCTGGTAGAGCGCTTGTGGAAAGCTCGACAGCGTTGTCAAATTGGGATATTTACCGTTAGTTTATCCGTTTGTTTCGGTGCGCTGCCCACCTTTCGGGTCATTTCGGGTTTTCCCGCTGGCC
This sequence comes from Acidobacteriota bacterium, assembly GCA_003223245.1. Classification (GTDB taxonomy): domain Bacteria; phylum Acidobacteriota; class Terriglobia; order Acidiferrales; family UBA7541; genus Acidiferrum. Next base: position 54,593 of record QHYI01000124.1, read on the forward strand.
ATTTTTTGGTGTAATAGATGGCGTGTCAGTATCTCGATTGGTACTTGCGCGGCGCTCGCTTCCTTGAGATAGTGCCGTGCTGATCCTTCATTAGGGAGAGGGATGCTTAAAGTGACAAAAGACGCTTCCGACAAAGACAAAGATCCATTTAGCAGGGATCGCCGGCGCAAACACCACCATTGGCTCGTCAGTGTTTACTATGCCGACGGCGAGAAGTTCGGCCGGGTGTACACGGATAAGGAGAAAGCCACGCGCTTTGCCGAACGCCAGCGCCGGTCTCCGGTGGTAAAAACGGCTCGGGTTACTCAAGTTTCCTGATCCTTCAGCTTCTGACGGTGGCGGATGGAGCTCCGCAGCACAGTGGGCTTGTTGCTGCTTTTGAAGCATGTTATAAAAAGAAGGTACTTAAGCGGCCTTAGTATAGTGGTAGTACGGAACCTTGCCAAGGTTCAGGTGTCGGTTCGATTCCGATAGGCCGCTCCATTAAATCAATCACTTACGCTACCTCGCCACTTTCCTGACATAAAGGTCGTTGGAATCACACTTCTCTCCATTGCCTCGGTCGTGGTCCTACTCGGGCTGGTGTTGCCCGTGCTCGTGACCCGCGTCTTGGGACTCGGCATTGACGTCTGTTTGCTTGAATGAAGAGACAAGCGAGGCCATACTAAATCCGGCCCATGAAGGAGATTGAGCGTCCCGGGTTTGCGCTCTCCTCAAGTCCGCCGCGACGTGCTCAGCGTTGAGGCGAGTTTCCAATCAACAGTTGATTCCGAGAGCACTCTCTCCTAAAAAGCTTATCGCAGGAGAGGAAGCCTTCTAATCCTGGCTCCGTTCTCAGTCACTGAGATCATAGCTCCTTGGACCAGATCGTCCTTGCAAACCTTCAGCACGTTAACCAGTAAAGTGGCAAGCCCCTCTGCCCGTTGACCTTCAATCCGAATTCGAACCACGGATGGGCTCGTCGCCCCAGAGAGCGCCAACAGAGCATGGAAGTCTGCATCCAAAGTCACAACGATCCAACCGCCCTGGCGCGCAAAGTCGATAATCTGCTCATCGCTCGCAGTGGCGAGTCCTTTTTCCCCTACGTGGGCGGACTCAGCCCCGGCGGCATCGAGATGGTGGATGGTGGATTGTGGAACGCGGGAGGCCCTGATCGATCAGCAGCCTCATCGGGCGTGGAGAAGAGGCAAGACCTTGTCGTCAACCAAGGCCGCCGCGAAGGCCAGCGCTTGCCGGATATCTTCGTCCTCTAGCTCTGGGTATTCGCGCTTCAGTTCGGCACGGTCAGGATAGATGGCGAGTGCTTCAAGCACTCGGCGGACGGTAAGACGGAGGTCCCGTATACCGGGCTCGCCGTTCATGCGAGCAGGATCAGTCGTGATTCGATCGAGTTTCTCCATCTGTTTTTCGCCTATTCTAGACAGGTGCCAGCGAGTGTTTGATAAGCTCCCCGCGTGATGTGCTGTCTCTTTGAGAATACCCGAACTAGGTCTCGAGAGCATCGATTTTGACAATTGAGGGAGCTACGCGCTTTTGTTTTCTATCATTTTCCAATTAAGGCCCGGCCACAGAATGCTAAGTGCCGCCGTTCCAGCCCGTTAGATTTAGCTACGCGAAGCTTGCCAAGGTTCAGGTGTCGGTTCGATTCCGATAGGCCGCTCCATAGAATCAATCACTTACGGCCACTGGTTCTTCGGCGGGTGACCACCAAGGAGCATTTGCTGTTTGTGCAGCTGGCTGAATCAGCTCAAGCAACTTTAGATGGGCGGCTCGCTTTGCCGGAGTTCAAACCACTTCAAGCCCAGAGATTGCCGGGCAGGAGGTTCGGGGCGGAATACAGGCCATCCGCATTTGTGGTCAACTCTCGTATGTCGCTTGTGGCCAAGTTTTTGATGGACACCTTCGCGCTGGCGACGGCGGACCCTGATGCATCGGACACCACGCCTGAAAGCGTTGCTCCAGCTAACTGGGCGTTTGTTCGAGTGCCCAACAATGAGGCAATCAGTAAGAAACAGCAAGCAGCTACTGCGATTCCCAAACTCCTCAGGCAATGGTTTTCCCTCATTGTCCCCCCTTTAGACGTTAAGTCTGAGGATATCCTCGTCACTTGGAATTCGGATGCAGGTAATCCGCGATTTGCTGACCCGTGGCGAACCACACACCCGGCTTTGACTTCATGTAAGCGATGAGCTTGTCGAGATAGACGATTCTTGAGCGATGCCCCGAGACCATCGGATGCATCGTCAGCATGAACATAGTGCCTTCTTTATACGCACCGTCGAATTCATCCTGATACACCTTGAAAATGAGTTCGGGCGACGGGAGCGAGCCGCTGGAAATGAAGTACGGGTAATCGTCAAGGATCCAATCGACCGGCAACTCGACCATCCCCGTGGGCCGGCCGTTCGAAAGCAGTTCGTAGGGCTCGTCCATCGCCATGGCGCTGCTGTCATACTGAAATCCCGCTTTGCGAATGAGATCGAGCGTGTATTTGCTAAATGCCCAGGAAGGCGCTCTGTATCCCACCGGTTTCTTGCCGAGTGCGTTCGTCCAAAACTCGATCGCTTTATTCAGGAGCCGTTCTTCTTCCGGCTGGTCGTCGAGGTCCGGAAGCCTCTCGTGAATCCAGCCATGTATTCCGATCTCATGTTGCGGGCGCTTCTTGAACTCTTGAATCATTTCCGGATAAAGGACGCCGGTCACCGCAGGAATGTAGAACGAACCGGGAATGTCGTACTTGTCGTAGAGCGCCATAATTCTGGGCAACCCTTCGGTGAAGCCGTACTCGCCTTGCGACAGGAGCACCGGCGCGCTGTTTCCTGCAGCGATGTCAAAGGTTTCGTTGTCCATGTCCCAACTGAGGCAAACCGCGACCTTCGCGCCGTTGGGCCAACTTTTGGGTGTTAACTTTCGCCCCGCGCGCATCGGAGCAACCCACTGTTTGAGTTGCTCCTCCGTGAGTTTGGTCCCCGGTTGCGGCCTCTTCTCTTGCTGTGCTTGCAGAACCATAGGGACGGCGCTCAGCAGAAAAGCGACGAGCATCGACTTCTTTGATTTTCGCTTCATGATCCTCTCCTGTTCTGACTACTCCTCGGGCACCAACACCAAGGTGGCTTCCGCGTTCGCGTTCACCGTGGAATCGCTATAGGGCAGCGGGAAGTAACGCTCGTCGCCCCATAATTTCGCGAGATCGGAGAAGTGGGGGCTGCCCGGTTGTCCCGACTGGCCGGGTGCGCTCGTCGCGACCGACTTGTCCCAATCGCTAACGTCTATAATCTCGCGAAACGTGGCGCCTGCCATCTGTGAGAATCCCCTGCCGCCGGTTGCGAATGGAGTCAAGCCGTAGCCAGCGCGGGAGATCGGGCCGACATTGAGGATCGAAGCCATCTGGGCATTGACTGCCAAAGGATGCTGGAACGTGGCGCTGTGCAGGGAGCCCCAGGTCCATTGCGACATGTCATTCCCGCATTCCTGTTTAAGTTCTTTCACCGCGGCTGCGAGCGCGGCAATGAGAAGTGCGTCCCGCTCCTTGGCGGCATTTTGGGGAAACCACGGAGGGCCGGGGCGGGTCAGCGCCGGGACAAGAACTTCGCCGCCACGCCGGGCATATTCTGCCGCAAGCGCGCCAGGGATCTTGCTGCCGACGAGCAACTGCAGGGCCTTCTGCTCCCAAACGAAATATATGGTTGCGGCTGTGCTGGAGCGGAGCATGTCCTTATCCCAACCAACTAGCTGTCGACGCGCGCGCTCGACGTCTGTATCATCCGATTTGAGGCGCGTCAGTAACGGAACCAGCTGTTCGGCGTTCCAGGCGACGGCATCGTGTTGTAGCTTTTCAAAATCACTAACACCGAACTTTTTGCTCGATGTAAGCACTTCGCGGATGCGGTTGATCCGTGCCGGGTTCGCCCAGTCATAGCCTATGGGCCGTCTTTCACCGGGCGGCAGCACATCATTGTTCGCAGTCGCAAGAAATCCACTCTTTGGGTTGAATGCGTGCGGCAAGTCGTCCAGCGAGAACCAGCCCCTCCACTCATACTCACCAGTCGATCCTGGCACAGGTAGGAGCCCGGGCCAGTTTGGACGAACCGGCGACAACCCTGCAGCTTGGTACCCGATGTTGCCGTCTACATCTGCGTAGATGAAGTTCTCTGCCGGCATCTTGTGGCGGGCGAGCGCGTCGCGGAACTCCTCCCAATTGTGTGCGCGGTCGATGGATAAATCGCCCAGGTACCCGACTGTTCCAGGCTCCGCGCCTGTCCAGCGCAAGACCACGGCCTCGTGTCTCTTGGCATCGGTTGTGATCACAGGTCCGTGAACGGTGTATTGGTATTCCACGTCAACCGGGTCGCGCCCTTTCACCGCGATTCGGTCGTTTTGGGTTTGCAAGTCAATCCATTTGCCGCGGTATTCGTACTGCTTTGGATTATCCGGATTGAGCTTCTCGATGTACAGATCCTGTGCATCCGTCAGAAATACAGTAAGACCCCAGGCGATGCGCTCATTGTGGCCCACAGACACGCCTGGCAAGTACGGCTGCACGGCCCCGATGACATTCCATCCCGGGGCATTCAGGTGCACCAGATAACGCAGCGAAGGATGATCCAGTTGTCGATGGGGATCATTGGCCAGCAGTGGTCTTCCGGTTTCCGATTTTCGTCCGGCAACCACCCAGTTGTTGCTGCCTTCAAAACGACTCGGGCCGGCATCCAGCAGAGCGGCCTGCTTTTGCAGTTCGCTGAATCTCGATCCTGCGCCGATCGTCTGCAATTGCGCTTCGAGATGATCGTCGATGATGCTCAGATCCACTTCGGGCGGTACTTTCACCGGAACCGCAGGCTCGGGAGGGAGTAACTGCACGGCCAGCCGCGGACCGACCAGCGCCGTGAGCCGCGCGCGGAATACTTCTCTCAGCGCGTTGCCTTCCATGGTGAATCCTTCCGCGCGACTCAGAATGTCTTCAGGTTTCCAAAGCTCGGGCTCATATCCGGCGTAGGTGAACTCGATTGGGGGATTTTTTCGAGCGATGGTGACCCAGGCATTTATGCCTTTAACGAATTGTTCGACGATTGGTTTCGCATCAGGTGCGTAGCTTCTCCACTCGGTTTCCACGTCGCCGCGGTAATGCATGAGGCGCGCCAGACGATCGCGTTCCACGAAATCAGGTCCAAGAATTTCCGCCAGCCGCCCCTGTACGGAACGCCGCCACAAATCGATCTGGAATAAACGGTCCTGCGCCTGTACAAATCCTTGAGCCACGAACAGGTCGTCCACATTGTTCGCGTAGATGTGGGGAATGCCGGAGTGGTCCCGAACGACCCGCACTTGGTCCTTGAGGCCATGTACCTTGATGGTTCCGCTGGTTTGCGCCAGACGCTCGAACCACGTCTCAGGCACACGATCGGCAGTCACTCCCACGGACGAGGATTTGCGGCATGCCGCGGTTCCAAGCGAAACAAGGACTACGCAGATTACCGGCACGCGCGTCATTCGCCTCATGAGGATCTCCTCATTGCTTTACAACGCGAAATTCCACGAATGCTATCTCAGTGCCGAAGGAAACTGTATCGGAAATCGAGCGCGGACGGCAGCTACTCTATTGCAGAATCTCACGAACGCCGGCCCGCATTGCTGGAGTGGTCCGGCATCGGAGTGCGGTTCTACTTAGCAGCCGGCGAAATTCCAGGGACGAAGAGCGCCACGGCAAAGTCCTGTGGCTATGGCCATTCCTTCCTTTGTGGTGTTTGCCGCGATCGCTCATTGCCACGGCTCATTGCTTTGACTACCATCTACCGGTCTTCGTGCGCCTTTCGCATCCAGCAACTTCCGTACCTTCAAAGGAATGAACATGCTCTTGAAAACTACGGATCATCTTCTGCGGCGCTTGACCTTGTTTGTGGTCTTCATGAGTTTGAGTGCCTACACGGCCGCTCAGCCGCAGGAAGCGGCTTCCCGACACGCGATCGCTTCTGCGGAGTACGCCCATGCGGAGAAATTCATGGCGTATAACACGAACCCGCTCGTCTACCACGCGGTGCACCCTGTGTGGACCGCGGACGAGCGCCTGTGGTACCGCGATCTTGACGCTGACGGACCCAAGTTCGTGCTGTTCGATCCGGAGAAACTTACCAAGGAGCCGGCGTTCAACCACGCCAAGCTTGCCGCCGCTCTTTCGGCAGCCTCCGGGAAAACGTACGGGGCCAACACGCTTCCGTTTCGCGAAATCGAACTATCGAAGGACGGGCAGTTCGTTTCTTTTAAGATCGGCAAGCGGCAGTTTCAGTGTGACCGGCAGGGCCGCAAGTGCGTGGTGGTAAGCGGGGGCGTGGAGAACAGCGTGGCTTCTCCTGACAACGAGAAGCGCGCCTTTGTGCGCGATTACAACTTATGGGTGCGCGACGTGGCGAGCGGCAAGGAGACGCAGCTCACGGCGGACGGCGTCAAAGACGACTCCTATGCGTTGGACAATGCCGGGTGGATCAAGAGCGACAATCCCATTCTGCTGTGGTCGCCGGATTCCAAAAAGATAGCCACTTTCAAACAAGACCAGCGCAACGTGGGGGAGATGTACCTGGTGGAAACGAACGTTGGCCACCCGGCGTTGCAAGCCTGGAAGTATCCACTGCCCGGGGACGACGTGGTGTCGATGATTGAGAGAGTGATCATCGACGTGGATACGGCGAAGTTGATTCGGCTCGAAATGCCGCCGGACCAGCATCGCTCGACGCTGTGCGACCACGTCATTTGCCGCGGAAGCCAATGGGAGGACGTCGAGTGGAGCCCGGATTCGAGCACCTTGGCGTTTGTCTCCACGTCGAGGGACCACAAACAGGAGACGCTACGCATCGCGGATGCTGCGACCGGAGCGGTTCGCGACGTGATGGAAGAACGCGTGGCTACGCAGTACGAATCGGGCCAGGGCAGAGTGAACTGGCGCTATCTTCCCGCTTCGAACGAATTCATTTGGTATTCCGAGCGCGCCAATTGGGGGCACCTCTATCTTTATGACCTGGGAACAGGAAAGCTGAAAAATCAAATCACCAAGGGCGAATTTGTGGTGACGGAATTGTTGCGAGTTGATGAGAAGGCGCGGACGCTGTGTTTCTTGGCCAATGAGAAAGAAACGGGCAATCCCTATTTCACGCATTTTTACAGCATCGCTTTTGATGGTAGTGGGCTGAAGCTGTTGACGCCCGAGGATGCTAGTCACGATGTGACGGTATCGGTTTCGGGGCGATATTTTGTGGACAACTATTCGAAACCGGATGCGCCGCCGGTAAGCGTGCTGCGTGATTCGAGCGGGAAGATGCTGGCCACGCTGGAAAGAGCGGACATTTCAAAGCTCGTTACAGCGGGATGGAAGCCGCCGGAGCCCATCACGGTGAAGGGGCGCGACGGCACAAGCGATCTTTATGGGTTGTTGTTCAAGCCCACGAATCTTGATCCGAAAAAGAAATACCCCATCGTCAACCGCATTTATCCAGGACCACAGGGCGGGAGCGTTGGGAGCTGGTCATTCCTCCCGGCACGAGGGGACACCCAAGCACTCGCCGAATTGGGATTCATCGTGGTCGAGATTGAGGGTATGGGCAATCCCAAGCGATCGAAGAAATTCCACGATACGTATTATGGCAACATGGGCGACAACACCTTGCCGGACCAAGTCACCGGAATGAAGCAACTGGCCCAAAGGTATTCGTGGATTGATCTCGATAAAGCGGGAATTTATGGCCACTCGGGCGGAGGTTACGCCGCGGCGGACGCCATGTTTCGGTATCCGGACTTTTTTAAGGTGGGAATCTCCGAGGCGGGTAATCATGATAACCGCGAATACGAAGACGACTGGGGCGAGCGGTATCAGGGACTGCTCGAGCGCAAACCGGACGGAACCACGAACTACGACGACCAGGCCAACCAGAACATCGCCAAGAATTTGAAGGGCCACCTGCTGTTGGCGCATGGCACGCTGGACGACAATGTGCCGCCCTATAACACACTGCTGGTGGTTGACGCACTCATCAAAGCGAACAAGGATTTTGACTTGCTCTTGCTGCCGAATCGCCGGCATGGCTTCGGCGATGAACCCTATATGGTGCGAAGACGATGGGACTATTTTGTCCGCTACCTGATGGGTGCGGAGCCGCCAAGAGAATACGAGTTGAAGCCGCCGCCGAATCCGCTTGCGGCCGGGATGTAATCCGTTTTTTTGAAGAGCTTCTTTATTTCCTTTTGAGCCCAAACGGATTCTTGCAGAGCGTTTCCCCAAGAGCTGGACAATCCATCTGCTCGTCACCGGTCCTCATTTTGGAAAAGTTTGTCGCGTTTGTCGCTATGATATCAACCGGGCAAAAGTACGGAGCGCTAGTAACCCCCGCCTAGGGGCACTCCATGTCCCGCCCGCTTGTGTTCTCAGCTACACCGATGAAAGCAAACGCCACGCGCGAGACAGACTGCACAAGATCGGCAATGTCGCGGAGAAAATTCTTGCGGACATCGGCGCTGGGAGGACTGGCAAGCGCTGGTTTCTTGAGGCCTGCCGGCCTTCTATGGCAAAAGAACTACGAGCGGAGGGGCCCGGGTTGCCTGGTTTTGCCTTTGGATCAAGAGTGGCTATTCGGGGGAAAATTCGATCTTCGCGCTGCGGAGCCACATTATTCTGATGGGGCCTTTTCGCGAGTTACCCTCCCTAACTGTGTAGCCAAGCTTTCCTGGCAAAACTGGGATGCGGCAGCTTGGGAGGACGTGTGGATCTATCGCCGGCATTTCGCGTTGCCAGAAGAATTCCATGGTCTACGGGTTTTCTTGGAGTTTGACGGTGTGATGGTCGGTGCGACTCCCGTGATCAACGGACATGAACTGCAGCAACACTTGGGAGGCTACCTGCCGTTTCGTTACGAAATTACCAGGTGGCTTCGCAAAGACGAGAATGTGCTGGCAGTAGAGGTGGACTCCCGATGGAGCGATGTCCCGCCGGAAGGGGCACCCGGCGGACCAGGGAAGATCGATTATCTCGAGCCTGGAGGCATCTATCGTTCGGCGCGTTTGGAGGCAGTCCCCTCCATATTTCTCCGCGATGTTTTTGCGAAGCCAGCGCGCGTGCTCGAGGAAAACCGCCGGGTTGAAGTGTTTTGCATTTTGGATTCCGCCGGAGCCAGCAGCGATCCGTTAGAGATCCAGGCGGAGTTGAAGGACGGAGAGCGAGTAGTCTCGCGAGCCAGCGAGACTTTACGCATCGAAAAAGCCGGGGAAATTAAGGTTCCGCTCACGTTATCCAATCTTGGAAACATCACTCTCTGGGACCTGGACAAGCCACACCTCTACGAAGTCGTGAGCACACTCTCGAGCAAAGGAAAGCCCGTACAGGGCTACGCAGTCCGGATAGGGTTCCGTGACGCGCGCTTCGAGCTGGATGGTTTCTTTCTGAACGGCCGCCGGTTGCAGCTTTTCGGTCTAAACCGGCACGAGTTGTATCCCTACGTGGGCGGGGCAATGCCCCGGCGAGTGCTCCGGCGAGACGCCGAGATCATTCGGCGGGAATTCAACTGCAACATTGTTCGGTGTTCGCACTATCCGCAGTCGGAGGCCTTCCTGGAGGCCTGTGACGAACTAGGGTTGTTGGTGTGGGAGGAGGTTCCCGGTTGGGCGCACCTCGGCGACGAGGCCTGGAAGGAGCTTTTGGTTCGGGACACCAGGGACATGGTGATTCGAGACCGCAATCATTCCTCGATCGTGATTTGGGGAGTGCGCGTCAACGAATCGGCAAATGATGTCGAGCTCTACCGGCGAACGACGGCAGTTGCGAAGTCGCTGGACGATTCGCGGCCCGTGTCCGGCTCGATGACGCCCGCATCGAGAAAGACCTGGCAGCAAGACTGGCACGAGGACGTTTTTGCATTTGACGATTATCACGCGGCTCCCGACCGGAGCGTGGGCATCGCAGAACCCGTACCGGGCGTGCCGTACATGCTGACGGAGGCGGTGGGGCAGTTCAACTACAGCCGCGGCAAAGGATTCGACAACCGCTATCGTCGGGCTGGCGATGAGAGGCTTCAGCGGCAACAAGCGATTTTTCACGCACAGGCTCACAGTAGAGCCGCGGCCAATCCCAGGATCTGTGGTGTGATTGCCTGGTGCGCCTTCGATTATGCGAGTCTCATCAATGCGCACAACACTGTGAAATGCCCTGGAGTCGCTGACTTCTTCCGCATTCCGAAGCTGGGGGCATCCTTTTACCAGGCACAATGCGATCCAGAAGTCCGGCCGGTCATTCAGCCTAATTTCTACTGGGATTTTGGGCCGCAAACACCCGGCGGGCCCGGAAACAGAGCAGCAATCTTTTCCAACTGTGACCGACTGGAACTGTTTCTCGGCGGCCAGCGGCACTCGACTCTCAACCCGGATGCGGCGAACTTCCCGCACCTAAAACATCCGCCGTTCTTCGCTGATTTAGAAGTTGACGGGGCGGATCACCCGGAACTGCGGATTGACGGATACGTTGGCGATCGTCTGATAGTGTCGCGTTCTTTTTCATCCGATCCTAGTCAAGATCAATTATTCCTAGAGGCGGACGATAGGGAATTGATCGGAGACGAAGCCGACGCCACGCGGTTAGTATTCAAAGTGGTGGATAAGTACGGAGCCGAGCGCGCCTCCGCCGGGGGCGAAGTGGCCTTCGAACTGGAGGGGCCAGGAGTGATCGTGGGAGACAATCCGTTTGCTCTGGCAGAGAGCGGCGGAGTAGGCGCTGTGTGGGTCAAGACGCTTCCGGGCAGCTTTGGGCGAATCCGCGTGGCGGCTCGTCATTCCGGTCTCGGGAGAAAGTCCGTCGAGATCGCTGTAGAACGCACAGACATCCATGACACCAAATACTCAACAAGTTGACAGCCGTGCGCAAATCAGCACGGGAGCCAACCGTCTCGGGCCTAACTCAATTCTTTCTGTTGCCGGCAATCAGGATTGCGGCTCCGCACGCCATTTGCGGTGGACGAATTGACATTGCAGGATTCGGCGCCGCTGGTTGCATTCGATAGGAATTCCGGGGTTACATCTTAAATGGCGCGACGCTGCTCCCTCCGGTTACATTTTGCATGGCGCGATTCACCTTTTTCGTCCCTAAAGATACTTTTGCTATGATCAGCAGGCTATTCACTGGAATGGCGCTGTTTTCTACTGATCGAAATCCCAGGTTCTGGCTGTCGGTCGGGAAGGATCACGTTGAGCCAGCTGTCCTCTTACGAGGTTTGCATTATCGGCTCCGGAGCCGCCGGCGGCATCATGGCCAAAGAGCTGTGCGAGGGCGGAGCGAAGGTCCTCCTGCTCGAAGCGGGGAGCGAAGTGCCACTGACCAAGTTCCTCTCGCATAAGTGGCCTTACGAATTGCCGTACCGCGGGTTTCATGGCGAGAAGCAGGCGCCCTTCTACCAAGGACACGTGTCCAGTTCGATTCGCTATGAAGACTGCGATCGGGTGGGTGTGGACCGAATACGCGTGGTGGGGGGCAGGACCGTGCATTGGAATGCCGTAGTGCTCCGCTACGCAGCGCAAGATTTCAAAGAATGGTCGGTGAACGGCATCGAAGAAGACTGGCCGCTGAGCTACCAAGAGCTGGAACCTTATTATGAGCGAGTGGAGCAAATGATTGGCGTTTGCGGCCAGGACGACGGGCTCGAGATTGTACCCGCAGGGAAACACTATCTGCCCCCGCTTCCGTGGCGCTGCAGCGAACACATTTTGCAGCGGAAAACGAAGAGCATGGGAATTCCTCTCATCTCGGTGCGCAAAGCCGTCGCTACCGTCGTTTATGACGGCCGCCCGCCGTGTCATTACTGCGGCCACTGCATGGATGGATGCGATGTGGGGGCGTTATTCAACAGTGCTGTGGCCATGTTGCCGAAGGCTCAAAGGACTGGCAACTTCACGCTCCGCCAAAATGCTCTGGCGCGGGAAATTCTGGTGAACCGGGAAGGACTGGCGCGCGGCGTGCGTTTTGTGGACACACAAACCAAGAAGGAGCAGGAGGTAAGGGCAAACGTGGTCGTTGTTTGTTGCGCGACGGTTGAATCCGCCAGGCTGCTCTTGAATTCGCGGTCGCCGCAGCATCCCGATGGTCTGGCAAACTCCAACGGGGTTGTAGGACGCTATCTTCACGGTCATTTGGGAGGAGGCGCGGATATCTATCTGAAGGAGCTTGAGGGCGTTCCCCCGTTCAACCAAGACGGCGCTACAGACCACGTTTACATTCCACGGTACAATCATCTCGCCGGAAAAAAAGACTACGCGGGAGGCTGGGGATTTCAGGTCAATTTTTCGAGTTACATGTTTCCGCATCACGCATTGCGCCTTGCCGGCTACGGCGCCGCATATAAGGAACGCATCCGCAAGATGCAACCGGGCTATCTGATGCTTGGCGCATTTGGAAAAGTCGAAGCGCGCCCGGAAAACCACGTCACCGTGGCGCCCGATCATACCGACGAGTACGGCATCCCCATTCCGGTAGTCCATTTCCGATTCAGCGAGAACGATTTGGCCCTCTGGCGCGACAAGAATCGGAGCCTCCTGGAAATTTGCTCGAATCTGAAGGGGGAGGCTTTTCCGGACTCGAGCCAGGCCCCCAGCGGCTTCGCCAGTCATGAGGTGGGCACCATCCGCATGGGCAAAAATCCCAAGACCTCCGTGCTGAACAGCTTTTGCCAGGCGCGGGAGGTGAAGAATCTTTTCGTTACCGACGGAAGCTCGTTCGCCACCTCCAGCGAGAAGAATCCCACGCTCACGATCATGGCGCTTTCGCTTCGGGCGGCGGATTACATCAAGGAGCAAAGGCGGCGCGGCGAACTTTAGAGTTTGTTGCGCGCCAACGACCTTCGAGGAAGCTGGAACTTCAGGCGGGGCGCCGGAGGGAAACATGGAGCTTGTATGAAACGACGGAGGGCGATCAAAATTACGGCTGTCGGCGCTCTTCTACCGAAACTCGATGCTCTCAGATCTGCTCTGTGCCATTCCTCTAGTGATGCGGGCGGGCCCGCGAGCGACGACAAACTCCGGTTCTTTACCGCAGAAGAAAAGCAGCTGCTCGACGAGCTCATGGAAATGATTGTTCCTGCCGACGATCACTCGCCCGGCGCGAAAGCAGCTCGGGTGAGCCTGTTCGCTGACCTGATGGTTTCGACGAGCAGCGTCGAGACCCAAAAGCAGTGGCGGGAGGGCCTGAAACAGATGCAAGAGGAAGTCAGAAAATCGTCGCTCGCTGAGGCCCTTGCCAAATCCGCCGCACATGAGGATCAGCCGACGACGGATCTCGAGCGCTTCTTTCTAACTCTGAAGCACATGACGGTGAACGGGTATTACACATCGGCCATCGGCATCCACGAGGATTTGCAGTATCAGGGCAACACCTATCTCACTGCTTTTCCGGGTTGTGATCTGAAGCTGATCGGTCGCAGCCAGGCCGTAGTGCCAGGGGAGAACAGGCGGCAGCCGCCAAAGGATCTTTCCGGCGAACACGGGAAACACATTGACTAAGGCAGAGGAAGGCTCGCGGACATGAAGTACGGCGTCAACACCATGGTGTGGACCACGCGGATCACCGAACAACATTCGGCGCTTTTTTCCGGTATCCGGGAGTGGGGTTTCGACGGCGTCGAACTATTTTTGTCGCCAACAGAACCTGCCAGCATTCCGGCCGTCAGGCGAATCCTGGAGGAAGTCGGTCTTGAGCGCACTACCTGTAGCGTCTTACCACGTGAGGCCAACCTGATCGATGCGGATCCGCAAGTACGTGCTCGCGGGGGCGCGTTTTTGAAGCAATGTATTGAGCGTACGGCGGAACTCGGGGGCAAACTTATTTGTGGTCCGCTTTACGCGGCCTTGGGCGTGATGAGTGGACGCCGCAGAACCGACGACGAATGGAAACGCGCCGTCGAGGGCCTCCACGCGGCCGCCGGGCAAGCCCGCAAGTTTGGCATCACGCTCTGCCTCGAACCGCTCAACCGTTTTGAGACCTACTTCCTCAACACTCTGAGCGATGCGGCTCAACTGGTCCACGATGTGGGCGAGCCGAATGTGCTGATTCATTTCGACACCTTCCATGCAAACATTGAAGAACGGCACCCTGCCACCTCTCTTCGCGCCGTGGCGAAGGAGCTTGGACATGTGCATATCTCGGAAAATGATCGAGGCATTCCGGGTACGGGACACAACGACTGGCGAGGTATTCTCCTGGCGTTAAAGGAGATTGGGTACGAGGGCTGGATGACGATTGAATCCTTCGCCCAACCCGAGCCGGAGCTCGCTGCTGCGGCTGCCATCTGGCGCGATCTGGCTTCTTCAGGCGACGAACTCGCACGGGAAGGGCTTCGCTTCATCAAGGCATTGAGCCAGGAGATCGATCTTCCCACCGAACAACCTGGACGCGCACACGGAGTGTACTAACGTTGGACAAAGGCAGAAAGCGCGGACGCAGGCAGTTCCTGAAATCAGTAGGCGCCATCGTTCCTGCCGCGGTGTTCGCTGACACGCGAGGCCCGAAAAATCCACGACAAAGCGGCTCCGTGGTCTCGCCCCCAAAGGAGCCTGATCGTTACATCCATATCGCTACGGCACCGGCCGGGGACGACGCCCTCCCTTTCCGCAAACACACGCTCGATCTGGGCATCAGCGAAACGGTTGCCGTCGCGGACATGAATGGCGATGGCAGGCTGGACATCGTCTCCGGAGAAAACTGGTTCGAGCAAGGGCCTCCAGAAGCCGGTCTCGGCCCGCGCTTCATCAAGCACAAATTCCGGGACCTGCCCTATACGTTCGACTACCTGGAGGACCTGAGCGATCTGGCTATCGACGTGAACCGCGACGGGTATCCGGACATCGTCAGCTGCTCGTACTGGTCGAAGCCTCTCACCTGGTGGGAGAATCCCGGGAGGTCCGGCGGGGCCTGGCGCGAACACCTGATCGAATCAGGCTCTCCTGTAGAGTTTGTGTTTTTGGTCGACATCCTGAATACGGGCCAGCCGCTTCAGCTTTTGCCTCAATTCGGCAAGCGTGACTTCCCCTTGATGTGGTATGAACTCGCGGGACGCGGCGCTCAAGACCCCTGGGTGCGACACGAAATCAGTCCCAGAAGTTACGGACACGGGATCGGGGCGGGTGACGTCAACGGCGATGGGCGTACGGACATTATTACGCCGCAAGGCTGGTTTGAGGCCCCCCGCGACCCCCGGAACGGCGGCTGGACCTTTCATCCCGAGTTTGATCTGGGCGCTACTGGATTTATCTACACCGAAGACGTGAATGGAGATGGGTTGCCCGATCTGATCACTAGCCTGGCTCACGATTACGGCATCTTCTGGTACGAACAAAAGAAGGATGCCCAAGGCAACCGCGTGTGGACAAAGCACTTGATTGACAATAGCTGGTCGCAGGCGCATGCGGTAACCCTGGCGGATTTGAATGGCGATGGACGGCGTGAATTGATCACGGGAAAGCGTTACTATGCGCACGACCATGATCCGGGCGCCAACGAGCCGCTCGGAGTCTATTGGTACGAGCGAATCATGTTGGATGGCGCGGTGCAGTGGAGGCGGCATGTTCTGGACTACAGCACACGAACCGGCGGAGGGATGCAAATCGCTGCAGTGGACATTGATGGGGACGGCGATCAGGACATAGTCGTCGCCGGAAAATCCGGTCTTTTTCTCTTCGAGAACCTATCATCGTAAATTTAAGAGACCATGCTGGCACAATGGCCGGAGGGCCGACACAGGGGGGAGACCGTCATGAGGACGCTCATAAGAAGGATGCGATTCGCAGAGATGGCTGTAGTGGTCCTCCTTGCCCCGTGCGCAGGGAGGCCGCAGACACTGCCTCCGGATATGGCCAAGCAGGTGGACAAGGTTTTTGCGAAATGGGACCGCGCGGATTCTCCCGGGTGCGCCTTGGGTGTCTACCGGGGCGGTCAGGTTGTCTATAAACGCGGGTATGGCATGGAGGACTTGAACGAAGACGTGCATATTACGCCGGGGACGGTGTTTCACGTAGCCTCGATGTCCAAGCAGTTTACGGCGGCATCGATTGTGCTGCTGGCGCAGCAAGAGAAGCTCTCGCTCGATGACGAAGTGAGGAAATACATTCCGGAGCTGCCGGATTTCGGACAGAAGATCACTATTCGGAATCTCGTGCACCACACCAGCGGCCTACGGGATCAGTGGGCGTTGCTGGAGCTGGCAGGGTGGAGGTACTCGAAAGACTTGATCACCGACGATGACGTGATGTCGGTGATGACGCGGCAGAAGGATTTGAATTTCAAGCCTGGTGAGCGGCATGTGTACTGCAATACGGGCTACACGCTAATGGGGCTGATCGTGAAGCGCGTGAGTGGACTATCTCTGCGCGAATTCACGACGAAAAATATCTTTGAGCCGCTGGGAATGACGCACACGCATTTTCGCGACGATCACGCGGAGGTCTTGAAACACAATGCCGTTGGATACGAGCAAGAGCCGGGGAAGCCGTTCGAGATCAGCATCACGAATTTCGACACCGTGGGAGCGACGAGCCTGCAAACGACGGTAGAGGACCTGCAGCGGTGGGATGAGATTTTTTATCACCCGAAAGTGGGTGGGAACGCATTCGTGCAACAGATGCTGGAGCGCGGCAAGCTGAACAACGGGGAGCAATTGGATTATGCGTTTGGGTTGGTCGTGGGGAAATACAAGGGGCTGCCCACCGTCGATCACGGGGGCGCCGATGCCGGATACCGGTCAGACATGACGCGGTTTCCAGAGCAGCATTTTTCGGCGGCGGTGCTTTGTAACTCGGCGGAGACCGAACCCAGCGCGCTTGTGCGCAAGGTTGCGGACATTGTGCTCGCGAAAGAGATCAAGGCGGCGGAGCAGTCAGCTCCGGCGAAAGAGGTTGTGGCAAGAAGCGCCGGCGCGGAAGCAGTGGTTCTCATGCCGGAGCAGATGGCGGGATTCACCGGGCTGTATTGGAACCGCGAAGATGACGCGTTCGTGAGGATCTTCATCAAGGACGGCAAACTCCAAGGCGATGTAGGCGACGAGGAGCCCCTGGTGCTGAAGCCGTTCGCGGAGTCACGGTTTCGCATCGCGGACAAGCCGTGGGGTGACGCAGTGGAGATTCACTTTGTCGCGCCCAGCGGGGATAAGCCGCGGCGGATGGAGCAGAGCTTTGGCGGCGGAAAGCCGACAGTGTTCGAAATCGCGGAAGCCTTCACCCCCAGCGGCGCACAGCTTCGAGAGTATGCCGGGGCATATGTGAGCGAAGAGATCGACCCGGTTTACCGGATTGCGCTGGGCGGAGAGAAGTTGCGCTTGATACGCCTGAAGCATAAGGCCGACGTGCTCGAGCCTGCAGTGCGAGATGTTTTTACCGGGCAGATCGGGACGGTGCGGTTTGCGCGCGATCCGTCGAACGGGCCTGTTTCCGGGTTTGTGCTGAACGCAGGCCGTATCCAGAATTTCCGCTTTTTAAGAAAAGCGAACTAGCCCGAATCTCTCCTCATAAACAGTGGTGTTCGAGTCCGCGGAATTCGGATACGGGAAAGCGCGTAGGCTGGAATTCGTCACTTGCTAGAAGCTCATTCAAGGAAGAGAAGTCAAGTGTCACCAATGTACCTTACTGGACGACCAACCATCCTCGCACGAAAACAAAGACGTAATCCCGGAATTGAATTGGCATACGAGTGTTGGTCACCGCAACGCAGATCGGCAGAATCTGCCGGGGGAACAGCGATGAGCTAAGGGTTAGGAAAGGTTCGTGTCGCGTCGAACGGCGTGCTGCGCTCCGCGTTGAGCTGTAAAGTCTTGGCGAAGTCGATGCGGGTCAGCGGCACAGTGTTCTCGCCGCCGTAGCTGGTAATGTAATGCAGGGTCGTGCCCTCGAGCCAATAGCGCGTGAGGCCATACATTGAGCCGTCGAGCAACTGAAGCAGTGCAACGGCTTCCTTGACATTAGAAGGCAACGGCAGCCCCAGGCTGCTCTGCCGACGTGGTCAGGTTGTTTTCGACAGTTTCAGGTGGTCGGGTTAGGTCTTCAGAGTCTCCCGAACTCGTCAATGAATCAGACCAGAAATACGTGTTCAAGGACCGACCGTAGAGAAACGGATCGAAAAGGAAGCCGTCATTGAAGCAATCGAATTCATCGGGGAATAGAAAATTTCGCCAGGAGAACCGGTACGAAGTACAGTAGCCGGAACCAAATGATCGGTTCCCGTGGAACATCCTACGCCGCACCCGGTGGTGCCTGAGGCCGACCGACACAAAGCTAAAAGGGTTCCCAACACTGCCAACTGGCTTTTTCCCAGGGCGCGTGCCGTGCTCGCCTGAGCGATGTTTGGCGCAGACCCGGGGGGGCGTTTGCCAAGCACGATGCGCTGCGCCATAGAGCACATCGAATCTCGACTTGCCATTGACGCCACAAGAGCACAGTTTTATAGTCATATCTGAGCGTAAGAGCTCGGTCATCGAAGTTCCTTGCTTTCGACCGATACGAGAGGCCCCAGCCCATGAAACGTATCGCGCCAGTGGTGCTATTGTTCGTCGCTGCTTTCGAAACTAGTACTCACGGGCAGGCATCCCATGTTGATGCAGTGCACGTCCAGGCTGGGACCGTGCAGACGTTTTACCTCCACGCCCGGCTCAATCCCACGAGCGGTGACAGCGTAGACGGCTTGCCAAAAGGAACGCTCCTTCGGGTCAAGATGCTCGATTCCATCGATTCGTCTGTAAATGCCGACGGGACGGAATTTCATGGCACCGTAGTGTCTGGCCTAACTTCGTCGGGTGAGCTCGTGATTCACTCTGGGTCCGAGGTGCGAGGCATACTGGCTTTATTGAGGAGCCGAAGTCACCCGGAAGGCTTCCGTTACGAGCTTCTGATTACCGACCTCACGGACCATGGGAAGTCGTATACTTTGACCGCCTCACTCAATCCGTCTTTAGCGGATCCTCGTGCCGCTTCGCCTTCGAAGCCGGCTGCAAGAGTCACTTCCAAGGCAGGGGAATCCGGCATCAACCATTAGCCATTAGCCCGAAGTTCCAGCAATAACAGAGGCTGAATCCGGGGATAAACTGTTGGAAACGTGTGCATTGTCCCGTCGCGCGACCTCCAATATGCACCCATGTAGTTAATCATATTTGTGCTTTACAAAGTGTAAGTATTATGATCTAGTGCACCCATGTACATCGACGTGGTCCCCAACCGCAACTCCCCGCCCGCGGTCCTCCTCCGCGAGGCTTGGCGCGAAGGCCAGAAAACTCACAAGCGCACCGTGGCTAATCTCTCCGATTGGCCCCCAGAGAGAATCGAAAC
>QHYI01000125.1:0-5009 GCA_003223245.1 Acidobacteriota bacterium
TGTTGACACTCTGAAAGGCTCTCGCTACGCCAACATGAAGGAATTGCGTTTCAAGCGGCAGACGGCGAATGGCGAGTAGCTTTTGCTTTTGATCCCAGGCGCAAGGCGAGGCGGGAGACAAATCCGGCGGGAGCGAAGAGCGCTTCTACCGCGAACTGATACGGAAGGCCGACGAGCGTTTTGACGCCCATGTTGCCCGGATCAGAAGGGGAACGTAACCATGCCCGTGAATGTGAATGAAATAATTCGGAAACTGAGCCCAGGCGAACGCAAGAAGGTAGAAGACCGCGCAGCTGAGATAATTGCAGAGGAAATGAGCTTGCGTGACCTTCGAAAAGCCCGCAAGCTCACGCAGGCTCGCGTCGCCAAGACTCTCGGAATTACCCAGGACAGTATTTCACGACTCGAAAAACGCAGCGATTTACTGCTTTCGACACTCCGAAAAACGATCAAGGCAATGGGTGGCGACGTGCGCATTGTTGCTGAATTCCCCGATCGTGCGCCAGTCGTGTTGTCTGAACTATCCGAGGACGAGCCGCCCCGCAAGTGACGTACTCCGCCTCGTGAACAAGGCAGCTTCTCAAGACACGCATACCCTTACATCAGGTTTCGTTACGTCTTGAAGGCTCAAGCCGAGCCTGAGTATTTCCGTGGCGCTAACATGGTCTCGTTTGCCGATGAGACCGCATGCAGTGCAAACGTGCTCTCGGTCTGAAAGTTTCTTCGGCACTCGTGCTCCACACGGGCAACGTTGAGAGGTTCCTCTCGGGTCTACCTTTAGTAGTTGGCGACCAGCCTCTTCCGCTTTGTACGCCAACTTTGCTATGAAGGACGCCCACGAGGCATCATGAACTGCTTTCGACAGCATTCCCCGAGAAAGACCTTGGATGTTCAGGTCTTCCACGAAAATCTTTCCAAACTGTTGCACCAGCATGCGCGCCAGTTTGTGGTGATGGTCATTACGCTGGTAGTCCGACGGGCGGTCACCTATCGATCCGAGCCCAACTTACAGCAAGTAAAACCGCCCTTACCAGCGGTGCAGCCTGAGCGCGCGCACCCGCAGCTTTTCGTAAAACTGCCACGGACCCGCCAAAAGCGCACCCATGCCTCCCGCAATGTGCAGCCGGAGCGGAAAAATGTATCGCGAGAAATGGTCATCGCCAGGTCGACCGAGGAAATATTGTGTCGCGTACACCACGACGGCTATGCAGGAGAACAACATGATCCACCAAAATGGTGCTGCTAGGCGCGAGCGACGCTGCGGATCACAGCTTTCAGACGTTTCCGGCCACTGTAGCAAGTAAAGCCCCTTTTGTCCGTTGCTGTTAGCCGCTGCCGGAAAGCAGATTCGGCGGCGTCATTGCCAACGCTGAACTCCGATGCGGACGCCGCGGTGAAGAGCATCGAAGGCGTCGCTTCGGTTCGTCCCTCGAGTCCACGGGCCACGGAGCAGCGTATCTGCGAGCATGGCTCGGCAGAGTTGCGCGTGCGTATCAGCGAGCTTATCAAAACCGGCACATACAGCCCGGATGCGACTAGAACTCGAAGCGGGCGCCGATTTGGATTCGGCGGGGAACGTTGACTTGAGCAGTATATACGCCAAAGGAGGCCGGGCTGTTCAGGCTAAGGCTGCTCGGGAATCGGAAGTTGTCGTGGTTGAACGCGTTCAGGAAATCCGCCGTCAACATCACCTTGTAGCGTTCCGTCACCGCAATATTCTTGGCGATGGAAAGGTCAACGTTCCACTCGATGGGTGTACGCAGTTGGTCGAAGGGAATCTGCCCGTTCTGGCATGCCGTTACTCCCCAGGACGCCAGTATGCCTGCTTCCGCCGAGGCTGCCCAGTTGAAGGCCCTGGGCGGGAATGGCGCAAGTACCGCCGCTGAGCCCACCCAAAGCACCGTAGTCGCCATTGGCCGCTATGCATAGCGGAAAGCCGGTGGCAAGCGTGAAGATGCCGGAGGCGGTCCACCCGCCGACCGTCCGGTCGAGCACGGAATTGTGGAGACTGTAGGTACCTCCCTTTCCGAAGGGCAGCGCGTAGGTCCACCACGTGTTGATAACGTGTTTTCGGTCGAAAAGCTCGGAGGAATAATCCAAGCTCAAATTGTAAGGGCTGTTTGAGGAGTACACGTTTTGCTGCTGGAGGCCTTGGTTGCCCACCGCGTGACTCCAGGTGTAATTGAACGCGAACTGCAGTCCCCTGCTCACCGCCTTTTCGAGGCTGACGTATCCGGCGTTGTAGTTAGAAAATCCCCCAGTGCCTCCCTCGCCAGTTATGCCGGTGTACTCGAAGATTTGGGTGTTGTCGAGTCCCACGGCATGGACGGTTCCATTCTGCTCTTTGATAATGTCAAATGCGTCTACGGCAAAGCTCCCTAGATCCCCGTTAATGAGATCGGTTTTGCCGTTCTTGGCAACCAACGCCGTGCAACTCGCGAAGGGGCCACCTTTGGCGGCCGTACAATTCGACACACCCATTATGTCCTCAAAGAAGGGCTGCACAGTGACGCCTGAAGTCGCGGTGGTCGTTCCCGAAGGGGTGTTGCAGTTTAAGCTCGAAGGGCCTGCCAGATGGCGTAGCTCAAGGGCCACGCAGTCAAAAGCCTGAGCATAGGTCTGGCCGCTAATGGCGTCCTTGGTTAGATAATCAGGAGCAGTGAGAGCAATGCCCTGAGGGAGATTCCGGCTGAATTTTCCGATATAACCGACTTCCAAAAGCATCTTGCCTGGCAATGCTCGCTGGATGCTGAAAGACACATTGTGTGCATGGCCGGGTACTGCGTAGGGATCGAATGGTCCAGAGAGGAACAGGGCAAAATTGTTGCCCGGGGCGAACGGGATGGGCTGCGCAACGGCCGGAGGCACGGGAACATTGTTGCCATCCACACCGATGCGGAAAGCGTTGGTCGGATCGGTGGCAGAACCGGTACACGTAGCTCCACCGCTTCCGTTGGAGATGGGGCCGCCGCAGGCGTCCACGTCTGCCAGCCCGCCGGTGAGCAAGGGAGAGAGAACCTGGTTCACTGCAGTGGTACGGTCAAACATGATCGAGTAGCCCGCCCGAATGACGGTATCGTGTTTGTGCCCGAAGAAAAAGTTTTCAAATGGCACATTCCAGGCCCCGGAAATCCGTGGGCTGAAGTCGTGCCAATCAGTGAACTTGAATTGCCCCTTTAGCGGCGGGGGAAGGAACGCAACAGGCGTAAGCGCAAACTGGGGATTAAAAGCGTTTAAGGTCCCGTTCGCAAGACTCACGCCCTGACCAAGAGACTTTATGCGCTCGGCGAGGTACGCCGCATTATTCACAGGGTCCCCCGTGGCAGCGTTGACAAGGACGACTTGCTTGCCGTTTTGCTCTGACGGCGGAAGCTGCGCGCCCCAGGCCAGACCGGCCGTTAGAGTGAACGAGGGCTTCAAACGTATGACATCTTGGAAGTACAGATAGAAGGCGGGAATGGTGGTGTTGTCAAACAGAGCGGTGCCCAAGGCGTTAGGCTGGAATGTGCCATTTCGTGTTTCTATCTGCGCGCTGCGATCCACTAGCCCCAGCACGGTGGCATAGAGTTGGTTGTAGCGCGTCAGTTGGTTGCTCGGCAGACAGTTGGCTAAAACCGTAGTCGTGCATGATTGCGGCTCAAAGGCGGGTCCAACGCTTACAAACTGGCCGTTCCCATTGCCGTTCGCTTCAATAAAATCGATCGGCCCGTTCGTGAGACCGCCGAAGACGTCATCCGTGCGCAGATGATAATCATGATAAATGTAACCTGACCCACCGAACTGGAATATATGGGCGCCGCGCACCCAGTTCACATCCTCTGCAATGAACCAGTCATGCCCATCCCAGATGCGCCCGCGAGCCTGCTGGGTGTTGACGTTGATGGGGTCAGTAAGGAGCTTGGCCGTGCCGTTGTTGTTTCCAAGCCCCTCGCCAGCTAGCTGCAGCACCTGTTGAACGTTCGAGGTAAACGGCGTTGGGAACGTGCGAGCCCAGGCCCAATCGTGGCGCAGGTACGAGCCGTGGGTGACGGAAATCAGGTTTGGTGTGAGTTGCCCGGTAACTTGCACAGTGTAAAGACTGGGCCAGAATGGATCGCCGGAGACGGAGACAGGCGTCGGGGAGACGATATTGACCTGCTCACTGCCGACCTGCTCGGCGCGAGCCCAATGCCAGGTGCCAAACAAATTCCACTTCGAGTTAAGCTTGAAATCCAGCCGCGTCACTGCGATGTCTTCGCGAATGGGTGTGGATACGTTAAAGGTATAGCCAATGGTGTTAAGGGTATCACCGAGCGACGTGTTGTTGCCTTGGGGAAAGAGAGCGAACTCGGAGGCGATCGCCGGGCTCATGCCGATGGGCATCCCGCTGCCGTTCGTCCGCGGGTCACACACCGAAATGCCCGTTGGGCCGCAATTCGAGGAAACACTGCCCGGAGCCAGCGAGTAACTCACGATGTTGCCAGCAGCATCCTTGAAGCGAAGGATGCCTTGGCGCAGCGTGGCGGAGGGGACCAGCCGGGTCAGGTTCGTGCTGTCGTGGAACCGGTGACCTTCATAGGCGCCGAAAAACCAAGCACGGTCTTTCAAGAAGGGGATAGGGCCCCCTCCGTTGCCACCGAAGCGATTATCTACGGCGTGTAGCCTCGGGACCATCGGCGTCGCACGGTTGTTTTGCCAAAGGTTGGCGTTCAGGTCGGTATTGTTGTGATATTCGTATGCCTCGCCATGGTACGTATTGGTTCCTCGTTTGGTGACAACTCCGACCTGACCGCCCGAGGTGCGATCGAATGTGGCGTTTGAGCTGCTGGTCGCAACGCGGAATTCCTCCGTTGTCTCGATGGGGATGGGCACGACCGCCGCGGTGCTGCCTTCGCCTGGCGGGCTAACGTAGCTGTTGCTGCCCTCCAAGTCGCTCGTAGCGTCTCCGCCATCCACAAGATAGGTGACCTGCTCTGTCCGCGAGCCGGATATCGCCCCTCCTCTGTTCACATTCCCATCGCCGGCATCCG
>QHYI01000125.1:5038-46302 GCA_003223245.1 Acidobacteriota bacterium
TGCCGTCGTGTTCACGACCGTTCCCACCGTCGCAGTGGTTGTTTGAAGTTGTGCCCCGGCTGCTGCCGTCACCTCTATCGTCTCGGACGGCTGGCCGATCGTTAACTTGGCGTTCGCCGTAATAGATTTTAGAACCTCAACGTGAAGTCCGCCGACGACCGCTGTCTGAAACCCCGCTCGGGAAACCCGCACCGTATAATCACCGGGTTCAACAGAGGAGAAAACGTAGCGCCCGTCAGAGTCGGTTGTAGCTGTGAGCAAGACGCTGGTTTTCGCGGCCACCAAGGTAACGGTCGCTCCCGGAACCGCAGCCCCACTCGGATCTGTCACTTGTCCTGTCACCAAACCCGAGCTTGCGGTTTGAGCCGATATGGCGACCGAAAAGGCACTCAGCATGCACAAACAGACGAATAAGACACACCGTCCATGCCAACTGATAGAGACACCACCACGCTTGTTCATTGAAGATACCTCTCGCTGGAACATTCTGACCCTCGATAGCGCTCACTGTACTCTTGCCTGCACTCTGCGGTCAACCATGTGGATGAATACTGAGAATGTATGGCGACCTAAGCTCACAGCCTCGCCTCTGCTCGGATTTCTCGCCATCGTATTCATCAGTTGAGGACGCCTTCCAATAGTCCAGTCTCTGCTCAAACATGCAACCCCTCGGCGTCGGCTTCACGAAAACCCGGAGTCCCACTATCTACTCTAGGTTTTCGTTTTAGTTCAAATTCATCACATCAGGAGGCTACACAAATGCATATACATGAATGAACGGAAGGTTCGGGACAACTTCGTAACACGACTAGCCGAGGAAGCTCCGCCACCTAGCGCTGGGCAAAAAAATGCTTGCTGCCCGAAATGCAGAAGTTCTGATATACTGATTCTGGTGATGGCTGTGGAAGCGGTAAAAGTGGGGAAACGCGGGACAATTATCGTTCCCGCCAAGCTGCGAAAACGCTACGGCATCGAGGAAGGCGAGCTCGTCACTACCGAGCCACGCGAGGATGGCATCCTAATTCGCCCCGCAATTGTTGTGCCCGTGGAACGGTATACGTCCGAACGCAAAGCGGAATTCCTCCTTTCCACTGCCACAACGGCGAAAGACTACCTGCGCGCGCGAAGAGAAGTGAAAAAACTCGGCCTTGACCCCGACACGATCCCGCACCGTCGACCGCAATAGATGGACCGCCTGTTTCTGGACGCTAATATTCTTTTCTCCGCTGCTTACCGGCCAGATGCAGGGCTCGTTCAGCTCTGGAAGCTGAAGGACGCGATTCTTTGCTCCTCCCACTACGCACTTGAAGAGGCAAGAATTAATCTTACCGAAAACATGCAAAGGCGCAGACTTGCGAAACTGGCCCGGCGCATTTATCTCTTTGACGCGGCTCCGCGAGAACTTCCCAGTGGCCTTTCCTTGCCGGAAAAAGACGTGCCGATTCTGCTTGCCGCGATGGAGGCAAAGGTGACGCACCTCATTACGGGCGATGTGCGGCACTTCGGGCCGTACTTCGGC
Source organism: Acidobacteriota bacterium (assembly GCA_003223245.1). GTDB lineage: Bacteria > Acidobacteriota > Terriglobia > Acidiferrales > UBA7541 > Acidiferrum. The sequence goes on from QHYI01000125.1 coordinate 6,558, forward strand.
AAGCAAATCGAAGGTATTCTCGTCCTATCGCCAGCGGACTATCTAAAGAAGGGCCGCGAACATTAGCGTGCCGGCCTGTGAGCACAGCCCCCACAAGCACTCCCCCGAAGTTCCCCTGGATCCGAACACGTTTACCGCACGACCCATTGAGGGCCTTCGACGTTGCCTCTCCGGGGCCACGCGCGTTCGGCGGGTCCTGACGCCGGCTTTGCCGAAGGGGTTATCTGCACCAGCGGCAACTCACGGGTGCGCGCTCGAACACGAGTTGTTTGTCATGTTCAGCCAAATATGACATATGATAGAATACTGTCACAAGGAGATGGAATGAAGTCACAAACCCGCATGCGGGTCAATGAGAATGGGCGCGTGGTCATTCCTGCTTCTATTCGCAAGCAACTGGGCATCCGTATTGGAGACGAGGTAGTTTTGCGGATTGAAGACAACGAATTGCGCATCACCACCTTGAAGCGCAATATTGAGCGGGCTCAGCGCCTTGTCCGCAAGCATGTGAAGCCGGGTACGTCTCTGGTCGACGAATTGATCAACGAACGGCACGAGGCCGCGCGAAATGAATAGGGTCGTGCTAGACGCTTCCGCCCTGCTCGCAATTCTCAATCGGGAACCAGGCGCCGACCGGCTTACGCCAGAGCTGTTGAGCGCCGCGGCAACTAGTACTGTCAACTTGGCTGAAGTGCAGGGCAAATTAGTCGACCGGGGCCTTAGCCCTGACGATGCGTGGGAGGCCACACTGAGTCCGATCCGTGAAGCGGTGGCCTTCACCTCAGAGCACGCCAGGCTTGCGGGCGATCTGGTTGCACAAACCCTTCCTCTCGGGCTCTCATTGGGAGACCGGGCCTGTTTGGCGCTGGGACTTGCTTTGAAGGCGCCCGTATACACGGCAGACAAATCATGGAAGAGGCTAAAAGTCAGTGTTCGCATTCACGTCATCCGGTGACGGATCACTTTGCACAAATTAGAGGACTGAGCGTCATCGAACCGAAGTAAGCCTTGGGGTCCTATCACGAAGGCGAGAGATTAACATTGATCGGCGCCGGCACCGCTTGTACCTTCCGCACCCGCTGGAGACGTTCGAGCTGGCTCAGGGTGCGATCAAAGGAGTTTTGGTCGGCAGCGGCGGACCGAACATTGTCGTAGGTAGCGCCGCTACAACTTGCTGACGCGGAACCTCGGCTTCTTCGACGCGATGGGCCAGAACCTCTTCCGTTCCTTCGCGACGACGAAGAGCAAGGGTTGCTCGGGCGGGTTCATAGGCTTGACGGGCAGGACGGCCATGACGGCATAGACTTCTGCTAGCGAGTGAATGCCGCACGCCGAATCCTTCTTGTCAGCGGCAGCCAAGCGTTTCACGCTGGCCAAATGGTGAACAGGACCACGCCAGCAGGCTGCAACCAAAACGGACGTGTCGAAAAACTGCCTCATTTGCGGGCTTATTCGATCACCGGGCGAAGGCGATTTTGCCGTTCGCGGTCGAGAAGGTCAGTGAGGTCCGTTGCTTCTCCCTGGTATACCCAGACATCCAATCGCTTCTTGAGCATGACATTCTGGCGGACCGGACGGGCGGTAATGCACTCGCCCTCCGTTTCGCGATAGAGGGTGTCGCCGGGAGCGAGTTGCAAGCGGTCGCGGAGGGGCTTGGAGAAAACCACGCGACCGGCTTTATCGAGGGTCAGCGTAGCCGTCATGATGGCATTATGAAGTGGAATAACCCATTTGTCAGTGCCATCCGGACACATGCGGACTAGTCGGGGCTGCTATTTTGAGACTAGGCCATCTTAGTCGTTAAGCAGTTCAGAGCCGCCGAGCAGCGATACGACGGTGATACTTCAGGGTCGCCTAAGACGGTTTGCCTCCTGTGAATCAGGCGATCTCTCCGGTTCCCGCCGGTCAATCTAGATTAAGTCGGGTAACTCCTCAGGCGCAATCAACAGGCGGATCGACCGGGCCTGCCCGGGCGTTCGCTCGATGAGGCCGCGCCTTTCGAGTGTCAGGATCATCTGATGCACGGAGGGAGGAGAGACTCGGAAGTACTGCTGCATTTCGGCCTCCGCTGGCGGACGTCCGTGGATTTTGCTGTAGTAATAAATGAAAGCCAAATACTGACCCTGTTTGCCCGTGTAAGCTTTCTTCTTCATAGCCACCGCAGAATAGGCCAGAACTCCAACCGGTTTTCAAGAGGTATTCGCGGAGTGAGGCTTTCACTGGCCGGGAAGTAGTTCGCCAATCTCGGTGATCTTGATGGAGGGCAAGCGAGCTAGCTCGGCTAGCACGTCGGTGAGACATTCGTGCGGATTTAGACCTCTCCGACACATCCATCTGCTGTCACTCTGGCATTTCCGCCGCGTGCGCCGGCGGGCGCGGGCGTTCATGCCCCGCAGCACTTCTTATATTTCTTGCCGCTGCCGCAAGGACATGGCTTCCTGCCGATCTTTGACGTTGCCCTCCTGATCTGGGAGGGCAATGCGCCTAGATTGAGTCTGGCGTCTGGTGCCGCGTGTGCTGTTTATTCGCTCGCTCCTCACGGAAGCAGGCCCACCATCCCATCTCGGCCACGGTGTCCTCGACAAGGCGTAGATTCGGATTATCTGCAAGCCTGGCGAGAATGCGTTCCTTACCCATCGCCAAGTCGCGTGTGACATTGTCAAAGCGAATGCAGCCGGGGTCAACCAACCCGTCCCCGTAAGCCTTCTTGATATCGTCGAGCAGCTCTTCCGGGTAAAGATCGGAGCCACAGCAGACTAGCGCGTCCCAGACGTGTGACCACTTCCGCACCAATTTGCCACGAAACAGGGCGGCGAAGTAGCTCACGATCTCATCACGGCTCTTCTGTCCGGCGGCCACCAGTGTCACAAGACTGCTCAGCGCCGCACCCCGAACCCATTGGTCAGTGCTCTCATTCTCGATTAAGGACTGGATGCCTGCCAACTCGCCGCCACACACTGACGCCAAAACTGCGTCAAGATCTTCCGTGATAAAGTCGCCGCAGAGCGAATCCAGCAGGTCGCCAGGAAGCGACGCAAAGCGAACCACAAGCGGGTAAGCACGGGTCTCACGGAACTGTGCCAGCAGAAACATGGCATATAGATGGGCCATGTAGTCGCCCTCGGCGTCGAGCTGCGCTGCCCGATTCACTGTATCCTCCAGGATGCGCAGAAGCTCTGGTGTGACCTCTTCCCGGCGCTCCACGGCCGCCTCGACAGCTGCGCGTGCAAACTTTCCGGTATACCGTTCAAATTGATGAAGGATTTCGACTGTCTGCATCGGGTTTTGCTCCGACCGCGATTCTCCTCCATTTTCCTACAGGCATACACCCCCGCCGTATGCCAAATATCTTCCATCGATGGCGACGAAACACACGTGGACATTCAAAGCCCAGTTTCGTTCCCGTGCATTCGGATGGAGAGGTTCGCATCTTGCCTGCTAGCAGCTAGCGCTTGAAGGAAGCGGTCACGGAGATAAAGAGGGTTGCCAGAACAGATCCCATGACTGCCGGTGAAGGCCATTGTGAGCCTGATTGAGGTCTGAGCTTCTTCACGCTGCACTCACAAGCCAAATCCGTTCGCGCGAATCCGCAGTCAGCTTGGGATTGAGTTCGATATAGAGCGAATCGGCTTCGGGATAGGAATGCAGCTCCATGTCTCATTCTGCCTCACAAATGTGGCGGCCACTTCCGGGCGGTGTGGAAGACGCGCAGAACTTCCACTCTGTCCTCACGCACCCGATACGGGATGATGTAGGGGCGTACCCGTAACCACCAATTCGCGAGTCCCCTCGACGCGCCCTGCCCGGTCCATGGCGGGGTGGCTGGAGCAAGTAGTTGCACGGCCTGCCCGATTGCCAGCACCACGGGCTGCGCGGCGGCATGACTGTCGCGGGAGATATACTCGGCTTCCGCTCTCAGATTCACCAGCGCCCGCTTCAGCCACCGGACCTTCAGCGGCTTACCTGGCACGTCGCGTCGGCTTACGGCCCTTCCCGATCTCCTCGATCTGCCACTCATTGACGACGACGTACTCACGGATGGCTTCGGCAGCAATGAAAGACCAGCTGCGGCGCTGCGCCTTGGCCAGCCCGTCAAGGCGTTTCCGCAGGTCCGGCTCCAGCCGCAGCTTCATTACTTTGTTTTCCGCCCAGGAAATCAGATAATCTGATAATCAAGTAGCACCAATTCGATCCCGGCACCCGCATGTCCGGTTTGCCGGTGAAGCAGACCGGCCGAACACGGCCGCTCGCATGCAGGGTAGTCCGGCACCTCCTGTGGCAGGCGAAAGCCTATTGTCTAATTGATTGAGCGCCCTGCCTCCCCTTTTGCAGAAGAACTTCTGAGATCGGAGAACAAATCATGGTCTGAAGTTGAAGATCGCATACACGGTTGGTGGAGTTAGTTTAATTCCCCGTAGGATTCTAAGGAGCGCGCCTTGGTCGAGGTGAACCAACAGATTCCAAACAGGGACGAAGCTCCGCTTCGTCCTACGGACTGCGGCGGAGATTTCACTAGTTTGACGGTTGCCATACTTCGCGGCCCCTGTGGTCGAAATCTAGTCGCCGATCCGAACCAATTGATTCTCTTCAACTTATGATGATTTCGGAAACGGGGCCTGCCCAGTTGCGCGAGGCAATGGACCTGACGCAGGAATCCCTGGCGGAAACCCTTCATGTCACACAAGCCTCCATCTCCAAAAATGGAGCGGCTTGGAGCGGCCGTTTGACGGCCTCTGCTGCGCGGACTACACTCGAATCGCGAGGGTATTCATGGGCCTGACACACATAAAGCTGAATATTGCCAACCCCGCAAGACCGAAGCGGGCGGTCGAGCTTAGTTTCCTGGTGGACTCCGGAGCTGTCTATTCCGTCATTCCTTCGGCGTTGCTTCGAAAACTCGGTGTCCGGCCGCACTCGAAACGCACCTTCACTCTCGCGGATGGGTCCGAAATCACGCGCAAAATCGGCGACGTATTGTTCCGGCTCAATGGCCGCCGAGGTGCCGCTCCGGTCATCTTTGGCGAAAAGCAAGACAGCGTCTCGCTCGGCACTGTGTCTCTCGAGGCCCTCGGTATGATGCTCGATCCCATGAAGCGCGAACTCCGTCCGCTACCCATGCTCCTCGTCTTGCACACTCCCTCTCTCACCTTAAGGGCAAGCGTCCTAAGCGCCCCTGATTTTCCTTATCATTTTCCTTATCGCCGCCATTACTCACAGCGGGAGGCCCTCCGGGGTAAATGCAGTTGTCAATCGTCTCCGCCGTCATCGCCGCGGCGCACTTGCCCACGAATCTCTCCCGCCTTGGACCGATTCGTGTGGACGTTCACATAAGCCGCTCCCTCACGGAGTGCCTGCACGACCTTGGCAAAATCAGCCCCCGGAGCAATCCCCTGCACATCGGGTCCCAACACATTGGCGGCCGTCACGCTGCCGCTCACCATTCCAGAAGTGGGCCCGGGGCACGGTGGCGGGTTCGGTGTGCCAGCGGGCGGACCGCCCATAGCTCCTGCTGCAGGACCGCAGAGAAATACCATGATGCCCGTGGCTTCTCTCGGCAAGCCAAAGTGGATGTGTGAAAAGAGCACCTGCGCATTCAAATTGTCGTAGGTAAGTTTGTAAGTGAGCGTGCTGCCGTCAGGACTGAGAGTCCCGGTGAAGGAACCGGTCCCGGCGGTGGCAACCGGAGGAACCTCGTCGAGGCCCCGCAGGGTCGCGATGAATGCGTCGCCGTCGTCGCCCGCGGCAGCTAGAGCGAGGCTGAACGCCGGGACGATTAGCGCGAGCAATAGAACTTTCTTGATGTACATGAGCATCTCCCTTCTTGCAGACTTTGGAAGAATTCTCGAAAAGGTCGTCTGGAGAGCAAGGTACCTAGTCGGAATTCCCGACCTGGACCTAATTTTGGACAACAACCCTACGGCAACGGCTCGTTCCTGTCAAATCAAGACTGAGTATTCGGAGTATTTGGCATTCATTGCTGCGATACGGCTGCCCGAGCCACGGCTGGCGGCTATCGGGTCTACCGTCGCCACGGCCGTGCTGACAGGCCGGAGGTTGACGTCACGATCGCCGCATGCGGAGGAGACTCGCAGATCTTTCGAGATCATTCCATGCCGAATTCGCTGGTCACGTTCAATCGTTTCTGGCTCACGAGCCAAGCCAACGACACCCTGCAGCCCCGGAACAACTCCCTAGCCTGTGGCGGAAACCAGCGAAGGCCCGCCCCCACGTTCGTCGGCCTCCGCAATCAGTGTGTCCCTCCCGTGCGAATCCCGGTGCCGGCAGTGTTGATCGGAGCGCTGCTGGATGCCATTGGAGGCCATTCGTGGAACCGGCGCGATTCAGGTATTTCGGAGTACAATTCGACGACTGGGCATAGAACAAAGCCAAGTATCAGTTCGCCGGGACGCCGGCAGAAAGCGCACGCAAGTCCCTGGAATACGGCAAGCTCCAGCGCAGATATCGTGCCCACACTCGAAGTGAGGAGAGACATGGGTTTCGTACCGATCGGAATCAGGGAATACCTCAAGCTGCATGTGAAGGCTAACCCCGACGAGAATCCCACCGATGTTCTGGCGCGTTTGCGTGGTTGCGTTTGCGACGCCTTGGCTGGAGCGCGTTGCCACTGTGGAGCGCCCATCTGGGTTGTCGGGTCCGCTTCAGCAGGTCACAGGTGTTTCACCTGCATCACCGGCGAGGCTGTTCCCAGCGAAGACTACGAGATTGACGAGGTCCTCGCTGCTCGGGGAGAGCTCACAGAGTAGGGTTTCCACCTGCCGTGATTTTGGGTCGGTACCCTGGCGGGCCGAAGCATTCAGCTTGTAGCCGAATGCTGTTGCTGCTTTTTGTGTGTTGATAGATGAAAGCCGCTGGCTACAACCCGAAAGTATAGCGTTCATTGACGGGAGTCGGACCGTGAAGCGCGTCCACTTGACAACTGATGGCGCGTGCATCGGCAATCCGGGGCCGGGTGGGTGGGCCTGCATTCTTCGCTACTTTGATCGAAAGAAGGAAATTTTTGGCTCAGAAGAAAACACTACCAATAATCGGATGGAACTTCGGGCCGTAATCGAAGGCTTGAAGATGCTGCGAGAGCCTTGCGAAGTTGTGATGGTCACGGATTCCCAATATGTTAAGAAGGGGATGACAGAATGGCTGGTCCTATGGAAGGCGCGCGATTGGAGAACGAAAGGAAAAGGCGCAGGGAGAAGCAAAATTGTTTTGAATCAAGATTTATGGCAAGAGTTAGACCGATTGAGTCAGGGACACAAAATTTCTTGGGAATGGGTGAAAGGACACGCTTCACATCCAGAGAACAATCGTTGCGACCAACTCGCTAATACAGCAGCACGCAAGCAGATTCACTCTGCGGATGGGGCAAGCTGAGTGCGGCGACAGTGGCTTGGATTGTGTCCAGGCGCACTTCGGGGGTTTGAGGGACACACCGGGTACGTCGAACCGGTTCCCACAGTATCAGCACCATGCTTACCAGAGCCGTGGGAACTTTTGGAAAGAGACCTCTGTTCGCCGACTCTGGAACGAAGTGTTCGCTGTAACGGAAATGACCTGGGACAATGCCGATATCGCAGACAGCGGGCCGGTCACAAGTTGCTTTGCAAGGAAGGTGGGGGAAATCCTCTCCTACATCCCTGAGACAGAGGAACCTCACCCTTCCTATCGCGGCCCCCTGGAACGTACCTTTGCGAGACACCCACTCGCTTCTTGGAACATTAGCCCCTGTCTTCTCAGAGATTGCTTCCACTTACCCTTGCGCGACGGCTCCGCAACGGAACAGCCGCAAACAGCTTTCGAGTACCTCTGACTCAGAGTAAACTGCAGTGTCCGCGCTGTAACGCTAGGGAAGACACTCGATGATTAGGGCAAGAACTGTCCCAACCGCGTGCAAACCTTGGGTGGCTGGCCGGCGTAGTTTTTGTGCAGTCGCGTTTCTCCTTCTTCCTAGCTCTGTCCTTTCCAGATACCAAACGCCTTCCAACGCGACACAAGATAGCGGAGCTGAAATGCACTCGGCGGAGGGGCTCGCGCTCGCAAGGGCTGGAAATCTTCAGTCAGCGGAAGCGGAACTTCGAAAAGCAGCAGATCTGGCGCCGGCTAACGAGGGCTGCCTCGTAGATTTGGCCACCGTTCTCGCAATGGAAAAGAAGTTTGACGAATCAACATCGTATTTCCGGCGAGCGCTGAAAATCAATCCGCACGACGTGTTGGCCCGACGGTATCTTGGGGCTAATCTTTGGCAGTTACACCGCTACGCGGAGGCTCGGCAAAATCTTCGAATTCTCCTCAACACGAATCCGAACGATCCGCAGGCATTGCTGCTCCTTGGCATGGTCTCGGAGAATACCGGAGACTACGCCGCGGCCGCCAAGATGCTCGCGTCCGTGCCGACGTTGGTGCGTGCGCAACCGGAATCCGTCGCAGCCCTTGCGAGGTCCTACTATCACATCGGTGAAACCGAGAAAGCGCGAGCGTGGCTCGACGAACTACAGAACCACCAGGCTGGAATTCAGGCTGCATTGCTCGGAGCACAGGTCGCTGACGAAATGCAGGACTACAAAACAGCCGAGGCGTTCTTGTCTTCCGTGGCCCCGCGCTATTCTGATCAGAACGAACTACGGTACCGAATTGCCCTGGTGAAATTCCATGCGCAGCAGTTCGAGGAGAGCAGGCAGCTCCTTCGGGAGCTCATGGATGATGGCTACAGGACCGGTGAAGTAAATCGGTTACTCGCATCGTGCTTTCGGGCGCAAAACCGCCACGAGGAAGCAATCCATACGCTTCAAGAAGCCATCGAGCTCAATCCACTCGATGAAACAAGTTATCTAGACTTGGCAAGCATCCTTCTCGACCAAAAGCGGATTTCTCAAGCTATGGATCTTGCGCAGCGCATGGCTAAAGCGTTCCCGCATTCTTCCCGCGTGTTCGTCTCAAAAGGATCGCTTGAACTTGGTGCCAATGACTTCATCGATGCTGTCAGCTCCTTTACCCGCGCCGCTCAGCTCGAACCCAACAGTCCGGACGCGACGATTGGCCTCGCAAGAGCGGAAGCCAACGCAGGGATGACCGAGCGAGCGAAAGCAACTCTTGATAGTGCCATCGGACGATTTCCTGAAAAGGCCCCCTTTGAACTTGAACTGGGCCAGGTGTTGCTGAAAGAAGCTGAAACTGGTGACAAAAACGCCGCGGTCAGAGCTGAACAACTCTTCCATTCTGCCGTGGCGCACGACGACAAGCTTGCTGAGGCACATTATGAGCTTGGAGAGCTCGCCCTCCATCGGGGCGAAACGGCCAGAGCCCTGATACACCTGGAAAAGGCCGCAAAACTGGTTCCCTCAAGTGCAAAGACGCATTTTGCCTTGTCACGTGTCTATCGCCGGTTGGGGAGAGAGAGGGAGGCAGCGGAGCAAGCAGCTCTTTTCGACAAACTGGGAGAATAGGAATCATGGCATGAGCTCGTCCTGTCACCGATCGCACCTTCCAACGAATAGGGAGTGCTATCGAGCTCCGCGTCGCCTGTTTTTCCTGTCTCTGACGGCACTCCTTTCATTTACTTCCCTGACTTTTTTGCAGCATTCGCCGTCGCCGGCGCACAAGGAAATCTTTAGCGACGTCACAGAACAGGCTCGTATTGTCTGGCGTCATTTCTCTGGAGAATCGCCCGACCGCTTTTTGATTGAAACCATGGGTGGCGGTGTGGCGTTTCTGGATTTCGATGGTGATGGTTTCGAGGACCTCTTTTTCGTTAACGGCGGAGAAACTCCTCACGGCAAGAGTTCGTCCCCGATTCGCAACGCTCTTTATCGCAATCTCGGGAACGGAGAATTCGAGGATGTCGCCGCGAAAGCCGGAGTCGATCGCCTCGCTTTCTACGGAATGGGAGTGGCCGCCGGAGATTTCGATAACGACGGCTTTCCGGACTTGTACGTAACGGGATTCCCCTCGAGCGCGCTCTTTCACAACAATGGGGACGGCAGCTTCGCGGACATAACAGACCGCGCGGGAGTCAAGGATGCAGGGAAGTGGGCTGCAAGCGCCGCATGGTTTGATTTTGACCGGGATGGCTATCTGGATCTTGTCGTAACCAACTATGCCCAATTTTCCTTCGATGATGCCAAGCGATGCGAACTCCACGGCACGCGTACCTACTGCGAACAGAAGGCTTATGCCGGCATGCCCCTTACGCTGTATCACAACAATGGCGACGGCACCTTCACAGATGTGAGCGAGCACTCCGGATTGGCCGGCCTGGTGGGCCGAGCCTTGGGGGTCATCGCCGTCGATGTAAACGACGATGGCTGGACGGACCTCTTCGTCGCGCGCGACGCCTCCCCCAATTTACTTCTCATCAACCAGAAGGACGGTACGTTCCGAGACGCAGCGATCCCCGCCGAGGTGGCCTACAACTCCGATGGGGTCGCGAAGGCGGGCATGGGCGTAGATGCTGGAGACCTTAATGGAGATGGGAAGCCGGATTTTGTGGTTACCAATTTTAACGACGAATATTCTTCTCTTTTTGTGAGCGGTCCTTCTCTGGTGTTCGACGACCGGACGATCGCCTCGAGATTGGCGGAATACACGAAGCCCTATGTAGGGTGGGGAATTCACTTCATCGACTACGACAATGACGGCCATTTGGATTTGTTGATCGCCAACGGGCATATTAACCAGGTAATTGAGGCCACACGCCTCGACGTAAAGTACATGGAGCCGCCCCTCCTTCTGCGCAATAACGGCAAAGGTGTTTTCCAGGACATGCGGGAGCAAGTCGGCGCGGTATTTCAGTCTGGCTACCGCGCCCGGGGCCTGGCCGTCGGTGACTTCGATAATGACGGTGGTTTGGACGCTGTCTTTACTCGACTCGATGGCAAACCCGTGCTTTTGCATAATAACGTGGGACAGAATCATAGCTGGGTTGGCTTTGAACTCCAGGGAACCAGAAGCAATCGTGACGCGATTGGCGCGAAGATCACGGTCGAGATTGGAAGCCGTAAACTTGTTCGTTGGATTACGGGTGGTGCCAGCTATCTCTCCTCGCATGACAAGCGCGTCGTTGTGGGCACACGCGACGACTCGTCGACCCCCATCAATGCCGAAATCCGCTGGCCCAGCGGAACGCTACAGCGCCTCGCAAGGCTCGAACGGAACCGGTATCACGAAATCGTGGAGCCCTCCGCGAACTAGGACGGACACGCGAACCTAGAACTTGTCGATCTAAGGAGGTTGATCGAACAGACCGAACTAGGTCACGATCAGGACGACTATTAGCTAGGGCCGTTTCGCGAATAACATCTTCCTGATTCCCGCGGTATCGTCTTCAAAGTCCGGGTTTTGTTCGCGAATCCGGCGGAAGATCTGCGATTCCGTCACAGCCTCGTTTGGTCGGCCTAGTTTCTTGTAAGCGATCATCAGAGAATAGTGAGCTTCGGCCAAGTCGGGCCTCAATCGGATAGCTTCTTTCAATTGCTCTGCAGCTTTGGCCAGGTCTTCCTCCTCAAGAGCAATCTTGCCAGCCAGAGCATGGGATGAAGCATCGTTGGGATCGAGTCGCAGGGCTTCCGAGATAGCTTGCCGGCTCGCCTCTCTGTCTCCAGGCCTCGCCATGCGAGTCACATCGGCTAGGTAATAATAAGCACTCGCGGTTCTTTCCCCCAGGGCGATAGCCGTGCGGAGAGACTGCAGAGCTTGTTCTGGTTTTCGGTGCGTGGCCTCGATGATGCCTTGAACCAAGTAGCACCGACCGCACTCGGGCCAACGAGATTGAATTTTCTTCAGGAGATCCTCTGACTGCTCAGTCTTCCTGACCAATTCCAGCACTACCGCTCTCGTCAGCAGAAGGTCAGGGGCGTCCGGCACGATGGTCGTGGCCTGATCTAGCAGTCGCAACGCCTGCTGGTCCTTCTTGTGCTTGAGCAAAAACAGCGAGGCCCAGAAATACAAATCCGCCCGCTTGGGTTCCATCCGAAGGCCGGCGTTCAGGGATTCCCCAGCATCCTCGAATCGTCCCAACGCGTCCAGGACCTGAGCCTGCAAGAGGTAGACATCACCATTGCGATCTGCGACGGAAATCTTCTCGATCTCCGCCAAACTGGCCGCCGGGCCCAGCGCGTGGAAAGTTGCCACCGCGAGTTCGAGGCGGTTGTCAACAGAAGGGTCTGCAGCGACTATCTCAGTCAGAAATTCCCTGGCTAGGGCATACTGCTTGCGCTCTGCGAGCACCGTCGCAGCCTCGTTCAGTATTCTCGTTGGTGACAGCTTCAGAACTTCCCGAAAAGCTGCCAGCGCCTCCTCCGTCTTGCCGTCGTTGAGCAGCAGTGTTCCCATCTGGACTTTTAATTCCGGATCAGACGGACTGGCTGCAGCGGCATTCGCCAGGTTTTGCCGAAAACGTTCTCGTTGTTCTGTAGGGTCCAGGCGCAGGAATTCGAATACCTGCGCGGACGCCTTCAAAGCAGTACGGTCAGGTTCCGCGTTTTTGAACTGCTCGAGAACGGCCGCAGCCTCTTGATTTTGACCTGAGCTCCGCAGTGCGCGATGGAGCTGCATAAGCACTCCCCTGTTCTCGGGAGCCAACCTTTGTGCGCGCCGGAGATATTCGACCGCTTTAGCGGGCTGCTGCAATTCCAGATAAGTCCGCCCGAGTTGCAGTAGCGCCATTGAGTTCTTAGGCTCGCGTTCAACGACGGATTTCAGATCAGGCAGCGCCTCGGCCCATCTTTCCTCCCGCCCCAGGAGCCAGCCCCGCGCTTGCCTCGCCACCGTGAAGTCCGGCTTCAAACGCAAGGCCTCATCAAGTTGTTGGAAAGCCTCGGCCGTGTCGCCCAGCGTTTCACACAGCCCTAATTCAAAATGGCCGACGGGATCATCTGGGTACTGGTGGACGTACCAATTCAAATCGGGGAGCCCCGTCTTCATCCTGCCGACCCGGCAGTAAGTGAATCCACGCTCGCGGCGCGCAGTTTGGTCATTAGGTTGCAGCTTCAAGTATTCTTCATAAGCATCCGCTGCTCCGCTGAAAAACCCCGCGTCCTCATACGTGCGAGCCATGTAGACAAGAAGATCCGGTCTATGGGGAGCCAGCCGCCGAGCCTGGGCCAAGAGAACCAACCCGGTTTCACTGTCGCCCTTTGCTGCATGTACTCGGCCGAGATTGAAAATCGACTCCACGTCATCGGGGTTTTGCTGCACCGCGATTTCGAACACCGTTTGCGCGCGGTCCAAGTGGCCCGCATGAAGCGCAGCGAGACCTACGTTGTGAAGGATGTCGATGTTGGCGGGGTCTGTCTCGAGGGCCCGTGAAAATGCAGCTTCCGCTTTGTCGTACTTACCCCACTCCGCTAATGCCTCGCCCAGGGAAAATGCAAGACGCATGTCCCCAGCCGTGTTCTGCTCGAGGCGGTCCACAATGGCCATGGCCGAGTCGGTCTGCCCGGCCCAATAAAGGCATCGCGCTCGCAGGAGCTGAACCGCGGTATCGCTCTGATCCGAAGCCTTCAAATGGTCTAGGTAACGCAACGCTTCGGCCGCGTGCTTTTCCGAGAGCGCGATCCGGGCCAGTTGTAGATTCGCGTTTGCGTGCCCCGGCTCGACTGCCAAAACCCGAAGAAATGCGCGGGCAGCCTGATCGTCACTGCCTTGCGCGAGGTGGTGATTGCCGAAATTGTTCCACAAACCTGCGGAGCCAGGCGCGAGCTTCAATGCGCGCTCGTGGAAAGGTTCTGCCTGTTCGTATTCCTTCTTCGCGTCGAGAACAACGCCCAGCAGCCCCAGCAGGTCCGGCCTGTCCGGCTCGGCCGCGATAGCCCCGCGCAACGTCTGCTCCGCTTCGTCAAGTTGTCCCTGCTGGAAGGCGGAAGCGGCCTCTGCGTAAACGTCGCGCCCTTCGGTTTGTGGCGACCCGGCGACGCCGCTCGGGTAAGAGTACAGATAAACCAGAACGATAATGGATTTTAGGAATTGTGTTCTCACAGCCAAAAGCAGCCCCGGTGCCAGTCGAAAGACGCTTTACCCGTCTTTCTTGCACGGCACCGGGGAATCCATTCTACCAATAAAGCTTTAGCGCGAGTTGCACCTGCCTCGGTGAGTTAACTTGAGAGCTGAGTTTGCCGAATTCGCCTGAACCTACAGTCGAGTTAAGGCCGCCAAACTGCGGGTGGTTCAAGGCGTTATATGCTTCGGTGCGAAATTCGAGCCGCGAGCCTTCGCGCATCTTTGCAAGACTGAATTCCTTGAAGAGAGATAAAGCGCCCGTCCTGGTGCCGGGCATGCGCAGATTCGGCAGCACTTTAGGTGCGTTGCCAATGGCATACTTGGCCGGTCCAATCGCCACCTCCGGGTTCGCGAAGTACTGATTTAGATTGAGGCCACTCGCTCTCTTCAACGGGCCGGTCAAGTCGGGGCGCTGCGGACCCCAAGTAGGGATGCTGGTGCCGCCATTCAGACTCAGAATGACGGGCTGGCCAGTATCAAAGCGCCAAATGCCGTTGGTTTTCCATCCGCCGATGAATGCGTTAACTACCGGGTTTATGTTCCGAGCGAAACGCTTACTACGCCCGACGGGGAGTTCGTAAACGTAACTGAATTGAAGGATCTGTGAAATGTCGAACTGGGACAAGGATCGGTCCGCTTTGCGATTATTGGGGTCCTCGAGAACGTTGCCCAGCGAACCACCCAACCAGGTGAGACCGCCGCCGCCCACCGAAGAGTCATCGATGGACTTCTGGTTGGTGTAGGTGAATAGGAAGTCTAAGCCGTTGGAGAGTCTCTTCTCCGCTCGCAACTCGAACGCGTGATAAATGGAGTTGGCCCACGGCGGGTCTGTTGCGGTGACGCCGGTGAATTGCGGGTAGGGAGTAATTAGCTGCGCGCGTTGCACAGTGGGCGCAGCCAAAGGGCTGCTGGGATTGGTGATGATCCCGTAGAATGGGTTTGTTACGTAAGTGTTGTAGTATCCGGGATTAGCGACGAATGCGGCGGCTTGCGCTTCACTCAAGTAGTCCACGTTCCCCGCATTGCCGAAGTAGAGGTGGGTTCCCTTCTTGCCTACGTAGGTGGTGTCTAGCACCACGCTCCAAGGCAAAAGGTGCTGAAAACCCAGAGTCCACTCCTGTTCGTAAGGCCGCGCGTTTCGGCTGGGAATCGGTCCGGCGATTGAGAAACCGACATCTGTCAGGAGTCCCAAGCTGGAACCTGTTGTCGGCAAGGGTCCGCCGGGGAACGGATCACTCAGGAAACTCCACGGCGTGGCCTGGTCGTTTTGATACGTGTTGAGCCAGTTTGTCTGCCGAACAAAGCCTTGGTCGCTGATACCCGTTCCGGCCGCAGCTCCTTTGTTCTGACTGTAGAAAATGCCATAACCGCCGCGAACTACTGTCCGCGGGGTCATCCGGTAGGCGAATCCAAATCGCGGTCCCCATCCATTGTAATTATTCTCATAGGGCGAGCGATTGTTGCTGTTGGCGTATTGTAGACCCCCCTTCAAGTTGGGCATTCCGGGCACCTGCAGAGGAGAGGGAGCGTCTAGGTTAAGCCAGCTAATGCGATTCGCTCGTTCCGTTCGCGGCAGATCGAGGTCATACCGCAGGCCAATGTTTAAGGTCAGCTTGGGTGTGACCCGCCAGTTGTCCTGAACAAAGCTTCCGATGTTCCAGTTCTGGGTCGCGGCTGCATAGTCAATTTCGTAAGCTCCCCAGTTGGACTGGCCGCCAGCGCCGATCATCAGGCCCGCCATGGCATCGCCACTGCCGTCCCAAGGCGCCTGCGAAGTGCTGTTCTCCGAGAACGAATAGGTGCCGGCCGGGATTCCTGGAAAGAATATTTCGACACGCCGCAAGCGGCCCTCAGCGCCAAACTTCACTTCGTGCGCGCCCATCGTGCGGCTCAACGTCCCAATTAGGTGATGAGTTTCCTGACCATATTTCAGGTATGTCCAGGCCTGGGTGCCGATCGAATCGTTGCCACCCTCCATTTGATAACCGCCATTCACAGTAATTGAGGGCGCGGCGCGGATGCCCGCGGCTTCAATATACGCGGGCATTCCAAGGTCTTTCACCGGATCGAAATTCGGGAAGTCGGCTGCCGAACCGCCATGGTCGAACGACCAAGAGCGCGTCAATCCCAGCGAAACCGTCAGCAGCGTCTTCGGACTGAAGGAGTGGGTGAGGTTGATTGCCAGCAACTTGGGCCCGCCATTGGAAAGACCGCCGGAATAAGCATCGCCGACATTTCCGAACAGGTTGGCAGGCTTGTAGTAGCCAGTGGCATAGGAGAATTTGCCGCTGAGTGTCGTGGCGTCCGTGAACCGGTGATCAATTTTTATATCGATTTGATCGCCGACGTTCTTGTCGGCGCCGCTGCCAACCCAGTTGAAGAATCGATCGTAAGCGCTTGCGCCTACGTTCCGATTGGGCAACGGATACAACTGCATCATCTTGAAGGCTACCGGATCAATCACGTTCCCCGGCGCGTTTGGTATGGGGTGGAGGCCGGCAATCTTTGTATTCCCGGGACTCTGGTACGTAGCCATATTGTTGTACGGGATATAGTTCTGACGCACGGGGCCACCTTGATTTGGATCGTAAACACCTGTGTACGGATCCCAGAGTTGGCCTGCTGCCGCAGAGCACAAACCCTTGGAGTCAAACGTGCCACCTTGATCAGCGCAGAGCTCCCCGAAATCTCCGGTGCGCTCCGCCGCGCTGGGCACACCAGCATTTTTCGTGGTGGCTACGCTCTGACGGTCGCCTTGATAATCAAAGAAGAAGAAGGTACGGTTCTTTCGGATCGGTCCGCCCACGGTGACACCGAACTCGTTCCAGCGCACCGGCGGAACACCGGTCGCGAAGAAGTTCTTGGCGTTCAGCTTGTCGTTGCGCAGGAAATCATAAGCGCTGCCATGGAAATCGTTCGTTCCAGAACGCGTCACGACATTGACCACCGTGGCTCCGCTGAAGCCGACTTCCGCGCTGAAATTCGACTGTTGGACTTTGAATTCCTGCACGGCGTCGACCGAGGGCGTGTAAAGGGGATTCACGATGGCTGTATTCTGCTCCACTCCCACCGTGCTGACCCCATCGAGGAGGATGTCCGCTTGCGCATTGCGGCTCCCGTTGGAGATCCAGTTGTTGGCCATAGTGTTGGGACCGAACGTGTTGCCGGCGGGCTGGTTTATTCCGGGCGTCAACATCGCCAAATCGAAAACGCCTCGGCCGATGAGCGGAAGGTCATTGATTTTGGTCCTGTTGAGTTCCTGGCCGGTGACAGCATCCTCGGTAGAGAGAACCGGAGGCTGCCCCGTGACTTCGACTGTGTCTTGCGCAGTGCCCACTTGCAGCGACACGGTCAGCGTCAGATTCTGATTCACCTCAAGTACGATCCCGTTTTGAACCTCTGAACGAAATCCCGCAGCTTCCACTCGGAAGCTGTATTTGGCAGGCGGCAGGGCGCGCAGCACATAACGGCCTGAGGAGTCTGTCGTCGCGGAATACGTCACGCCCTTATCCATATCGGTTAGGACCACAGACACATTGGGAACCACGGCGCCAGAGGGATCTTGAACCAAACCTGTGATAGAACCTGTGTAAACTTGCGCTCGAGCTGGCCCCAGAAAAAACAGTGTCAGGAAAATAGAAAAGAAGTAAACGGGGCACACTTCTAGCCGCCCCCGAAACAACCTATGAATAAGCGGCATGTTGAAACTCCAAACTGGATCTAGTGGGGCGAATATTAATCCCAGAGACTCGCATTTATCAAGGCTCTTTTTAGCCCACTTTCCTACTTAGAGCCAACGTGGGTAGGACGTTCCTTTGCGGGAAAAAACCCTAAGCTGCAGACTCAATGAGCCTGACGCAGAATGAAATGTTCGAGGAAGGGCCCTAACAGCATTTGAATCATCTAGTTCCGTTGGCTAGGAAGCGCCGCGATGCTTCACGGTTCAGAGTGCGTTTGCCAGTAGGCCTGATGGCCAAGGTAGTCATCATCGGCCAAATTGGAGATGATTAGCCTCTTCAACTCCAGTGGGTTGATCTTGGCTTGACGTTTAAAGACGACTTCTCCGCCAGGCCGGATCAACATTGTGTAAGGGACAGCAGCATTCCAATCCGCATCGAACGCTGCCAGAAGCGGATAAATATCAGTGGAACCGAGGATAAGATTCCTGCTGGTCGCATGCAGCTTATTGAGAACGGAAAGCACGCCAGGCCTTTCATCCGGATAATTGATGCTTACAGTTACAACCTCAAAGGCTCGGTGACCGTACATGCGATGAATCGTTTGGAAATCCGGCATTTCCTCTCGACAAGGGCCGCACCATGTCGCCCAGAAGTTCACGAGCAATAGCTTCCCAGTCGAGTTTCTTCGCAAATTCTTGAGTTCTTCCGCGCTGGCCGGTTGAAGCTGTATGGGCTTGCTTTCGACCTCGGCAAGCTCTTCTTTGCGCCCCTCTTCCTTATACAGCCATTTTGTGGAGCAGCCCACGGACGGTGTCTTCGCTACAGGGACGGGCCGATCCTCAAGAATTGCATCGATGGCGTTTCGCGCGTCTCGGCTGGTCACCAATGGCTCGCGCGGATTGTTATCAAGGCGTCCTTCATAACGGAGCTTCCGCTCGGAATCGAAGATGAAAAGATGGGGAGTCGCGGACGGGCCATAAGCCCGGGAGACCTTCTGGGTCTCGCCGTCATAGAGATAAGGAAAATTGAAATGACGATAAGCAGCTCGCAGCTTCATCTCTTCGAAGGAGTCACCCATATCGGTGTATCCCATCTCGTCCAGCCTGATAGCGTTTGGATTATTCGGTTGGATTGCGACCAGCGCCACCCCGCGTTCACGATAATCAGCGGCCAGCTGCTTGATGCGGCCCTCATAGAGTTGGGCAGTCGGGCAATGATTACATGTAAAAGCTATTACGAGAACTTTGCTGGCCCCATAGTCTTTGAGGCAGTGTGTCTCTCCGTCGATACCGGGCAGGCAGAAATCCGGTGCGGAGGCTCCGATTGGCAAAGGAGTTGGCCCACTCTCGCCTGCAAACGCTAATCCGGCTGGTCTGTCAATAAGCAGTAAGGAAAGAATACCAAGCAAAACTATTTTTGCCTTAGTGTGATCTGGCTGTTGTCCTGACTCGCAATGAATTCGCGCAAGCCAGGTTGCTTTGTCAACCGTTTGCATTTGAGACTCTGCCAGACATTATATACGGGGACCGCAACACCGTAGAGGTCGCCAGACCCTATTCTGGGTACATGGCCGGCCACTCTTCTTGAACCGCTCAGATCGCTGTGTTTGTAGAGTAGACTCGCGGCTGTGACGTCGAAGAATCGCTCTGTGCCTGTCGACACGGTGCTGCCCCATGTGAATTCGCAACGGGGAGAGCGTCGTGACCGGGAATCAGAACCGCTCCGGCAAGCCGTATCCCTGCTAGATTTTGGTCTCCGCCGGCATTCACTTCCACCCGGAGCCCTCGACAATGGTGATATAGCGGTCGATGGGAAGATCGGTGAAGGTTTCCACACGTTCGCTAGGCGGAGGCCAGCGAATCTCCAAGCGATCTATTTTCTTCGACGCACCGATGCCCAGCACCTCGCGGGGGTCATGCGAAGAAAGATAGCTCCCGCCGCCAACCTTCAGTCGGTTGCGTTTCAGATCGCCCGACTGCCATGTCATTTTCGCGCCGATAGCATCAGGATTGGATTTCTTGCCGATCAATCGCACTCCGAGCCAGTGGTTTTCAGGCGCTGCGACGTTTTTCAGAAGAAGTGGCGGACCGTTGTTGATGGCAACCAACACGTCGACCGCGCCGTCATTATTGAAGTCGCCGATGGCCATTCCGCGCGCCGCAAAGCTCTGCGCAAAGGCCGGGCCGGCAGCATCACTGACATTCTCCAAAGTGCGCCCCGTATTGCGAAACAGGAGCAGTGGCTCCTTGTAGCCGACACGGCTAGAGTGCAATTCAATTTTGTCGTCGGGGTGGCCATTGGCTATAAACAGATCCATGTTGCCGTCGTTGTCATAATCGAAGAATTTCACTCCCCAGCCGCTCATGAGCCGCGTCAAGCGGCCGAGCCCCATTTGTCCAGCCATGTCTTCGAATGCCAGGTCATGGTTGTTGCGGTAAATCGAATACATCTCTTGATCGACGTTTGTGACGAAGAGGTCTTGCCATCCGTCCTGGTCGAAATCGGCCGAATCCACACCCATCCCCGAGCGCTCCCGCCCCGACTGGCTGTAGGCTACGCCTGCTTCGAGGGCTTTTTCTTCAAACTTTCCATGGTGCGTGTTGACAAAAAGAAAGTTGGCAACCGTATCGTTGGCCACAAACAGATCCATCCAACCGTCGTTGTTGACGTCCGTGGCGACGACACCCCAAGCTTTACCCAGTGACTTGGCGATCCCTGATTCGGCGCTGACGTCGGTAAACGTGCCGTCACCGTTGTTATGGAAAAGCCAACTCGCCCCTGGCATGTAAACACGCGGAATACAATAGAAACGCTCCCCGGTCTTCTCGTCGCCGCAGAATTTGTTTTTCGACTTGTCGTAGCCGACGAAACGGCAGACGAACAAATCCAGCCGGCCATCATTATCATAATCAAACCAGACGGCGCTGGATGCCCAACCCGGAGCAGCCACACCGGCCTTATCCGTCACATCCGCAAAAGTGCCGTTTCCATTGTTGTGATAGAGAAGGCTGCGGCCATACTGGGTGACGTACAAATCGGGCCATCCGTCAGCATCGTAGTCCCCGACCGCGACTCCCATTCCATAACCACCTCCCATAACCCCCGCTTTCTCGGTCACATCGGTAAAAGTTCCATCGCGGTTATTGTGGTAGAGCGCGTTACGCAGCGGCGGAACCGGCGCGAAAAAATCACACTTCCCGCTGTTGATCAGATAGATGTCCATCCATCCATCGTTGTCGTAATCCAGAAAGGCGCAACCTGCGCCGGTGGTTTCCGGCAGATAGTATTCTGGAGAGCGGCCATTCACGTGGCGCCAACTGATACCACTCGTGGCGGAAGCTACTTCTTCAAACAGAGGCCCGTGAGTCGTCTTCTTTGGTGGCCGGGAACGCAACAGAGTACCTGGCAACGCGCAAACATTGGGGAATTTTGCGACGAAACCGCCGCCGAGGAGAGAGAATTCGATGAGGAACTGGCGCCTAGCCCACTGTGAAATCAACGTTGATCGGTGCGTTTTTGGGTGTGAAGCTCCGCGCATTCAACTGCGTGACAGTGCCCAAAAAGACGACATTATTATGGCATTTCTCGAGTCAAGTGTGAACGCCCTCATCCAGCCGGCACAGCCGGCGGCAGCAGTGGTAGAGCGGGACCCGGGTTTTGTCGAACGTGTTATAATCCTCACATATGAGTCATACATTCACAATTCGTCTTACAGATGAGCTTGTTGATTGGCTGAAAGAGACTTCGCGCCGCACAGGCATCCCCGTCGGACGCCTCATTCGTGAGCAACTGGAAACGGCCAAGGCCAAGGGAGGAAAACAGCCTTTCCTTCGCCATGCGGGAGCGATCACCGGCGGGCCGCCGGATGTTTCTTCTCGCAAGGGATTTTCCCGCTCATGAGAGGCATTGCCGATACCGGGTTCATAGTGGCATTCGCCCGGCGGAACGACCAACACCATGTTTGGGCCGTCGATGTGGCAAAGCGAATCACTGATCCCTTGCTGACATGCGAAGCTGTTTTGGCTGAAACCGCGTTTCAACTTGAGTCCAGTTCGTACGTTCTCGCACTGCTGCAGGATGAGATGCTGCGCTTGGCCTTTGACTGCAATCGCAACATCGCGCCGCTGGCAGAACTCGCCCGGCGCTACGGTGACCGCAGCCCAGATCTGGCCGATCTCTGTTTGATACGAATGAGCGAACTCTATCCCCGGCACGTTGTTATCACCGTGGACAGCGACTTTCGCTTCTATCGGCGGAATCGGCGGGAGGTGATTCCGATACATGCGCCACCACATCCACTCTGAAGCAGTGGAGCCGCGGACGCTCCCGGTGCTCCCTTGTGAGTGAGGGGCTCGCCGGCTTTTCCCTATGAGTTTCGGCGCGCTCGTGTCTCGACAGAGTTCGAGCTACCACCTGAGCGAGTGTGAAATCCGTACGATCATGGATCACGCCCAGCAGAGAACTTGTGCGCCTTGAAGGTAAGCGCGAATACAACAAGTACACGCAGGGCTTTTCAAGATCCCAATCTTGACGCTGAATAGCTTCGAGGATGGTCTAACTTGAGCTACGGATTTGAGCTACGGACGGCCCAGGGGCGAGCTTCGTGGCAAAATGTCTGAAATCGGAGTAGCCGCATGACCGAGGACGAACTCTTACATTTCAATCCGCTGATTGCCAAGGCTTTCACTCAGTTTGAATCTGAAAACGATGCCCTGACGACTACTGTGATGCGAGAGATCGTTATCGCCGGCCTCAAGACCGGCGCGGCCCCAGAGAAGATCTATGCGACCATCAAGACTGGCCGGATGTTGACCAAGGACAATATGCAGTTTTTGACGCCGGCTGAGATCCAAGAATGGGCGGACGCGGTTGAGGAATACAGAATGCTGGCAGCTTGCCGTTGAGTCGTGAACTCTTCGTGGAAGGGAACGCGCACCGCACCGTATTCCCCTTGGTTGTACCGCGTGTTTCCATCGAGTGGTGAAAGCCGCGCTGACGAACGCCCCCTTGGAATTATGCCTTGAGATGTTCGGCACCGCGGGGCCTTGAAAATCGAAAGTCACGTTCGCAATGTCCGGCGTCGCCTTCCGTGAAACCAGCCCGAGGAGTGTTACCAAAGAATTCTAACGGCGAACTGCATCCGTCTTGCGGGCACTCGGAGACTGCTGATCACGCCGAAGGAGCCCGGGGAAAGCGAGGTAGCTGCGTCGCCAAACTGGGTATGGTTCCAGGCATTGAAGAACTCCGCGCGAAACTGCGTTGTCAGCCGCTCAGTAATGGATGTGTCCTTCAGAACGCCGATGTCCCAGTTATTGATGCCGGGCATCTCCAGGCTGTTCCGCCCCGCATTGCCCTGGAGGTGAAGTCCCGGTGTGCACGGTTGGAAACTAGGGCACCCGGGGAAAACGTAGGCGTTGATGTTAAGCCAGTTCGTATAAGTTTGGTTGCCCGGGTAGGGGTTGCCGACCTTATTGGGCCGCGACGTGCTGAAGGCTCCGAAGTTCTGCCAGTCCTGCGGAAGTCTGGGCGTCTTGTACTGCCCCGTGGAGAACGTCGTGATGCCGTTCGCTTGCCATCCTCCGATGAGTTTGTTTAGTGGTGCCGAGGCGTTGCCAAGGAATCGTTTGCCATGGCCAAAGGGCAACTCATAGACGTAGCTGGACACCGCGCGGTGGCGAACATCGTAGTCGGAATTGCCCTTGTCGAGCACCTTGAAACAGCACTGAGATGCTGAAAAGTCGTCCGTGCCACCGAGGTCGATTGCGCGACTGTACGTATAGGAACCGAGAAAGTAAAACCCATTTGAAATGCGCTTTTCCACGCGCGTTGTCAGCCCGTTGTAACTTGACCAGCCGCCATTGTAAGTCAAAAGTATCCAACTGAATTGCGGATAAGGTACACGCTGGCTAATGGGGATGGTGCCTGTGGGATCGAAGCTTGGCGGGTCTTCATTGCGTCGCTGAGGAAGCTTTTGACCTACATCGCCGATGTAGCCGACGTCCAGGACCCAGTCATGGGCAAAGGTATGCTGGACGTCGAAGTTCCACTCCTGCACGTAGGGCGTGCGATTCCGTTTATCAACGCTAAAGGGAACTGTTGTTCCGCCGCCGAGCGTGCCGGCAGGAAAGACATTCTCGAGGGAAATAGTGGGGGTCGTTGGATTGGAATTCAGCGTTTGGGTCTTGAAGAAGTCTGGGGCAATCACCAGGAACTGCAGCTCGTTCCAATTGTCTGTGGCATAGAAGATGCCGAACGCACCCCGAATGACCGTGTTCTTGGAAAAAGAGGGCGTGTAAGCGAGGCCGAAGCGCGGAGCGACGTTGTTCCAGTCCGGATCGACGATGCCGTTCCGCACTTGGCCGCTGCGCGAATAAACAACCTGCTGCACAGCGGGATCGAACCACGCCGTTTTGTTTTGGAGGTCATAAGGGGGTTGTCCGTACTCATATCGCAGTCCCAGATTCAGCGTCAGGTTGGGCCGGACGCGCCAATCGTCTTCCAGGAAGCCGGCATAGTAATTCGACCGTAAATGCTGCGAAGAGTCTCCTACGGAAGCGGTGGCAGACTGAGGATCGCCCAACAGAAAATCCCCCAAGCCGAAAGGAATCTGTGTAAAGCGGCCGCTAAAGCTAAAGCTTGGGATACCGGAAAAATCAGTAATTTGAAAAAATTTCTCATGGATATAGTTAATTCCCAATTTAATGCCGTGGTTTCCGCGCATGACGCTGAGGTTATCCACCCATTGGAAATCTTCGTCGAGTGCCCCGATAGACTCCGAAAACGAACCCGGGGAGTTGAACCCCGCAATGCCTGCGTCTGGAACACCGAAGTCGAACGGGTTGGAAGACGTATTCTGGAACCCGAAGACACTCAGGGCGTAGTTGGATCCCAAAGCCCCTTCCGACACCAGGAATGTCCTACCCCGGTTGTAGCCGAAGCGCGCTTCATTCACCACCGTGGGCGAAAAGGTGTGTGTCTCGGTGATGGTCCCGAGATAATCGTTCAAGGGAAATATTGTCCCTTGCAAGGGCATTGCCGAGGGATTGAAGCGGGGCCGGTCATCGTGCGTAAAGCTGCCCCAAATCTGATCCTTGGAAGTCAACGAATGATCGATCCGGACGTTGACTTGATTCATGTCGTTATAGCCTTTTTTGAAAACCGAGTAGTTAAACAGGGCCCGACCCGTGGTCGTCGAAAGCGGTGGGCTCGGAAGATTGGGCGCGGGGATAAACTGAAGCCATTTCTGAGCGACGGGGTCCAGGCGACTGGCAGGGATAACATTTCCGGAGAAAGGCTGGCCGGTCGATGGGTCAATGGCATTCGCGCAACTTATCGATGTTGGGTTGGCCTGGCAGAAAGACGAGGACATGGGGAAAATTCCCGTCCCCGCCGAATTGTCGGCCAGATTGCCTGCTAGCTGGGCGCGGCTCGGAACAAGGGCGGTGAAATTCCCACCGAAACGCTCCCGGATGCCCTCGTAGTTGAAGAAAAAGAACGTCTTGTCGTGGCCGTTATAAAGGACCGGCAAAACAATCGGACCGCCAACGCTGAAGCCGAAATCGTTATGTTGAAATGCAGGCCGCGGCTGGTGAGTCAGATTGGAGAAGAAGTCGTTGGCGTTGAGCACAGTATTCTGAAGTAATTCATAAACGCTCCCGTGCAAACTGTTTGTCCCTGATCGGAGCGTCGTGTTGATTACCGCCGAGGAGCGGCCATATTCAGCCGAGAAGCTATTGGTCTGCACCTTGACTTCCTGAACGGCATCGAGAGACGGGCGCAGGTTGGCACTGCCAAATCGCGCATTGCGCGATTCGATGCCGTCAACGATAAAGCTCTCATTTGACTCTCTCAGCCCTGCCACGCTCGTCGTGACTTGACCGCTGCCCGCCCCTGTCCAGAACGAGGCTGGCGAATTGCCTGTGCCAATCGGCGCAACGCCGGCCGCCAACGTCACTAAGTTCATGAAATTGCGATCGATGAGCGGCAAATGTTCTACCGCTGTCTCACTCACGACTTGCCCCATCGAGGACGTCTGCGTCTCCAGCAACTGCACGCCACCCGCGTGCACCTCCACGGCCTGAGCGATCGAGCCGAGGTTCAGTGTAATGTTAACCTGCGGCCTCTGACCCACCAGAAGCTCAATATCCGAAACCGTGGTGCTTCGGAAGCCCTGCTTCGAAGCGTCAATGCGATAATGGCCCGGCTTCAACTGCGCAAGGAGGTAGTCGCCACTCGAGTCCGTCGTCGCAGAGCGTAAAGTAAGACCCGTCCCCACTTGCGTCAGCGTGACGTTTGCTCCCGGGATCACGGCTCCCGTGGTGTCCTTCACTGTGCCCAGAATATCGCCCGTGATGGCTTGCGAGTAGGCTATGTGCGTTTGGCCCATCCAGACAAACAGAGCGCTCGCGAGCCCCCATCCGCATATTGCGTTGCGTTTCATCATTTGACTCCCAACAGCCTCCCTGACCTCAACTGGTGGCGCAGCATATAGCCCTCCCAAGTTTGCTGTCAAGAAATTCCACTTCCCTCACTTCCCTCGAGAAAAGCCCGACAGTACCCGTATGCCGCGTTATTGTGCCCGACGCCGGCCGCGACTCGACTCCGCTTTCTCCGTGCGGCGCTTCAGGTTTTTGGTGACACCGCCAACGCCGGCACCGGTCTCGGCGAGAATGCCGCTCGTGACGGGGGCCAGCGGCGTGGTCGGCCACTATCTGCACGGTCACCTGGGAAATTCGGTGAGTATGTATCTGGATGAACTCCAGGGGAAGAAAGGATCAACGAAGAAGAGGAGAGCTTCAAGGACCTCGTAAGACGTCCCGACGAGATGAGTATGTTTCGCAGAGTCGCACGGACGACGCTGCGTTTAAGGGTCCGAGGAGAAATATGGAAGGAAGAGAGCTGTTCAAATTCGTCGCGCTGACGGCGCTATCACCCAAGGTGGACGTGCTCCAGGCCGCGGTGGCGTGCCACATGGACGCTGCCCCAGCGAAACCACACCTGGCCCATTACCCGAGGGGCCGTAAAGTCCCTTCCTTTAGGGTGGGGATATAAGGCCCCTTAGACCGGCAAGGTTCTTTAATTTAGGGTTCTTTGGGTTCTTTGTGGGTTCTTTGTGGGTTCTTTCCCAAAGCTTGACAGACAAAGGGAGTTGAAATAAGGTAGACGAAGAAAAAGCGAACACGAAGGTTTAACCTTAATGGTGGTACGTAACCCCACCAACAGAACAAACGAAGAAACGGCTGGACCGGAGAGTACAAGAATGACCACCCCAGTAGAAGGAACCAAGACGATTAAGTACGCGGAAGCGGAGCAGTTTCAGAGAGTTCCGACAACGGCGCTCCAATTCACAGTTGGAGGGTAGCGGGTCGGGTAGCGCACAACGAGGTGGACATGATTGTCCTCTCCGTCCCGAGGCACCCACTGCCAGGAGGAGGGTCTTAATTTTTTTGGTCCAAGCATGTTGCGAAAGCAAGGCTATAAATTCGAGGCCCAGCCGAACGGCGAACAACTTCGCAACCTGCGGAGATTCGTGGGTGCCTGCCGTTTCGTCTACAACAAGGCGTTGGCGCTCAACAAAGAACGGTACGAGGAGAAGGCGAAGCGCCTGGGCTACGCTGGCCTTTGTGCTCTGTTGCCGAGGTGGAAAACCGAGTTTGCGTGGCTCTCTGATGTACCGGCGCAAGCGTTGCAGCAATCGCTGAAAGATTTGGAACGCGGGTTCAGCAACTTCTTCGAGAAGCGCGCGGAGTTTCCTGCTTTTCACAAGAAGGGTCGGAAAGACTCGTTTCGCATCCCCCAAGGCTTCCAGGTGGACAACCACAACGGTCGCATCCAACTGCCCAAAATTGGCTGGATGCGCTACCGTAAATCACGGGAAATCGCCGGCACGCCGAAGCACGTGACCGTCAGCCTGGTGCATGGCAAAGCCTTCCTCTCCATTCAGACCGAGCGGGAAGTCGCGACGCCCATGCACCCGTCCAAGTCGTCGGTTGGTTTGGATTGGGGCATCAAGAGGTTCTACACCCTGTCGAACGGAGAGTATGAAGAACAATTGTCGCCGCTCCAACAGTTCGCCGTGAAAGTGGCGAAGTTGCAGCGTGTTCTCGCCCGCAAGAAGAAGTTCTCGAAGAACGGGAAGAAGGCCAAGTTTAAAGTCGCGAAGTTGCACAACCAAATTGCCAACATCAGAAAGGATTTTGTACACAAGTCGTCGAAGGACCTGAGCAAAAACCACGCCGTGGTGTTCATCGAGGACTTGTCCATCCGGAACATGTCGAAGTCCGCGAGGGGCACCCAGGAGCAGCACGACAAGAACGTCAAGCGGAAGTCCGGGTTGAATCGTGCCGTGCTCGACGCCAGCCCATTCGAACTGCGGCGTCAGTTGCAGTACAAACTGACGTGGCGGGGCGGGTTGCTGGTAGCCGTGCCTCCGCAAAACACCAGCCGCAGGTGTCCTGCGTGCGGTACGGTTACGGCGGAGAATCGCAGGACGCAAGAGAAGTTCTCGTGCGTCCAGTGCGGCTTTACCGCCAACGCTGATTTCGTAGCAGCCGTAAATATCAAAGAGGCGGGGCTCGCCTTGTTAGCCTGTTCGCAATCTTCGGCTGAAGTAAGGCCGTCGTGGCAGGCACCCACCGAAGGTATTCGTGCGTATGCATGAGACCCGTAGGAATCCTCTCCCTTAAGGGAGTGGAGGATGTCAAAAATTGCAATTCTTCAGCGAAGACGAGAGCCGCCTTTTTGAGGGCTCATGGAAATGATCATCCCCGCCGACAGCCACTCTCGGGAGCGCACGCGGCCAAAACCAACCTCTTCGCCGACCTCATGGTGGCGACCAGTGATGATTCCGTCAAGAAGCGATGGCAAGACGGGCTCCGCCTGATACGCGAGGAGGCAGCTCGCTCATCATTGGCCGGAGCCCTGCGGAAAGCCGCGGTCAACGAAGGGAATCCGCAGACTGATCTGGAACAATTTGTCGCGTGGCCTAAACAGATGGCTATTACACACCGCGACGGCAATCCACCAGGATATGGAATACCTCGACAACACTTACCTCCCTGCCTTTCCAGAATGCACTCATCGCGAACACCAGGGTTGATGCGGCTCAACGATTTTCTATTTTCGCAGACTCGCGTCTTCCAGGCGGCCACCGCGGATCCACTCGAGAATGGTCCGGTATTGGTCGCTCGATTCGTTTCCGTGCCAGCGCTGGCCGCCGTTGTGCGTCGCCAGGTAATCACCTACGTTGCCGGCGCTGTCGGTAGGCCGGGTGGGTTTGATCAGTATCAGACTCTTGTCCGGGTTGGTGATGTCCACCACGCGCATCGCGTAGCGGTAATTTTCTTTGCTGTCCTGATCCGAGAAGACGCCCTCGGCATTGGGTGGCGCCAGCTTGAAGATCACGTGGCTGGCATGGCAGAACACGCAAGCTTTGCCGTCCGCGCCGGGTTTGGCCAGGATGGGTTCGATCTTGGTGACAAAGTAGCGGAAGTCGAGCACGGAGCCGGGTTGCACGTCCTTCAACGCTTCGCTCAGGTGCTTTCCTTGCAGCACGCTGGTGCAGATGAGCTTGAGACGCGGATTGCTGGAAGTCTTCAGCTTCTCCATCGCGGCACGGAAATCGGGCCTCTGCTCCACGCCCTTCACTTTACGCAGCGTATCCAACGCCGCGGCGCTGATGTTGGCGTCGGGGTTCAACAGGGCGGCCATCACCGTGTCCACCACCAGCGGATATTCCAGCGGTTCCTTGATCTTCAAAGCGGCGGTATGCCGGTTTAGGTAGTCCTGGTCCTGCGAGACTGCCCCTCCTGCAACTCCCAGACGCCTCTTCAAGAATTGCGGATTGCCTGCCTCCTCCAAAAGAATGCCGAGAGCCGAATCGTTTAGACCTGCAAACGCGGTTTTCACAGCTGACTCGGTTTGGGGGTCTCCGAGAAAATGTTCGAACGAAACCCGTACCGCAGCACGCCGCACATCGGCGTTGAAGGAATGCAGCCCCGCCAGTACCTGTTCCTGGAGGCCCGGTTCGTGCATCAGGCTCTTGAACGAAGAAGCGGCGTCCAGCACCTGCGCGTAGTTTGCCGGCCGCGGCTTTGCTTCGAGCATTGACCGCAAAGCGTCCTGCACATCCGTCTGCTTTTCCCACACGGAGTTTTCCGGCAACGCTCCGAGCAGTGGAAGCACCACGGCCTGGCTGTCAGGGCTTCCGTGTTGCAGGATCTCCACCACCTTGCTCACCAGGTGCGGATCGGGCGCTGCCGGCGCGTCGAGGTTCAGGGTTCCGCGCTGGCCGCCTTCGTACACGTAGCGGACGGTCTGCCGTACCTCGTTGTTCGAGTCTTCCGACAGATTCAGTGCAGCGAGGGTGAAACGCGCGTCGCCTGCTTCACTGAGCGTGCTTCCTGCCTTCAGAACCTCGATCTTCATCGAGTCATTGGCGTCTTTGAGGCACGCCAGCAGAGCGTCTTCCAACTCCGGCCCAGAACTCTTGAAGAAATGAATCAGATCGCTGTCGTTGCCGATGCGCGTTTGAAAGAAGCCGTTACGCACGTCGTACTTGAAGTCAACGGTCTCGCGATACGGCGAATACTCGTAGCCTGGGCGGTGCAGGTCGGGCACGCCTGTCACGTACTTGGTCAGAACCGCCGGCAGGCCGATCGAGACGGTATCTGCCTTCAGTTCCGGCAGCGCGTAGTGACGAATATGGAAATCCCACAACGCGTTCAGGATTCCCTCACGGCCGAGAGGCGTCCCCTCGCGCAGCACTTTAGCCAGTACTTGCGCCTGGTCGCGCACCACCGCTTCATAGCCAGCGTTGATGCGGTCTTTGTCTTCGTCCTTGGAACTCGCCCGCACCCAGGCGGAGAGGTACCCGGTGTTTTCATCCAGCAGGTTGTACACGCTCTCCTGCAACCCGCGGCGGACCATCGGATCGGTCTCCGTGTTCAATCGAGTGGCGAGTGCTTCCAGCGTTCCGCGGCGCACCGATTGCTGGTCCACCTGCCAGTAGTACCAGCGCCATACTCCTCCAGCGGCCTCGAAACGAACGTAGGGCACCGGATCGTTGAGATCCCGCTCCAGGGCGGCCAGAAGCTCCGGATCGCCCGTCAAATCCCGGAAATGCTGATTGAAGAGTCGGGCAGCTCCCCAACGGGTGCGCGCGTTGGGCGAAGCCAGCGCCGCAGCCAGCAGTTTGCGTCCTGCCGGCGCAGCATCCTGCCGGCGCGAGAGCACCATGCGGAGCGCATACGCCGAACTGGTCTGCACCATCTTGGTGGGATCGCCGAGGCCCTTGATCAGCACCTGCATGGCGCCCGGATCAGCCATGTGTCCCAGCGCGCGCGCCGCAGCTTCGCGGGCTAACGGTTGATCGCTTTCCGCCAGCACGTTGCGAATCTGGACCAACACCGGCTCCGGCGCCAGATCCCAGAACTGGTCGAGCTGTTGCAGAAGCAGTGGCAGCTCATTCTTGGCGAGAGTCGTGGGAGGCGGGGGGTACGCGGCATCCCAGTTTTTTGCCTTGGTGGTGCCGGGGTACAAGGTTGACAGCGCCATCACAGCAAACTGCGTGGCCCTAAATGGCGTGTTGAAGCCCTGGTAGACCGGATCACCTTCCCAACTGCCCTCCGGCCGCTGCGCCGCCAGCAGCGCTTTCACCGCACGGTCGAGGTGTTCGTCGGTTTCGGGTCTGTGCCCGGCTTCAGCTAAGGCCAATACCGCGTTGTATGAGATAAAGTCTGCCGTCTTGGCTGTCTTGTCGAACGGATACGGCCATCCCCCTTCGGGCGTCTCATACTCGTAAAGCTTGTCAATCAGGGTGTTAATCTGCGCGGCATATTTTTCGCGGTTCACTTCCGAAAGAAACATGATCTTCCAATTCAGATCGATCATATTCTTCGGTTCGTAGGGCAACGCCAGTTGCTCCACATGATCGCGCTCGGCGAGCCACTCCTGGTTGTGGGTCTCGTTGTACACGAGGTCGAAGGTATGCCAGCTCTGTTGCGCAATCTCGAATGGGCTCACATCAGGTTCGCAGCCGTCGGCTTCGTCGCCCGGCATGACCGTCACGCCCTTGTAGTGGATCTTTAAAAACTCCGCGTACGGCAGATCGAAGTTCTTTCGCGGTTTGTCGTGAGTGACGTTCTGCTCAAAAGCATGAGCGATGAGGGGCAGACGGCTCGATACGGTGCGGGCGCTGTAGATGATGCGCACCCAGTTGGTGTTGGGTTCTCCGTATAAGGGCCGGGCGTTGTTGTAAATGCGATCGGTTAAAAACTCGAGACTTGCACGCTGCGTCGGGGCGTATCCCTTCTCCACTGCTTTCAAATAGCCTCGTGTTGTGAACTGCGACGGATGGCAGGCGATGCAGAGCTGGGTTTCGGAGTGCTGCATGCTAGTGCGCAAGGCGATCGCTCCCCGGCGGGGTGTATTGGAGAGCCAGGAGTCGCCCATGTTGACCAGGAAGTCCATGCCTGCGCGCACCGCATCGCGTGGATCTTTATTCGGCGGCACGGGATATTGATACGTGTGCAACTGATAAGCCGGGTGATTCGCCGCCACCCGCACATAATATTCCTGCCCCGGCTGAAGAATGCGGGTGCGGAACTTGTAGAGGCCGGGATAATTCTGGGTCGCCTCGACCTGATAAACAAACTGTCCGTCGTTGAATGGGACCACATCCGCCTGTCCGTCGGCGTCCTGGCCCGCCCGGAAGATGTCGAGGTCGAAAGGCACGTCGCGATCCGTCACATTCAACACGAAGTAAACCAGCCGCGGTTGCGCCTCGTGGAAGGTGAACCGGAACCACTGGAACCCCTTAACCATCGCTGCGTATCCATCTTCCCTCTTCGATGGAGCGTAGGGGCGCTCGTCATCGCTGCCGAATATGGTCTGGCCCAGTTCGAACGGCTGGGCGTTTTGCCACGAACCGTTGGGCGCCGCAGCGATGAGGCCCCGCTTCAAGTCAGCTACACCGCGTGGCAGGGCAGCTGTACCCTGGAGAATCTTGCTGAGCGTCGCGCTAATCTCCGGAGTCTGCGTTCCGGAAGCTGAGCTCAGGTTGACCGTCACCGGTCCCGCGGCCCGCGGCTGCAGCGTCAGATAGAAATCGAGGTCTGCGGGGTGCAACCACTTGGAAGCAACTTCTCCCTGCGCGTCGTTCACCGTGACTTTGACGGAGTCGGTCCCCTGTAGTTGCGTGAGGTCCTTCACCGCCAGGGTCAGGGCGTATAGGCTTCCCGGGTGCGCGTTGGGCAATTTGATATTCCGTGCCGAGGCTGGGGCGGTTTGACCGGCGTGGACGATTGCACCGATGGTGCATGCAAGGATGGCAAGCGGGACGACGGCCCAGCTCGCGATTCGTTGACTTCTGGGTGCGCTCTTCATGATGCAACCTCGCGTGTGGCCCTTGGGGGGCCGAATGGGATCTCAAGGCCGTCAGGAACTATATACCGATCGGAGTTCCGCAGGCACAACCTTTTGAGACGTCTGAAGTTTCATGTCGGTTACCGCGGGAGGCTATCGCGGCAAAACAATTACGCCCCATGGCCCAGTCCCGGCTGGAATCGTTGCCGCCACTGTGTTGTCGGCAAGATTCACTACCGAAATGTTATTCGACGGCCCGTTGGCCGAGTAGAGAGTCTTCGCGTCCGGCGAGAGAGCGATGCCCCACGGACGCTTACCCACTGTCACCGAACCGAGAACGGTCTGAGTCGCCGTGTCAACCGTGAAGACCTGCTGCCCGCGGCCCGTGCTGACGTACAGCCTGGTCGCGTCGGGTGAAAGCAGCACAGCCATCGGTTTGATCACGCCGGGTTTACCGAGAGGGATGGTCTTCAACGTCTTGAACTTCACGGCGTCCACCAGAACGACCGTCCCGTCATTTTCGGCGTTGACGTAGGCACGAGAACCGTCAGGCATGAATGCGATCGAGCGCGGACGACGCCCAACCTTGAAGGTGGAGATAATGCGGCCCGCCGCGAGATCGAGCACGGCGATGGTGCCATCCTCTTCAGACGTAACAAACACTCGCTTTCCATCCGGGGCGACGCGAACTCCTTCGGGCTGACCGCCTGTCTTGATCGTCTTCAGCACCGCCCCCGAGGCGATGTCAACGATGCTCACCGCCGACGTGTCTTCATTCGAAATTAAAAGCTGTTTGCCGTCTTTGCTGACATCAAAGTTCTCCGGATCTGACCCTCCGGGAAGAACGCGAACCATCTTGTTCTGCGCCACACTGAAAACTCCGATACCGTCTGCGCTCTTGTCGGGCGGCGGCAGCGTGCTTTCGTCCACATCAGGGCCAGCGATCGGCGAACCGCTCAACGCAACGTACAAAGTCTTTTGGTCGGGGCTGGCGTGAATTCCACGCGGGCGTTTACCCAGCGGAACCGTAGCGATGACCTTGCGGGTGCCGGAGTCAATCACGCTGAGATCGCCCGACACTTCGTTGGTCACGTAAATCCGAGGAGCCGAAGATTCGGCAGCGGTCTCCGGAGCAGGGCTGGCCGGCGGTTTCGCGGAGTTGCAGCCTGCCAGAGCCAGGCAAACACCAAATGCCAGCAATATGAAAAATCTCTTGCGCATCAATTCGTCCCCTTGAACGTAGCGTCCGCCTGCGTGTTCGAATGCGGAGCCACCGTTAACTGTTGCTCCTGCATTCCCAGTTTTTCTTGCCATATCGCGACAGTGTAGGTGCCGGGCGGCAGGTTTCCGATGCGGTAGCTGCCGTCTTCCCCGGACACGGCGAAATAAGGATTATCCACGACCCCGATGTAAGCCTGCGTCCAGCTATGAATATTGCACTTCACGTGGATCATGACCTCCGGCCGGCGAACTTTCGGGCAAGCGGCGGCTCTCCCGCTCCCTGACTATGGTTCCACTCCCGGTTGATCTGCGCCATGGGTGAATACTGTGCGTGACCGGATCGGATTTCGCAAATCTGCAGGGCCTGGCTGGTCTGAATACCAAGAACGCGCGGCCAGAACCAGCACCCATTTCTGATCAATCGCAACCGGCGTTGAGGGCGCCGCAAAGGTTTTTCCCTCCAGCCCGGATTTCTCATATACGAAGGCGTTAGCCAACCCGCCTCTGGATGACACAACCAGAGACTCATCCAACGCGTTTCCGTGGTGCGCTTCGACGCACGCGGGATCTCCGCTCATGTCAATTTTCTTCGGCAAGGGCCTTTTGCCGATATAGCGAATCATTCCCGAGATAGATCCGGCCGTGAGCGGATCAACCTGGTACGCGAGAGCGGCGCAGTTTTCCTGGAATTTGGGGAACCGCCTGTGGCGATCGCCATCAAAAAGAGCAGGCAGCAGAAACGAAACGGCCAAACACGGTTCATAAGCAAGTCTCTTCCTGCTGTCCTGGCTCCCAAGGAACATAAACCGCTCGAAATCCAGGCCGCATTTCATTGACAGATGTCGAACGCGGCGACTAGTATTCTGCTCGCGAATGAGCCGTGTCATTCCCCGATTCTGAGGAGCACATCCTCACCAGGCGGTGCCAGGTGAGCGCCACTCTCGTTTGAGTCAGTCAGCAAGGCGGGAGCCACTTCCCGGATTTTCAGAGAGCGCAGTCTTCTACCGGAGGGTGTCAGCTTCATGTCTCTCCATAGCGGTTTGAGCAGCACGCGCGGCTTGAGGGTCTTGCGGGCGATTTGTCTTGCGGGATGTGCGCCAATGACGCTAAGCCCGGCGTACGGCCAATCTACTGCCGAGTGGCTCACCAGCAGCGCGGACCCGGCGCGTGACGCCTGGCAGCGCGGCGAGTCGAAGATCACCACGAAAAACGCGCGCAAGCTGCAACTGCTCTGGAAAACAAGAGTTGAGAGCAAAACGATGGGGATGCAGTCGTTCCGGGAACCACTGATCGTTTCCGGCGTAAAGACCGCGGACGGCGCCCGGACCGTCGCCATTCTCGCGGGAGCGTCGAACGACGTTTTCGCCCTTGATGCGGAAACCGGAAAAGTAATCTGGCACACCAAGCTGAAGTGGTTATCCGAGAAGCCGCCGGAGCCAGGCGAAGGCGCCGGCTTTATCTGCACCAACGCACTGACTGCCACTCCGGTGGTCTCTCCGATGGACGCGCCTGTCAGGCGCTTATATGTGCTCGCGAGCGATGGTTACCTGCGCATCATGGACCTGTCCACCGGCGGCGATACCGACCCGCCGATTCAGGTCCTTCCCATGCCCTACGGCAAACCTTACGGACTGAACCTGGTCAAGAACGTGCTCTACACGGTCACCGGTCAGGGTTGCGGCGGCGTGCCCAATGCCCTCTACGCGGTCAATCTCGAGAACCGGAAGGTTACCGTGTCCACCCCGCCCCAGGCGGGCTTGTGGGGGACGGCCGGACCCGCGGTAGGCTCGGATGGAACGATCTACTTTGAGTCCGGCGATGGTCCCTACGATGCCGCCGCCGGAAAGCTCTCCACGAGCGTCGAGGCGTTCACATTTTCGCATGACCAGTTGACCCTCAAGGACTATTACTCGCCCAGTAATCACGTCTGGCTCACGCGGCGAGACCTGGACATGAACGTCACACCCGTGGTTTTTCCCTACAAAGGGCGGGAACTCATCGTCGCTTCCGGCAAGGAAGGCCGCTATTTCGTCCTCGACAGCGAGTCCCTGGGCGGCGCCGATCACCTGACACCCTTATTCCGCAGCGAACTCATCTCCAACAAGAACGTGAATTTCCAGAAGGAAGGTACCTGGGGGAGCCTCGCCAGTTGGGAAGACAAAAAGGGCACACGCTGGGTGCTGGGTCCGACCGGTGGTGAAACTGCGGTGAAATTTCCGAAGTCCTACGGATCAACGCCGAACGGCGGAGTCGTTGCCTTCAAGCTGGAGGAAAAGGACGGCAGGACGCAACTCGTTCCAGCCTGGCAATCGCGAGACATGCTCACTTCCGAGCCTCCCATTATTGTCAACGGCGTAGTGTTCGTCCTGGCGGCCGGCGAATACACCATGCAGGCCAACGATGCGGTGGGCGGACTGTTCAGCGCGGAGGAACGGATCACTCACTCCGTTCCCGCGAAGCTGTATGCGCTGGATGCGATGACCGGCAAGGAACTCTACTCGAGTGGAAATCAGGTCACGTCGTTCCTTCACCAGGCGGGCCCATCCGTCGCCGACGACAAGGTCATGTTCGGCACCTTCGACGGAACGATCTATTGCTTCGGACTGAAATAGATTCAGCATGCGTTCGTCTGGCGGTTTAGCGGAAACGGATTGGGGATTGTGGACGTGCAGAAAAAAATCTTAGGGTGGACAATCGGGGCGTGTTGTGCCGGGGCCTTTCTTTTTGCCCCTGCGGCAGCTGCTCAGGAACAGAGCGGCGACTGGAGATTGACCGGTGCAGACGCGGGACAGACTGGCTGGCAAAAGGGCGAAATAGACCTCACCCCGGAGAACACCGGCGCCAAGTTCAAATTCCTGTGGAAGATCAAGCTCGGGCAGCCGTCGAAGGAGGCGCGGTCCTTCAGCGAGCCGCTACTGGCAGGCCGCCTGATCAATGCTCAGGGCTTCAAAGACATCGTGTATTGGAGTTCCGCGGACACCCTCTACGCCGTGGACTCGGAGTTGGGTTCGATGGTTTGGACGAAGGAGTTCAAATCATCCTCCAGGCCTGCGCCGGGATGCGCCGTCTCCAGCCTGCCGATACTGATGGAGCCGCCGATGGTAATCAATTTCAACGCCCGGCGGCGGCGCGTTCCAGGTGCTGCGAGGCCACCTGAGGCGCCCCCGGCGGCGCCCAATGAGCGCCGCCTCGGCGTCGCGCCGGGAGGAGGCTACTTCAGGTTGAAGGGCATCTACGTGTTGACCCCGGACGGTATGCTCCACGAGCAGGTGATGACCACCGGGGCTGATTTCGCGCCTCCCGTGAAATTTCTCCCGGCCGCGGACGCAAGCGCGTCCGGCTTGAACTTCGAAGACAAAATGATCTACACCGCAACCGGCCACGGCTGTGGCGGCGTGCCCAACGGTCTGTGGGCGATCAACTTGGCTTCACCCGACTACACTGTCGCGAGCTATCCATCCCGGCAGGTCCGTCCTCTCGCGCTTTCCGGTCCGGCAATCACACCCGACGGCAACTCGATTGTCGTCACCGGCGCCGGAACCTCGGATTCAAGTTCCGGCGTCTATGCCGGCAGCGTGGTCTCGGTCACGAAAGACATGAAACTTGCGGACTGGTACACTCCCGCCGGCAGAATGGCCAGCTACGAGAGTGTTTCTCCAGCGACTTTCGCGTACAAGGAAAAGCAGTTGGTGGTGGCCCCCGGAAAAGATGGGAGTCTAGCCCTTCTGGACGCCGCGTCGCTGGGCGGCGCGGATCACCACACCCCGCTCTTCGAAACGCCTCCCGTCGCCAAGCCTGGCGAAAAGCACGGCTGGGATGGGTTCGCAATTTGGCAGGATAAGGAAGGTACATTCTGGGCATTCGCCTCTATCTCCACCGGCATCACTCTGCATGACAGCGCCGCCAAGCTGAATGGTCCCACTGCGCACGGTGGGGTCGTGGCATTCAAAATCGCCGAAACCGATGGCCAGTTCGCTCTCAACCCCGTATGGGTCTCGGAGGACATGGTGAATCCAGCGCCGCCACGGATCGCCAATGGCGTGGTGATCGCTCTGTCCGGCGGCAACCCCTCAACTCACGCCAGGCTGTTTGTACTGAATGCCGCGACCGGGGCGGAACTCTATTCCAGCAAGGATGAGATCCCTAGCTACGCGGATCGGTCCGGTGTTTCCGTAGGCGACAGTCACGCGTTTTTTACGGATCACGATAACGTGCTCTATTCCTTTGGGCTCGGATTAGAGCACTGAGGAGCCGAATCGCTGCAGCCTAACGCTTTGCCACACCGCAAAATGAGCGGCTAGGAGATTACCAAGAATGCTGAATCGAACGACTGTTCAGGGAGCTGTCAACGCAGGCCAGGGTGTGCTCCGGTTGGAGCCGTGCTGGGTGCCGCGTTCTTTCATGATTCCCGGACGCCGGCTAAAACTTCATCCTGACGATCTGTACGCCTTCGGCGCGCACAGAGGCGGGATCAACGAGCGGTGGTTTTCTTCGACCACAAAAGCCTCGAACGGCCCCGCCACCACGCCCGATGAAGGCCTCAGCTATGTTCACGCTTCTGCGGGAAGCAAATTTCTGCTCAAGGATGCGGTTGAAAGCGCCGGCGATCTACTGCTCGGTTCTGACGTCATGGAGCGTGAAAAGGGCTGGAATCTGCTCTGCAAGTTTTTCGACAACATGGGCCCGATTCCGCACCACATGCATCAGAGCGACAAGTTCGCCAAGCTGGTCGGTCACAAGGGCAAACCCGAAGCCTACTATTTCCCTCCGCAATACAACCAGATTAGCAATAACTTTCCCCACACCTACATGGGCCTGGAGCCGGGAACCACAAAGGAAGACATTCACCGCTGCCTGGAGAACTGGAACCGCGGGGACAACGGAATCATCTTCCACGCCCGCGCTTACCGTCTCGAGCCGGGCAGTGGATGGCAAATCGACCCAGGCATTCTGCATGCTCCCGGGTCGCTGGTTACCTATGAGCCCCAGGTCAACAGCGATGTGTTTGCGATGTTCCAGTCGGAGGTCGAGGGACGCATCGTGGATTGGAGCCTGCTGACCAAGGACGTGCTGCCCGAGTACCATCACGATCTCGACTATC
This sequence comes from Acidobacteriota bacterium, assembly GCA_003223245.1. Taxonomy (GTDB): domain Bacteria; phylum Acidobacteriota; class Terriglobia; order Acidiferrales; family UBA7541; genus Acidiferrum. The sequence goes on from QHYI01000125.1 coordinate 45,927, forward strand.
TGATCAGCATGTTGGACTGGGACGCCAACGTGAACCCGGAGTTCGCCAAGAGCAACAAGCGGCGCCCGGTGCCGGTTCGTCCGATCAAGGAAACCGAAGAAGCGGGATACCGCGAACTGTGGATCACCTACGGCCGCGGATACTACTCCGCGAAGGAACTCACCGTCTTGCCCGGCCGCACCGTCACGATCAAAGATGCGGCTGCCTACGGGTTGATTCTTACCCAGGGATACGGCAAGCTCGGCGCAACTCCGGTTTCCACGCCGTCCATGATCCGCTTCGGTCAACTGACAGAGGATGAACTGTTCGTGACCGCCGCCGCAGCGAAGGAAGGTGTGCGCATCGAAAACCCGAGCCGCACCGACCCGCTGGTGAT
>QHYI01000008.1 GCA_003223245.1 Acidobacteriota bacterium
GTGTTCGCAAGGGCCTGTACCTCATGCTGATTTGGCGAGAGGATTCCGAGAAGCTTTGTGCCGGTACGGGGTTTGAATAGGTCCTCGAGGGCCGATTGGATATCGACCCTGGCGGTTATCGGAAACTGGCGCCCTGCCGTTGCGATTTCGCCGGGAGACACGCCGAAATGCCTGAGCAAAGTCTTGCGTAAGCGCGACCCTCCAACGGTTCCGTGACCGACAGAAAAGGCGAATCCCATTTGGCCTTCATGATAGGTCTTCCATTAGTTGCCGCCAAGCTTCCCTTGCATTTGGTAGTGCCTGATGACGCCGTTCGCGGAGAAGTAAAAGCTCGCGGGTCAACCTGAATATAAGGCATGGGCGGAGGACTATTACGAGCCCCCATGAGCTTGTCGGCCGTTCAGCAGATTTACATACACCGCTAAACAGCGGAAGTTCGCCTAAAGCTAACTGCCAAGTCCGCACCTGGATGCAATCTAGAAGCGCCACAGGCGCGACACACGTTAGCCCAGCCCGTCAGGACTGGGAACGTAAATACGAAGCATAGGAGCGACGTAGGCGCGGCACATTCCTCCAACGGGCCGCATAGTCTCGCTTGTCAAAAAGGCGTCGCGGCCTCAGTGGTACCCTCACAGGCTAAAGCGTGTGCACTTATAAATGCTTGCATTCGAATTGCGTTTTCCTGCGTATTGTTCTTCCAGAGGGGGCCTTGAGCGCGGAACCGGAAGCCAGAATGGAAATGGTCTTGCGGCGAGCTTCGCAAGGCGATCAGCGGGCTTTTGCGGAGATCGTGCGCGAACACCAGGGCATGGTCTTCAGCATTGGCTGGCACTTCTTTGCGGACCGGGCACTGGCCGAAGACTTGGCTCAGGAGGTTTTCTTGCAACTCTACCAAGGACTTCCGGCCATTCAGTCCACGTCGCACCTGACGCACTGGCTGCGGCGGACGGCGGTGCATCGCTGCATCGACCATAGCCGGCGAAAGAATTTCCGACGCGAGTCGCCCCTGGAGGAAATGCAGGAGATTGCGACAGGAACGGCCCCGGCAGACTCGTTTTTGCACGAAAGATTGCGCCAAACGGTGGCGCAACTTCCGGAGAAACAGCGGATGGTGGTGCTTTTGCGCTACCAGGAAGAGTTGGGTCCGGGCGAAATCGCAGAACTCCTGAACATGCCGGTGAACACGGTGAAGAGCACACTTCACCGCGCGCTTGAGGAACTGCGGGGAAAGTTGACACGCAAATTGAAAGAGGCACGTTATGCAATTTTCTGAAGACGATCTTCGCGCTGCACTGCGGCGGAAGGATCCGGGCGAACCATTTACCGAGAGAGTGATGGCGCATGTCATTCAACGACAAGCGCGAGTCACGGCTGCCCCAAGAACCGCAAGCCGGCTCGGCGAACTCTGGCACAGGCGTTGGTTGCGGCCCGCGCTGACGGGCGCTGTTGCCGCGATGCTGATCGTGGGCGGCTCGTTGGGCTTTTTGCACTACCGAAACGTTCAGAGGTGGCGGGAAGGAGAAGCCGCGAAGCAGCACGCGCTTGTGGCGTTGCGCATTACGAACGCGAAGTTGAACCACGTGATCGAACGAGTGAAGACGTCGCAGGCCCCGTAAGTGAAGTGAGGAGATAAGGCTATGAGAATCGTTGAGAGAAGGAATGGATTGGTCGGGCTTCTTGTGGGACTGGCGTTGTTCTGCGTGGCGCTTCCCGCAAGCGCGCAGGATGCGCGGTTGAAGCTGGATCACCTGGAAAAGCTGAGCGCCAAGGCGGTGGAGGTCAACAACGTGACGCTCGATGGCGACATGCTGCAACTGGCGGCAAAGTTTCTGGATATGGATAAGGACGATCCGGAAAGCGGCCAGGCAAAAAACCTCATCAAGAATCTCAAGGGAATTTACGTTAAGAACTTCGAATTCGAGCAGCCGAACCAGTACAGCGCCGCCGATGTCGAGGAAATCCGCACGCAGCTTGCCGCACCGGGCTGGAGCAAAATCGTGGAAAACCGGGACAAGCGCGCCAATGAGAACAACGAGATTTACGTAATGAAAGACGCCCACAATAACATTGCGGGCATCGCGATCTTGGTGGCCGAACCGAAGGAGCTGACGGTGGTGAATATTGTCGGCCCGGTGGACCTGGATAAGCTGAGCGCTCTGGGCGGAAAATTCGGGATTCCTGAGAACAAAGAGAAAGAACATACCAAGAAAAGGACATCACCGGAGGCGTCCCATGACAACAGCTAGCGTAAACCGGGCGGCCAGCCTGTTGCTCATCATCTTCGGCTTTTTCGCGTTTGCGGAAAACCTGAGTGCGGATGACTTCGGGAGAATCGTGCGGCACATCGAAGCGGAGTATCACGTGCATCGGAATTACCGGTTTTTGATGTCGTTTGCGGGAGTCGTGGTGAAGTGCACGCACGTAGGCGGGGTGAAACTCTTCAAAATAGCCATTTTTGAGGACCAGCATTTGTCCGGGCCGGAACTGGATAACCGGCTGGACGAGCTGGTGCAGCAAGCGGGCTCGTCCGGCTGGCAGCCGCTGGTGAGAAGCTTCTCGCGCCGCAGCGGCGAGCATACCTACATTTACGCCAAAGCTGACGGCACTGACATGAAGCTGCTGCTAGTGAGCGTGGAACCGGATGAAGCAGTGGTGATGCAGGTGAAAATCGATCCGGAGAAGCTGAGCGATTTCATCAACGAACATGAACATCGCCGGCGGTAGAGCCTGCCTACTTGTATCGTAAATGGTGGCCGCCGGAACGTTCGGTTGGACGCGATTCACTCCTTCTTCCGGTTCGTAGCTTTCACCGCTCAAAGCCAACTGCATCAACAGGCTTTATGGAGCGGGCGATGGGAATCGGGAGCAGTCGACAAAACTGCGAATCTAGCGGGGTGAGAGTCCCCGTTCGGTTAATTGCCTGTAGTCGGCCGATAGCATATCCGATGCGTGCGAAGGCAACGACGCACGTTCTGCTCGGATGTAAACGCCTCAGCTGCCCTGTTGGGAAACTGACAGCGGTAGGAGCGATCCGGGAGGCAAGCAAACTAGGAGGCCTGAACATAAGGAAATAGCTGCAGTCCCGAAATCGCCCCCGTGAAAAGTCGCGTTCGCGGAAGGAAGCGGGAAGCCGACCCGATCGATTCTTGGGGAAGGCCGATGACACTGGGGAAGAACCAGGCAAGGGCACTCAGTGGGACCGCCGGGACATGGGCTCAGGCATCCGAGGAAAGACTCGCAGACAATAACGTCGAGAAGATCCTGCTAGCAGCCGGGGCTGATAGCAACCGGCAAAGACACCTCGTACGAGGCGATGAGCTGAGGAGAGGTGAGATGGCGGGATCGGCGCATGAGCCCGTAGGAGCGAAGACGGTGAGGTAACGCTCACCCAGGAGGCGGAACACGCCTCCCCCGCGCCGGTAACACCGGTCGTGGGGCAAAGGGGCTCTGAACACTTGGTGGTTTCGTCATCCGCGCGATGCCCGGACACAGTGTCGGGATAAGTCGACGACGGAGATGAAACGAGGCCGTGGGCAAACCAGAATCGTGGGGCGTATGCGAATCAGCGCTTAAACCTCGCGGCGTCTGGGAAGGCTCATGGAGGATAGGCCAAGGTTCCAAACCGGACCTCGAGAAATTCGGCCGTCCGGGATTATCGGGGGGCCTCGGGAAACGTGGCCAGGGTGGAATTGTGCACCCACCTCGCGTACCGAAATGGCGAGGATGGTAACCCTCCACCTGTACACCGGCGCGCCCGAGCTCTATCCCAACAACAAAACGCCGGTCAACTCACCCTGCATGCCGCGGCGCGTCGATGAGGTCCAGGCCGGTGGCTCTTTTACTCGCCGATCTGAACCATGAAATATCGGCCGGAGTTCCCGGACCGCAGCCTTTTCGGACCCGGACTGGCTTAGGGAATCGCACGACCTAGTGAATAAGTGAAGACCCTCGTTGCCTCGTCGAAATCGCGCATCACCGGCAGCACAGCCTCGCGGCAGTTACGGCAGCCCCGATGATAGTGCCTGATGAATTCCTGCGAAAAGTTCCGGATAATGCTGGGTGTAAGCAGCGAATGCTCCACCGGCAGGTAGCAGCGGTTGGCTTGGGGTGCCATCATCGCGCCATTAATAACAAGGTCCAAGTCCATTTCGTCGCCCGATCCTTCGATGAGTTGGGTCAGACACCGTGTGGACTGAGCCGTCCCCTGCTTGCACGAAGTACACTGGTTGCACGATTCCAACCACAGGAACCGGGAAAAAAGGTGTGTTACTTGTACCATGCAAGCTGTGTCGTCATAGACGATGAAACCGCCCGAGCCCAGACCCGATCCGATTCGGCTCATGGAACCGAAATCCATAGGCGAGTCGAGGTGAGAAGGCAGAGCTATCGGGTTGGCAACCCCCGAAAGAATCGCTTTCAACTTTCTTCCCGGTCGGACCCCGCCGCCGCAGTCGTTCAGAAGCTCGCGCAAAGGGGTCCCCATCGGCAGCTCGTAGATTCCTGGCTTCTGAACGTCTCCGGACAGAGTAAAAACCATTGTTCCCGGTGAATCCGAAGTCCCGATGGAGCGGAACCAGGAAGCCCCCCGCAGCACGATGTGGGGAACGTTGGAAATCGTCTCCACGTTGTTGACCACGGCGGGATTCAGTTGGGACGGATGTCGTACAAAAAGACCCATCACGTAAGGCGGAAAATCTGCCCCTCGCGGCATGGCATCCTTTTCTTCGATCACCGCCAAGAGCGCTTTCTCCTCACCGAACAGATAATCTTCCGGCCCCAGGGCTAACTCGATGGGGACCGGTCCGAGGCAGCTGCGATCCGACATTTCTTCTAGTGCGCGCTGGAGCGCTGCCACTTCTTTCTGCGCACTACTCTTCACGCCGAGAAAAGCCCTCTTCGCGCCGATGGCATACGCCCCGATGGCGATTCCTTCCAAAAGCTGGTAAGGATTCCTGCG
>QHYI01000009.1 GCA_003223245.1 Acidobacteriota bacterium
GATATCCTGAATGCCAAACTCCCGGCAACCATAAGGCTAGTCGCAGAGACCAGGAGAAAGCGAGTGAGGCGCGGTTCCACAGACCTAACGATACCAAGATGAGCTACGAGCGAGAGCGCGCTTTGCTTTCACGAAAAACAGTCTAGCTACGTTGCCGCCAAGACACAAGCCGGGTCGCTGTTAGCTCCATCGCATGGTTAGGCGTGTGTTGCGTATGGTGGAGCTGGAGATCAGTGAGAGTGAAGCACGCAAAACCACACGGCGAAGATCGCCGCCTCGACAACGGTCGCCGCAATGAGTGCGATTCGAGCGGAACGGCTCGGGGCAAAAAGACTGGATAGGAGGAAGGTCAGCGCGAACAGTGGAGCAACAAGAATCCTGAGCACAGCCAGCCCTGACCACGCAGAAGGGATAGAACCTGCCCGGAATGCGGTGCGTGCGGCCACGAATTCAATACAGGCCGTCACGCTGGTGAGCGCGAGAGCGAGAGCCACGACGGAAAGTACCAGCCAGAATGAGCGACACGGCCGAAGAAAGAAGAGCGCAGCGGCAGTCGCAGGGACGGCGGCCACTCCGAACACCGCGAGGAAGAGGAGGCTGTCTCCGAAGTCATACATGGCGCCATAGGTTTGTCGGTCAGCACCGTTCGTAGCTGCAATGTAAATGGCGACGACCGCAGAAGCGATCAGGAATGCGACAACGTATCCGCCCAGAACGGAGGCGACCTTGATTCGGCGCGTCATGGCGTCACGACTTACACCAGAGTGTTCCCACGGAAAGGCTAACGAGAATAAGATCAGCTGCGCCGGGCGAGGACGCGCGTCGCTGCAAGTTGGATCTAAACATGGACCACCGCCCGAGTCCGCATGGAAGCCCGATCCCAACATCCGCCCGATGCGCGCCAGCATCAGCGCGTCCCGCCAATCCCTCTTGCGTTCATGCTGATAAATCGCCCGCACCTTGCGCGGATTGGACACAATCACCTGCCAACCCAGCCCTTCCAGGTATCGACTGACCCACGGGCGGTGCGCTCCGGCTTCCATCACGGCCAGGGCCCCGCGGTATCGGGCTGCCAATCTGGACAGAGAAGCTCGATCGTTGCCAAGAGTGCCTTCCTCCGCCACCTCGCCTTTGCCATTGAGCGCACAAAACCGATGCCGGCGCTCTCCCAGATCTAATCCTATCGTGAACTCACTCCGATTGCTTTGTTCCTTCATAAGACGCAGAGCTTACCCGAGCGCGCACACTCAGGCTCTCTTCGCCTTCTCATCTAATCTGGTTAGGCAGATTTGGGACTCGAGGCGAGCGATACGACGTAAGCCTCTTTCAGATAACTCTTCAGGCTTTCGAACTCTTGGTGATCCCGGATTTTCGCCACGTGTGTGACGCCGCCCCGATCATTGGCACCAACTTTGAAGAAGAGAGGATGAGCAACCTTCTGTCGAAGATGAATAGCTATTCGTACCGCATCTGACATCATCACCAGGTCGGCGAAGATGCGAGTGCTGCGCAAGAGGACGTATCGCTCACGGGTAACAACCTCGATCGGCCCCAGTGATCGAGCGAACTCTTCAATTGCGGACAAGAGCTGTACGAGCGACTCAGGACGGCCTCGAATGACCTCCGCTCGATTGCCAGTGCCACACGCGTGACGTTGATTCCTCCGGGAGAACACACGCTTGCACTTCGGGCAACTCCACATCGGGTTTACTTCGATTTTGCGTAACGAGAATAAGATAAGCTACGGCCACTGGGGACTGAGGCAAATCTGTGGTGAAAGGAAACTAGCGTTCAGAAAGACATCTTCAAGCCGTACCGCAATGGCCGTTAGTTTCATCGACTGGTTAGGCCTTGGCCTTACCCTCTGCTCCTGTGTGCACGCTGGAGTCGAATATTGGATTCGATTCGCGTAGCTTTCGCACGGCAATCGATTCCAACCGCTTGGACACCTCCCGGCAGAATTGTTCATTTAGCATAATCTTGTGGCGATTCCACCACTCGCGTCGACCAGGCGAGCTGTGAAGCTCGAGCCAATACTTTTCCTTGCCGCGATAGATATCCTCGTCCAGCGCCCCTTGCTTCCAGAGACCGTGGCACATTTCCCACATTCCGGTTTCCTGAATGCACCAGATCGTGAACCGTTGTCGTTCCCACGAATCGAGCAAATTTAGGTCCTCGTTGCCGCGAAGTGCGATATTGTACAGCTCTTGATCCTGCGTTAGCGTCTCAGTGAGTGAGCGTTGATAATCGTACACTGCAATTGTCGCAGAACCCCGCAGCTGGTTACTGTTTTGCCGAATCTGGATGGCTAAATAAATGAGGGTCGCAATCACTCCGATTGCAGCCAGGAGATTTGCTGTCGCGCCAAGGGCTTCCCAATTAATCACCATTTGTAAATAGACCTAACGAGAGAGAGCTCAGCCACCGCTAGCGGCAGCGAGCGTAGCAAACTCACAGAATTCTTTCGTAAATCAAAGGTGCGCATCGGAACGGCGAGCGCGCTTGCTCGCGAAAGCTTTCGGAGTTGGCTGCAGCGCTTGGTTAGGCGAATTCAATTTTCCGAAGCATGACGACGGATTCCTTGTCGCCGACCTCGCGCTCATATATCGCCCATCCGTTCTTTTCATAAACTGAAGCAGTCACAGCGAGGCAGTCGATGAAAAGGCCTTTGATGCGTGCTCGTGCAGCGATCGAAGCGGCTTCCTGGAGGATCATCGAGGCAATCCCTCGGCGGCGAAAGCCCGGCCTAACGTAAACTGCAGCGACCCAGGGCGCATATTGGGGGCGATGAATGCAGTCGTTTTCGATGACGCAGCAACTTCCAACTGGTTCGCCCTCGGCCAGAGCGATCACGCTATACGGCACAGTATCCAGTTTCGCGTGGCTCCGGAGCCAGTTGAGAACGACCTGGGGCGAGTCGCATCGCTTGCTCCACCACTCTTCGTAGATCCAGCGCCCAACGGTCTCGAGGTGCTCTGGGCACTCCGATAGCTGCTTAAGGGCGATCGTCATTCGGCGGGGCATTTATCGCCTAACGAGACAAAGACAGCGCACTGGCTGGCGGAAGTTAATGATGTGGTCCGAAAAAGCAACGCCGCCAGACAGTTCGCTGCATCGCCTGGTTAGGCCTTTGGCGTGCTACGTCGCGACGCAATGAAGTAAATGGTGACACACGTAATGCAGGTGATGATGGCGACAATGACCATCTGCGAAAATGGTAACTGCGTGCCCGTG
>QHYI01000010.1 GCA_003223245.1 Acidobacteriota bacterium
GCCTTCCTCGACGGTCAGCGCCTCCGCCAACTTTCTCTCCGTTCGTTGCGCATTTACTCCTACGACCTGCTCAATTTTGCCCGCTGGTTCGCACCGCGACATCAGCCGCTCGCTGAAATCACGGAGTCCACGCTCGTCGACTATGTTCGTCATCAACTCGAACAAGATCCCAAACCCAGGCCGCAGACCGTGAATCATCGCTTGGGCACCGTGCGCTGTTGCTAGCGCTTCCACACCGGACAAGAAATTCCTGCCGGCCAAACGCACTTCCAGCGCCGCTATACCCGAAAATCCTCATTGGGCTACGGCCGGCCCCGCACCGCCGTCTCTCGGAGACTTCGCCTCAAACAAGATCGGCGAGTCATCGTGCCGCTCTCGGCTGAAGAAGTTGGCAAATTCTGGCAAAGCTTCCGCACCTACCGGGATCTGATCTTGGTCGGTTTGATTTCGACGGCCTGCGTTCTTGTGAGGTCTTGGCCCTGGAACTGGAAGACGTGCAACTCGCCGAGGGGCAGATGCGCGTCCACGGCAAAGGAAACAAGGAGCGCTCTCTGCCACTGCACCCGGACATCCTCGAAGCCCTCGAACACTATCTGCGCTTGGAGCGCCCGCTGATCAACACGCCCGCTTTGTTCGTCTGCTTGAAAGGCCGGCGACGCGGCCGGCCCATGACTGCGGCGGGGCTGCGTTCTCTGTTCCGCCACCATCGAGTGCGCAGTCAAGTTCCTCACGCCAATCCGCACCGCTGTAGGCACACCTTCGGGAGTGATATGGTGCGTGCCGGCATATCCCTGCCGGCCTTACAACGCCTGATGGGGCACTCCCAGATCTCGACGACCCTGCTGTACGTGGAACTCGCGCCGCAGGACGTCTGGCGCGAATATGCCCGGGCCATCGAAAAGCGGAAGACTTTGGACTCTTCCCACCTCTCATGACTCGCCGTCAAACCAGTCTCACAGAAATCTTCGAAACGCAGATCCACACGCTCGCTCTCACCCTTCGGCCCAAGACGGTAGAAACCTATCGATGTGGCGTGCGCTCCTTCCTCTCCTATCTCCGTGTCGCCTTCCCGCGGCTTCGCCAGTTGTCGCAACTGCGCCGCGATCCTCATCTGCTCGGCTGGTTCCGTTGGCTCGCGGGACATCAACCGCCCCTCAGCAATTCCACTCACACCACTTATCTTGTTGGCGTTCACCATGTACTCGACGCCCTCGCCGCCAACGGCCAGGCCCGGCCCGACCTCATTCGCGGAGAAGACTTCCCGCCGAAACCCCACTATCTGCCCAGGCCCCTTTCCCCACAGGAGGATCAACTCTTGCAGCAGGAACTGCGCCGAATCGATGATCTCTACGCGAACGCACTCTTGCTGATCCGCGCGACGGGGATGCGCGTCGGTGAATGCGTCCACCTGCCGCTGGACTGCCTGCGGCAGGTGGGAAGTGAACAGTGGGCACTCCATGTCCCCCTCGGCAAACTGCACACGGAACGCTTGGTTCCAGTTGATCCCGAGGTGCGGAAGATCATGGAGCGGATCCTCACCCTACGCACTTCATCTCCGCAACTCGCAGGCTCAGATGACTTCCTGCTGCCACATCGCGATGCTCGGCACCGTGGGATGCTGAGGATTCTCCGATTGGTGTTGGCCCGGGCCGCCCAGCGCGCCGGTTGCGTTAGCCATGTCGTACCTCACCGCTTGAGACACAGCTTTGCCACAGAAATGCTGCGGCTCGGCGTTAGCCTTCCAGCCCTGATGAAAATGCTCGGGCATCGGAACATCCAGATGACTTTGGGCTACGCGGAAGTCACGCAACAAGATTTACAGCGCGAATTCCACCAGGCTCGTCAGAATGCAGCGCATCGGCATCATGTCCCCACACTCGCGCTTCCCAAAGACATGCCCGGCACCGGCCTCTCCGGCATCTGCCAGGCACTGGCGGCAACTCGTCACCTCCTGGAAATGTACCGCCGCCAACGCGGTGATGAGAAAACCCGCAGTCGATTGCTGCGCCTTGACAAGCGCCTTCTCAAAGTCCTTTCTAAGATATGAATAGGACGCAGTCGCCACGATCAAACATTTGACGGCAAGCCCGCCGCTCTAGCGGAAGAACTCATTTTTCAGCGTCGATGACTCCCCGGTCGGAACATCAGGCGCAATTCACCATTCCGTCTCTGGGTGTCGGCATCATACAGATCGGCGCAAGCTACAGTGGGGATACAAACTATGCCATTTCCTCCGCAACACTCCAGGAAACGGTGAATCCTGTCAGCACCAGCACTTCAGTGACCTTTACCGCCCGGATCACCCCGGCGCAAATGGGAGCTGCGCCCGTGAGCGGCACTGTATATCTCACAGCTATGGAACGCCTGCGGGCACTTACACGGTTACCGTGACAGGTACGTCAGGCAATACAACACACACCCCTTACTCTTACTGTGATGTGACTGTAGTCGCGAGGGCGTGGAGTGAACTTGAGTCCATTACTTGCCGAAAACCGTCGAATATCGGAGCATATGACGCAACGCAAGGCCAAGCGAGCCAATGAGGAACATTATTTCGACTAATCGGCAGGTCGCGGGTTTAAGTCCCGCCCTCGGCTCCAACATTCCGGGGGCGCCTCCTGAGTTTTATTGCTTGAGCATACAAATTTTTCCCTCTGGCCGAGCCTTGTGAACATCGATCAACAAAAACCTCGGGACTTTCGCCGGCCCCGCGTTTTAAATTCGGGCACGGCTGCTGCAGCTCTTTTGCTCTCCATTTTGTTCTTTCATCCTCTGAGTGCGCGAGCGGAGCCCCGGCTTCCCTATCTCTTCACCGACCACTTAACACACGAGAGGTGGTCACGTCCGCGGATGGGCACTGGAGTGTCTTGCTTCCCGCGATGCATGCCGGTGGACCGTTCACGCTCAGCGTGCGCGGAAAGAAAGCTGTGGAAGTAAAAGACGTTTTGCTCGGCGAAGTCTGGATTGCCTCCGGCCAGTCCAACATGACTTACGCGTTGAGCGGGGCAACCGGCGCGGCGGAGGAAATTCCTGCAGCCAACTATCCTCAGATGAGATTTTTCACCGTGCCAAAGAAAATCGCCCTCACCCCGCAGGAAAATACGTTGCCTGCGGCCTGGGAAGTTTGTACGCCGGACACTGCAAAGATTTTCTCGGCGGTGGCTTATTACTTTGGCCGCGATCTTCACAAGGCTCTCAATGTTCCGATAGGCATCATACTGAGTTCTTGGCCGGGCTCAGCTGGCGAGGAGTGGACGGACCTTAATTCTTTGCGGCGCGAGCCGGTCTTGCGGCCCATCGTACAGAGGTGGGAAGTGGAGCCGGCTGGCGTGAAGGCTTTTGCTGCAGAGCCAGCGGAAATTTCGGTGGAGTTCGATGACTTCGAGTTGCTGCCTGCTGCGGGCAGTGCGGGCACTCCCACGTTGTTCAGCAATTTTGATGATGGTTCATCGCGGACCGAAACAGGCGGAGTTTGGACCTACAACTGGTCTGAGGTGCCCAATACTTCGTTTCAACTTGTGTCGCCTGGACGAGGCGGCTCTGGCTATGCCGCGCGCGTAGAAGGAAGACTGGATGGCACTAGCTCTTCGAGTTTTCACGCGAGCTTCAAGAGCGATGGTTCTCCCCAAGACTTAAGTACATTTCTGGGTATCCGCTTCTGGGTTCGCGGCAAGGGTTCGGTCCAATTCCAGACGCTACAGCCAACGATCTCGGATTGGGACAATTATTCTGCTGAAGCGATTCGCGCAACGCCGGAATGGCAGGAAGTCACGATTTGGTTCAAGGACCTGAGACAGGCCGGCTGGGGCGTTGTCGAGCCCTTCACAGCGAACGCGTTGACTGGTTTTCTGATCAATATCACGGCTCCTATTGAAGGTGAGGATCGCCCGCCATCGGGTCTTTACCATGGCATGATTGCTCCGCTTGAAAAGTACCGCATTCGGGGCGCCATCTGGTATCAGGGCGAAAGTAATACCGGGCGGGCCGAACAATATCGAACGCTGCTGCCCTCGATGATTCAAGGGTGGCGCAAAGGATTTGACGAACCGGACTTTCCTTTTCTCATCGTGCAATTGCCGAACTTCGGGACAAGCCCCGAACTTGGCAATTCCATTTGGGCGGAGCTGCGCGACGCGCAGTTGTGGACTGCCAAGACCGTCCCGAACACAGGCCTCGCAGTAACGATCGATGTTGGTGATCCGAAGAATCTGCATCCGCCGCGAAAAGCGGAGATTGGCGAGCGGCTGGCGCTGTGGGCGCTCGGTACCACATACGGCCACAAAATTGTTTATTCGGGACCGCTTTACGATTCTATGAAAGCTGGAGAAAACGAGATTCGCATTCGTTTTCGTTACACAGGGGACGGGCTCGAAGCGCAAGGCGGAACGCTGAAGGGGTTCTCTGTGGCGGGCGCGGACAAAAAGTTTCACTGGGCCAGTGCTTACATAGAAGGGGATGAAGTCGTCGTATCCAGCAAAGAAGTGAGCGCCCCCACCGCCGTGCGCTATGCGTGGGCGAATAACCCAGACTGCAATCTTTACAACAAGCATGGACTGCCGGCTTCGCCTTTCCGCACGGACGATTGGGCCGGCGCCAGCGCAGGCAAGCGATAACCCAAGTTCGTTATTCCTCGCAGGAAATTACACGGCTGATCGGGCTTGGCCTCGACCGAAGCAGTTGCTGAGGACCATGAGACCACAGTCAGTCGAAATCCAGAAATCCTTCTCCCTGATTTAGATAGATTCAGACAGCTATTACGTGAAGCTGCAACTAAATCCAACCCATACCTTTACGTTCCTGTGGATGGCAGGAGCAAGAGTGGACCTAGCAAGGGGAGCGGGGAAACACCCGCTAATGGACTGGCCGCAAGATAGGCAGATTCGAGGCCAAGAGATACATATTCGGCGTGCAGGGGCTGGCCCTTTTTCATCGAAGAGTCTGATCGAAGGGCGTGAAAGTTGTCGACAATGAAGATTGCGGATGTCCTCTCAGGACGCGCTGGGTTGGAAGGTATCCGATGGCTCTTGCTCGCCGTGCCGGCCCGCAATGCGTTAAAGGACCAGCTCAGAACCCTTCTCCCGGGCGGTGCTGCGGTGGAGCTGTGTCTGAAAGAGGTGCGCTTCAAGCCCGGATGCAAGATCACAGCCCATTACGACGCGCTTGTCACCAACAAAGAGAGCCCTCAAGACCAGCAGGTTCGACCTGTTGCGGTCACCTGGGGACCAAAGGCATACGCAAAGCAGCAGGAAGAAACGGTCGATCTTGAAAAGATACAAGCCGAAGCGGCGAGTCGCGGCGTGGCGCCTGTCAGACCCGCAGCACGTGCGCGCCATGCTTGCAGACACTTACGCGTCAGTTAATGGAGCGTGGGTCCGGCGTCGAATCACCAACTATAAAATCACGTCAATTAAATATCATCCAGGCAGACGGCACGTGCTGCGCTACGATCCGACGGATCCGGCGAGCGGGGAAACGGTATTCGCTAAGGTATACATCGGCGACGAAGAGGCCCGCACTGCCAACCGCGCGTCTAATCGCTTTCGTCGCGAAGACGGGGCCCGAGCCTTCCGCGTCGCGGGGGAGGTAGCAGACTGTCTGGTAGAACGCGGCTTGAATTGTCTGAGGCCGCTAGCCTACGTGGCTGAGGATGCGGTGGTCCTTTACCCGCGACTTTGCGGCGTGCCCCTTTCCGACTACGCGCGGCAACTCAACGCGGACACTGCTAAGTGGTTGCGCCGCGCCGGAGAAGCGGTTTGCGCTTTGCATCAGCTCCCCGCGGCGCTCGCCAGGCCTGAGCCCCATGGTCTTGCAGCCGAGATTCGTTCGATTGTGCGGGACAGCAGTCATATTCGCGCCCTACTGCCGGACGTGGGGTCAGTCATGGAGGCGGTCCTCGACCGTGCGCAAGAACTGCACGAACGACTGCCCCAGGAACCATTTACTTTCACACACGGGGACCTCAAAACTGAGCACATTTGGGTTTCCCCTGACGGTCTCATCGCGATGGATTTCGACAGTTCTCGTTTAGCAGACCCGGCACTCGACGTGGGATATTTCCTGGCCGATTGGCAATTCCGGCAAGCCGACCTTGATCAGGCGGGAACGGACCAGATGTATGAGAGTTTCCTTGCAGAGTACGTTTCTCGTGCGCCCAAAGATTTCTTGATGCGCATCCGCCTGTATGAGGCAGTCGAGTTGGTTAAATGTGCCGTCCGTCGCGTGCAGCTCTTTGAAGATGACTGCGCGTCGCGTATGAGCGCGCTAGTGGAACGCGCCCAGTGGGTGATAGACGATGTCCAACGCACGCTCGTTTTGCGCGCACGGAGATTCTCCGTGGCCCGCAGCGTTGACACGAGTTTGGCCGTAAAGCGCAGGTGCCTCCAGTAAGGGGTTGCATCGTGCAAAGGGCAGTTTTCATCACTCCGCCTGTTCAACAAGCATGACCGAATACCCATGATGCCCCTAGCCTCGGAGTAGGGTGAATTCTCTCTAATGACTAACCAAAAGATAGCCACGGTGGGCCCTGAAAGATAGGTACTTGGCGCGGTGAAGCTCTCCCTTTTCTATTGTGAGAGGGTGCTAGGTGAACGTTCCCGAGGTGATCTCAGCACGCGCTCACTTGAAAGGCATCCGCTGGGCACTACTCTCGGCTGCGGCCCTCAGGATATTAACGGACCAGCCGAGAGCAATCCCCCCGGGGACTTCAGTGGGGGCACTACATGTCAGGGAAGTGCGATGCAAGCCTGGGCGCAAGATCTCGGCGTACTACGACGTGCTTGTTTACACCGAGGGTAAGGGGGCCTCTTGCCTGCGCCCCGTCGCCGTAACTTGGAAATCAGAAATCGACGCAGATCGCGGTGGCGAGAGGAACGATATCACCAAGCCGGTGTTCGAAAGGAGGGACAAACGATGTTGAGGCAAACCGATACCTGGACCGAACCTCGCGGCACAGTCCCGCCCCCGGGCGCTCTTTCACCGGAATCCACCTCGCCGACCACTCCGGCCCTGAGGACTCCGCCGGTATGTACATTCGATCTGCTGGAACTGATCAAACGATTCGATGAGCTTCCTTCGTCCCGCTGGCCCTGGGGCGTCCCGCACGAAATTCAGGTAAGGCTGCTGCGGTGGAGAAGGCCGACGAGGTGCACATTTGAACTCCGAATTCTCACCGAGGGCCAACCCCATCAACTGATCGGCAAGGTTTACGCCGCACTCGGGGAAGGCGTGTATGCGGTCATGGAAGAGCTCTGGCGCGCCGGTTTCAACCGGGACGCTGAGGACTCCATTCCCCAACCGATCGCCTACCTGCCTTCCATGCGCCTGCTCTTGCAAGAAAAAGTCGACGGGCTCGAAGCAAAAAAGGTTTTTCAACATGGCGACCAGCGCTCGAGAATCGCAGCCGCCGAACGATGCGCGCGATGGCTGGCGCGGTTCCATGCCTTCGGCCCGCGTTCAGGCCCGCCAAGGCCGATTGAAAAGGTGCTCAGGAATACGGAACGCCGTTGGCGCGTCATCGCCGAGCTAGGCGGTGATATGGCTGCCAAGTCCGAGCGGCTATTTAGGAGACTTGAAGCTGCTGCCCGGAATCTCGAAACTCCCACCTTTCGCCCCTCCCACGGCGACTTCGGCATCCATAACATCATCTTCGAAGGAAAGCGCACGGTTGTTTTCGACTTGGACGGCTATGGCCTCGCCGACCCGGCGCGCGACGTCGCCCGTTTCATTGTCAAGCTGGAGCGAACAGGCCTCGAGTTCCTCGGTTCCATCCGGGCGCTTGACCGAGCCGTAGAGGCTTTCATCGAAACCTACGTGGCCTCGGGCGGCGCGCCCGTCGCCGAACGCCTGCCGTTTTACAAGGCTCACTGCTATCTGAAATCCGCCACGATGGACCTAACTCGAGACCGCGGGTTGCACGCCCCTGAGGTGATGCTGGACGAAGGCCTTCGCACGCTGGAATAGGACTTTGGGGATTGGAGCGATCAAGGTATGTCGAAAACATTCCATGTCGGGACTCATTCTCCGGATTCAGTCGAGCCGCCTTCTGCAAATCCGACCAGTTCCGCTCCGGCGGCCGCCTCCCGCCAGGAGGAGCCGGCCCTATCGGCCATTCTGGATCCGGTGGAGCTTATCAACCAGATCCGTCAGCTTCCTCCTTCGGAGTGGCCCTACGGCGCCCCGCAAGAGGTTCAGGCAAAGATGCTGAAGCCGCATCCGCCGAAAGCCTGGATATTTGAAATTGACGTTCGCACTGATGCGGGATCGCATTCTTTGATCGGCAAGGTTTACGCCACGGATCGCCCGGACATATATCAAGTTATGGAAAAACTCAGGCAAGCGGGTCTTGGCCCGGGCGCTGACTTTGCTGTCCCCCAGCCGGTCGCCTATGTGGCGCCTTTGCGACTGCTACTCCAGGAAAGGGTAGAAGGGATGCCGGCCAAGAAGGTTTTCAAACTTGGCAACGAAAGCGAGCGCGGGTTGGCGGCCGAACGTTGCGCGCGATGGCTGGCACGATTTCATGCCGTAGCTGCGCCCGCGGGTCGCGTCGCAGACGCGCAGAAATACCTCGGCGACGCCGGACGCAAATGCCGCCTCATATCCGGCGCGGACGGGTCGTTTGCTAGCAGGTGTGAGCATCTGCTCGAACGGTTGAGGGCTGCCGCGCCATCGCCCGGCGCTATCCCCCTGTGCGCCGGCCACGGCGACTTCTGCGAACTGCAGGCCATCCTCGCCGAAGGACGCACGGTGGTCGTTGATTGGGACGATTACGACGTGGCCGAGCCGACGCGCGACGTCGCACATTTTATTGTCTGCCTTGAGCGCCTGGCGGGAATGCACCTTGGTTCGATCCGCGCGCTGGATGGCGCCAGCGATGTCTTTCTCAAAAGCTATCTGGCGTCGGGCGGGCATCCGCGAGTCGCTGCCAACCTGCCCTTCTACAGGGCAGCGCTCTGGCTGACGCCAAGGGACGATCTCATCAGAGCAAAATCTCCTGGCTGGCGGGAATCAGCGGAGATCATGCTTGACGAGGCGTTGCGGGCTTTGGGGGAGAATGGGCAGACCACGGCCCGCACTCGCCGGTGGCCCGCGAAATGGGAATTTCTACCGAAATCTTTGGGGTGACTGTGCAGGAAGGGACGCCTGAGGGGGCGCTGGACAGAATAAACCTTTT
>QHYI01000126.1 GCA_003223245.1 Acidobacteriota bacterium
TACTCGCTCTCACTGTTTGGGCCTTCCTCACTCGCGTGAGTGCTACGCCCGCTGCTGACTTCTGCGGCAGGATCAGAGTGAATTACTTCACCCTCAGTCGTGAATCCGCGACGTGCCGCAGATCTCCCGTGATAAGTTCGACCGCTTTCGATACGCGACCGCCGGATTTACCACCAGCGCCCTTGATGGATACGGACTTTGCGATCAGTGGCCCGCGCGTCCGACGCCGTAGGCCTCGAATCCAGTTCTTGTCCATCAGCCCGTATCTTTGCTCCACGCTTCCTTTAGACACCGCCTCACGGTGGTGCCCATGCGCTTCGCTACCCTTCACCTCCATCAGGTTGGGGCGGGACTTTCACCCGCTAGCTGCCGAACATGCACGGCGTACCACAAAAAGCCTCGTCCGGAAGGTTCCGGACGGGCTGCGATTAGAACTCAGAATTCGGTATTAGCGACCATGGTGGCCACCGCCACCGTGGGAGCCGCCGCCACCACCGCCACCGTGGAAGCTGCCGCTGCCGCCGCCACCGTGGAAGCTGCCGCCGCCACCGCCACCGTGAAAGCTACCGCCGCCACCGCCATAACTACCGTGGTAGCCCCCGCCACCTCCACCGTAGCTACGAGCGCCCCCGCCGCCACTATAGCCGTGGTAGCCCCCGTAGCTCCCTCCGCCACCATAAGCGCCATAGCTGCGGCTCGGCGGAGAGTAGGGGCGAGACGGCGCAGGATAGCTGCGGCCTGGTGAAGAATAGGTCCCCGGCGAATAAGCGCGCTGCTGCGCATAACTGCGGGGCCCATAGGATGGGTTGTTGTAGCTGCGCGGCCCGGCGGTGCGCCCGCCGTTCGAATAGCTCGGGCGGTTGCCGTCGCGCGGTCCGCCGCTGCCAGCCCAGGGTGGGCGATCGTTATAGACGCGAGCCGAGTTTCGGGCTGGCCCATTGCTGGGGCGCGCCGAACCGCTGCCCGATTGTGGACGATCGCTGGATGTGCGAGGCGCATTCGGCGCTGGTCCAGGAACGGGCCGATTCGGAGCGGAGACCTGCGGCGGACGGTCGTTCATCGTGCGCGGAGAATTCTGCGCTGGTGCATTGCTTGGGCGCGCCGAACCGCTGCCCGATTGTGGGCGATCGCTGGATGTGCGAGGCGCATTCGGCGCTGGTCCAGGAACGGGCCGATTCGGAGCGGAGACCTGCGGCGGACGGTCGTTCATCGTGCGCGGAGAATTCTGCGCTGGTGCATTGCTTGGGCGGTTCGCACCGAAGCCCTGCGGCGCGCGCCCGCGGTCCGTGGTGTTGCCCTGCGCTTCCCAAGTACGCAGATTGCTGCTGGGCCGCTGGGCGGAAGGCGGGCGGTTCTGCATGATTTCACGCTGCCGCGCGCTCAATCCGGTGTTCGTTTGAGTATTGCCTGGCCTGTTTTCAAGACCGGCGTTTGCTCTCGCCGGCGCGCCAGCCTGAGGATTTCCAAAGCGCCCGGCGCTCAATGCCCTTCCGCCATTCATCGTGTGCACCGGAGCATTTACGGCGCGGGGGGAAGGAGCCGTGCGCGCCATAACCGGCCGGCCCTGCACTCCAGAAGGCGGGCGCGCCACGTGCGAATTGAAGTTTGCAGCGCCCAAGGTGCTGTGCTGCGTGGGATGGACGCCCACGGAGTTTGTCACCCGAGTGCCGTTCAAAGCGGACGCTGTTAGACGCTGGTTTGCTCGATTGACGAGTCCGCCGTTCGCGAAGGCGGTGCGCGAAGTAGTCGTGACCGCGCGCAAGTTACGGGCATTCACGAAATTGAAGTTTCTGTTGTTCAGTACATTCACGTTACGGATGAAAGTGTTGTGGACATTGATGATGTTGATGAATCCATGGCTGCACGGGAACCACGGGAAGAACGGCTCGCCCCATCCCAACGGGAACCAGCCTACGCCCAGGCCGAATCCGAAGCCACCACCGAGCCAGCCTACGAACGCGGGTCCGTAGATAGGAGGACCGAAGAAAGGTCCGGGGCACCAACCCCAAGCGCCGCCAATGAATGCCCAGCGGCCGTAGTGGAAGGGAGCAAAGCCCCAGGGTTCGTAGTCAATCCAAGTCCAGCCCCACGGAGCGACCCAGTTCCAATAGCCATAGCTGTAAGGAGCCCAGTAGGGAGGCACATCGGCAGGGAACCAAACGTGACCGTATTCGGGCTCGTCGCGCCAAGTGCCGTTGTCATCGAGGTCGTCATAGCCGGGCATGTCGCGCGAAACATAATTTCCGGATGCCGAGCGGTCTTCTTTCAGGTCGCGCTCTTCGCCCCACTTGTCGAGCCCGTCAGGACCGGGCCATTGCACAATGCTGTAGGTGGGGTTCTCTACGCCGTTAAATTCCGCTTGCTCGCCGGCATGCACTTCATAGGTTTTTCCTTCGGCGGTGATCTCACCTGCGCCGCGAATCACCGAAATGCGAGAGGAGCCGCCGGCTTCGTTCACGTCGATGCGAAAGGCGCCTGCTTCCTTAACGTTGAAAACCACGTTCGGGGTATCCACTTCATAGATATCGCCTTCACGCAATTCACGAACGCGGAAGTTGACGCTGCCTTCCGGAACGCGGGCTTGGGTAATGCCCTGGTCGAGGTTCAAAAAAGAAAAAGCCGTCATGCTGCCGAGATGGAAGGTCGCTTCGCCGGCTTGCAATTCGGCGCGGGAGTCTTTGTCCGCCCAAATCTTGTCGCCGATGGTCACGGGGCGGTTGCGTGCGGCTTCTCCCCAATCGCCTTGGCCGCCAGGCTGCATGGAGACAGAACCTTCTACAATGCTGAGACGGGCGACGCGCGTGGGGGGATCTTTCGCTTCGTCATCGGCGCGCGCCTGCGGCGCCACAAACAGCAAAAGCCCGGTGAGGCAGAGCAGAAGTCCTAGTTTGCTTCTGCTGTTCCATGTGGTCGTCTTCATGACGAAACCTCGGTTCTCGGAGGGGACTGTTGGGCGTTTCTGAATCCGCCAGAAGAAGTCCTCCCGATGGAAGTCCTAAACTGCTGGCCTCCAGTACATTGAACCCGAAGCCGGGAAAGAAGTTGCTCCTTCCGCGTGGAATCGGACTTCCTGCCTCGGCCGGGGCTATAACGTAAGACGTATGTACGAGCCTGGAGGGTACCTGCCGCCCTTGCCCCGGACCCTAGCGCCACTGCTCGGAATGCTAGGCAGGTTCGCCGTACCTTGGGAGTACCAGAATCAAAGGCTCGCACAAATCCTGTATGTTATTGAAAAAAAGCAGTTTATCATAAATCTATGCGTTAGAGTTTACGACCGGGCGCGCGACGGCTTTCGGGCCGGGACTCTCTCAAGCGTTTCGATGGTAATCTGCTTGTATCCGCCCTCGACGCGCACAACCATTTGATTCTTATCACCGACCGGCATTTTCAACTCCATCGGGTCGTGCTTCTCCACGACAGTGCCTGAAGCGCTGACGCGGGCATTCAGGAGCGTCTTAAGCCGCTGATTACCATCGGCAGGAAAGTACAGAACGCCCTTGTCAGTGGCGATTGCGAGAGGCACGCCACGGGCGAGACAGGCCGTGCCGCACTTCATATGGGAGACGTCCATGGCCGCGGCAACGTGCAGCATGTAGCAGGCGGCATCGACCACTCTGCCGGTCACCGTGATGGAATCGGACTCAGCAACTTGGCCGGCTGCTGCGACGCGAGTAAAAAGTGCGCTGTCGGGATGGAACACGGCATTGAACACGCGAGCTTGCGTCGCGAGGCGATTCCGGATGAAGTTTGCCACGGCCGCCTGCTCCGCATCTTCCTCACTCTGCGGTTTCCCGAGGTTTGGACAAAGAGGTTCGGAACCTGTGAAGGTAAGGCAGCGGTTGTCTACAAAGGTGTTCGCTCCGGAGCTCGATTCATTCTTGATGTCCACGCCATCTGCCGTAGGATCTTGCACCGAGACCTGCACGGGAGGGTTGCCAACCACGAGGTTGCGACGGATGACATTGCCTTGAGTTAGTGCACCGATTACGATCCCGTTGGTATTCCCGCTAGCGACGTTATCCTCCACGACGTTGTCGTGCGAAGCCAAGGCCGGGTTGGTGGGATTGCCTAGCAAGCCAATTCCGAAGTTTCGTCCCTGAGACGCGTATCCGTTTCCGATAAGCCGGTTCGCACGGAGCCGGCTGCGGCTGGCGCCGCCGAATAGTCATATGCCGCCGCAGGGGAAACTGCTGTTTCCATTTCGTACGGAAACATTGTGGATCACATGGTGATTGGAGCCGCCTCCCACCAGGATGCCCGAGCGACAGTTTGTGGACACGGTTACATCCTTCACCGTAACGCCCACACTGTTGTTTGCGAACATGCCCGCACCGCGAAACTGGCGAATCAAGCCCGGGCCGCGGATGGTGACGTCGGTTTGTCCGTAAACAGCGATGGCGGTCTCCTCCGTTGCCGGATTAAATGTTGTGGGGCCGCCATTACACGCTGTTTTCGGGTCAGCCTGTCCGGTTATAGTGAAACCATTCAACTGCAGCGTCACATGCGAAGCGGCAATGGCGATGCAGGGCGCATTGCTGACCGTGGAGATGGTGAGGACTGGCTCATAGGAGCTCCTGACGCCGAAATTAGGCCCCTAACGAAGTAGAAGGGATACACCACACCGTGAACTGCGCGTTAGCGTAAGCTCGAGAACGCAGCCTGTCAAGCGCGGACTTGGGCGCGTTGGGCGCGAACTTCGGAGGGAAAACCTGAATGTGGCTTTGACCGTCTGACTGACACAAGCCATGCTCCTCCGCAGATTTCCGAATCTTCTAACGCATATTCTTGCGATTTGCCTTTCCTGCGGCCGCGGCTCATCGGTCAGCGCAAGGCGGTGAAGAGGGCCTGCTTCCAGCGGGGGATGTCGATGGTCCAAACGACCTTGGTCTTGACGCCGGCTTTCAGCACGGAAGCCCATACCTTATCGTTGCGGTCATTCGCCGCCACGTTGAGGCGGTCGACTACGGTCATGCCGCGGGTGAGTTCGCTGGTCGTTTCGATGTCGACATAATGGTCGGATTGGCTTGTAACGATGGACGGGTCCAACGCAATCGACATGGCCACGGGATCGGGCAAAGAAATGCCCTGCTCGCCGCTTTGCTCGAAATACGCTTCTTGAGCGCGGCTGTTGCACTCGATGGCAAAACGCGCGAGCGGCGTGTCCAGGCTGAGCACATGCTCGATATCCTTCAAGTTCAAAGCGGCTTCGCCGCGGCAAAGAT
Organism: Acidobacteriota bacterium; assembly: GCA_003223245.1. GTDB lineage: Bacteria > Acidobacteriota > Terriglobia > Acidiferrales > UBA7541 > Acidiferrum. The sequence continues at coordinate 5,223 of QHYI01000126.1, forward strand.
GCCAGCCGACCAACTCAACGGGCAGACCGCTAAGCATTACGATGCGCGCGCCCTCCGGATCACACCAGATGTTGTACTCGGCGGCGGGCGTGACGTTACCTTCGCAACATGGCGCGCCGCCCATGATCACGCAGCGGCTTACTTTTTTCGTGATGGACGGTTTCTTCTGGAGGGCCAGCGCAATGTTCGTCAGCGGGCCAAGTGTCACCAAAACCAAGCCGGGATTCGCTTCAATCGTCTCCACAATGGCTTCAACGGCGTGCTTCTGTTCCGGCGAGCGGCGCGGAGCCAGATGGCCGTGATCGCCCAGCCCGTCATTGCCGTGAAACCAGTCCGCGCTTTGATGAGCACGGCGCAGCGGTTTTTCCGCGCCGACAAAAACCGCGACGTTCGAACCACAAAGTTCCGCGGTGTACCGCGCATTGCGCGCCGCTTGCTGCACGCCCACGTTTCCGGCCACCGCGGTGATGGCCAAGACGCGCACGTCGGGCGAACGCAGCGCCATGATCAGTGCGACGACGTCATCGGAAGCGGTGTCGGTGTCAATGAGGAAGAGTGGTTTCACGGAGCGCTAGAATAACAAAACCGGGCGAAACAAATTGAGGGGCCGGCAGAGCTCAGGCCGGTGAAACCCAACGGAAGAACATAACCGTCACCTCTTGTCCGTCGACATAGCGGTCCCAGATCGGCCGAGCAAGTAAGCGAACTGCACAACTTGCAGCGCTCAGAGCCGATGCCCGGGAGGTTCAAAGGGCCGACCGACTATAGACTCCAGCCCCTGCCAACACGCACGACGCGCTGACCTGTAACAAAATCCCCTTACCCCACTACCAAAACAAAGGCGTATGATGGGTGCGCCCGAGCCCCAATTCTGGTATCTTCTGCAACGCTGAATTTGTCCCCGCCGGAGAAGCCATGAAGATCAATCTAAGTATCAACGGGAAAAGCTATTCCCAAGACGTCGAGCCGCGCCTGCTGCTCATCCATTTCCTTCGCGAGGTCGCAGGGCTGACGGGCACGCACATGGGCTGCGAGACTTCGCTCTGCGGTGCGTGCACCGTGGAGCTGAACGGCAAGGCCATCAAGAGTTGCACGATGTTCGCCGTGCAAGCGAACGGCGCGGAGATCGTGACCGTGGAGGGCTTGGCGAATAACGGAAAACTCGATCCGGTTCAGGAAGCGTTCTGGAACGAGCACGGCTTGCAGTGCGGCTTCTGTACCCCGGGAATGATCATGGCGTCGAAGCAGATTCTCGATCGCAATCCCTCGCCTACCGAAGAAGAAGTTCGTCACGGGCTCGAAGGCAATGTCTGCCGCTGCACTGGATACCAGCACATCGTCAACGCCGTCAAAGCCGCCGCTGCCGGCGCGGGAAAGTAGGAGGCGACCATGGCCACCACAACGACCAAAACCGAAACGTTTGTCGGCAAGCGCATCCGCCGCCGCGAAGACCCGCGGCTCATCACGGGCACGGCGACTTATGTGGAAGACATTCAGATGCCGGGGATGCACTACGCAGTGATTCTGCGTAGCCCGCATGCGGCGGCGCGAATTCGCTCCATCGATACCAAGAAGGCGGTGAGCGCTCCCGGCGTGGTTTGCGTTTTCACCGGCAAAGATACGAAAGGTGTGGGCGCCGTGCCGTGCGGCGTGGCGATGCCCGACTTGCGCGTGCCGCAGCATACGATCCTGGCGACCGAGCGTGTCTACTTCGTTGGGCACCCCGTCGCCGTGGTTGTGGCGCGGGATCGCTACCTGGCGCGCGATGCCGCTGATCTGATCGAAGTGGATTACGAAGTGCTGCCCGCCGTGGCCGATCCCGAGAAGGCCCTCGCGAAGGGGGCACCGGCGGTGCACCCCCAATGGCCGGACAACGTCGCGTTCACCTATCACCAGGACGGCGGCAACATCGACAAGGCGTTTGCGGAAGCCGATGTGGTGGTGAAGCAGCGCATCGTGAGCCAGCGGCTCGTGCCCATGGCGATGGAGACGCGCGGGGTGGTGGCGGAGTGGCGCGGCGCGGATCGCCAGCTCAATCTGTACACTTCCACGCAGATTCCGCATTTGGTACGCACGATCGTCGCGGCCATGCTCGGCCTGGAAGAAAACCGTATGCGCGTAATCGCGCCGGAAGTGGGCGGCGGATTCGGCAGCAAGCTGAACGTCTACGCCGAAGAAGCGCTGATGGGCTACGTGTCGATGAAAATTCAAAAGCCCGTCAAGTGGATTGAGTCGCGCCGCGAGAATTTCACGTGTACGATTCACGGGCGCGGGCACGTCGATTACTACGAAGTCGCCGCGAAGCGCGACGGGACAATTCTGGGCATCAAGTTGAAGCTGATTCAAGACGTTGGTGCGTATCACCAATTGCTCACACCGCTGATTCCGCAATTGAGCGTGCTGATGATGCCCGGGCTATACAATACGCAAAATATTCGCGGCGATATCATCGGCGTGTTCACCAATTGCGTGCCCACCGATGCCTATCGAGGCGCGGGGCGCCCGGAGGCAACGCATGGCATCGAGCGCATGGTCGACATTCTCGCGGCCGAACTGAAAATGGATCCGGCGGAAATTCGGTTGAAGAATTTTGTCACCAAGGATAAATTCCCCTACCCCACAGCTACCGGCCTGATGTACGACTCGGGCGATTACGCTACGCCGCTGAAAAAGGCGCTCGACCTGGTCGGCTACGTGAAATTGCGCCAGGAGCAAGCGGACTTGCGCAAACAAGGCAAATACATGGGCATCGGGATTTCGACTTATGGCGAAATTTGCGCGATTGGCCCGTCTCCCGCGACGCCCGCGGGCGGATGGGAAAGCGCCACGGTGAAAATCGAACCAAGCGGCAAAGTCACCATCCTGACCGGCGCATGCCCGCACGGCCAAGGGGAAGAAACCACGTTCGCGCAGATTGCGGCCGACGAACTCGGTGTCGGGCTGGACGACATTCTGGTGATTCGCGGAGACACCGCCGTCGTGCAATACGGTATTGGAACGTTCGGCAGCCGCGCCACGGCCGTGGGCGGGACAGCACTCTATTACGCATTGCAGGACTTGAAAGCCAAGATCAAAAAGTTCGGCGAGATGCTGCTGGAATCCGACGACGTTTCGCTGATGATCGGGCAAGTCATAGACAACAAGAGCGGAAAAGCGAAAACGTTCCAGGAAATTGCCGGAGCGGCTTACCGCGCGCTGAAGCTGCCGCCGAACACCGAACCTGGGCTCCTAGCCACGCGCTTCTGGGAGCCACCCAACTTCACGTTCCCGTTTGGCGCGCACATCGTGGTCACCGACATTGACGACGAAACCGGGCAAATCAAAATCCGGCGCTACGTGGCGGTGGATGATTGCGGCAACATCCTGAATCCGCTGATCGTCGATGGGCAGGTGCATGGCGGCGTGGCGCAAGGCTTGGGGCAGGCGTTGTGGGAGCAGGCCGTTTACGATGACAACGGACAGCTCGTCACCGGCGAGCTGACGGACTACGCCGTGCCGCGTGCGCAGATGATGCCGTGGATTGAGAGCCATCACACGTGCACGCCTTCGCCCATCAATCCGCTGGGAGTGAAGGGCGTGGGCGAAGCGGGCACGATCGGCTGCTCGCCTGCGGTGGTCAACTCCGTGGTGGACGCGCTTTCGCCGCTGGGTGTTCGCCATCTGGACATGCCGCTGACGCCGGAAAAAATCTGGAAAGTGGTGGCGAAAAAGAACTGAGTCAATGGACTCCCGAGGAGCAACCGCAATGATCGCGCAAAAATTCGAATACACCGCTCCCAAGTCTCTCGATGAAGCACTGCACCTGCTCGCCAGCGGCGCGAAACCGCTTGCGGGCGGCATGAGCCTCATCCCGATGATGAAACTGCGGCTCGCCGCGCCGGAACATCTTGTGGACTTGCGAACGATCAAAGACCTGAATTACATCCGAGAAGCCGGCGGCCAGCTGCACATTGGCGCGACGGCTTCGCACTACGAGATCGAAAGCTCGGCCTTGCTGCGCCAGAAGTGTCCGCTGCTCACCGAAACAGCGGCTGCTATCGGCGACGTGCAAGTGCGCAACATGGGAACCATCGGCGGCAGCGTGGCGCACGCCGATCCTGCGGCGGATTATCCCGCGGCGCTGCAAGCACTCGAAGCCAAGTTTGTTTTGAACGGCGCGAAATCGGAGCGCACGGTAAGCGCCGCCGACTTTTTCGTGGATGCGTTTACGACCACGCTCGAGCCCGGCGAAATCTTGCGCGAAGTGATTGTGCCAATCGACGACGCGCGCACCGGCACGAGCTACCAAAAGATGGTGCAGCCCGCGAGCGGCTTCGCGATTGTGGGTGTCGCGGTGCGCGTGCGGCAAAATGCCAGGAAGGTTTCCTTTGCGCGCATCGGAGTTACCGGCCTTTCGAACCACGCCTATCGCGCCACAGCCGCGGAAAAAGCGCTGGAAGGCAAGACGCCCTCGGCCAACGACATTCAAAACGCGGCGGCGCTCGTCGCGCAGGGCGTTGACGCGAACTCCGACTTGCACGCTTCGGCGGATTACCGGAAGCATCTCGCGGCGGTGCATGCGGCGCGTGCGATCAAGAGCGCGATTTCGAGAATTACGTGAAGATTTCCGGATCCTACAATTTGCCTGTTGCGCCGGAGCGCGCTTATCAGATCCTTCAAGACCCTGCGATTCTCGCGCAGGCCATGCCGGGCTGCGAAAGCCTGGAACAGATAGGCCCCGACGAGTACCGCATGAAGATGAAAGTACTTCTGGCGGCGCTTTCAGGACAATTTGAAGGCAAGGTGCGCATTGCCGATCAGGCGCCGCCAACAAGTTTTCGGCTTATCGTCGAGGGCTCTGGCCGCATCGGCTTTCTAAAGGGCGATGGGCTTTTGAAGTTGTCTCCACCTGATGCTGGTGCTGCCGGTTTGACGGTCGTTTCCTACGAAGGCGATGCGCAAGTGGGAGGGACCATGGCTGCGGTCGGCCAGCGACTGATCGACGGCACGGCGAAAATGATGATTAGGAAGTTTTTTGATAAGTTGGCGTCGCTAGCCGGCTAACCCGGGAGTCGTGATTCGTGGCGAAGACGAGGTTCTCGGCCAGCTTGTGCACTTGGGGACGGACGCGGCGGCGAGACCGCGAAGCAAGCAACGGAGGGCTCTTAGCAGGAGAGCGCACGGCGAGCAAGATGCCGGGCTCAAGCCCGGCGCTACATGAAGACCTCGAAAACCGTTAATCCAGGGCCGGGACGGCGGAGCGTTCGACGCGGCGGCGGTGCAAATAGCGCATGGCGATATTCAGAAAAATGTCGCCGCAGGGCGTTTCGATACAAATCACCAGCGCTTCGGTGTCCGCGCTGCCCGCGAGGCCGGCTTCGTTCATGTGCACTTCGGGCGGAAAGACTTTGAAATGGAAGCCCTGGTCGTTGAGCAGCGTGACGGAATTGCCGATGACCATGTTCGCGAGCTCGCAAACGGTTTCGCGAACGACTTGCTCGCTGGCTACCATTTCTGTGCCCGCGAGCACGCTGGCGACTTTTACGGCAACTTCGGGTGCAATATCCAGAATCACGCGACCTTCAATGTCGCCCTTGATGAGAATGAGCGCCGCGACACCTTTGCGGCGGTAAGCATCCTCGTCCATTTCTACGTCGACGATTTTGGTCGGGCCCTGGAGCGATTCGGCAAAAACGGCGTCGGCGGCGTTGATAAACGGCTGGATGAGTTCCATTCTCATGAGCGGCTCTCCCCGGCCAGCGCCACGGGCGCGCCCACCGCGTTCGGATCATCGCTGAGCACATAGCGAAGAATTTCGTACAGCACCTCCGGCTTCACCGGTTTCTGCACGAAATGCTTGGCGCCTTTCTGCAGCGCGGCCAGAATGTTTTCCTGATACCCGACCGAAGATACCATCACGATGCGCGCGTCGGCGTGTTGGCGCACGATGCGCTCGACCGCCTCGATGCCTTCCATCTGCGGCATGGTGATGTCCATGAGCACAATGTCCGGCTTGATGCGGTTGTATTCCGCGATGGCGGTCAGGCCGTCGCCGGCTTCCCCAGCCAGTTCGCCGCCGAACATCTCGATCATTTTGATGAGGTTCTTGCGCGCGAACACGGAATCGTCCACCACGAGGTAGCGGACCGGCTGATTGTCTTTTCTCAACAGAGCGCCGAACTGTTTCATGGCCTTCTCCTTGTCTGCACGCGCGCTTTCACGAGCGGTGAGACGTTACAGGTGTCCTTCCGGGTTTTTCGTCCTTCTCAGCTTTCTCCCCAAGATCTTTTTCCCCGGGATTTTTCTCCGCCCCGTAATGAGCTGCCAGGAAGGTTCCCAGACCTTCGAGCGGAATCACTTTGTTCGCATAGCCTTTCAGGATGGCGGCGCGCGGCATGCCGCTGACCACGCAGCTTTCTTCGCTTTGCGCGATGGTCATGCCGCCGGCGGCTTTAATCGCGCCGAGGCCTTCAGCGCCATCTTCGCCCATGCCGGTCATCAAAACGCCCACGGCCATCAGGCTGAATTCCTGCGCGAGGCTGTGGAAAAGCACGTCCGCGGAAGGGCGGTGGCCATTGACCGGCGGGCCGTCTGAAAGCACGGCGATGTCGCCGCGCGGCATGCGCCGCACCATCATGTGGCGATTGCCGGGACAAATCAGAACGCGGCCGGCGAGGAGCAGATCGCCAGAGCGCGCTTCGTGCACTTCCAGCGGACAACACTCATCGAGGCGCTTGGCGAACATTTCCGTGAAACCTTCGGGCATGTGCTGCACCACGAGGATAGTCGAAAGAAAGTCGGCCGGGATTTGCGAAAGCATGTACTGCAGCGCGTTGGGTCCCCCGGTGGAAATTCCAACGGCGATGACACGGCGCGGCTGGAGCGCTGGGCGCGCGTGTTTTGTGGGCGCGGGCAGTTCCTCTCTAACCGTGACCGGAGGAAGCTTGCGCTTAGCGGCATGCTTGGCGACTTTAATCTTTGCGATGAGCTGATCGGCAATTTCTTCGAGATGCCCGGCGCCCGCATCTTTTGGCTTGGCGAGAAAATCCACGGCGCCGAACGCCAGAGCTTTCAGCGTGGCGTAGCCCCCCTCTTTCGAATGTGTGCTGAAAAGAATGATGGGCAGCGGAGCGCTGCGCATGATCAGCCGCAACATTTCCAGACCATCCATGCGGGGCATTTCGAGGTCCAGGGTGACGACGTCAGGCTGCAGTTCTTCAATCTTTTTCAGCGCGAAGGCGCCGTCCATGGCCGTACCGACGACTTCGATGGAGCAGTCTCGGGCAAGGATCGCCGGGATCAGCTTCCGCATGAGGGCGGAATCGTCGACGACGAGAACTCGGATGCGTTCGCTCATGCGATGGCTCCAAGGGGTGTGGCGCGGGAGAGACGCGAAACAATCGCGGGAACGTTCAGAATGAGCACGACGGTGCCGTCGCCGAGAATGGAAGCGCCGCTGACCAGATCGCTCGAGACAATTTCACCGGGCAACGCTTTGATGACTAGCTCTTCTTCGCCAACAAGGCTGTCGACGACCAGGCCGAAGCGCTTCTCCGCCACGCCAATAACGATGACAAAACTCTTTTTCTTGGCGTTTGGCGAATCGATGCTGCGCAGGCGGCTCAAATGATTCAGCCGCACAAGCGTGAGGATTTGTTCGCGGAGGCGCAAAACTTCGCGCTGATCCACTTTGTGGACCTGGTGCTCAGCAATGCGCGTAATTTCAACGACCGAAGCGAGCGGCACCGCAAACAGGCGGCCCCCGACCCGGAACAAGAGCGTTGGAATGCTTGCGAGCGTGAGCGGAACGCGGAGCTGGAACATGGTGCCGCGGCCTTTTTGCGAGCTGACGTGAATCGTTCCCTTAAGGCGGTCCATCACGTTGCGAACAACGTCCATGCCGATGCCGCGACCAGAAACTTCGGTGACTTCCTTGGTGGTACTGAAGCCGGATTCAAAGATCAGGTTCAGGACGTCAGGCTCGCTGAGGCGCTGGGCTTCTTCTGCCTTGAGCATTCCCTGCTCAACCGCGCGAGCCCGAATGAACGCGAGATCGATGCCGCGGCCATCATCACGGACCTCGATCACGACTTGCGTACCCTGATGGTAGGCGTTCAGATAAACGGTGCCACGGGCAGGCTTCCCAACAGCCAGGCGCTCATCGGGGGAACCCACGCCGTGATCCACGGCGTTGCGAACCAGATGCATGAGCGGCTCGGCGAGAGCATCGAGGATGCCCTTGTCCAGATCGGTGTTCTGGCCGGACATTTCCAGCGCCACATCCTTTCCGCATTGCTTGGCGACATCGCGAACGATGCGCGGAAAACGGCGGAAGAGCTGCTCGACAGGCACCATGCGAATCTTCAACACACATTTGTGCAGTTCATCGAGGATGCGGGCTTGAAACGCCATGGCGTCGGCCAGCCTGGCGCGAATGGGATCGCGTGCGTGCTGCTTGTCAAATTCAGTGAGCGTGCGGTGAAGCATGGACTTACCAATAATCAATTCGCCGACAAGATTCATGACGGCGTCGATGCGCGCGGCGTCGACGCGGAGCGTACTCTCAGCCACAGCAACGGCGGCGGGACTGGGGTTTGCCGGTTTGGCGGCCTGATTGGCCTCGCCCCCCTGCACGCCAGCCTCAACAACTTTGGCTGCCTGAGCTTCCAGCAAGTCGCCGAGCAATTCATGCTCGGGCATCTGCGAAGCGGCGACCTTTGCGATGTACACTTCGGAAACAATCGTTGGGATGCGGCAGCGATGATAGAGCTTCTCCTCGGATTGCGTGCTGGCCAGAGCGGCCTCCACGACTTCGACGGTGGCTGCCGCAACATTATCTTCGGGGCGCAGGGCGATGACCGTGCCGCTGCCATGAAGGACGTTGCGAATCAGTTGGAACGCGGCGGCGCGCATAAGGCTGTTTGGATCGATGCGAAGAGCCACGTTGTAAACGGGCTCGCCACGATGGACGGCCTCGGAAATCATGAGTTGCTCGTATTCGGTCCAGGCAAACTGTACGGGCGCTGGAGACGCATTCGCCGCATCGCTCGCGGCGGCTTGCGGCGCTTCGAGAAGACGCCGGACCACGGCACGAAGCGCATCCATGGCAGGCGGTTTCGCGTTTTTCTGGTAAGCCGTGAGCATGGCGCCAAAGCTATCGGCAGCGGTAAGCACGACTTCGGGAAGATCCGCGCCATGGGCGCTCGCAACCCGGGGCGTAAGCGCGTCTTCGAGTTCGTGAGCGAGTTCGCTGAGTTTGTGGAGGCCGCAGGCAGCAGAATCACCCTTCAAGGTGTGGATCACGCGGCGAACCCGGCGCATCACTTCCTCGTCGTTGGGGCGAGCCTCGAGCTCCAGGCCAGCTTCGTTGAGGGACTGCAATAGTTCGGCGGCGCTCTCGAAGAACAGAGCGCGCAGCTCGCTGTTGTGATCGTCGGAGGGACGGCTCACGTGTTCGCCTCGATGCGTTGATAGGCAGTGCCATTATTTTCGTGCACCATGCGGAACTTCTGCGTCAGACCAAACAGGCTTTCGGCATGGCCGACCAAGAGATAGCCGCCGGGGTTCAGGCAATTCCAGAACTTGTCAATCAAGCGCTTTTGCTCGGCCTCGTCGAAATAGATCATGACGTTGCGGCAGAGGATGATGTCGTTGCGGCGCGGAAGGAATTCGGTCTTCAGGTTGTGAAAGTCGAACTGCACAAGCTCCTTCAATCGTGTTTTAACCGCGTACTTGTCACCGGATTTTTCGAAATAGCGCAAGCGGCAGGTGTAATCCACCGGTTCCATCTGCTGTTCGGTATAAAGACCTTCCTGGCCGATGCGGAGGCTGGCGTAGCTGATGTCTGAAGCGACCATTTCCACCTTCCAGGGGGGCGGAATGAGCGGCTTCGGCGAGGGCATCTCAAACGGGAGCGGATTACGCAGGTAGTAGTATGCCAGCGCGTCGCAAATCAAAATGGCGACGGTGTAAGGTTCCTGGCCGGAGGAGCAACCCGCGCTCCAGACGCGCAGCGTGTAATCGCGGCGCTCCTGTTTACGACGGAGCATATTTTCGAGGACGGATTTCTGTAACAGTTCGAGCTGCGGCTTATTGCGAAAAAAACTGGTTTCGTTGACAGTGAGATTTTCGAGCAACAGTCCCAACTCGGTGCGACCTTCCCTGCTGGTCAAGAGCCGATAGTAAGAGTAGAAAGAATCAAGATTACAGGCTTTCAGGCGGCGCTGGAGCCGGTCTTTCAGGAAGTGCGAGCGGCGCTCATCAAAGAACATGCCGCATTCCTGGTAGACCAGGGTCTGCAGAAGCTTTAATTCCGCTTCGGTGAGCTGAATCTGAGCGCTGATAATGGTTCCCATGGCGTGCGTGAGCGGCGGACCGTCAGCGAAGGCTTCACAATTAAAAAACTACCTGACGGTAGCGACGGGTTCCGCAACCTCCTCGAGGCGTTTGTATTCGGGACGCTGCAGGAGTTTTGAAATATCCAAAAGGATGATCAGGCGACCTTTGAGTTTGCCAACGCCGGTGACGTAGCCGGATTCGCCTTCGGCAAAGAGGCTTCCGGGGGCTTCGATTTCTGACGGCGGGATTTTCAGCACCTCGGAAGCGGAGTTGACGATCAGGCCGACAAGCTTGTTCTCGAGTTCGACCACAAGAATGCGATTTTTCTTGTCCGGCTGAATTTCCGCCTGCCCAAAACGCTTGCGCAAATCCATCACGGGTATGATTTTGCCCCGCAGGTTGATCACGCCCTCGATAAGATCAGGGGCGCTGGGAACGGCGGTGATTTCCGGGACGCGCACGATTTCACGCACGGAAGCGATCCGCACGCCGTACGTTTCGTCGCCGATCCGGAAACCAACGACTTGAAGATCCTTTTCCATCAAAAAGTCTCCGGCCCCTTAGGAACGCGCCAGTTCGGCGTATTCGGCTTCCTGCTCGCGATCTCCTTGTGAGTTACGGCGTTTGCCGCGCGCTTCCCCGCCACGGAGGCGCTGCTCGGCGGCGTGGTCGAGAACAAAGCGGTCCATGCCGTCGGACAAATTGCGTGCGAGCTTGAGCATCTGCTCGGCGGCGGCAGAGAGTTCGGTGGAGCTGGAAGCGGATTGCTGCACTAACTCACGCATCTTGTCCATGGCGCGAACGACGGCCTGGGCGCCGGAAGCCTGCTCCTCGACGGCGGAGCTGATTTCCTGGGTGATCGCCGTAAGGCGGCTGGTAGCCTTGGCGATTTGGGCGGAGCCTACGGACTGCTCGTTGGTGGCGGCGCCGATTTCCTGAGAGAACTTGTAGACTTCCGTGACCACGTTCGAGATCTTGTGCAGCGCGGAGCCAAGCTCGTTGCCGAGGTCCAAACCTTCCTCGACGATGCGGGTGCTGCGCTCCATGTTTTCCACGGCCTGGCGCGCCTCGCGCTGAATGCTCTGAATGAGGTCGGCGATTTCTTTTGTGGACTGCGTAGACTTCTCGGCAAGTTTGCGAACTTCGTCCGCGACTACCGCAAAGCCTAGGCCATGTTCGCCGGCGCGCGCCGCTTCGATGGCGGCGTTGAGCGCCAGGAGGTTGGTTTGCTCGGCGAGATCGTCGATGACCTCAATGATTTTGCCGATGTCGTCGGCGCGATGACCGAGGATGTTGATGATCTCCGCGGAAGATTGGATGGCCTTATTGGTGCGGTTGAGGCCGTCGGTGGCCTTTTCCATCGTCTGGATTCCGGTGACCACCTCTTCGCGCGAGCGGTTGGCGATATCGAGCAGCACTTTAGCGGTGTCCGCGACGCGTTGAATCGATGTAACCATCTGATCGATGGAAGCGGAGGTCTCCGCGACACTGGAAGCCTGAAGCTGAGTGTTCTTCACCACGCTTTGCACGTTGATGCTCATCTCGTGCATGGTGCTGGTGACTTCCTCGATGGCCGACGACGCCTGGACGCTGACTTTGGCGGATTCATCGGCAGCGCCTGCCACTTGATTCGAGCCAGCGGAAACCTGGCCGGCCGAATCCCGCGTGGTGCGTACGAGCTGTTGCAAGCCGTGGGACATGCGCAAGAACGCGTTGCCAAGCGTATCGCGCTTCGAGCGCGGAACGACTTCGACGGCCAAGTCGCCTTCGGCGACGGCCATGGAAACGCTGGCCATTTCCTTGAGGTAGGCCACCATGTTGTTGAAGGTCGTGGCCAGCGCGCCGATTTCATCGTTGCGATGAATATCAATGTTCTGATCGAGGTCACCGGAATCGCCAATTTCACGACTGACAGTCATGAGGTGGTTCAAAGGTTCGGTGATCGATCGCGCCGTGTAGAAAGCGATGACCCCACCGGCAATCAGGGCCAGCAGCGTGCCAAAGATGGTCATGAAAACGCTGACAGCCGCGGCAGTGTTTGCAGACTTAGTGCTTTGTTCGAGGAACATGGTGATATCCGCGTTGCTCTGATCAAGCACCGTGGAGGATTTGGTGAGCCAGGAAGAAGGATCCTTTTGGAGGTAGAAAATTTGCAGATCGGAAACCGTGGCGTCACCAGAATCCACTTGATGCCGTTTGGCGATCAATGGCTTGGCAAAATTGTCGGCCCAACTGGCTTCGGTGCTCTCGACTTGAATGAGCGCAGTGTGCACGGCATCGTTGGCAGCTTGAGCTTCGCCGCGCTTGAGTAGGTCGGACATGTCGGTGAGGCCCTTGTTGACCTTATCCTCATCGTGGGGATCGCCGCTCAGGAGGAAGTTGTTCATGTTGAGGCGATTCAACATAATCTGATAGCGCACGGACTCGACCCTGCGAACGCTGTCAAGAGCCATTTGGGCGTTATTGCGGGCCGACTTCTCGAGATAGCCGGTGACAAGGTTTACCAGAAACAGGACAGCAAGAATCGCCAAAATGAGGCCGAAACCCGCGTAAAGCTTCTTTCCAATCGTCATTGCAAAATGCCTCCACTCCCATCATCAGAAAGCTGCGGCAGTACGTCTGCCCAAAAAAAAGCTCACCGTCGCTCTACGGCTTACTCCGCGCGAAACTCGAATTCGACAATCTGCGTGGTTTCTTCCGGAGCTGGCATGAACCTCCACTCCTTCACAGCGTCCTGGCAGACCCGGACGAGCAGAGGATGCCCGCCGACAACTTTTGTGGTTTTGACATGCCCATCCCCGCTAATGACCACCTCGATCTTCACTTTGCCAGCGATATTCATGCGTCGAGCGAGTTCCGGATAGAGCGGGGCAACCTTTGTCTTCACTTTGCGTCGAGATTCATCCGTCGAACTCGACTGGGCAAAGCCGGAAGCTCCCGAGAGAATGCTGACTGCCACGAGCGCCAGCCCAAGCTTTCTCCACTTGCCTAATCTCATCGACACGTCCCCTTTGAGGAATAGAAATGCCCCAGTAAGAGAAAGGCACGTCGGATGCCATGCCCGGCAACACGAAAAAAGGTTGCAGCGGGGACGAAGACCAGACCTTAACCAACAGACAGATAAAAAGTTAGCGTGAAGCGGCAGAATCTATCCCTTACAAAAGAAAAGCCCCTTTTGTCTCAGAAACCCTGGCCAAACAAAGCCAGCGGTCTCAGGCTGAGACGTGGAGACGCTTGGATGGGCTAGGGGAGCATAGGCAGTTTCGCAACATGGTACGTGGCAGTCATTGACTCAGAATGAGACTAAAGCGTACGTTGAAAACAGGGGTTAGGGATCACTCGCAAATTGAGACGCAAGGTAGCCCTCTCTTGTCATTAGACAGCAATAAGACTTCACGAGCCCGCCGACGAACTCCTTCGACAGCGAAGGCCAGATCCCATTCGGCAAGCAGTCGCAACGCCGACGAATTGATGGACCTGGCCGTTGAAGCCGCGCAATCCCGACACCTTTCGAATTTCCTGGAACAGTTTGCCCTGCGCTCCGCGCGAATGCTTGGAGCAAGTTGGGGTGCGGTGGCCGTCTATAAGGGCCGTGACACCGAATTTCATGAGATGGCGGGAAATCAGGGACCGACTTCTCCAGAAGCCGCAAAGTGGCTGCTTCTGACCGCGCGCGAAATCGGCGGCGAGATGGAAACCCGGGCTCTGCCAAAGGAAATCGCGGCGACCTTGCCGGGAGCAGAACCGGCAGAGACGGCGGTTCTCGTGCGCATCGCTTCGAGCGAGAAGGAAAAGCTGGGCACGCTTTGCCTTTTTCGGAAAAGAAAGGTTCTCACGACAGACGAGCGGAGGCTGCTCCGCGCATTGGCGAGCCACGCGGCACTTTCGCTCGAGAATTTCCAGCGGTTTTCGCAACTGGAGAGGTCTAAGAAGCAGTGGGTCGAGGACATTGATGCGATCAGTGACTACATCGTGGTGCACGACCGCTCGTGGAGAATTGTGAGGACCAACCGGTCTCTGGCCTCGTATTTAAAAGTCTCGCCGGTGGCGCTGGTGGGAGAAGCGATGAACAGGCTGCGGCAGATTGCCGAAGCTGGCAGCGACCTTCCCTGCCCGTTTTGCCGCGATACCGAACGCCCGCGGGAAGAGTACGTGGCCGTGTCGGCCGAAAGGATTTTTCTCATCTCCACGTCGCGCACGCCAGGGGCCACGGACGACGATTCGCGAACGATTCACGTTCTGAAGGACATTACCGACCGGCGCGAAGCCGAACGGCGCTATCGCGAACTGTTTGACAGCATTCAGGAAGGACTGTTTTTTGCTACGCCGGAAGGGCGCTTTTTGGACGTCAACGACGCGATGGTCCGGATGTTGGGCTATGGATCGCGCGAGGAATTACTTCAATCCGACGTAAGCCCGCACCTGTATCCGGCGCCAGAGGCGAGGGAAAAGTTCCTGACGGCGCTCGCCGAAAAGGGCGTCCTGCGCAATTACGAAGAAACGCTGCGACGGAAAGACAGCACGCTGCTGCACACGCTGCAAAACATCACCGCCGTTCGCGATGCACGAGGGCGCATCGTGCAGATTCGCGGGTTGATGCTGGACGTGACGGAGCAGAAATCGTTTCAAGCGCAGTTGCAGCGGGAACGCGACTTCAACCAAAAGATCCTGAACACGACCCAGAGCATGATTTTAGTGCTCGATACCGCAGGACTAATCAGCTATGCAAACCGGCGCTGCTATGAGGTTGGTTATCAGGAAAGCGAGCTGATCGGGCATCGGCTGGTCGATTGGGTGGAGGCTTCGCACCAGGCGGACTTCGAGGGCGCGCTCGAGACCACCGCGAACGGGCATCAAGTGGAGAACTTGGAATTGCGCGCGAAGCGCAGCGACGGTTCGATGGGGCACTTTTCGATTAGCTTGAGCCCCATGCGCGACGAACAGAACACCGTGAATAGCGTTGTGGTGGTGATGACAGACATTACCGATGCCGTGTTGCTGCAAGCAAAGCTGGCGCACAGTGAAAAAATGGCCACCATCGGCCGGTTAGTTTCCGGCGTGGCGCATGAGGTGAATAATCCGCTGGCGGCGATTCTTGGGTTTACGGATTTGCTTCTCGAAAATCCAGAGGTACCTGCATCAGCGCAGGAAGATTTGAAAATCATTTTGCAGGAGACCCAGCGTACCAAAGATATCGTGCAGGATTTGCTGAGCTTCGCGCGGCAGCGGCCCGTGCGACGCGAATTGGTCCAAGTGCACAACGTGCTAAGGCAGACCATCAAGCTGCGGAGCTACGATTTTGCGAGCCACGGCGTGGAAGTTACCGAGGAATTTGAAGAAGCGCTGCCGCCGGCTCTGGGAGACGTACAACAATTGCAGCAGGTATTCCTCAACATTCTAAACAACGCTTATGACGCGGTGCAGGAAACGGGACGACGCGGACGGATCAAGATTCAGACGCGGCGGCAGGATGAAATGATTGAAGTGGGCGTTGCCGACAACGGTACCGGAATCACCGACACGCAGCGGATTTTTGATCCGTTTTACACCACGAAGCAGGCGGGCAAAGGAACAGGGTTGGGGCTCAGCATTTGTTACGGGATCGTGCGCGCGCATGGCGGCGAAATTCAGTGCTGGAACAATGAAGACGGCGTGGGGAGCACTTTTGTGGTGCGGATTCCGGTAGCCACGGAAAGCACGCTGGCTGCCTCCGCGGCGAAGGAGAATGGGCGATGAGCGCGCAGCCTGCACTTTCGACGAAGCAGCCGATTTTGCTGATTGAAGATGAGCCGTCGGTGATTGCGTTTTTGCGTGCCGCGTTGGAGCGGCGAGGATACTCCGTGGTGAATGCTTCTTCTGGGGAAGAAGGGCTGAAACACCTTTCGAAGGGGCGGTACGCGGGGGTCATCTCCGACATTCGAATGCCGGGGGCAGTGAATGGCGCGGAAGTGCACGAGTGGATCCAGAAGAACCGGCCGGAGCTGAAGTCGCGGATAATTTTGATCAGCGGAGATACGGCCAACAGTGAAACGCAGACGTTTCTGGCGCAGAGCGGGACTCCGTGCATCGAGAAACCGTTTCGCGTGCAGCAATTGATCACAACTGTGGAGAAGACTTTCGGAAAACCATGAGCGAAGAGATGAAAACACGGTTATTGGTTGTAGATGACGAGCAGAGCATCCGCCGGCTATGCATGACCATCGGCAATACGCTCGGCTATACATGCACGGAAGCGGAAAGCGGGGAAGCTGCACTGGGGCGACTGGAATCCGATGGGCCTGACCTAATTCTTACGGACTTGAAGCTGCCGGCGATGTCTGGTGTTGAGTTGTTGAAGCAAACGAAAAAACTGCTGCCGCACGCGGAAATTGCCATCATGACCGGCCACGGCTCGATCGAGTCAGCGGTGGATGCCATGAAGCTGGGGGCTTATGACTACATCGAAAAGCCGTTTCGCGTGGAGAAAATGCGCCTGCTGCTGCAGCGCATGGCGGAAAAAGTGCACCTGGTTACGGAAAACGAATTTCTGCGCGAACGAGTGACTGCAGAAGATAGCCTAGACGGCATCATTGGCACTTCCGCGCGTATCCAAGACGTGCTGCGGATGATTTCCCGGCTCAAAGATACGCGTACGCCGGTGCTGATTTCGGGCGAAAGCGGCACAGGAAAGGAGTTGGTGGCGCGCGCGATTCATTTCCGCGGTTCGATGGCGCAGACGCCGTTTGTGGCCGTGGATTGCGGTTCGCTGGTTCCTACGCTGATGGAAAGCGAACTTTTCGGGTACGAAAAAGGCGCCTTTACGGGCGCGATCAAATCGAAGGCGGGCCTGTTTCAAGCGGCAGACGGGGGAACGATTTTTCTCGATGAGATCGGTGAACTGCCGCTCGAGATGCAGGCCAAGCTGCTGCGCGTGCTGCAAGAAAAAGAAGTGCGTCCCGTGGGCAGCAACGAGCGGGAGACGGTGGATGTCCGGGTCGTTGCGGCGACGAATCGGGACTTGGAGGCAGCTTATCGCGCGGGGACGTTTCGAAAGGATTTGTATTTCCGGCTGAATGTGGTGACCGTGCACCTCCCTGCCCTGCGCGACCGGCGCTCCGACATCCCCGTGCTGGTACATCATTTCTTGGACCGCTACGCAAAAGCTTCGCAAATCCAAGTAACGCCGGCAGCGATGAAAAGCCTCCTGCAGTACGACTGGCCGGGGAATGTGCGTGAACTGGAGAATTGTATTGCGCGCGCCGTCACGCTCGGCGACGGGAAAACCATCGACGTGTCCGACCTTCCTCCCGCGATCCGAGCGGAGCAAGCAGAACCTGGCTCAGCCCGCGCCCCGGAGGCTAGTTCCCTTTCCACGACCGCGCTGGCGGAGATGGAGCGCATGACCATTCTTCGCGTGTTCGAGCAGGCGCACGGAGATAAGGCGCTCGCCGGGAAAATGCTGGGCATCAGCCGAGCTACGCTCTACCGCAAGCTGAAGCGGTACAACATCATCCCGCTGAAAGAGAGCGAGGAAGGCGGGGAAGCCAAATCCACTGCGGCTCCCTCCTGACGCCGACAGCTCACCACATCGATCACACCGACCAAGAAGCATCAGGAAGTTGTGGCCGCGTTATGAGCGCGAGAGGAAGGCAGATTCTTCCCTACTGTGACCTGTCTCACAAGGGACACCTACAAGGCTAAGCCAAGTAAACTGCTGAGACTCTCTCGTTTCAGGCTGAGACATTTGCGGGACGAAAACGCTGCTGAGAAATTCTAAGTCCTTGTGTTTCTACACCTTCACCAAGGACTAGCTCAAAAATTCTTTGGCTCGCCACGTGCTTATTTGTCAGCGGAAGTATACGCCTGGTAGAACGAGAGGTGTCTTTGGCGCCGTTGCGACAGGCGGATTCATTAGAAAAAGGGCGAGGCCAAGTGGGCAGAAACGAGGGTTCCGCGGTCGTAGCCGGCGAACAGAGTTGCGCGGAGCAACTGGCGCGATTCTTCCCGCAAGCTCACGCCGTGAGCGTCCCCGTGCAAGTGACTTCCCACCGCGGTGGTGCTGCACATTTGCAGGAGGCGACCACCGTCGAGTTCAGTAGCCCGCGGCACGCGATCTTTCTTTCGACGCTGCCACTGGAGTTTGGCGACCGGGTACGGCTCGAAGCCAGGCCGCAAGGTTATCAGGCGGAGGCCAGCGTCGATGCCCTGCAGTACCACGAAGGGCGCAAAGCCGTGGCCGTGCGCTTTTTGCAGGGCGTCTGCGACTGGGTGATGAAACGATCGTGAACAAAACGACCACAACCTTGAACATTCCTGCTCCTGCGCGGCCGGAAAACCCTCGTCTGGCGCAATGGAAAGAGGCGTGCGAGGTATTTCCTATTTATCTGGCGCTTGCAAGGCAACAGGAAATCGATATCCCCTTCCCACAAGCTAAGCGCAATCTGCCCGAAAAGCCGGACATCGAACTCTTCAGCGATGTGCACGAATGGCTAGACAGCATGGATCAGCAGGTGATGGCGCACCACCTTCGCCATCTCCTGCAGATGACCACGCTGAACGATAGCGAAAGCGGGCTGCGCGCACTGATTGCCAGACATTTGCGGAAGACCAAGAAAAGCAATGTCGACCGGGACAAGATCGATTTCATGTTGGCGCAGTACTTTGCGCTGGAAGTGCCTCCCAAGATCTATCACAAGCAGATTGAACTGAGCGACGTGGCCCAGGTCATGCGGCCCGTGCTCGGCGACGTGGATCCTTCTTCATTGTCCTGGTGCGCGCCACTGGAAAAGATGATCGTGGCATTGCGGGGTTTTCGCAGCCTTCGGGAAATCCTGAAAACCAACTTCATCGAGGAAGGTAGAAAGGTCAAAGAAGGGGCGGGCGGGATGTTTTATGACCCAGCGGCCCTTTTGGCGTTCATCCGTTTCAACTTCCTGCTCCGCCGGACGCTCATCGAGTTGATGCACGCGGACTTGATTGCCATCCGCGCCGGAATCGAGCAGTTGCAAACCGCGGGGGTCCGCACCATGGATTGCCACCATGCCGGCTTGCTCGGCGGTGAACCGATTGCCAAAGTCCGGAAGATAGCCGACGAATGGAAACAGCCTTTCCAGCAGGAGTATACGGAGCGAACCGTCAGCCAGGCTTTCGAGAATCTGCTGGGATTGCGGAGCGACGTGGAACAAGCCATCCAAAAGGCGAACGCAAGCGCGGCACAAAACGGCGCGCAGAAAGTCGAAGGGGATACCTCAAGGCAGAGTCTAACTGCGAAAAAAGGCGTGCCAGAGCCAAAGGCTTCCCCGTCCAAAGTGAAACCGAAGGAAGTCCCGGATGCTCGAGCGGCAAAACCTGAACCTTCAGGCGCACACGATTTTGAAACTTGCATGGAGCAGGTTTGGGAGCAGTTGATTGCCACGCCTCCCTCCCGCGGGAGATCGATGACCACCGTGAAAATCGGCGGGGCGCGCATTCTGATGTCGTCGTGGGAAGTCACTGCCTTCGTGAGTGAAGACGGGCCGTCGGCCGAGGACTTACGGCGGGCCGTCGCTGCGCGCGTGTTGGTGGCGGCGGCGATGGAATCCGCCAAACAAACGGGAACTGCCACCTCGCTCGACCGCGCCATGAACATGGCACGCACGGAAGTGACGCGCTTGCAGGAGCGCGTGGATGTGGCCAAGCAGGCAAAAGATACGGAGGCGGCCGTGAACCTAGGCATCAGCACGAAACGGCTGCTCTCGACACTGGATGAAGCGGAAAAACTCTAGCAGGCAGTGGAAGTCTGATTTAGGCGAACGAAAAAATATTTCTGGGAGCGGGTAGTCCTTGCGACACGCCAACGTAATCATCCTCACCGATGAGACCGAATTTGCCCGGCTGCTGACGGCTTGCTGGCAAGCTGAACGCCAGGCCCCGGTGATCACGGTTCTGACCAGTGACCTGTGGCAGGAGCAACAAGCTCCTGCGCGCGACCTGGTGGTCGTGGGGCCGGTAGGTGAAGGAAAACTCTCGAATGTGCTTCGGTCGCTTGACCCGTCCACCGCTGTGATCTTGTGTGTGCCGGCCCACTCGAAGGAATTCAGCCAATTGCGGAGCAAATATCCGCGGCTTGTGCATGTACCGCTGCGGGAAGATTGGGCGCAAACGCTGCTGCTCGTGGCAGGCGAATCGCTCCGCCGGATCGAAACCGTACGGCTAGCCCGACAAGCGGAGCGTATCGCCGCCAAGAATGAGAAGCACGCCACGCTGGGGCGTTACATGTTGGAAATGAAGCACAGCGTGAATAACGCTCTTACCTCGATGCTGGGAAACGCGGAATTGCTCTTGCTCGAACCGGGTGAGCTTTCTTCTCAATCCTTGGCGCAGATTAAGACCATTCACAGCATGGCTTTGCGGATCAACGAAGTGATGCAGCGTTTCTCATCGCTGGCTTCGGAGATGCAAGAGGCTGAGAATGCTTCTCAAGCTGAGACAGAAGAGGCCAGTTCGCCGATTGCTCCGCGCCGGTGAGTCCTCGGCTTCGCCTGAAACCCACTCATACACAAGAACTTAGCTTTTCACAGCACAACCCAGTAGAGAATGCCAAGGCTGGCTGCTGACGTGCACCCCTTCTCCGTGGAGAAGTATGGGGAGAGGACGGCTGTGCTCAAAAAGGTCCTGATCGTCGACGACTCACCGGCCGAAATAAAGCTGATAGAGAGCCTTTTGGAAAAAGAAGGCTATTGGCCGGTGGGATTGAACGACCCCAAGCTCGTGGAGGAAGCCATTGCTCACGAGCGGCCCAGCGTGATCTTGCTCGACATTGTGATGCCGGATCGCAATGGATATCAAGTCTGTCGCGACCTGAAAGGCAATTCGGAATTCAATTCCATCCCCGTGATTATGGTGACTTCCAAGGCTTCGGCGAGCGACAGATTCTGGGGCGAGCAGCAAGGCGCGGACGGATATGTGACCAAGCCGTTTACGCGCGACGAGTTGCTTCGCGCGGTGCGGCGGTTTGCATGAATGACTTTCGAAGACTGAGCGGCAAATGAGCGACGATTTTCATCTCGAGCCTCTTCCGGCAGACGCCGAAACGGGCGAACTGCTGGAAGCGCCTGGGCCCATGGAAGCCCGGCCGCCGGAATCGCAGTTCTGCGTATTCCGTAGCGGCCGCGAACGCTTCTGCCTGCCCGTGCTGGATGTCGAGGAAGTTCTGGATTGGCCGCTGGTGACCAAGTTGCCGCTTAGCCCAGCGTATCTGCAGGGCATTTTCAATTTGCGCGGCGTAATTGTGCCGCTGATCGACATCGCCATTACCGAAGGGCGGCGTCCGGGCCTCCTTCCCAAACACGTGGTCGTAGCTTCATTACAGGGCGAGAGTCATCAGGAAGATGTTCGCATCGGGATCGCGGCGGATGAAGTGATTGGAACTTATTCGGTAAAGAACGAAGATTTTCTCGAGCAGGCGCCCGAAAACGTGCCGCATTGCACTGGCATGCTGCGGCACGACGACCGGCTCGCGCTGGTCATCAACCTGCGCCGGCTGCTTGAGGTATTTCCTGGGCCCAGCATTTGAAGTGACGGGAGAGGGCGCCCGCGAATGGCGCGAACTCCGATGAAAGGATTTGGAGGGTGGCATGAAATCGCGACTCAGTTCAACAATCTGGACGCTGGCCTTGTTCAACGGCTTCGCGTTTGCGGCCGTTCTGGGACTGGCGTTTAGCGCCGGGAAAAAAGCGGGCGAAGCCCCAGGGTTCGACTTCAGCTCCCCACCTTTAGTGGGCGCCCTGCTGGTGGCGCTCATTCTGTCGGTCCTTCTTGTGTGGCGACTACTAGCGCTCGTGGGGCCGGTGCAGGCCCTTGCAGAGTTCTCCGAGCGGCTCGCCGCGGGCGATCCTCGCGCTCGCGCCGAAGTCGATGCCACGAACGAGCTGGGCTACATCGCCGACAACTTAAATCGCGCGGTGGCCAAGGTTTCAAAAGCAACAAGCAACCAGGACGCTACCGACTCGTTGCAGAAGAACATCACCGACTTGCTGACGGTCATCAACCAGGTGGCACGCGGGGACCTGACCCTGCGCGGCAAAGTCACCAACGACCAGCTTGGCAACGTCACCGATTCCATCAACTACATGCTTGACAACTTCACCAAAGTTCTCGAGCGCGTGCGCAAAGCGGCCATGGAAGTGACTGCCTGCTCGAACAACATTCTCGTGGCCGCCGACGAAATGCAGGCCGGCGCGACCCAACAGGACCAGGAAATCACCAACACGTCGAGCGCCGTCGAAGAACTGACGGTCTCGATGAAGCAAGTGTCCAACAACGCGGAAGCGAGCGCGGAAGCGGCTCGCCGCGCCCTTGACGCCGCCGAACAGGGCAACCGCGCGGTGCGCGACACGTTGGGAGGCATGCAGCGCATTCGCGCCTCCGTGCAAGCCACGGCTAAGAAGATCAAATCTCTCGGCGACCGGTCGCTGGAAATCTCGGAAATCATCAACGTCATTAACGACATCACGGAGCAGACCAACTTGCTGGCCTTGAACGCCGCCATCGAAGCAGCGCGCGCCGGTGAAGCGGGCCGCGGGTTCGCGGTCGTTGCCGACGAAGTCCGCAAGCTGGCGGAACACAGCCGGAGCGCCACGAAAGACATCGCCGCCCTCATCAAAGCGATTCAGGCAGAAACAAACGAGGCCGTGGTGGTCATGGAAGAAGGCACCAAGGAAGTGGAAGGCGGAGCGGCGCTGGCGGATCAAGCCGGACGCGCCCTGGACGCCATTTCCAACGTGGTTCGCCAATCGGCCGAACTCGTCCAGGAAATTTCGCTGGCTTCGAAACAGCAGGTGCGCGGAACGGAAGGCGTGGCGCACGCAATGCAAATCATTTCCAACATTACGCGGCAAACTTCGCAAGGAACGCGTGGAACCGTGGCCACCGTAAGCCAGCTCGTCAAATTGTCAGACCAACTGAACGAAGCGCTGGCGCAGTTCCGCGCGGGAAGCAAAGTCGGCGCATCGCCTGCTCCGGAACCCGATCGGCCCGTTCCAGCGGGAGTTCGTTAGTCGTCTACTTTCTTAGTGGCTTTGCCTAGCCAGCGAGAACGTAGCCTAAGAGAAACGGGAGAACGATGAGCGAGCGCCAAGGATTAGGCCACCGGCTGAGCGAACACGAATTGAGCGAGATCCGCATGCTAATCGAAGAGCGCACAGGAATTTGCTTCGATGAATCGCGGGAGCGGTTCTTTTCTACGCGTGTGCACGAACACCTGCGAGCGAAGGGACTCTCCCGCGGCACCGACTTGCTGCGCGCCATGCGCAAGTCCAACGTGGAATACGAGGCGCTGCTCGAACGCTTGCTGACCCAGGAAACCAGTTTCTTTCGCTATCCCGGCGTCTATGAAGCTTTCGAAAAGCGCGTTCTGCCCGAACTGCATGTAAAGAAATTCTGGAAGAACCCGCGAACGCTGCGCATCTGGAGCGCGGGCTGCTCGACCGGTGAAGAGCCGTATTCCATCGCCATTACCATCGCGGATTCGCTGTCCTTTGCGGATTCCTGGAACGTCGAGATTCTGGCCACAGACATTGGCCGCCAGGCACTGAAACACGCTGAGCACGCCATCTACACGGGGCGGAGCATCGCCGGCGTGACGGAAAGGCAGCTCGCCAATCATTTCTCTGCTGTAGAGGGTGGACAACAGGTCAAGCCGAGGCTTCGGAAAATGGTTTCGTTCGCGCTGATGAATCTGGCTTCTCCTGTTTACATCGGGCGCATGGACGGGATTTTCTGCATGAACGTGCTTATTTATTTTTCTGAAGAGCGGCGCCGTGCACTGGTGCAGCGTTTTTACGAAACGCTTGAGCCGGGCGGATATCTTTTTCTCGGGCACTCCGAATCGATTTCGAAAATGCCGGTGAAGTTCCAAGCCATCGTGCTGAACGACTGCATTTTGTACCGCAAGCCGATCGCGGACGAATTGCTGAAGCCGGAACTGGTAACGGAGGGGCGCGCGTGAGCACACCCGAGCGCGAAGCCGTCGAAGTCTTCCTCCAGGAGGCCGCCGAGCACCTGCAATATTTGCGGGAATACGTCAGTGTTCTTCAGGACGTTGCGCCGAACCATGAGGACCTCGAGCGCCTCTATATTGCTGCGCATACTCTGGGAGGCACTTCGGCAAGCTACGGGTTCCCAGGCTTTTCAGAAATCGCCGGAAAACTAGCGCACGTCTTTCAGTATGCCCTCAATGCGCCTCTGGGCGAAGACCTTCACGGACCGCTAACCGAATTTCTCTCCGACGGCATTTCACTGCTGGAAACCGACCTGCTGGAAATCAGCGACACGGGCAATGAAACCCTCGAGGACATTGCCGCTTTCAAGGACCGCTATCGCTTCGCGTTTCCGACCGAGCCGCCACCGCTCAACCTTGCGCAAACCGAAGCTCCCTCGGAACTTGGCACGGAGGAAGCCGAAGAGCCTGCGCCCGCCGCTCCAACGGGCTCGTACTTTGACGCGCTTCCCGCAGATGAAGAAGTTCCCAATGAAATTCTCGAGTTCTTCCAGCCGGAGGCCGAAGAGCACTTGCAGGTTGTCAGCGATTGCTTGATTTCGCTCGAAGCCAACAACAATCCCGAGCAAATTAACAAGCTGTTCCGCGCGATCCACACGATCAAGGGTTCCGCGGCGCAAGTCGGGCTCAAGCGACTGGGTGGCATTGCGCACCGTGTCGAAGATCTGATCGGCCGGTTGCGCGACGGCGAAATCGAACCATCACCGGCGGTTGTGGATTTGTGCCTCGAATCCGTAGACCTTTTGAAGAAAACGCTCCATCGCCAATGGGCCGACGAGACCGAAATGCGCGCGGGCGTTGATTCGCTGCTCGGGCGCATCGCGGAGTTTGCGCCGCTCGAACCTGAAGAAGGTGAAGCGGCCCCTGCGGCTTCGGAATCACCGAACCACAAGGAACTTGCGGAGAAAGCGGCGGCCGCACAAACCGTCGCGCAAGTGAAGCGATCTGCAAAGCAGGCTGGTGCCGCATCCCCAGGGAAGTCCGTGCGCATTGCGCTCGGTCGACTCGACCGCATGATGAACACGGTCGGCGAACTAGTGATCAACCGCACGCGTATGGTGGGCCGCGTGGGAGAGCTGGAAAAGCTCGTCGACACGCTGAGTTTTTCTAAAGAACGCCTGCAGGGCAAGGTCGCGGAGTTCCAGGAAAAATACGAATTCAACCGCATCAGCCCCAACCGGAAGGCGACAGCGTGGAATCCCGAGCCGAAGCCGAAGCTGCTCTCGAGCGCGGCGGCCGGCGAGAGCTCGTTCTGGTCGGAGTTCAGCGAACTGGAAATGGACCGCTACGACGACGTCAATATTTTGTCGCGTTCGATGACGGAAATTTCTGCCGACGTGAACGAAGTGCTTTCTCAGCTCGAAGGATTCATCGGGCGCGTGGAAGGCGACATCGACGAATTCACCAAACTCGCGCATCACCTTCAGGATGAGATCACTGCGGCGCGCATGGTGCCCATTGGCGCGCTGCATTCCCGGTTGTCGCGCGCGGTGCGCGATGCCGCAAAATCCACGAGCAAAGAAGTCGAGCTGGAACTCACCGGCAGCGAAACGGAACTCGACAACAACATCATCCAGCAAATTTCCGATCCGCTCGTCCATCTCGTGCGCAACTCCGTAGCTCATGGAATCGAGCACAGCAGCGACCGCGCCGCGGCTGGCAAGCCGGCCACGGGAAGAATCACCCTGCGCGCGTATCACCGCGGCAACCATATCTACATCGAAGTCGAAGATGACGGCCGCGGCATCAATTACCAGCGCGTGAAGCAAAGCGCCATTGAACGCGGCTTGGTTTCCGTGGAAACCGCCGACCGGCTCACCGAACGCGACATGCGCGAGATGCTCTTCCATCCGGGATTCTCGACCGCTCCTGTGAAGACCGAGCTGGCTGGGCGCGGCGTGGGCCTCGATGTTGTGCGCGCCAACTTAAATGCGCTGAACGGCGAAATCGAAATCCAAAGCACCGCCGGCCAAGGCACTCAATTCACGCTCAAGGTTCCTCTGACGTTGATCATTTCTCCCGCACTTTTTGTGCGCTGCGGCTCGACCAATTTCGCGTTGCCTCTGGCGGTTGTCGAAGAGATTCGTCGCCTGCGCGCCGACGAAATCGAAGACGTGGGCGGAAAACTGCTGACCAAGGTGCGTGACGTCGTTACCGAAGTCGTTCGCCTGGATACCTATCTTGGGTTGCCCCCGCTCGCACCCGTTAACGGATTCTACCGGATGGTCGTTGCAAACGCCGGAAACCATCAAATTGGGTTGGTGGTCGAAGAAGTCCTGGGCAAAGACGAAATCGTAATTAAGAACCTCGGCGAATATCTTCGCCGCGTAAAGCTGTTCCCGGGCACGACCATCGCGCCTGACGGCAGTTTGATTTTGCTCATCGACCTGAACCGCATGGTCGCTGCCGCGCCGAACGAGCGCCGGCCGCTCCAAGCCAACTCGAGCGCCGCGCGCATTTTCGCGCCGGGCTCCGCGGCCGTTGCGCGAGGCACCATTCCTTCCGAAGCCATCGATCGCGTCGAGCCGGAACGCGTCGTCGTGGTGGCCGACGATTCCATCAGCGTGCGTAAATTCGTCGGACGCATGCTCGAGAAGAACGGCTACCGCGTAAAGCTTGCCGCCGACGGCCTGGAAGCCGCGGAACTGGTTTCGCAGCACGGCTGCCACTTGATTATTACGGACCTCGAAATGCCGCGCATGACCGGTTACGAACTGATGGTGCAGTTGCGGCAAAGCCCGTCCACGCGGCGCATCCCGGTAATGGTCGTGACTTCACGCGCCGGCGCCAAGCATCGCGACCGCGCCATGAAGGAAGGCGCATCGGCGTTCTTGACCAAGCCAGTGCAGGAAGATCAGTTACTCGCAGCCGTGGAACAACTCATTGGAACGGAGGCGCCACGCCCGGCCGCTCCCGTGGCTTAACAGCACTATGGCTACGCCCAGCAAGAAGATCCGCGTGCTCGTTGTGGATGACTCCACCTTTATGCGCAAGGTGCTCGAGAACATCTACAACGGCGACGACCAGATGCAAGTCGTCGGCAGCGCCAAAGACGGCCGCGAAGCCGTGTCGATGACGGAATCGCTCAAACCCGATGTGATTTCGATGGACATCAACATGCCGCATGTGGACGGTCTCCAAGCTACAGCGGAGATCATGACCACGAATCCAAAGCCCATCGTCATCGTCAGCTCCGAATCGAAAGAAGGCGCGGCTAGCACTCTTCGCGCGCTCGAGTTGGGTGCGATTGAATTTGTCGCCAAGCCGTCGGGCGGCATTGACCTGGACATGCAAAGCGTCAAGGAGGAGTTGCTGCGCAAGATGCGCATGGCCGCCAAAGTTCGCGTCGTGCGCACGGCCACGCGTTTGGCTTCCACCATTCAAGGCGCTAGCGGTAGTGCGAAGCCAGCATCGGCGCCAAAGCCCACCCCCCGGCCAGCGCCAGTCTCGGCCAACGACCAGCGATTCCCCGTCGTCGTTTTGGTCGCCTCCACGGGAGGGCCGGCCACCGTGATGCGCATTGCCCCTGGTTTCACACGCGACTTCCCGGCAGCGGTCATTTTAGTGCAGCACATGCCCGCGACCTTTACTTCCCAGTACGCCGCCCAGCTTGCTGAATTCACCGAAATCCGCGTGAAAGAAGCGGAATCCAACGAATCTCTCACGCCCGGCACTCTTTACATTTGCCCCGGCGGGCAACACCTGCGCGTGACCTCCAGCGGAAGAATTCAACTGGAAGGCGCATCCGGCCGCATCAACGGATATCTGCCCAACATGGATGTGACCATGGAATCGGTGGCGGCGTATGCCGGGCCTCTCGGCATCGCAGCAATTCTCACGGGCATGGGCAATGATGGAACCAGGGGCGCACGCGCCATCAAGTCCGCTGGCGGTCTCGTCCTCGCGCAGAACGAGGCCACTTGCGTGATTTTTGGCATGCCTGCGGAAGTCATCAAGGCGGGAGTCGTGGACCAAGTGCTGGGCCTTGACGACATTTATCAAGCCATCGAAAAGCGGGTTGTGGGGATTTGCAAGCCAACCCCCGCCGGAGTTCGCTGATGCCCGCGACAGCGCCAGCAAAACCCGGCTCCTTGCGCGCGGAGCAGATTATTCTTTTCCGCATCGGCGAACAGCTCTTTGCACTGTCTTCCTCTTCGGTTCAGGAAGTCCGCAGCGCCGACAGCCTTTCCGGTGGCGCCGCCACAATCAGCGCACCGAGCGTCGACAAAGTTACACAGTTCGTGAGGCGCGGTCAGAACACGCTATTCCTGGTGAGCGGCGCTAAACATTTTGGCCTGCCCGTTCCCGAAGGAATCCTTGCTTTTGTGTTGCGCAATACGCGCACGGCTCTGCTGGTCGACAGCATCGAGAGAATGACGGCGATGACGCGGCTGCAGGCATTGCCTCTTTCTTTTTGTCACGAAGAGCGGCAATGGTACCGCGGGCTCACGGCCCTGGACCAAACCGTGGTTCCGGTCGTGCGGCCGGAAGGTTTTCTGTCGGACGAGGAGCTAAGGATGCTCGACCGAGCGCTTCCGCCGCCGGAGCTCTCAAGCGAAGAGAAGGAAGCCGAAGCAGAAGAGACAGAAACTGACGCAGAAATTGATCTGGGAACGGAATCGAACTAAAGCAATGACGGTCTCGACCGAACTCGAACTGAGGTCCTTCGTCCTGCTGCGGTTGGGCGAACGGCGATTTGCGGTTGCCGCGGAGGAGACGGCCGAGCTGGTCGCGCCGAGCCGTGTCTTTCGTTTCCCCCATAAGACCCCCAGGATGGAAGGAGTGATGCTGCGGCGCGGGAGGATCGTTCCGGTCTGCGACGTCGCAGAGAAGCTGATCGGAAAGCGTCTAACGTCACGCCGCTTTTATCTCATCGCCCTGCGCCGCTACGGGCAAAGGACCGAGTGGGTGGCGCTTCCCGTTACTGGCGAGTGCGAACTAATCAACGCGGAGTTGACCGCCGCGAGCGCCTCCGATGAACCTCACGTTGCGGGTTGGCTTTCGCATGGCGGAGACGTTATCGAAGTTCTGAACCTGAGCGGGCTGACGCCAGGCCAGGACAAGGCGCCAAGCCCTGGGGCTGCCGAACGACCACCGGCTGCAAGCGCGTGGCAGAGCGAGGCGGAGGCACAGCCATGATTCCCGCTTCGAGCCCTATCAAAATTCTCTTGATCGACAGCAACGTCTATTTTGCCAAGCGCCTCAGCGATGCTTTGAAACGCGAGGGCTTCGAAGTGACCACAAATACTCAGGCGGCCTATGCGCTGACGGCCCTAGAATACGACGCTCCGGGCGCGATCCTTTGCGCTACCAACATGCGCGATATGGGCGCGCTCGAAGTCGCGCGCATCATCCGCGCGGACGTCAAGAACGCCAATCTTCCTATCATTGCGTTGGGCGACGGCAGCCAGCGCGCGCTGATGGAAGCATTTCAGGCCGGATGCGACGATTACATCGACCGCAGCCGCCAGCCCGGCGTCATCGCCTCCCATGTGAAGCAAATCATTGTCAGCAAAATGGAGGGCTTCCAGCCCACGCAATTACTCTCCCAATCGGACACCAGCTTGACCGGAAACTTGACGCACCATGACCTCACCGGGGTGATGCAAATGCTCGGTCATGCGCACCAGACAGGCGCGCTGCATATCAACGCCGGGGAGACGGACGGAGTTCTCTTTTACGAAGGTGGCGAACTTTCGCACGCTGAGTGCGGCACGCTGTTCGGTGACGAAGCGGTAATTCACATCCTTAAGAACTGCGTCAACGGAAATAACGGCGTCTACAAATTTGTATATGGCACCACCTCGCCGCAGCGCACCGTACTGCGCTCGGCCACCGACTTAATGCTCGATGCCATGCGCGAAGTCGATGAAAGCTCCCGCGACATGGCGGACAAGGAAGCCCCATGAGCGAAGCGATGACCATTCCTCCTCTCAGCGAAGCACGCGAGAAGCGCGTCCCGACCGTCTATTTCATCGACGACAGCGCCACCATGCGCGAAGTCATTAAGATCGCGTTTCGCCGCGAAAACATCCAGGTGATTACTTGCGCGGATGCCGCCTCCGCTCTCGCGCAATTCGACCAAACCCGCCCGGATGTGGTCATCACCGACGTGATCATGCCGGATCAGGACGGCTATTCCGTTTGCACCCAGATCAAAGAGAATCCCCGCCTTAGTGGCACTCCAGTGCTGCTCATGTCCGGCGTGGTAAACAAAAGCGTTGCCGATAAGGCTGTTTCGGTCAAAGCGGACGAGTTGATTCGCAAACCGTTTCAGCCGCAAGAGTTGATCAACCGGGTGAAAGTACTTCTTGAACCCAAGAGCGCCGCGCCTGCGCCTCCCTCAGACAGAAGTGCAGCCACCAGTGCGCTGAGCAGTCTTTTCGCGCCACCGCCAGCGGCTCCGAGAGCCATTTCGCCTGCTCCTGCGCCACCTGCCGCGCAAGAACCGGCCTGGCCCCGCGCGCTTGCCGAGGCCTTCGCGCCGCGCCCCCCTGCCGCCGATAGCCAGGCGCAGCCAACAGCTGTTTCGTTGCCGGGTCCCTCCGCCGCCGACCTGCAGAGACTCCGCGTGGAAATTTCGCGTTTGGAGCTGTTGGTCAAAAAATTACAAACCGAACTGCAAATCGAACGCCAGTATAACCAAGCGCTCGAAGCTCAGATCCGGACCCTGGCCGGAATCGAATAGCTTCCTTTGTTACCATGCCGTTGCTTCCGCAACGGGGTTTTAGTAAGCGTAGACCTGCAGCTCCCGCGGCTATGACTCACTGTTAATTCTTCAGGACAGCTTTCTGCCAATCTCTCCTCTTGACAATCAAGAGGAAAAGCGTATCCTTCCTCTTGACCCTCAAGAGGAGGAATCCTTCGCATGGCCGACAAGCCAACTGATCTCGTCCAGGGCACACTGGACATGCTTATCCTAAAAACGCTGGCGCTTGAACCCATGCATGGATATGGCATCGCCGTCCGGCTCGAACAGATGAGCGGTGGCGTTTTCCGTGTTAATGCAGGCTCCCTGTTTGTCGCTTTTCAGCGCTTGCAACGCGCAGGGCTGATTAAAGGCGAATGGAAAGCCACGGAGAACGGCCGGCGCGCGAAGTATTACGCTCTCACCGACCATGGTCGCAAGAGGCTCGACAGCGAAACGCGCGAATGGGGGCGACAAGTCGCTGCCATCGCTAGAATTTTGGAAGCGTCATAGAGAGGCGTGATGTCCATGCTGAGAAACGCGGGAATGGTGATCGGGTTAGCCGTGGCGCTGCGCGACGAGTAAGCCACGGAAAGGGAGTGATGTGCATGCTGCGGAGCACCGTTAGCGGGTTGCGATCGCTCTTCCAAAAGAAGCGCGTTGATGGCGAACTGGACGAAGAACTGCGCAGTTTTTTCAATACCGCCGCCGAAGTAAGAATGAGGGACGGCCTAAGCCAGAAGGAGGCGCTTCGCGCCGTCCGCCTGGAGCGAGGCAGCCTCGAAACCGCAAAAGCAGAGGTCCGCTCCGCGGGCTGGGTGTCTTTTGTGGAAACCTGCTGGCAGGACTTGCGCCTCGCGACGCGCATGCTATGCAAATCTCCTGGATTCACAGCCGTCGCCGTCGTCACGCTGGCCCTCGGCATCGGAGCAAACACCGCGATTTTCAGCGTCGTCAACGCCATCTTGCTTCGTCCCTTGCCCTACGCGAATCCAACCCAACTCGTTTCTGTGTCCGAGGCTAAGCCAGAGGCGGGAACCTCGGGGTTTGGGCTGTCCTATGCCGCCTTCACCGAACTGCGGGATGACCATCAAGCGTTCAGCGCAATCGCCGGCTTTGGGGGTCACTCTCTGGTGCTTACCGGCTACGGAGACCCTTCCGAGGTGAGCACTGCAGTTGTGACGCCCGAATTCTTTTCCGTCCTCGCGGCCGAGCCGCTGCTGGGCCGCGTGTTCACCTCGGCTGACGGCCGACGTGGGGCCGCTCCCGTCGCGATCCTGAGCGAAAATCTATGGCGCGACCGCTTTCAAGTCGACCAGGAAATCCGCGGCCGCTCGATTACCCTCGACATGCGCCAATACACCGTGATTGGCGTGATGCCTGCAACCTTTCGCACGCCCTTCCTGAATCAGGCAAAGCAGGTTTGGATACCGCTTGCTCAAGACCCGCTGTTCAGCGTGTGGATGACCAAGCCTCCTCAAGAGCACTGGATGGCGGCGCTTGCGCGTGTGCGCAGCGGCGTTTCCTCCGCTCAAGTGCAGGCGCAATTGGACACCATCAGTGCGCGGCTCGCCAAACAACTTCCGGCGGAGAAGGGATGGACAATTCGAATTGAGCCTCTGCAGCAAACAATCACCGGGGATGTGAAATTGCCGCTGCTCCTGCTGCTGGCGGCTGTCGGCCTGGTGCTCTTGATTGCGTGTGCGAACATCGCGAATCTGCTTTTGAGCCGCGCGACCTCGCGGTCAAGAGAAATCGCCATTCGAATCGCGCTGGGCGCTGGCAAGAGGCGCATCGCCCGCCAACTGCTCACCGAATGCGCCATCCTTGGGCTGCTTGGCGGCCTTATCGGAACACTTGTGGCTTACTGGGGTGTATCCACTCTCGTGCCTCTCCTCCCTCCCGGTCTGCAAAGGTTTCACTCCATTCGCATCGATGGCTGGGTCCTTGCCTTCGCTTTCGCGCTTTCACTGGCCACCAGTCTTGTGTTCGGGCTCGCCCCCGTGCTCTCCGCGGCTGGATCTGATGCGCATAAGGAACTCGGCGAAGGCGCTCGCGCAGGGGAGTCGGCAGGTCCACGCCGTGCTCGCGCGTTTTTAGCGGTTAGCGAAATTGCCTTGGCAATCGTTCTTCTTACAGGAGCGGGACTGCTGATCCGCAGCTTTGCCGAGCTCACTTCGGTGAAACCGGGCTTCGACCCGAACCACGTGGTGAAGGCGATGATTTCCCTTCCCCAGTTTCAATACTCGACGCCGAAACAATGGGCTGCCTTTTCAGAAGAACTGATGGCGCGTCTAGAATCCCAGCCTGGGATCAAGGACTTCGCTATCGCCGGTCCATTGCCTATCGTAGACTGCTGCATCAACCTCGCTTTTCAGATTGTCGGAAACCCCCGACTGCCCCCGGGGACATCCGACACGGCTGATTACGTCCCTGCCAGCCCGCGCTATTTCTCCGTGATGGGAATTCCGCTGCTTCGTGGCCGTTTGTTCAAGGAATGGGATTCCTCCTCCTCGCCTGCCGTGGTGCTGATCAGCGAAGCGCTCGCCAAACGTTATTTTCCTAACCAGGATCCTCTGGGCAGATATCTCACGTTCGGTTTTCCCGCCAACGGCATTGTCTCGCGCGAAATTGTCGGCATCGTCGGCGACATCCATGACGTCTCCCTCGGCAAAGAACCGGGGCCCATGCTGTATGTTCCCTACGCCCAAGCGCCTCCTTATGGAGGCGAAGTCGTCGTCAAGAGCACGCTGGGCACCGCGGCGGTGGTCGGCGCAATTCGGGCAGCAACCCACGCCATCGACAAGAATCTGCCGGTGACCGACGTTATGTCCCTTCCCGATGCGCTGAACGCGTCGGTGGCTCAGCCGCGCTCTCGCACTTTGCTCCTCGGCTTGTTTGGCGCGATTGCGTTGATTCTTGCCGCTGTAGGCATCTTTGGAGTGATCTCCTACTCGGTTTCTCGCCGGACGCATGAACTGGGGATTCGTATGGCCCTTGGCGCGCAACCCCGCTCCGTTTTGAGCTTGATCTCCGGCGAGACGCTGGCGCTCACGCTGATGGGCATTGCGGTTGGCGTACCTTGCGCTGTCGCTGCGGCGCGCCTCATCCGGGGCCTGCTTTTTGACGTGACGCTATACGACCCGGTCACACTGGCGGTGGTTCCCTTGGTGCTCGTTGCCGTCGCAGCGCTGGCCAGCTACATCCCGGCGCGCCGCGCGATGAAGGTCGATCCCATGGTCGCCCTGCGTCACGAGTAGAAATCGCCTCAACCTGTGAGGCAGCAAAAGAGGTCACGTCTATGCCGCGAACCACACTGGCACTGTTGCGAAGCATTGCAAGCGGCCTTCGGTCATTGTTGCGGAACAGACACATCGACGGCGAACTAGACGAAGAGCTGCGTGGATTCCTGGAAATGGCGGCCCAGGACAAAATTACACGTGGCATGAGCCGCAACGCGGCGCTTCGCGCCGTGCGTCTGGAACGCGGCAATCTGGAAATCACCAAGGAAGAAGTTCGCTCTGCTGGCTGGGAATCCTTTGTGGACACATGCTGGCAAGACCTCTGTTTCGCCTTCCGCATGCTGCGCAAATCCCCAGGCTTCACCGCCGTCGCTGTTCTTACGCTCGCCCTCGGCATCGGCGCCAACAGCGCCATTTTCACCGTCGTCTACGGAGTGCTGTTTCGTCCGCTGCCATTTCCTCAGCCGGACAAAATCGTCGAGCCGAGCTGGACCTCACCGCAACACAACTCGAGCGTCTGCAAAGCATGGGACAAGTTTTCGAGTGTATCGCCGGCTGGACCGACGTGGGCTTCAACCTCGCATTGGGGAATGCGGCGGAGCATGTGCGTGGAACGCCAGTGTCCGCAGATTATTTTCAAGTGCTGGGCGTCCATCCGGCAGTCGGTAGAGAGTTTCTTCCGGAAGAAGACCGGGGAGAAGGCCAGCGCGTCGTCATTCTGAGTTACGCGCTGTGGGAGCGGCGTTTCTCGGGTGAACTTTCCGCGATTGGCCAAAAAGTGCTGCTCAACGGGGAGGCTTATACCGTCATCGGCGTGATGGCGGCCGGATTCGATCCCCGCGGCTACTCAGACATAAACCCGGGCCTCCCGGTAGACGTGTGGGTTCCGCTGGTGCTCGTCGCGAAAACGGCCGGCAGTGGCGAAAACATCCAGGTCCTCGCCAGGCTCAAGCCCGAGGTGAAGCAACCGCAGCTCGACGCGCAGATGAACCTAATCACCGGGCAATTCCGCAGGGAGTTCCCCGCAAACTTCGGCCCCAAGACGCGCATGAGTTTCTTGCCCTACCAATTTATGCTGGCTGCAGACTTGAGGCCATTTCTTCTTCTGCTGCTGGGTGCGATCGGTTTTGTCTTGCTGATTGCATGCGCCAATGTCGCCAACTTGTTGCTGGCGCGCGGCGGATCGCGAGCGCGGGAGATCGCCGCTCGTATGGCGTTAGGCGCTACCCGGGCTCGGCTCTCCCGCCAATTACTAACAGAAAGCATGGTCATCGCTCTGGTTGGCGGTGCTCTTGGTTTAGTTCTCGCCAACGCGGGTTTGCGGTCGCTGCTCGCCATGGCGCCCTTCGACCTGCCTCGTCTGAACGATATTCATTTGGACGGCTGGGTATTTGCTTTTACTTTTTTGATCTCCTTCCTGGCCGGTTCCCTCTCTGGATTGGCCCCTGCAGTTTGCGCGACAAACATTGACCTCAACGAAATGCTGAAGGCAGCTGCGGGCAGAGCAACCGCGGGCCGCACTAAGCTTCGCCAAGGCCTCATCATTGGCGAATTCGCGCTGTCGCTGGTCCTGCTTACGGGGGCCGCCCTGATGATTGCGACCTTCGCCAAATTGATGCGAGTGGATCCCGGCTTTGATCCGCACGGTGTCCTTACCATGCCATTCTGGTTGAACGGATCGAAGTACCGCTCAACACCGGAGATTACAACTTTTTATCGCGCGGTGGAGCAGCGAATCGCTTCTCTGCCCGCTGTCGAAGCGGTCGGTATTGTGGCGGCGGGTTTGCCGCTCGAACGCGGAGGGCACGCCAGCGTGAGAATTGCCGGTCCCCATCGGTCGGAATGGCGGCCCTGCGACTATCGCGAAGCTTCCACAAATTATTTCCGGGCCATGGGGATTGCCTTGCGGCAGGGCCGCGGCATTCTGGAAACAGATACGGAGACCACCAGCCCGGTTGTCGTGGTCAACGAAGCGTTCGCACAAAAATATTTCGCCGGGCGCAGCCCTCTCGGCGAACACATCCTTTTTGCCGATAAGCTGCGGGAAATCGTGGGTATCGTTGCAGATGCAAAGTCGCACCTCGATCGGCCAGCGGTCCCAACGGCCTTCATTCCCGCGGCACAGGCATCTTTCGAAGCCTCGAAAATGTGGGAAGAGTGGCTTCCCCGAAGTATCGTTGTCCGTTCGAGCGTTGATCCGCTTAGCCTCAGCCACGCCGTGAGGCAAGCTGTGGAGTCCGTGGATCCGCTCGTTCCCACCGGAGCCACTCGCTCGATGGAGCAAATCCTGTCGCGTTCGCTGGCTCTGCGCGGTTTTCTCATGCGCCTGCTCGGTATTTTCGGCGGTCTGGCTCTGCTGCTCGCGAGTGTAGGGCTATATGGAGTCATTTCCTTTGTCGTTGCGTCTCGAACCCGTGAGATCGGAGTCAGGATGGCTCTCGGAGCTCGGTCCGCCGAGGTATTGCGGCTGATCCTGGCCGAAGGATTAAGGCTTGTCATCGCGGGAGTAGGAATCGGAGTCCTGACGGCGCTCCTCCTCACCAGGTTGCTGGAAAGCATGGTGTACGCTGTCAGCTTGCGAGACCCGCTTATCTTCGTGCTGGTTAGTTGCTTGATGATCGCCGTGTCGCTCTTGGCCTGCTACATTCCCGCCCGGCGAGCGACACGCGTTGACCCAATCATCGCCTTGCGTTACGAATAAGCTTAACTCCTGGAGCCATTGGCCAACTTTTCTAGTTGCGGCATGCTTTGCTGCGAACGCCTTGCCTGAGTGCAATCACTCGACTTCGGCCCCCACAACCTCGTTGTTGGTTGGAAAATGGTTCGCAGGGGCAGGTTGACGCTCGAACCTCGATTCGGTAGCCTCGTTTCACGCCGTTCGAACGCATTTCAAAGTCCTGGGGGACCCTCGATGGGATCGAAGAATGGCTCCGCGATTTCGCGACGTGAATTTGCGCGGCGAGCGGCACTGGTTTCTGCCGCCGCTTCTCTCTCGCCGGCCGATCTTTTAACCCGCGAACCTGCCACGGCACCAGCTCCTCCCTCGCAAGCGCCCAGCGGGCCAAAGCTCTCTCTCGAAAGCCAAGCCGAGCTGGAGTCGCGTCTTCAGGCGGTATTTTCTCATTATGGCTCGCGCCTCAGCGATGCCCAGAAGGCGGACCTGCGCAGACTGGCTGCTGATGGGCAAGCCGCACTGGACCGTCTTCGTGCCTATCCCACGGATAACAGCGACGGTCCGGCGCTTTACCTCAAACCCCTGATCGAACGCGAAAAAAAACCTTCGCCGATGCCCGCCTCCGCAAAATCCGCCGGCGCGGCGACGAAACCCTGAGGAGCTCACCGAATGCCCGGCGAAGAGCTTTTCTATCTCTCAGTGACCGAACTCGCGAAACGCATCGAAGCAAAAAAGCTCTCCCCCGTCGAGCTGACGCAGATTTATCTCGACCGCAGCCAGAGGCTCGGCGCGCGCTTCAATGCCTATGCAACTCTGACCCCGGAAATCGCGCTCGAACAGGCCAAAACCGCCGAAAAGGAAATTAAGCGTGGCCACTACCGCGGGCCGCTGCACGGCATTCCTTATGCAGCGAAAGATCTGCTCGCCGTAAAAGGCATCCCCACAACCTGGGGCGCAAAACCCTTTGCCAACCAAGTTTTCGAATACAACGCCACGGTTATCGATCATTTGAAGAATGTTGGCGCGGTGATGATCGGCAAGGCCTCGATGATCGAACTCGCAGGCGGCTCAGGCTACCGTTTCGCCTCGGCCTCTCTGCAAGGAGAAGCCAAGAATCCTTGGGATCCCACTTGCTGGACCTGTGGTTCCTCTTCCGGCTCGGGAGCGATCGTTGCTGCGGGCCTCGCTGCTTTTGCTATCGGCACAGAAACTTGGGGTTCCATCATTTGCCCTTCGGCATTTTGCGGGGTGAGCGGGCTCCGGCCCACTTATGGCCGCGTGAGCCGCTACGGTGCCATGGCGCTTGCGCCGTCTATGGACAAAATCGGCCCCATCGCTCGCAGTGCCGAAGACTGCGCGCGCATTTTTGCGGCGATTGCGGGGCATGATCTGAAAGATCGCGGGACCATTGCCATCGACAAAGCCGCATTCACCTATTCGCCTTCGGTCGAATTGCGCAAACTACGCATAGCCTGGGTTCACAATGCCTGGAAGTCTTTCGAGGGCGGAGCGGCAAAGCCAGCCGCGTCAGCGAAGGTGGCCTTGAAGAAAATCTTCGGCAGCATGAACGAGGTTGCCCTACCCGTCGGCCCGTGGGAAGACGCTGCTTCTCTCGTCGTGCAGGTGGAATCGGCCGCATCTTTCCGCTCCCTGATTCGCTCCGGAAAGATCGCTGAACTGACCGATCCGCTGGGACAAATCTCCGGCTATTTGAATGAACAGTATTCCGCGGCGGACTACCAGCAAGCCCTCAAGGTGCGGGAAATTCTTCAGAAAAAAATGGATGCTATTTTTGAAAGCTTCGATGTGCTGGTGGCTCCTTCGCAGCCGGTTCCTGCCACGCCGCTTACGCTTAATCTTGAAACCGGTCTGTCCTTCCCGGACCCGTTGGGCGCTATCGGCAACCTTTGCGGCTTGCCGGCCCTTTCCGTTCCCTGCGGCTTTACCGAAAAAAATCTTCCCATCGGACTGGAATTCCTGGCTGGCGCCGGTGACGACATTGCAGCAATTCAGGCTGCGCGAACCTTCCAACAACACACCGACTGGCACAAACGCCACCCGCGCATTCACTAAAATAGTCCGGAACGGCAAGCCGCAAGCTACTTTGTACGGCAAAGTTAAAGAACTGCTTTACGTCCCGCTATCACCTGCTGTAATCACAGAGGTTGTCCAATAAAAGCCCGCTTCCTCCGCCATTTCAGAAGTGAAATTCGGGCACTCCGGCCTTTCTCGCAGTCGCGCACGCCAGCCAAGCCGTGAGCGTTAATTTTTTTTCAAAAGTTCGTGCACCGTGCGTAGAAGCGCGCTGCGGCTAAACGGCTTTGCCAGCAACCGTACGCCGGGATCGGCTCGCAGAGACTCGGCCGCAGCTCTTTCGCTGTATCCGGACATGTACAGCATGCGCAGCTTTGGCCGCTGTTCCTTCAAGCGCGCGGCAAGCTCCTGCCCGGTCATGCCCGGCATCACCATGTCCGTGATCAGCAAATCAATCGCGCCTTGATGTTTCTCGACGATTCCTAGCGCTTCCAAGCCGTCGCGCGCTTCAATAACTGTGTAGCCGCCGGATTCGAGGAACTCCCGCGCCACCTCGCGCACGTCGCGTTTCGTCTTTGGTAAGCAAAATGGTTTCGGTCCCCCGCGGCGCTTCGCAAGAAACAGAACTAGGAGCCAGCCGTTCCACGGGTTGGTCAACCCGCGGAAAATAAATCTTAAATATTGTGCCGCGTCCCAATTCGCTGTAAACCCAGATGAATCCTCCGCTTTGCTTCACCACCCCGTAGACGGTGGCCAGTCCAAGCCCCGTGCCCTTGCCTTGCGCCTTCGTCGTGAAAAACGGCTCAAAAATATGCGCTTGCGTTTCAGGGCTCATCCCCGTTCCCGTGTCGGAGACACACAGAACTACGTAGCGGCCCTGGCGGACAATCGGATGCTTGTCGTTGTAAACGCTGTCCAACTCCGCATCGGATGTCTCGATAATCAGCTTGCCTCCATCCGGCATGGCGTCGCGCGCGTTGACCACCAGATTCATGATGATTTGTTCCATCTGGCTGCCGTCGGCACGAACGGCTCCCAAATCCGCCGACGTTCGAATGACCAACTCGATGTCCTCGCCAATCAGCCGAGGGAGCAACCGTCCCATGTCGCTGACAACATCATTCAAATTCATGACCTTCGGCTGCAACATTTGGAGACGGCTGAAGGCGAGAAGCTGCCGCGTCAATCCGGAAGCGCGATCCGCGGCCCGTTCGATCTGCTCGATCTTTCTCAAATATTCTTCGGCGGGCGGTAGCGCGTTGCGGAGCAGCTCCGTGTGCCCTTTGATGACCATCAGAAGATTGTTGAAATCGTGGGCAACGCCGCCAGCCAGGCGGCCCACCGCTTCCATCTTCTGCGATTGCCGGAGCTGTTGCTCAAGGATGTGCCGCTCGCTGACGTCTTGGGAAACAATGAGGCGAACTTGCCTGCCCGAATATTCCAATTCATGAACCGTCGTTTCGACCTCGATGATTTTTCCGTCTTTCTTCCGGTGTTTCCAGTGGCCGCGATGCAGCCCGTCTCCCTTGCTCTTCTGAAAGTATTGCAGCACCTTGATTTTTTCTTCTTCCGGCCGGATGTCCAGAATGGTCATGCGCCTGAACTCTTCTTGCGAATAACCGTACACGCGCACCGCCGCTTCGTTCTCTTCAAGAAATCGCAGGGTTTCCCGGTCAATGACCCAAGTCGGAAGAGGGTTGTGACTGAAGAGCAGCCGGAACATCTCTTCTTTTTTACGAAGAGATTCTTCGGAGCGCCGGCGCTCAATCGCCAGAGCGATATGACCGCCGACCGAATTCAGGAACTCTAAGTCACGCTGGTCGTAAGCCTTTTCGTTTCCGTAATGTTGCACCACCAGCACACCGATCGTCTCGGTCGGAGTTTTGAGCGGGACACCCAGCCACGACAACGAGGGCGCACCAACCAGCTCCACTTCCCCTTCCGCCGCGAGCCTGTCGAACTCGCTCTGCGGAATGAGCATCGGCACGCCCTTGCGGAACACGTAAGCAGTACAACTGTGTCCGACTCTCTGCGCAGGAGGGGGCACGATGTCCACGTGATCTACAAAGAAGGGGAAGCTGAATCTGCCCGTCGCCACGTCGTGCAGTGCTACGAAGCAATTTTCAGCCGAGAGCACTTTCTTCAACGCTTGATGGATTCCTGCGAGCGATTCGTCCAGGTTGGCTGTTTGATTCAGCGCGTGAACAATTTCGGCGATGACTTGGCGCTCCGTTCTCCATTCGACGTAAGGAAGCCGAAAGCTCTTCTGGCCTGACAGGAGCACCTTGCGCAAGGCTTGGGCGAAGTGGCATGGGCTTGTCGTTTGCGAGAGCTGCCCGCACACTCCTTCAGCGCGGGCGGAAAAGTATATTTCGTCTCCTCCAGACGCTCGTCGTCTGTCGTTCCGCTGTTGCAGCGGATGCGGAATCATCTTCTCTCTTCATGATAGGGGATTCTCGTAAGCCTTTGAGGCGATGCTAGGGTTGCTGTCACCAATGAATGACGGGACACTGGACGGCCGCAGTTAAGTCGCCACGCTTTTGACCCAACCATTCTTGTGAGTCGCCCCGGTGTTCTTCCCTTCTCCACCTTCCGGGCCTTGCGATGTTGGTCCGTAAGAGTCTCCAGTAGGCTGATCGGTGATGCCTGAAATCTGGAAAGACAGGTTCGTCCTGGGCGTACCTCTGCTGTACACCGAGGATCTGCGGCAGCAAGAATTGCTCCGCAAGATGGAGCGGCGGTTGCAAGAAACCGCGCTGCCGCGCCCCCTGCCGCCGGCACGCGCGTAATCAATGTAGAAGCAGGCTGGTTGCAGCGAGCACGACGCCGGCAGCGCCCAAAAGCATGCCCGCAAACCAGAAACCTTTGCGCTTGGTGAGCATGGTGATGGAGCAAATGACCAATCCAATTTCCAGAAAAGCCTCTCCGCCGTCATAGCGGTCCGCGCGGCGCCTCACGAGGTCGCGTTCCCTTTCGAGTTCCTGGGCCTTCTCGCTGATGTCTTCCTTGTCGCTGTCGTAGCGCTCGATATCTTCCTCATATTTCTTGAGCATCGCCTCGGCCTTTTCCTTGTCCCGCGGAATCATTGTGGCGATCACATCGGCGGTGTTCTGCATTCCGTGGTAGCGGCCGTTCTTCGCCTGGTAATAGGCCCACTGGTCGGTCGCTTGAGACTGGAGCAGGAGTTCCTCGGTATGCGCACGATGACTCAGCAAAGTTGCGCCGGCAATGAGCACGGCGAGGATCGACATGGTGATCGAAACGGGAAGGACAAGCGGATGATCTTCGTGCGCATGATGCGCTTCGGGTAGTTCGATGCCTTCGGGCATTCGAGTTCGCTCCTGAGGTTGGAATCTTAATTAATCAGCAGGTTCGGCGGCTATGGCTTGCAAAGATTCGCGAGCAGCGGCCAAGGTTCGATCAATGTCGGCGGGCGTGTGCGCGGCGGAAAGAAATGCCGCCTCGAATTGCGAAGGCGCAAGGAAAATTCCCCGAGCCAGCATCTCCCGGAAAAACCTTGCGTAGCGCCTGGTATTTGAACGTTTTGCATCGGTGTAGTTTCTCACTGGCCCCGGCGTAAAGAAGATTGTCGCGAGCGAGCCAATGGCGTTGACTTGGGCGGGAATTCGCGCGTCCGCCAATTCGTCGCGCAAACCGCGCACCAAGCGCTCCGCCAGTTCGTTCATCCTCTCGTACAGTCCAGGCATCGTAAGCTGTTTCAGCGCCGCGATTCCCGCGCGCATCGCCAGCGGGTTTCCCGCCAGCGTCCCCGCTTGGTACACGGGTCCCAGCGGAGCAACCTGGTTCATCAATTCCGCGCGCCCGCCGTACGCCGCAACAGGAACCCCTCCGCCAATGATTTTTCCGAGTGTTATAAGATGCCCTTCGATGCCAAGGAGATCCTGCACAGAGCCATTTTTCAAGCGAAAGCCCGTGATGACCTCATCCACGATCAGCATCGCACCATTGCGGTGAGCCAGCTCTTGCAAACCTTTCAGAAACCCAGTTTCCGGCAGCACGACGCCCATGTTTGCCGCAATGGGCTCGACCATCACCGCTGCAATCTTGTCTTTATGAGCTGAGAAAACCCTTTCGACGGCCTTCAAATCATTGAACGGCACGTTCAAAGTCAGCCCGGCCAAAGCCTGCGGCACGCCGGGGCATTCGGCGATTCCCAGCGTGGCCAGTCCGGAACCCGCTTGTGAAAGAAAACTGTCCGCGTGTCCGTGGTAGCAGCCTTCGAATTTCACGATGAAGTCACGCTTGGTCACGCCACGGGCCAGCCGCAGGGCGCTCATCGTCGCTTCCGTGCCGCTCGAGACAAACCGGATTTTTTCGAGGAACGGAATGGCTTGGGTGATGAGCGTGGCGAGTTCAAGTTCGAGCTCGGTGGTCATGCCGAAGCTCGTTCCGCGGCGGGCTTGGTCCGCGATGGCTTCGGCGATCGCGGCGTGCGCATGCCCCAGGATGATCGCGCCCCAGGAACAGACGTAGTCGAGCAGTTCGTTGCCATCCGCATCGTAGAGATACTGTCCGCTCGCGCGATCGATCACCAGCGGCTCGCCACCAACGGCGCGAAACGCGCGCACGGGACTGTTCACGCCGCCGACCAGAACCTTCTCGGCGCGCTCGAAAATTTGCCGAGAGCGCCGCCGCTCACTGTTGAGTTGGGTTTGCGCCTTGCTCATTTTCGTCCATTTAATTTTGTCAGGCCTGGCTCTTCTCGACCACATCAGGGACTTAACTTTTGACTAACAAGCCTTCAGCCAGCGGGCGACATCCTTGGCATGGTAGGTCAGGACGTAGTCTGCCCCGGCTCGTTGAATGCCCGTCAAAATTTCGAGCACTACCCTTTTTTCGTCGAGCCAGCCGTTCTGCGCTGCAGCTTTCACCATCGCGTATTCGCCGCTCACATTGTAGGCGCCCACGGGAACGTCAAACGCTTCGCGCACGCGCCAGATCACGTCGAGATAAGGCAGCGCGGGCTTGACCATCACCATGTCCGCCCCTTCCTCCAAATCGAGCCGCACTTCCTTGAGGGCTTCGCGGGCGTTGGCGGGATCCATTTGGTAGCTGCGCCGGTCGCCGAATTGCGGCGCGGATTGGGCTGCTTCGCGAAACGGCCCATAAAATCCGGAGCAGTATTTTGCGGCGTAGGAAAGAATGGCGACGTTCTCAAATTTGCTTTCGTCCAGCACCTTTCGAATGGCGCCCACGCGGCCGTCCATCATGTCCGACGGCGCGACGATGTCGGCACCCGCGCGCGCGTGCGAAAGCGCCTGCTCGGCCAGAATTTCCACCGTCGGGTCATTCGCAACCTCTCCGTGTTCGATGACGCCGCAATGCCCGTGATCGGTATATTCGCAGAGGCAGACATCGGTGATGACCAGCAGTTTCAGGTTGCCCTTTCGAATGCCCTCGATCGCTCGCTGCACGACGCCTTGCGAACTGAGTGAACTTGCGCCGCGCGGATCCTTCGTTTCCGGCAGGCCAAAGAGAATCACCGCAGGAATTCCGAGCGATTCCACTTCCCGGCACTCTTCGACGATCTGGTCGGCGGATTGCTGAAAAATGTTCGGCATTGAGCCGACTTCCTTGCGGACATTTTTACCGGGACACACAAACATGGGGTAGATCAAGCCGGCCGTGGTGAGGCGCGTTTCGCGCACCATGCTGCGAAGCGCTTCGGTGCGCCGCAAACGCCGGGCCCGATGCGTGGGAAAGCTCATACTCGTTTGGCTCCTGCCGGCGCGGTCTTTGCGGCTGCGAAATGTTTTTCCAAGGCCTCCATCACGGAAGCTG
This sequence comes from Acidobacteriota bacterium, assembly GCA_003223245.1. Classification (GTDB taxonomy): domain Bacteria; phylum Acidobacteriota; class Terriglobia; order Acidiferrales; family UBA7541; genus Acidiferrum. The sequence continues at coordinate 49,997 of QHYI01000126.1, forward strand.
CCGTTGTATCCGCCGACACGACCATCTGATCCACGCCCGCTTCTCGCAGAGCATTGGCCGTAACGGGACCGACGGCAGTGATAGCCAGCCTGTTCTCCATGTCCAGCAATCGCTGGACACCAACAAGCTCTGCGAAATGTTGTACCGCCGATGGGCTGAAAAACAAAACCGCCTCCGCCTCGCCGTTGACGATTTTCTTCAGTCCATCTTGGTCGGTTCCCGCGGGACGCAGCGTGCGATACGCAATCACTTCGGTGACCTGCGCACCAAATCGCTTCAGCGCCGCAGGCAAATCCGGGTTCGCGCGGTCGCTTCGCGGCAGCAATACCTTCTTTTTCCGAAGCTTGCTTCCCAACTCATTCGCCAGCGCCACGCCGTTGTGAGTTACCGCAACATATTCCACAGAAAGTTTGGCGTTTCGCGCTGCTTCCGCCGTAACGGGGCCGACGCAGGCCACGCGCAATTGGCCCTCGGTTCGAACCAGCGGCTGCTGCAAGTCGGCAGCTCTTTGTGTCAGCGCTCGTACCGCTTGCGCGCTTGTGAGGACCAGCCAATCAAACTGCGGCAATTCCGCCAGGGCGCGATCCAGCGGCGCGCAATCTTCCGGCGCAGCAAACGTCACCAGGGGAAATACAAAGGGAATCGCCGTGCGCGCGGAAAACTCTCTCGCAAGCGCCTCGCTCTGCGCCGCCGCACGAGTGATCACAATGCGCTTCCCCGAGAGCGAACTTGGGACTTTTTCAGACACGCTGCCGACTCACTTCTTCCAGGATGGACTGCGCGCCCGCATCAATGAGCAATCGGGCCATGTGCTCGCCGAGCTGCGCAGCCTGCTCAGGTGTGGCCATGGCATGCTGTTTCACGCATTGCGCGCCATCCACGGAGCACACGCAAGCATCCATGACCAGTTGACCGCCCTCGACGCGCGCCCACGCGCCCATGGGCACCTGGCATCCGCCGTGCAGCGCGCCGAGCAGCGCGCGCTCGGCAATGACGGCCGGGCGAGTTTCCGGGTCATCCAGCGGCGCCAGCAAATCTTCCGCTTCTCTGTCCTTCAAGCGACATTCCACAGCAATTGCCCCCTGGCCCACCGCGGGCATGCACACTTCGGGAGAAAGCACTTCGGAGATGCGTTGGCTGAATCCCAAGCGGTCCAATCCAGCTTTCGAAACGACGACCGCTTCATATTCCCCGCTTTGCACTTTGCGCAAGCGCGTATCCACATTGCCGCGCAAGTGGCGCAAATCCAGGTCCGGACGAATATGCCGCAATTGCGCCTGCCGCCGCAGGCTGCTCGTTCCCACGCGCGCACCCTGCCGGAGATTCGCCAGCGTCGAACCCACCAGGCAATCGCGCACATCATCGCGTTTGCAGACCGCTGGAAACATCAGGCGCGACGGAGTGTCGGTGGGAATGTCCTTTACGCTGTGCACCGCCAGGTCGATGGTTTCTTCGAGCAGGGCCTCTTCCAGTTCTTTTATGAAAATGCCTTTGCTGCCGACTTGCGCCACGGGCGCGTGAAGCATTTTGTCGCCAGCAGTTTTGATGATGACGATTTCCGGTTCGACGCCGGTGGCGGCAAAAAGCCGCTTGCGAATAGAGTTCGCCTGCCATTTGGCAAGCAGGCTCCCGCGCGTCCCGATGCGCAAAGTCCTCACAGCTTCTCCCGGCGCGAAAGAAACAGGTCCCGCAGCGCCTCGACGTTCCGCACCTTCCGGCACAAGTCTTTGTCGCCGCGCAAACGCTGCGCCGGCTCCAGCAACAGGCTTTCTAAGATGTCATCCATCAAATTCTCCAGGAGTGTGCGATCCGCTTCGGTTAAGTGCTGGATGGACTCGACGCGCGAGCGGACGAATTGCGCGCGCTCCTCGCGCAATTTGCTGCGCAGCTCATTGACCAGGCCGACCAGCTCCACGCTGGCCTGCCAGGAAAGGAATTTTCCTACATGCTCTTCGACGATGCTATCGGCCTTCGGAATTTCGTTCTCCCGCGCATGGCGGTTTTGCGCCACGATCTCGCTGAGGTCCTCCATGTTGTAGACGTAGACGTTGTACAATTCACCCACGGCCGCGTCGATATTCCGCGGCAAGCCGAGATCCATTAGGAACAGCGCGCGATTGCTGCGCTTTTCCATCGCCCGCTCGACAATTTCACGGCGCAAGACAGGTTCTTCGGTCGCAACCGATGACACAATGACGTCCGGCACCGGCAGGGCCCTCTCCCATTCGCCCCACGGAAGCACTTCTCCGCCGTATTGCTTGGCCAAACCGTCCGCGCGCTCTTTCGAACGATTCATGACAAAAAGACGAGCAATGCCACGATCCCGTAGTTGCGCAATCACCTGCTCGCTGATCGTGCCGGCTCCCAGCACGAGCGCGCTCCGCTCCTCGAACTTTCCGAAAATGCGTTCTGCCAGCTTGACTCCCGCGGAAGCCACGGACATCGGCCGCGTCCCTAGCTCCGTTTCGGCGCGCACCCGCTTGCCAACTTCGAGCGCGCCCTGGAACAGCCGGTTCAGCACTGGCCCCGTGGCGCCTTGCTCGTGCGCGATCCGATAGGCCTCGCGCACCTGGCCCAGAATCTCGGCTTCGCCAAGCATCATGGAATCCAGGCCAGCGGCAACCCGGAAGAGGTGTCGCGCGGCTTCGCGGTCATAGTGGTGATAAAGCGAACCGTTGAGGACCTCCAGCCTTACCGAATGAAACTCGCTCAGAAAAGTGGAGAGTCCCGGCGCACTGTCATGAGAGGCTTCTGGCGGCACACCGTACACTTCGCTGCGATTGCAGGTGGAGAGGACAAGCGTTTCTTCAAGAATGCCCTTCGAACGAAGCTGCTCGGAAGCCCGCCGCGCCTGCTCGGCGGTGAAAGAAACCCGCTCGCGCACCTCAACGGGCGCGGTGCGGTGATTCAGTCCGACGAGAACGATCTCCATGCCCAGCGCAAACGCTCCTAGAAAAAGCGGTGGTTATGCGAAAGATACAAATTCACCACCGTAAAACTAAGAAAAACAAGCAAGAAATTAAAGACACACAGCTTCGAGGCGCGCGCGCCGCGCCACGCCGTTGTGCGCGCCAGCCAGAAATACACTACATACAAAATGAGAACCAGAAGCGTGATGGCGTACTTAGAGTCGTAAAACGAATATCGGTCACTCAGCCGATAGACCCAGAGGAACCCGAACGAGGTTCCGACAGTGATGGAGACCAAACCGATCAGCACGCTCGAGCGGCTCATGCGCTCGAGCAGCTCAAGAGGAGGCAGCCGCCAGACCACGTCGCCCAATTGGTGTTTGCGCAAAAAGCGCTCCTCGATCAGGAACATCACGCTCAGGACAAAAGAGAGAGCAAACGCCGAGTACGCCAAAATGTTCAAGGTCACGTGAAAGGCAAACGTGGGCCCGTGTGCACCGGGCGGAGAGAGCTTGTCGGCAGGGGCGACATGCGCGGCTACGAAGAAGATGAGGACAAACGGAAGAACCAGCGCGCCGACCGTCCGCTGGCGGTGGTACAGTTCCAGTCCCAGATACGTCAGCGCCAGCAGCCAGCCAAACAGCGACATCGCCCCATACAGATCGTGGTAGGGAACAGCGTGCGGCCCGAGTCCGCGCGTGCGCTCAAGCAACGCAAAATAGTGGGTCACCAGCCCGGCAGCCAGCAACAGCGTACCCAGACGCCCGGTGAGTGCTTTCCCGGTTTTCAGGAAAGTCAGATAGAGCACGAAGCTCAGCGCATAGGCGACGACAGTCGAATTGAACAGCGAGTAGTGCACTCTGATACACCTGGGGCCTGGCGGGCACACAAATCAACCGGCCTCAGTCTTGCCAGACGACAAGCCCCCCCATTGGTTTAAACCCTTCGAGTATAACGTACACGACCGAGGACCTGCACTTTGTGATGCATGTCACCGTGCTTGGCCCGCCAAGACCTGCTAAGATGGGCTATCCTGCAATTACTGGAAGGGACATGGCTGTCCAAACTTCAATGAATCGAAAGGACTTATTCCTGCGAGCCTGCCGTGGGGAAACCGTTGCGCGGGTGCCTGTGTGGATGATGCGCCAAGCCGGGCGATACCTGCCGGAGTACCGCGAAATCCGCGCGAGGCATGGATTCCTGGAGGTTTGCAAGACGCCGGAACTTGCCGTCGAGGTCTCGCTCCAGCCTTTTCGCCGGTTGAGTGTCGATGCCGTGATCGTCTTCTCCGATATCCTGATTCCGGCCGAAGCCATGGGGCTGCCAGTTGAGCTCGGCGATGCCGGCCCGAAATTGCCATGCCCAGTGCGGAGTCAGGCGGATGTTGAGAAATTAGGGATTTTCGACCCGGAGGCGGAAACCGGCTTTCTGCCCGAAGCCATTCGCCGCATCGTGAAATCGGTCGGACCCGAGGTTGCGGTTCTGGGTTTCGCTGGCGCTCCTTGGACTTTGGCCTGCTACATGGTAGAGGGCCAGACGAAGGAAGGATTCGCTACGGTGAAGCAGTTCCTTTATCAAGAGCCGAAAACGTTTCGTGAATTGCTCCACCGCATCGCGCAGGCCACGGTTCCGTATCTCAAGGCCCAGATCGCGGCAGGGGCAACCGCAATCCAATTGTTTGACACTTGGTGCGGCGAGTTGAATTTGGAGGATTATCAGGAGTCGGCGCTCCCTGCGGTGCAAGAAGTCATCTCAGAAATTTCCGGTTCCGTTCCGGTCATTTACTATACGAAGGCTTCGCCGCACCTTCTGCTTGCGGCGGCGCGCTCGGGAGCAAATGTGCTGAGCGTGGATTGGCGCATGGAGCTCGGCGAAGTTCGCGAAGCGCTCGGACCCAAGATCGCGCTCCAGGGTAATGTCGACCCAGCTGTATTGCTCGGTCCGGCGGAGAAGATCCGAGAAGTTACCCTGGGCACGATCCATTCGCTCGCTGGGCGCGGGCACATTCTCAATCTTGGGCATGGCATACTGCCCAATACGCCCGTGGAGAATGCGCAACTTTTTGTGGAAACCGGGCAGGCGCTGCTGCCGGAGATGCGCCCTGCGGCGCACTCCCGGTAAGAAGGCCATCGCGATGACGCTCGCCTATCCCACACTTCAGCAAATGCGCGACGAGCTTCGCGTCGGCGAAGAGTTTCTTGCAAAGTACAATCGCCCCGGACCGCGATACACGAGCTATCCCACGGCGCCCGTTTGGAACGACTCGTTCGGCCCCGCGGATCTGGAAAACGTTTTCGAAGAGGCCGAAAGCGCGAAAACACCTGTTTCGCTTTACATGCATATTCCCTTCTGTGAGAGCCTGTGCCTGTTTTGCGCTTGTAACGTAGTGATTCAGAAAAACAAGAGCGTCGCGCCGCCGTATCTCGATGTACTGAAGCGCGAAACCGAGCGCGTCAGCCGCAGCATTTCGAAAGACAGACCCGTGGTGCAATTTCACTGGGGCGGTGGCACGCCGACCTACCTTTCCCCCGAACAGATCGAAGATCTCTTCGAATTTACGCGCGAACGTTTCCACTTCGCGCCGGATAGCGAAATCGGCATCGAAATCGATCCACGCGTTACGTCTCTCGCACACCTCGAAACGCTTCGCCAGCTGGGCTTTAACCGCTTAAGCATGGGTATCCAGGATTTTCATGCGGATGTGCAGAAAGCCGTTCACCGCATTCAGCCCTACGAAATGACGCGCAACCTGCTTTTCAGCGCGCGCCGACTCGGCTTCGACAGCATCAACGTAGACTTAATCTACGGCCTGCCGTATCAGACGCCGGAAACTTTTGCGCACACGGTCGACCAAATCATTGGTCTCAGCCCGGATCGCGTCGCACTTTTCAGTTACGCGCACGTTCCGTGGCTGAAAAAACAGCAGGGTTCCTTCATCGCGCATCTTCCCGAAGGCATGGTGAAGTTCGGGATTTTCCGTACCGGGCTGCTCAAATTTGTGGAAGCCGGTTACCTGTACATTGGTATGGACCATTTCGCGAAGCCGGGCGACGAACTCGCTGTTTCGCAGCAAAATCGCACGCTGCACCGCAATTTTCAGGGGTACACGACGAAAGCGGGCGCGGACCTCTATGGCCTGGGCATCACCGCGATTAGCGGCATTCAATCCGCTTACGCACAAAATTATCGCGACATTCCGTCCTGGCAAAAAGCGGTGGAAGAACGCGGCCTCGCCACTATGCGCGGCTACCATCTCTCGGGAGAAGACCGCCTGCGCCGAGCCGTCATCAGCCGGCTGCTTTGCCACACCGTTGTGGTCAAAGACGAAATTTCGCGCGAGTTTGGTGTCGATTTTGACGAATACTTCGCGGAAGAGCTGCGGCGCTTCGAGCCGTTCCGCGAAGATGGCCTGGTGCTCTTGGAACGCAACGAGATTCGCGCCACCTGGCTCGGGCGCATATTCATTCGCAACTTGGCGATGGTTTTTGATCCCTACCTTGAAAAACAGCAGCTCGCGGCCAAACCGCTTTTCTCCAAAACGCTCTGAGCTCGCAAGGATGAGCACCTCACCGTGACCCGTCAGGTTCAAGCCTTAGTGGTTGGCGGTGGCATCTCCGGATTGGTCTGCGCGTACGCGCTGCAAAAGGCAGGCGTCGAGGTTTTGCTCATCGAGGCTTCGCCACGGCCGGGCGGCGTTATCAACTCGATCAGACGCAACGGCTACTTGCTGGAACTGGGTCCGCAAAGCTTCAGTGGAACTGCGCAACTCAGGAGCCTGTGCGCGGAACTCGGCATTGCCGATCAGCTTCTCGAGGCTCCGCCGCGCGCTCCCCGCTATGTTCTGGTTGATGGCAAGCTGCAAGCCGTGCCGCTGAGTCCGCCGGCATTTTTCACAAGCTCGTTGATCGGCCCCACCAAATGGGCGCTGGTGCGCGACATTTTTGGGAAAAGCGTGCCGCCCGAAGGTGACGAATCCGTCGCCGCCTTCATCCGCAGGAAATTTTCTAAGCAACTTCTCGACCGGCTGGTCGGGCCTTTCGTTTCGGGCGTCTACGCGGGCGATCCGGAAAAACTCAGCCTCCGCAGCGCATTCCCCATGCTCTACGAAGCCGAAAAGGCTTGCGGCAGCATTGTGCGAGGCATGTTTCGCGTGGCGAAAAACAAACAGGTTCCGCGCGAGCGGCCCACACTGAATACGTTTCGCGAAGGTAACGAAACGCTCGTGCGCGCGCTGGCGAGCAAGCTCAGCTCGACAATTCTGACGCAAACGCGTGTCGCAAATCTGGATCAACAAAAGGACGGGGCATTCCTCGTGTCTCTCGAGGGAGGCAGCAACGATTCCGTCTCCACTGCGTTCGTGATTCTCGCTACACCAACCAACGTGACGGGAGACCTTCTCTCACAGCTCGATTCTCGGTTCGACTCACTTTTTGCACCGATCGAATACGCCGCAGTCCGGCTGGCCTGCGCATTCTCGGCACGGTGTGGAATTCGTCGCTCTTTCCAGGCCGTGCGCCGGAAGGTTACGCTCTCCTCACGACCTTCGTTGGCGGGGCTACGGATCCCACTGCAGCAAAGCTGAGTCCGGAAGAAGCATCCGAACTCGCTCATCGCGAGATTGCTTCTCTGCTTTCCATCAAGAGCACGCCTACGTTTTGCAACGTCACGGTCTGGCCGCGCGCGCTACCGCAATACAATCTGGGCCATGGTGATCGGCTGGCTTCCATCAACAAGAATCTGGCGCCTTTCCCGGGAATTTTCTTGACGGGCAATTATTTCCGCGGGCCGGCTATCGGTGCCTGCGTAGAACAAGCGTTGGCGGTCGCGGAGGCGGTGAAAGCAAGGCAGACTGAAGTGCGCTGAAAACCGCTTACTTGAATTTCCCATACCGCAACGCCAAACGCACCTCGCGGCGCTTGCCCGCCTCGTGAAATCTTCGCTTCTCTTCCTCGGTGGTCAGAATCAGCGGCGGCACATGCTTTGGCAGTCGCGTGTGTTCATCGATGGCCACGAAAGTAACGAACGCCGAAGTGGTGTGCTTCTTCTCACCGGTCAGCACATTTTCCGAGTACACTTCCACGCCCACTTCGAGCGAGGTTTGGAAAACACGGTTGACCTGCGACTTCAGGATCACAATTTCGCCTAGGTTCACCGGGTTGCGAAAATCAATGTAGTCTACTGACGCGGTCACCACGTAACTGCCCGAATGCCGGTGCGCGGCCATCGCCGCGGCCATATCCACCAAATGCATCACCTGGCCGCCAAGCAGCTTCCCGAGTGGATTCGTCTGCGCGGGCAAAACAATTTCTGTCATCTCCGATTGCGACGCGCTCACGGGTTTGCCTTCCAGGACCGCTTCCCCGATTTCGCTCTCCTTCTTCTTTCGTTTCATGCAAACCTCATCTCCACTCAGGTTTGGCTGTTTTCCGCGCTAGCGTATAATAAGGGAGGTTCCCATAAGCGAACAAATGTCGGAACACATGGCCGAATCAACGACAGGACAAAAGAAATCCCGCCGCCAGTTGCTCGAAGAGTTTGTGGCCAAAAAGCCCGACGACGCCTTCTCGCGCTACGGCCTTGCACTTGAGTGCATGAACTGCGGTGACTCTGCCGCAGCGGATGAACATTTTCGCGCGCTTCTCGTGCACAATGCCGATTACATTCCCACCTATCTTATGTACGGCCAGCTCTTGGCGCGCGAATCGCGCATCGAAGAAGCCCGCCGTGTGCTCTCCTCGGGCATCGAGGCCGCCACGAAAGCGGGTAATCAACACGCTTGCTCCGAAATGGAGGCGCTCCTGAACAACCTATCCTGATTTTTGTCGAGTTCAGTCTTCTAAGGTGGGCAAAGTCTTCAGCACTTCTGCGGCGCGCGGCCGGCTGCGCACGGCTTCGTCCTTCCGAATTTTCCCATCGCGGAAGATCAGCACACGCTTGGCAAATTCCGCGATATCGTGCTCGTGCGTGACCATAACAATGGTCAAGCCCTTGTCGTTCAGCCCTTGAAACACTTCCATGATCTCGACCGAAGTGCGGCTGTCCAGATTGCCCGTCGGCTCGTCGGCCAGCAGAATCGAAGGCCGGTTCACGAGGGCCCGCGCCACCGCTACGCGCTGTTGCTGCCCGCCAGACATTTGCGAAGGAAAATGCTCGGCACGGTCTGCCAATCCAACCATCGCCAACGCCTCCACGGCCCTGCGATGGCGCTCTTCTTTGCTGACTTTGGAATATAGCGTTGGCAATTCCGTATTCTCGAGAGCCGTGGTGCGGGCCAGCAGATTGAAGCCCTGAAAGACAAATCCGATCTTCTGATTGCGGATGAGCGCCAGCGCACGCTTGTCGTGCTGCGAAACATCCACGCCTTCCAGCAAATATCGACCGGAACTGGGCCGGTCCAGACAGCCGAGAATATTCATGAACGTGGATTTGCCGCTGCCGCTCGCGCCCATCACAGCTACAAATTCGCCGGGTTGAACCGCCACGCTCACGCCGCGCAGCGCATGCACACGTGTTTCGCCTAGCTCGTAATATTTGTGGATATCTTCCACGCGAATTACTGCGGTTTCTGCAGCAGTCAACGCCCTTGTGGATTGGTTGATAGCCGGCATCGATTCCAGTGAGGACACAGTGCAACTTTCCCGCGCGACAAGAGCCTAGCGTGGGCCTCCGGGTCCCGCCGGAGCGGTGGACTTCGGCATCACCGTCCGAACCACCAGTTCATCGCCTTCCCTCAGATCCCCGTGAAGGACAGAAGTTATCTCTGTGTAAGCATGGTCGGTGATACCCAGCGCCACTTTTACCGGCTCAATAGAGTTGTCGCGATGGAGTTTCCAGACCACCGCGTTGTCGGCGCGGGGCGTACGCGACTGAGTCGTGCTTGGTCCCGTGGCCGTGGTCCTTTCCGCGGCAGCAACCTCATTGCTTCCCAATCTTCGCTCACCGCCTTCGATGCCGTACTGCTTGTAAAGCGCGAGAATCTCCTCCTGGGTCATGGACGGCTTGTAGCGCAGTGCCGTGTTCGGGAGCTTCACAACGTTTTGCACGGTGGCCACGGGAATGGTGACGTAAGCGGTCATTCCAGGAAACAGCTTCAAATCGGGATTCGCAAAATCGATGATCGTGTCGTAGGTGACTACGTTCTGCACCGTGGTTGCGTTCATGCGCACCTGGCTGACCACGCCGTGAAACGCCTCTTTCGGGAACGCGTCGACCTTGAACGTCACTTCTTTGCCGACCTGGATGTTGCCAACGTCAGATTCGTCGGTCTTGGCGTAAACCTGCATTTTCTTCAGGTCTTGCGCGATGGTAAAAATCGTTGGTGCTTGCAACGATGCCGCCACGGTTTGGCCGACATCCACGTTGCGCGCGACCACCGTCCCATCAATCGGCGAACGAATCACCGTGTAATTCAAATTCGTCTGAGCGACCGCCAGTGCGGCTTCTTTCTGGCTGACCTGAGCCTCCGCCTGCGTCACGTTCGCTTGCGCGCCCCCGACGGCGGCATTCGCGGAATCGTAGTTGGCCTTCGCCATGTCCAACTGCTGTTGGCTCATAACACCGTCTTTGGTGAGTCCGACGGTGCGATCATAGTCGGCCTTCGTTTGCACCAGCGCTGCCCGGGCTTTTTCTAGATTTGCCCGGGCAGCGATCAAGTTCGCTCTCGCG
>QHYI01000237.1 GCA_003223245.1 Acidobacteriota bacterium
TATTCGCAGGGGTTGTTAGGCAAAATCTGGCGATAGTTCAAGAACAGAATCCTAGAACCGGGCTGGTGAGAGGTACCGGCCTGGTGGACCGATCCTAATAGTGTGCTGTACTCCGTGGCTGAACTGCCACCAAAGTTGTTGGTTGTGCCGGGAATCAAAGGCCCACCAAGTTGCCACCAGCAGTGACCAGAAACAGATGTTGTGCTGTAAATGGGATAGAAGAGTGCGCCTGGAGGCGGGTTCGCGCATCCCTTCCCTGTAAGCACGTCGCAGACGGAAGAGTCCTCAATCGCCGGGAGATCTGCTTCAAAAGCGACTCGGCTAAAGTTCTGCAAGTCATCTTCTTGCTCAGCTTCAGCAGGCCTGAACTTCGGGCTGCTGAACTGAATTGGGCTGGGCACGGCGGAAAACCCGTACGGGTCCGGAGCAGTGCCCGCCCAAGCATTGTGATAGGGGACACCATCGAAGTCCACATCGGAATCCAGACATCCGCCCAGCGGAGTTACAGATCCGAAAATGACGGAGCTGGCGGTATCGACGCAAAAGAAATCGTCTACCTCATTGTGCCTGCCAGTCTTCGGATCGGTTTCAGCTTCAACGGGACTGCTGAGGCAGGCCCCGAGACCCGGGATGATGGAATTGTCCTGCCCATCGCAGTAGTTGTAGTGGCCGATCTCGTCGGAAAAAGCGACGTTGAACGTGTGCGCGGCCCACGGCACGCGCGTATGTTCGTTCGAGGTCGCATACATAGGGTGGTAAGCGTAGGGTCGAGAGCTGCAGGTTTTGGCATGTGGATTGAAGACGATCTGCGCGAAGCCATTGGCCACGCTGGCGGTCATGAATCCGGTCTGGCCGGTAGTGAGGTCCTCGACCATAGTGAGGAGGCCGTCTTCGGTGTCGCGGATTGTGACCCGCAAGCTATCACCCGGATTCATGAGAAAGGTTTCGCCCGGCAGAACGGCAAACCTGTTGGGATCACTGTTGAGAGGACCGCCGGGAGCCTGCGATTTGCCGTCGAGGGTGAGAAAAGCAAAGGAAGTGGTTTCGAGCCCCACTTTGTTCTGGCAGTCCAGGTTATTGGCAATGGGTCCTTTGGGCCCCGCAGCCTTAATGCTCAAGCTGTTAATGTGAAGGGCGGCGACGTATTGGGAGGGAGTGAATCCGGTGACCCATCCTGGGGAATAGAACTGCAGCTCCAGAAAGGCGGTTCCCGGGTGCCGAGACGATTCCGTGTCACAGAGTGCCATGCCAAACCAAAAGGCCGGGTGGAGCTGAAAATTCCAGATGGTCGGGCCGCCAGTGCCCTTGGGGCTGGCATCGGTCGGGAAAGTAGGGGGATCGGTCGGGAGAACAAGGTTGTAGACATTATGGTTTCCTGATCCGTTGACGTTGGAGTAGAAGAGCAACGCGGGCTCGTCGTGACCAATATATCTGCCCTTGTAATCGGGGTCGAAGCTGCGATTGTACTGGCGCTCAGTACACAGGGAGAAGGGATCCTCGCAATTGAAACGGTTGATCGTGGTTTGACCAAGGGTCCGCTGTTCGGCCGTTAAGGCCAGCAGCATCACAGGAAGCACGTGCTTCAAACTATGCATGTGAGTCCTCCAGATCGATCGCACAGAGACAAGACCCTAAGTTGGCGTCCTGCTTCCGTCGTGAATTTTATAAAGCCACCCATTCACTCCTGAAAGAAGAAACGAGCGGCCTGGGAACCTCCGAACGAATCGGAATTTTCTGACAGGTCAGACAGAGAGCCCACTCCCTGCCTGTGCGAGGATGCAGGGAGGTGAAAGCGAGCGCCAGAACTATATGAGATAGAATGCTCCGGGGCAAGATAGAAGTTTTTCGCTACACAACTGCCTGCGAGAAGGATACCGTCGGTGGCGTCCGCGAATGCGACAGACGCAAAACGCTCGTGACTAATCGCCCGAGAAGGAACTCTGCCGGTGGCGCCTTGATCCCTAACACGGCCTCGCTAACAAGCTTGCCTATCGCCGGACCGTGCTTGAAGCCGTGACCCGACCCACCGCCGACGATCCACACATTCGCTGCTTCAGGATGGCGGTCGAGTATGAAATTTTGGTCGGCGGAGTTTTCGTACTGACAGACCCTGCTTTCGAGCAGCGGAGCGTCAGCCAATCCGGGGAAACGCATTGAGACATACCTTCGCGCGGCGGCTAATCCCGCTGCTGAGATCTGGCGCTCCATTGTCGTCGGGTCGACGACCGGCCCACGCGTATCGTCGGCTATTTTGAAGCCACGCCAGTGATTTCCGGGAATACCGTAATAGAGGTGCTCGGCGCGCCTGCTATTATCGATCCACACGGGCAGCTGTGCATCCGTGAAGCGCACATCTCCCGCGGCGGTTCCCAAGAAGAAAACCTCTTGACGAGTGGCACGAATCAAGGACCCCAAGAAGGAAAAGACCGTCCCGAGCCAAGGACCACACGCAAAC
>QHYI01000035.1 GCA_003223245.1 Acidobacteriota bacterium
AAAACCGCGGACTGTTTCTGGCAAGGAGGCAACTTGGTTGCCGTGATGCTTTTGATCTCTATCGTGCTCGGCCTCGTTCCGCTTGCGGGGATTGCATGGATCGTCGTCAGCGGTACGATGACCACGGTCGACGGCCTGTTCGAGATCCTCATCATGCTCAGTCTTTCCGCCGTCTTCTTTCTCAATGCGTTCTGGGAGCTGCGCAAGGGCAAGAATCCGGCCGGCCCAACCAAGCCCGGCTCGCCCTCCGATGAAGGCTAACCGTGGCTTTGGGCTTTGCCGCCGGAACACACGACGCGAGCGAGGTATCTGCTTTTTTGCCTTTTAGCGTCGCACGATGACACTATGAACATCCCCTCGCACTCTTCGTCAAACGGTGACGCGGAAACGTCTGTAACCGAAGATTCCGCAGTGCCAACGAACGCGCTCCCAAGCAAGTCTCCCCACGGCATGTCTACGCGGACGCGTCTGCTCTTCTATCTCGCCGCGTGGCTTATCGTGCTCCTTCCCTTCCTCTTCTGGTGGAACACCTGGTTTGGCCGCCAGCTCTCAGACGGACAAATCGCGCAATATTTGATCGACGACAAGCGCCCGCGCCACATCCAGCATGCGCTAGTGCAGGTCGGCGAGCGCATCACGCGCCACGACGCGGCCGCCGCGCGCTGGTATCCCGAACTCATTCGCCTCTCCACGCACCCAGTCGAAGAAGTGCGCAATACTGATGCGTGGGTCATGGGCCAAGACACTTCTGGCATAGGCTTCCATGAAGCGCTATTAAAAATGTTGCAGGATCCTTCGCCTCTCGTGCGGGGCAATGCGGCGTTGTCGCTGGTGCGCTTCCACGACGACTCGGGCCGCGCGCAAATCGTGGCGTTGCTACAGCCCGTGCACATTCTCGCGCCAGGCACAGGACACATCCTAGACACAGCCCGCGTCGCCACGGCCATTCACCAAGGTGGCATCATCGCGAAACTGCAGCCCAGCGCATCGCCGGCCTCAAATTCAACCGATGGGGAATCTGTCTCTGAAATTCGCTCGCCCATCAGCGGCCGCATCCACGCACTGTCCGCTGCGGCAGGGGCCTCTGTCGCCGCCGGCGCCGAAATCGCCGTCGTCGATCCTGGCGACGAACAGGTTTGGGAAGCCCTGCGCGCACTGTATCTTGTCGGCCGCGCCGAGGATCTAGCTGCGATTCGTCCCTACGAACGCGAATCGCGTGACATTCCAGATCGCATCCGCGAGCAAGCCCTCCTCGCCGACCAAGCCATCCGCTCGCGCGTTTCCCAGCCTTAACCTCGCAAAATCCACGTTGGCGGTTCCCGCGAAATCGTTACGCTACACCCGGGAGGAAATCTGCCTTCTGCCTCTTACCAGCGCATCGCGCAAAGCATGCCCGTAAGGACCAAGCCATTGAACCGCTCCAAAATGGACCAGGAAATCGGGCCACGCAGAAACTTGAGCCCTACGAAGAAACGGTTTTTGCCTGCCATCTGACAATAAAACTCGGCAACCGTTTTTAGGTTATTAAGAACAAATGCAACAGACCAGGCGGAACCTCCGCTAACCGCTTTGTTTTCTGTCTCTCACGTCGATTGGGAATAGAACGCCAGGTCTGTTGACGGACGTGACTACTGGGAAGAGATTTCCACAGGGCTTCACCTCGTTTGTGGCCAAGCGTTATTTCCTGCAAAGAAGAAATATCAAGGGGTTGTTAAACACGGACGTGAAAGGTCCTAGCGAACCTTGCCTTTCAGCTCCTGCACCATGGAGGAAAGCGACGGATTGCGCCGGAACTTCACACCCACAACAAAGCGGTTATCTTTCAGTTTCTGGCAATAGATTACCTCGCCCTGCAAGGGACCTTCCCCCTGGATCGGCGTAATTTCTACCCGCTCCCCGAGTTGCCATGGGCCGCTGGCATGCAAGCGGGCGCCGCGCCCGCTGATGTTTTCCACACGAGCTTGCTCGTGCCTTTCCGCGCTCGCATTCTCTGCGGGCGCGAGCTTCACCTCTATCATGACGGGGAGTCTTTTTTCTTCTCTTCCGGTAAAATGTTTGTCCCAAGACATAAGGCGTGGGCCTTTGTTGGGCAAGCTCGGCGCTCAAATTGAGCAGCACTAGGGCTGGGCGGCCTTGAACTGGAAGTGCGGTTGGGTTGTCGTATGTGGATTCTTACCTTAGTGGTGTTCCGCCTCGTTCTTGCGCTCCTTTCGGGAATCCCACTGTGGCACAGGATAGTCCCACCCTCATGATTGACAATCCCGTAAAATCCGGAATACTATGCACGGGAAACTACTAGTACGTCCTCTCCTACCCCTTCGCTTTCTTGGTCGGCTCACTCTAGGAATCGAGCTTAGCGCCGCCGATTCTTGTCGAGGCGGCCTTTAGCCTGCCTGCCGCAGTCAGACTCTCTGGCCATGGACCCTCAGTGGCCGGAGCGCTTGCGCTTCAACGGCGCTTGTGGAGGCGATCGCTGACTAGCAACTACTTCAATTGACAAAGTGCTCGCGACGGTCGTGAACAACGTGGAGGTCACGAATAATCTCGATACGAACCTGATCAGCCCGCACCTGGGCGACCGCGTTTCGGCGGGATGGACGGCCACGTCAGCGATGTCTGATGCGTCGGCGCCTGGAGACAAATCTTCGGCGAGTGACAAGCCGGCAAATCCGCAGGAAAAGGCGAGTGCCAACGCGATTGCCGCGCTACCGCTCGGCGGAGGCATCAAAATTGACCCGCGGAACAATCAGTAACACCGGCTGAAATCCAAGCCGGTAAGCATGGTGGCAGAAGAAACCGCAAATCCGGCAGGAAGCACTGCCGACACCCGACCCGCAAAAACCCTAGCGTATTCTGTCTGTCGCCTAGACGGTCATTGCTTGATTGCGAACCGGGGATTGCTAAGCTGTGGTCCCGAAAGCGGATCCCTCTGCCCCAGGCCGTGGAAGAGCCCGACCTGACCGGGGTGAGAGTTCGCAGATCCCGAGCGAAGGAATTCAACTTCGACGACGTTGCGTCTCCAGGGGGACATTATTATAGTTGGCAAACGCGCAGGTCGAACACAACTACAGGCAGCTATCCCCTGCAGCAATCGTATAGCGAATAGGACCTTCAGTAGGCCATGGGGCCAACTTCTTTTTCCACTTCGCCCGTTTCCACCATGACGATGGCGTCCCAGGGGCAGCCGTCGAGGAAACAGCCATCAGGGCCCTTGCTGAGACACTTCTTGCATCCGATGCAGAGAAGCGGATCGATCTGAATGCGGCCAAACGGCGGATGATCTTCGTCGGGAACCCAGAACATGCAGTCTTCGACCGGGCAATATTCGACGCAGGCCGGTGAGCCGGCACACCCGGTGCAGCACTCGGTGATGACAGCAAGTTCTTTGGGCTTTTTCTTGCGCGCGGTGGCGATGCCTTTCGAACGCGGCTCGTGCTTCAATTCCTCGGGGACCAACCCCGGCGCTTTCACTTCGCTAGGAGCAGCCATACGGTGAATTATACCGTGATTTTGCGAATTGGGAAGTAGGACGTGAGGAAAATTGCGGAAGGTGGGACGAGGCGAGCGTTGGAACTGCGCCTTGAAATTTGATTCATGGTTTCGAGGATCCGCAGTGAGAGAAAACGGGAGCCTTGTCGTTGTCATTCGAAGGAAGAGCGTCGGGGAAGGGGTTCTACGTGAGTTGGCTTTATGTTCAGGCCGGCCCGTTTTGCGGACCGGCCCGAACAATGCCAGTGCGCCGCGAGGTCCCACGCCCTCAGCGCACAAGCAAACCTATGAGTTGGAGTCGTTGATGTCCTGCTTGGCCTGCTTCATGGCCTTCTTGGACTCCGACTTGGCGTTGGCCTGCGGGCTGCATCCCTGAATGCCCGCACCGAGGCTCTTCGCGCTCGAAAGATCGGCGAGAGTGCAGCTGGCGAATTTGTGGTTGATGTGAAGAGCCGCAATGCACTGGCCCAGGTTCTTGAACGAGCCGCAAGTGCTCTTAAGATCGGTCACATTGATTCCGCTCTTCGCCAGAGCCTTGGTCAGCGCCTCACTAACATTTGAGTTGCGCGAAAGAACCGAGCTGGGGGACCTAGGGCTGGTCGCCGGGCTCGCTGAAGCATGGCCTCCCTCAGCAGACGCGCTGCTGTTGCTGTGAATGCTTGGGGCGGCTGCGCCGGGCGACGACGGGCGGCCACGCTGCGCGAAGGCTGGTGAGGTGGCAATAAAGAAGACAGCCGTCGTTAAAGCGGCAAATGCAATCGAGCGTTTCATGTGCCCTCCTATTCAGAAGGGGCTGTGGGTCCCCGGACTTCAAGGCAAATGCGTGGCCACCGTGGCTCTATAAGTAAGCCCTCTATTTTCAAGTGGATATGGATTTCAGGTGACCTAAGTGCTGGGTGAGCACAACACGCCTTTGTGTTGAAGCAATACAGATTTTGTGATTTTGTGCCTGGAAACGCACAGGCGCGGTGCGGTATAGGGAAAGACAGACTCCACGCGACCTACGAAAAGATGGGCTTACCTATGGAAGTCTAAGGCTTGCCTCTGGCATGAGCAGCGCCCTGAGCCGCGCGATTGGATCCGGGGAAACCCGAATTCCCTTGATTCCCCCTGTTACCGCCTGCATTGGAATGCATTTCTGCAGTCGGGCGAGGCGGCTCGGGAGGAGTATCCATGCCAACACGAGTCGAGGATCCTGCTTCTACCGAGACCGAAGTCCGAGAATGCCTTCCGAAGACTTCGACAGTGCCCTCGAATACGTCAACAATAGTCTCCTGGTGCTTATTCACCTCGACCTCGAATTGCGTGCCGCGAACGCCAATCACGGCACTAGGAGTGCCCAGCTCAAAGGGAGGTGCACCGCCCGTGCGTTTGGTAATGGTGGCGCGTATACGGCCAAGCAGAAGTTGGAAATAGCCCCGGTCCGTGGGTGTGGGTTGCTGGACGGTCAGCCTTGTGTGCGCACGAACCAGCACTTGGCTTCCATCCACAAGTTGCAATAAGAGTTGGCCACCGCCCGTTTCCAGAACCGTGCCAGGCGGGAGTGTTTCCCCCTGTGTGGGTGCTGAGGGCGACTGCCCGGGGAGAGTCAGATGGATCGTGCCTTTCCACTCTGAGACGGTGGCGCCTGCAAAGGGCGCGTTTACCGAAGCCGTGGTTGGTTGTTGGTCTTGAGCAAAACTTGCGCCAAGCGCGGCCCAGAAAAAGACGGTGATGAAGAGCCCTGAATTAACGAAGACACGTTTCATTGTGGTTCCTCACTGAATACAACCCGCTTACAGGCAAATATACTCGAAAGCAGGTCCCGGATTCCGCATTACTCGTGGCCTCGACCTTACCCCCATGCTGCTCGGCAATGCGCTTGACGAAAGAAAGACCGATGCCCCAACCAGCGGTCGTACCTTCCTGCTCACGCCCGCGATAGAACGCCTGAAAGAGATGCGCTAGTTCCTGAGGCGGTATGACCGGACCTGGATTCTGGACTTCGACGAGAACCATGTTTCCTTCCACGGTAGCACGAAGCTTGACCTCTCTTCCATTTGGGGTGTACTTGACGGCATTGCTCAAAAGATTAAGGAGCACTCCGCTGATCAAGTGGGGGTCGCCTTCGAGCGGGGGTACGTCCGCGGTGACTTCCGTGACGACGGTGATCTTGGAAGCCTGCGCCAGAGGTTCCAGAACCTGCTTTGCTTGACTCACGGTATCCCGGATATTGAAGTTCTCACGGCGCAGAGGCCGGGAGCCAGCTTCAAGGCGGAGTACGTCCAAATAGGTGTTGATCATTGCGACCAGGCGTCCAGACTCGCGAAAAATTGTCGCCGCGGCTTCGCTACCATTCGTTTGCTGCGGGTAGCGCAAGCCCTCGCACGATCGCGCTCCAAGCGGGCGGTAAAATCCGTCAGGACCAGCAGGATCAAAGCGGGGCTAGTAGAATTCATTTGAGCAGCAGGCAGCTTCATAGCCCTTAAGTGAAACAGGCTTTCGCGCAAATACACTTCGGAATCAAAGCGCCCATCGGGTTGCGCCAGAGATTCGAGGAGTTTGTGGCGAATCGCGTCGTTGAGCATGGAGGCGAACTCACTAAAGGGGGCGGCCGGATTTTCGTTCTGCTGCGCGCAAAGGTCTTGCCAACGGGGATTGCAAAAAACCAACTGACCGTCGGATGCAAAAACTGCCAGCCCATCTTGCATGGCATTCAACAGAGTTTCGTCAAAGGAGTAAAGAGAACTCAGTTCCGATTGGAGTTCCTGCAGCAGATTGATTTTCCAATGGAGATTGCCGGGCGGCGTTGCGGCACGCAGAGCCAACGACATGCTGCCGGTTCCGTGAGCGGGTCCTGTTTTCCTCAGCGCGGATTGCAACTGGTGAAGCCCGCGTGTCACGCTTCGATCGACGGTGACCAGGTTTTGCAACTGCGCCATGGGCCCCGCCAATACACCCACGCAAAGGAAGGGGCCAAACGCAATCAAGCGATCGGCCCAGGCAAAGAGCAGATAGCTTACGGCATAACTCGCCCCCATCAGCGCCGCGAGGAAAAGCATGCCTTTCCACCCGGGCCAGCGGAGAACCATGCCTGTGGTGACAAGCGTAAAAGCAAAGACGAGAAAAACTTGAAGCGATCCTCCGAGCGGCCTGAGTCCGCGACCTGAGAGAATCGTGTCCACAAGGTTCGCGTGGATCTCAACTCCTGGCATGGGGATTCGTCCGCTTACTGGCGTGGGAACGCGGTCGGCAATCTCAACGGAACCAAAGCCGATGAGAACGGCTTTCCCTTGCAACTGCCCGTGCGCTTTTCCCTCCAGCAAATCAGCTGCGGAGATGGCTGTGAACGGAGCCGGAGACTCTGCAGTTTCCAATTGCCCGCGATAATTTATGGCCAAGAATCGTGGCGATTGGGCCTCTACACCAGCTATCTGAGGTCCGGCATTGCTTCCGACGATTGGTATTCGGGTTTGCCCGAGATGCAAATATTGGCCATCATCCTCCAACGGCGCGCCGCGAGCGACTCGGGCAATTTCAAGCGCAAAGGCCCAGCGCGGCCCTTCGAGAGTCAACTCTTGCACAGGAATGCTGCGGCAGATGCTGTCGGGTCCTAGAACCGCTTGAGCGTGGCCAATAGCCACGGCATTTTGAGCAAAAAGCGGCAAAGGTTCCACCCAGAGGCGGCCCCCTTGCGAATTGCTGATCTTGCTTGCCAAAACCACGTTGCCCGCTGCCTTTAACGCATCCGCGAATTCCTGGTCCTCACTCGGGTCTTCCGCTTCAAAAAGCAAAATGTCCAAACCAAGGGCCTTGGGGTCTTCCGCAGCGGCGGCGCGGACGACGCGGGCGAGCACGGAACGCTTCCAAGGCCAGCGTCCATAGCGGTTCAAGCTGGCGTCGTCAATCAGCACCAAAGCGACGTCTCGAGACGAGGTTTGGGTTCCCCGCAAGCGGAAGCTCAGGTCGCTGATCCGCCGGCTCAGCTCTTCGATGGGATAAGTCAGACTGAGAAGGCCAACGAGTGCAAGAAGAACAGAATTGAGGAGCAGCCAGCGCTTGATCTGGCTTTGGTTATTCCCGGCCCGAGGCTTTCCGGACTGCATCACGGCTCCTTGCCGCCTAAATCAATCGCCAAGCGCTTGGCCTTTTCATAAAGCGTCTTCCGCTCAATGCCTAACTTTCGCGCGGCAAGCGATTTATTGCCTTTGGCTTCGCGCAAGACGCGAAGAATTTCCTGGCGCTCAATTTCCTGCAGCTTGCCGCCAAGAGTGGATGCCGATTGTTCTGTCCCCGGAACTGCCGCGACCCGACGTGCCTTTTCTTGCTCGACTTCGTCAGCAGTGATTTCGCGCGTGGCGCTGAAGATCGCCAACCGCTCGATCAAGTTTTCGAGTTCCCGCACATTTCCAGGCCAACTCATCGAAGTGAGCACACGCACCGCTTCTTCGTCAATTCTCACCTGGCGCTGATTGCGTTCGTTGAAGCGTGCAAGAAAGTGATTCGCCAACAGCGGAATGTCCTCCGCACGCTCTTCGAGAGAAGGCAGAGCGATGGTCACTACGCTCAAGCGATAATAAAGATCCTCACGAAACTGCCCGGAGCGGATGAGAGCGCTCAAATCCTTATTGGTCGCGGCGAGGATTCGGACGTCCACAGGCACGAAAGTATTCGACCCCAAACGGCGTATCTGTTGTTCCTGCACCACGCGAAGCAATTTCACTTGGAAGCTCGGGCTGGTCTCGGAAATTTCGTCGAGGAACAACGTGCCGCCGTTGCTCGCCTCAAAGAGTCCGGCACGGCTGCTGTCGGCGCCCGTAAATGCTCCTTTCTCGTGACCAAAAAGTTCGCTCTCGAGGATGGTTTCCGGAAACGACCCGCAATTAATGGGTGTAAAGGTTTTCTGACGCCGCGGACTATGTTCGTGGATGGCCCGCGCCACCAACTCTTTTCCCGTACCGCTGGCGCCCGTAATCAACACGCTGGCCGTGCTGGGTGCGACGCGAGCGACCGCGCGGTACACTTCCAACATCTTGGGGCTTCGGCCCACGATCGCGGATTCGGGAGAAAAGGCCTCTTGGGGAGGCAAGGGGACCGCTTGAGGGCGGGCTTCCGCTCTGTGTACCACAGCCAGCAGTTCATCGATGAGAAGAGGCTTGCTGAGGTATTCGAGCGCTCCACCAGCAACGGAACGCGCGACGGTTTCTACGCTGGCATGGGCGGTCATCATCACGCAGTTGCAGTCCGGCTGAAGGGCTTTGAGTTTTTCGAGGAATTCCAAGCCGTTCGCGTTTCCCAGGTAGATGTCGAGCAAGGCAAGCTCGAATGACTGTTCCCGGAGCAGTGGCTCCGCTTCTTCTACGCTTCGCGCCACGCGGCACGAATAGCCTTCAGCCGCCAACACCGCATTCAACCACCGGCCAATCGATTCGTCGTCATCGACGACCAAAACCTGGAACTGCTCTCCCATGCGACTCCCAGTGCCCCCACTGTGCGTCATCGGAATTAGAACAGGCTTTTCGGATTCCTTTCTGTCGAAAAAACGAAAGCCAGTGCAGATCGATCATTAGCGTAGGAAAGCTCTCGTTTTCCAAGAGCACCCGAATGTCCGGAGACCCCACAAACATTGTAATGGAAAGCAGGCCATTTGCTTCCGCGCCCTTCCACTTTGTCGCGGTTAAAGATACCCAACACAGGATATTGAAAGGCAGACATGTGAAGATAAGCGGGTGTCTTTTCATCGCCGGACGAATGGGGTGCGGCAACACAGGTGTGTTGCACCCACCCGCTAGCCCCACACTCACTACATTGAAAAGAAGAGACTTACAGGAGGGCGGTTTGGTAGCCGATATGCCCTGTTTAATCGGGGAATAAAGACAGATGGCCAGGAATGCCCCGGCACGGTACGGTTGGACAAAGTTAGTCCCCGCGTCAGAGCCTACCGGCGACGCAAGCTCCAGGCTCACTCAGACAGTTCTAGCTCAGCGGTTAAGCGAAAATGGAGCGCGGCTGGTGACTCCCGGTGCGGATCAGTACTCTGGTCTTGCCCTGCCAAAGGACAAGACAATCACCATCTCCGTGATTGCAGGCCCCTCGAAAGGCGTAAAGCACCAATTGACGAGACCGCTGGTGAGCATTGGCCGCTCGGGAGCGGGAGCGGACCTTCAAATCGACGATCCTAAAGCATCCGGTGTGCATTGCGTCATTGGCGTGAAACAAGAAATGATCCGACTATGTGATCTTGACTCAAAAGACGGGACCTACATCAACGATGAACGTGTGCAGGCCGCGGGGCTTGAACACTTGTCGGAGTTCCGCATCGGATCATCCTGGCTCTTGCTCATCGTCCTCTCGAAAGAAGACTTTGCAACAAGCTGAAGGCGAACAAAGTGGCATACCCCAAAGTAGCCACTCATGTAGCGCGGAGGTCTTTAACTTTCATGCGGTATTTCCATCCGCAAGAGGGCTTTGCTTTGCGGCCTTCAGTTCACATCCGGGGTACGCTCACCCTGGTAATGCATGATGTGGTAGTACGCTTCCCAGCCGGTCCAATAGATTGGTGGCGGCATGGGAGAGGAGGGATTCTCAAGCTGCTTCGCGAAGATTTGAACGAGTTCGCGTGTCCGGCCAATGCCGGTTAACCAGTCCCCGCGATACCAGCCTTTCCATTTGCCGTATTCGGCTCCGGCCTCGACCTTGAAGATTTCGTCGAGAGCCTCAAGCGCTCGTTGGGCTTCTGCGCGAGCTGCCCTCGTTTCTCCCTTCTCGGCATGCTCGATTGCCTCTGCTATGGATCGAAGAGCGCGATTGCTTTCTCTGTCGATGGCAACCATGGTGAGGACGTGGAAGTGGTAAAAAGGGCGCCGCGCGGGCGTAACAAGCTGTTCGGCGGCAACTGCCTTTTTCCACAAGGCGTCCCATCTTGGTTGCGCATCGCCGCAGCGCTGGATTTCTCCCTTTACGGCCTCCGCCAAATCTTTGTCTGGCTCTGGAAAAACGCGCGGCGTTGTCCAAGTCGGTGCCTGTCCTGGAAGAAAATAGAGCGGAAAACCGACCATATATTCGAGCAAGAAACGGCGCGCTTCCGTGTGGTAGTACTGATCGCCGTAAGGGAGAACAGGCTCCTCTCGAAGAAGATGCGCAGGCGCAGCAAGATATTGTTTGTAGATTCCTACAACCTGTGTGGCGGCTTGCACACCAAATTCTTCCGCAGACCACTGCCGGTAGAACTGATCGCTATCAGCTAGATCGCGGGAAAGACCTCGCCAAGCGACGTTCATTACCGCCTTCATGCTCATGGGAACCGGACGAATGTCACTAGTGTTTAAGAGCAAATAGTGAGTCGCTCCCGCTTTGATGTAGCGGCCGAGCTCGGAATAGATGCGCTCGACGGGAACCATTTCCGTGAGCTGGTTGGCACGGAAGTTCATCATCGCGACGTGGTAATAGGCTCCCTGCCCCGCCGTCACCAAACCCTGGTCCTGGAGATAGCCATAACCGGTGTCCGGCCATACCGTCGCGACCTCGGGAGGAATCCTGAGATAACCTTGTTGCACCAACCGCGCGCCTTCCATCCACAGACTGGTAATGAATTTTGCATCGGGACGAAGGGAGCGCACGATTTGCATTTGATCGGCGATGGCCTTGGTGATCAATTCGCCCAAGGCCTTGTCGTTGCCGCGCACGGAAGGGTCAAACGCGGCATAACTGACATCGGAAAGTCCACGCAGGCCCACGGTCCACAACACTTCCTGATTGGAGGTATAAGCGGCGGCAGCGTCCTTCCAGGCGCGCTCGAGAATTTCGGGGTGGCTCGTGTACGAGTAAGGGACATCCTTTGCCCAGCGAGCGACGTTGAGCCCCAAAGGGATCGCGTGATGTTGGGTCAAGATGAGGCCGCGCTTGCCTGCCAGTTTGATTTGGGGCTCATCAGGGAAAATCCAAGTTCCCGGCGCCACCATGTTGCCCTTGAGCCTCAAGATGGTCTCGAAGATCTTGTTCCAGACGTCGAGCGAAATCCCGGTGTGGTCTTTGGCCTCGCCGGGCGCCCAGCCCGTTAGCAAATCTTCATCATTGATAAACAGGCCGCGGTATTTAAAAACCGGAGCAGGAAACTGCTTGTTCAAAGACGCCGGAAGTTCGATTTGAGTGCGCAGGGCTGGCTCACGGTCGGTCCAATAATAAAGTGGATCAACGCCCAGGTATTCTTCCGAGAACTGGTAAATGGCGTAGATGGTCCCGCGCATATCCGCGCCCGCCAAGAGAACGACTTTGCCTGATTTCGACTTTTCCGGGGAACGAACCACGGAAATCGAGAAAGATTCTGGCTCTCCCAACCCTGGCGGACGCATATCTTCGGGAAGTTTAGATTTTTCGCCGATCCAAATCGTCTCCGCTCCTCGATCCTCTGAGCTGCGCGCTATCCTGAGTTTCTTTCCAAGCACTTTAGCGAAGTCATTTTGCAGGTCTTTGACCGCTTCCTCCACGGGCGTTGGCTCTTCCTGTCCCAAAAGGATGGTGGTAGCAGAATCGAGAACAACAATTCCGTTGCGCGTGTTCTCCGCAGGTCGAATCTGAGAGCCTGCCAATGCAGGCATTTCACCTCCAGCGACAAATGCAGTGAGCACAAGCAATCCCGCGCATGCTTTGATAAGCCTCACTGACCGCAGGGTCGCATTTTCCCGTAATTCCCCTTTGGCACTAACCAGGCGGCGCCCGCCGGGGGATTGCAGTTCCTCGGCACTTCCCCTCGTGTAAGGCATAAGGGCTCCTCTCCCTGTCTCTCGCACGACCCCGATCTGGACTCTCTGAGGTTGCCGGCACGACTTGTTCGCGCATATGGGAGATGGCCCTCCTCAGAACGTCAACCGCGCCCCAAGCCAGAGAACCCGGCTGCCGGAATCTCTGCCGAAAAAGCCTTGACCCGGCGGTGAGAGAATGCCGGTGATCGCGCCAAAATTCGGGTTAGTCGCCAAGCAACATGTCGCGTTCGGGTTGTTGAAATGAGGAGTGTTGGTGAAGCCCATAGCGTCGACTCGCAACTGAAACCTAATCCGCTCGGTCAGGTTAAACTGACGTGCCACACTCAGGTTCATGTTGAAGTATCCCGGGCCGCGAAACGCATTCCGACCGGTGTTGCCATAGGTGCCAGGGGCGGGCTGAGCAAATGCCGTCGGGTCGAAGTAGCGACAACTGATGAGGTCGGTCGCCGCACAGTTCGACGATGCCGGAGGCTGTCCGCCGGTCAGGTGAAATGGACCGATTAGGTCCGCGGTCTGGGTCGACCCAAAAGCAGCCAGGGGGCCCGCATTCGCGGTCACGGTGAAGGGTAAGCCAGTCATGATGCTGACCGCCGGGCTAATCTGCCAGTCCCCCAGAATCCAGCTGGCCACCCCTCGCTTCACCCAGCGCTGTCCCTTACCGAACGGCGGATTCAGCAAGCCGTAAATCTCCGCGTCGTGGGTCCGGTCGAAACTTGCGCGTCCGTAGTTTTTTGGCCAATACGTGGGATACGGGAACAGTAGGGAGTTCAGTTCTTCGTCGTCTGAGTAGTCGAGTGCCCTCGACCAGGTCCAGACGAACCCGAGCAAAGACCCTTGGGCGAATCGGCGCGTTGCCTTCGTCTGCAGAGAGTTGTAGGAGTTGCTCTTGAAGGGTACTTCCCCATTGATGGTTCCATAGATCTTGCCGAGGCTTTGACTGAGCAGACCTCCAGCCTGGCCGGTTCCTGGCGCCGAGGCGTTGAGATTCATGTTAACCAATGGTCGAATGTCATATGCGCCGACATATCCGGTCTGGAACACGAATCCCTTAAATTCCTGCTCGACGGTGAGGTTGAACGAATTGATGTACCCTCGATGAAAGGGATTCGGGATGGTTATCGTTACGACGTTCCTGGGGAGAGGTGTCGAACCGGTGCTGAGGTCGGGCGCGGGCACCAACACGATGCCGCTGGGGACGGAGTATGGTCCATTAGGATCGTTTGCGCCCAACCCGGTTCCGTTCGTACCGGTTAGACTGGCCGCGGGAGTGTAGTCCTTCGAGGTCGCCGTCGGGTTCACGTTGTTCGAGACCACCGAGCCAGGATATGTGTTCCGGAAGTAGCGCCAGTTGTTCGGATCGAAGCTCATTCCGTAGCCCGCGCGGATGACCGTCGAACTGGTTAGCCGATAGGCAACACCAACCCGCGGCAGGAACTGCCCGTGCCCGACATCGATGCCATCATTCTCGGGTACCTTGCCGTATCCGCCCACATACACATTGCCATCCGCCGGATTGAACCAGCGCAGGCCTTTGCCGTTGTCGCTGTAGCCGAACGGGTAATACTCCCAGCGCAGGCCAAGATTCAGGGTGAGCTTCGGCAGCACCTGCCACTGGTCACGCGCGTACCAGGCCCACTGATTCCAGCGCATGGCATTCGGATTGAAGAACTGGTAGGCCTTGCCCGTTTGGCTCGGCAGACCGAGCAGGAAATCGGCTACAGAGTTGAACCAGGTCGGGGTCGTTCCTTGCAAAGAGGTGACGAATCCATTGAACTGGAAACTGCCTCGGGCCGTCTGGAAGCTGCCACCCTGGGGCTGGAAATGATTAATCTGGGTGTGGTTCCACTCCATGCCGCCCCGGAGATTGTGCTTTCCGCGCGTCCAGCTCAGGTTTGCGCCACTCACGAATTGGTTGTCGCGGAACAGGTATGGATTGCCGGTGTTCGGATTGCCGAGATTCGTAGTGCTGCTACACGTCGATACGAGGCAGATCTGGAATGCAGGCAAGCCATTGTACAGCAAGTTGTTGTTGGGATCGCCCGCGCCGTTTGTTCCTGGGATCTTCAGTAGCTCGAGACCTTTTGGCGAGCCGAGATCGAACTTCGCTCCAAGTCGTTGCCGGGTGTAGCCGAAGTTCCAGTCGAACAGCAGATTCGGAGCGAAGGCGTAGGTAGCGCCGAGACCCACACTTTGGATCAAGCCGGGAGCGTTGCCAAGTTGCCCGCCGTTCGTCGCGTCGCCCCCTGCGTCTCCCAGCAAGGGTGGATCGAACACGAGAATCCGCGAGAAGCTGTAGCGCCCGAAGAACATGGACTTTTGCGTCGGAACGTAGTTGATCTTGATGTCGGCATTATCACGGTTGAACATTGCCGTTCCGCTCCCCGCAAAGTTATTGAGGTCGTTGGCGGTGGTGAACTCCTGCGCGATGGAAGGCTCGAGCAGTTGGATCAGTGCCGCGGACGCGGGATCGATGCGGTTTGGACAGATCACGTTCAGCACGCCGTTGCAGGAGATCTGCTGCTTTCCGGACCCGTGCGCATTTCCGGTGGCTGGATCATAGATGATCGGGTTCCCCGCCAAATTGCGGAAATCGCCCATAGCCATCTGCGCAGTGGGCAAGGTCCGGATATCCGGTCCAGCCTTTTGCCGCTGCGTAGTGCGCTCGTAGTCTACGAAGAAGAACAGCTTGTTCCTCTTGATCGGACCGCCGAACGTGCCGCCAAACTGGTTCTGGTTGTTCCTGTTCTTTTTCGTGGAAGCGGGTTGGAAGTAGTTGAGCGCGGCGAAATTCTGGTCCGTGTGGAACCAGTCGGCGCTGGCGTGGAATTGGTTCGTACCCGACTTGATCTGAACATTGACGGCGGCGCCCCCAGCCATGCCTTGCTCTGCATCGAACGAGTTGGTCACAACGTTGACTTCCTCAATCGCATCCGACGGCGGAACGTAGGCTACGTTGGCGGGGAGCCACGGGTAGGCATCCTGAACACCGTCAATTCGTGTATTGACCGACTGATTGGATTGCCCGTTTACGTTTGTGTTCATCGCTCGCTCGGGATTTCCCGCCAGGGAGTTGGTCTCCGAAACCAGTCCGGCGCCGGGAATGAACTGGAGTAGGGACTGGAAGTTTCGTCCTTGACTGCCCGCCGAGGGTAGTTCGTCGACCTCACGGCCTGTCAAGTCGCTATGTACGTCGGCCTTGTCGGTCTGCAGTAGCGGTTCTTCCGCGGTCACCGTCACGTTTTGTGTTGTGGCGGCGATTTTGAGCCGCGCGTCCACGCGGCCTACTTCATTCGCCTCCACACGCACGCTTGGTGCGACCTGCGTCTCGAATCCCGCCATCGAGATCGTTACCTTGTAAATGCCTGGCAGAAGCGCACTGAAACGATAAATCCCGTTTACACCCGTTGTGGCTTCCTGGGTTACTCCCTTGCCTAGGTCCAAGACCTCCACCTTCGCCCCGATCACCGCCGCTCCACTGGGATCGGTGACCGTGCCGGTCAAAGATCCGTAGAGCACCTGCGCCTTCACGTTGCCAAGAAAAAGAAACAAACCCAGGGACAATACTACGCATACTGCCGTTCCAAGGCTCAGCTTCTTGTGACGATTATCTGCACCGCGGACGAGAGATGATTTGGACATACCCCCTCCACCCCATTGAAATAACGAAGGGAGGCGCTGCCGCGCGCGAACGGCCATGGCGGAGGATTCCCAACTATGAGCCCCTAGAATCTTGTTGTCGTTCCTCAATTGTTTCCTATACGCTTGCCTTTGGCGGCTGTCAATAAAAATATATCTGTAATATATACACCTTAGCTGTACAAAAGACCATAAGCGTCGTAACTGCGCCGAAAGCAAGCTGACGGTTGGTGGCGGATATCGCGTTAACGATGGTGCTTGCGCGACCCGTGTGCCGCCGTGTTTTCCGGAGGCTTCGGCCTTGAACGAGGCTGGTCGCGTGTACCGTCCGTATCCCCGAAGTCGTGGCCTCCCAATCCAACGAGAATGGTCTGGGCTTGCTGAATGTCGTGGATAACTGCACGGCGCGCCGCGACACGATCCTTTCTGCGGATAGCCTCGACAATAGGCCGGTGCAAGCTCCGGAGGTTCATTTCTTGGTCCCGCACGCCGGTGGAACGCGCGACATTGTAGGCGAGGCGCTTGGTCCGCTCCAGGACGCTTTTTTCCAGCCGCATCAATTCTCGGTTGTGGGCCATCCCAGCCAAATACAGGTGGAAATTCGTATTTGTCTCGGCGCGATCGTAGTCTCCATGCCGCGAGATGCCGAAAGACGATCGCTGGTCGGCAAGCTGCGCGAGTTCGTCGATCTCCCACGCATTCGCGCGGGTGGCCGCAAGCTCTGCAATAGCGCCTTCCACGAGGACTCGAAGCTCAAAGAGGTCGCGCACTTCTTGCAGGCTCATTTCCGGCACAAGATAGCCTCGGCGGGGGACGACTTCGAGCAGATGTTCATGGTGTAGGCGGTTACAGGCTTCCCGGAAGGGAGTGCGCCCGATCCGGTAACGCTTCATGATTTCTTTTTCAGAAAGGAAGACGCCTTCCTCGATTTCGCCGCGCACAATCCCTTCCTTGATGCAGGCGTAAGCCTTCTCTGTAAGCGTGTGCTTGGAAGCCAAACCTTTGATGTTCCTGCCCATAATTCCTTTCAAATGCAAGTGGGAACGACCAGCCTTCGCCTTCTTATACGAATAATATATCGCCAGGAGGAACAAGCGAATACGTCTTAATCGATATACGGAGACCGTGCCGTCGTACAAGACTCGGAGTCGGAGTTTTAGGGCAACTCTCTTATGGAATCCTAATGACTCTATTACCCATTCCTTATTTCTTATGTTCCATACTTCAATCAACTCTGGAATGAATGTCGAGAAATGGTCCTGACACGAATCTAAAACAGGCCAAGTGACAGGTCACAATGCCATTCAGGGAAAAAGACAGGGCGAGGATGTTGGTTGCAGCACTCGCATTTTCGTGCGGTACGGTGAGGTGCTCCCCAAAATTCGGACCAGTCAATAAGGTATAAAATCGCTGCCTCGGAAAGGGAGCAGAAATGAAATCGAGGCAACGGCGGAGCTTCAGCGCGGAGATGAAAGCACGAATCGCGCTGGAGGCGATCAAGGAACAGAAGACCATTCAGGAAATCGCTTCGCACTACG
>QHYI01000011.1 GCA_003223245.1 Acidobacteriota bacterium
TGGTGCGCGATCCGAAAACCGGCAAGTATCGCCGGACACGACTGTTTGTTCTGACCCTTGGTTACAGCCGCAAGCCCGTGCGCCTGCTGGTGTGGCGTTCGAGTACGCGCATCTGGGCAGAACTCCACGAGAAGGCGTTTCGTCGTTTAGGGGCTTGTCCGAGAGTGGTGGTTCTCGATTTTGTTCCCGGGAACAAAATCGAGATTATGTGCCGCTTCCCGTTATGTGCCCCTTCCGCCTCGAAACGTTGTGGTTGGTGGGGGGCGGACGTTCTGGGGGCCACATAATGATCACAGCGAATTGAGCCATTTCATCAACTCTTCGTCTTTTTGCCATCCGGCGGTTGTGCGGGGCGTTTCCAAGCGACCGATGGGCGGCAAGCAAGCTGCCACGGCGGCTTGCTTTGTTCGCAAAGTGATTTCAGCATAGCGGTGCGTGGTGTCCAAGCTGACGTGTCCCAGCCATCCGCGAATCACGTTCACATCAATGCCTTCTTCAAGGAGCCGGACCGCTATAGAGTGTCTAAAAACGTGGGGCGAAACTCCGCAGTGCTCTGCGCGCGGAGGGGTGCAGCGTAATGTTGCTGTGTGGTGTTTCACGAGTTTATAGATTCCGAAGCGCGTCAGCGGCTTGTGCTGGCGTGAAGTAAATAAAGGAGCGTTTTTATCTCCGCAGCGCACGGTTGCGAGTTGCTTCAGCGCTTCCGCTGTCTGCGGCCAGAGCGGACAGCTTCGCCACTTGTCTCCCTTACCGTGAAGCCGGACGCGCAGCCGATCTAAGAGGTCGACATCGCCAACCCGCAAGTCGGCGATCTCCTGCGCTCGGGCTCCACTGTTGTAGAGCAGCATGAGAAGCGCTCGGTCGCGGAGCGCTAGTGAACCTTCCTTCGGCAGCGTGGTGAACAGCTTATCGATTTCATCGCGCTCCAGGTAACGCGTTTCTGGAGGTGATGTTCGCTTCGTGGGAATCGCCTCCACCCTCTCCGCTTCGGCGAGCATTTCGGGGTGACGCACGGCGAGGTAGCGGTAGAACGTACGAAACGCAGCAAGTCGCTGGTTTCGCGTGCTGATTTGGTTTCCGCGTTCGCTTTCGATCATGCTCAAGAAATCCAGCACGCGCTGGAAACATAGATCAGTAAGGGCGAGTCGTGTGATCGGCCTCCGGCACGAGGTTGCAACGTAGCCCAAGAAGAGCTTTAGCGTGTCTCGGTAACTTCGGATAGAACCGGGACGGAGCCCTTTCTGAACTTTCAGGTGATCCTCGAAGAATGCAAAAAGCACTTGACCGACGGTGCTCATCGTGTGCCCCCCTTAGGAGCTGCGGCACGGAAGCGTTGATCAGCCTCACGGAGCAAGTCCTCTGTGATGGGCAAGTACACTGCCGTTGACTCAACACTGACATGGCCCAAGAACGTCGCCAGATGCATGAGCCGAGAGTTCGGGTTGATGCCCTCGCGATACCAGCGGAGTAACGTGGCGACGGCAAAGGAGCGACGCAAGTCATGGAGGGATGGACGCAGCCCCGTTTTGTGAACGAGAACAACGGCGTCTCGGGCTCGCACTTCTCGCCGTAACGCTGTCCTATGTAGCGTCGGACTCGATCGGCCAGCTTGGGTCCGAGCGGCACGATTCGACTCTTGTTGAACTTGGTTTCGCGGATGAGCAACGTGTCTCGAACAAAGTCGACATCTCCCACCTTAAGACTGGCTGTCTCGCCGACACGCAACCCCAAACCGTAGAGCAGGGCGAACACAGTCTCGTAAACTAATGCTCGATGTGAGCCTAGGGATTTATCGGGAAGCGAGCGCGCGAACTCAAGCAGGCGTTTCGCATCACTGAGATTGAACAGATAGGGTATCCGCTGGGCAGTTTCCCTGCGGAGCTGTGCGATTATAGGATTACGTGGGATCAGTTCTTGCACGACGGCCCACGCAAAAAAGCGACGAATCACGCCGACGAGGTGGTTATAGCTGCGCGGTGTGGTGCGCGGTCGTGATTTCATGAACTCATCGATGCGGGTGTTGTCGATGGATTCCCAACCGACGACATGGTATTCGGACAGATACCGGTCAAAAAGGTGCAGCGCCGCTGTTTCGTTCCGATATTTACGATTTAGCGCTTGCTTGTATTGGATAAAATTAGCGAGAGGTTCCGCTAAGACACTATTGAAGCTCGGGGAGTTCATAGCGCCTCCCCGTCGCCCATAGCCACTTCCCTGAGGGAAGCCAAAGCAACCTTTGTATAAATCTGAGTCGAGGCCGGAGAGCGATGACCCACGTAGTCGCCGATCGTCTTGAGGGGGAACTCCGCATCGATCAGCCGCTGGACACATGTGTGCCGCAGCGTATGTGAACCCGCCCTGTGTACATTGATACCGGCTTTGTGAAGGTAAGACGCTACGCATGAGGAAACGGCGTGCTTGCTGATGGGAGCCCGCGGAGCGACGTTGCGGAAGAAGAGACGACGATCTGCTGTTTCCGGCCGTCCGTGCTTGAGATAATCGATCAACGCCTCGGCCACCACGCTGGCAAGTGGATACGCCGTCGAGTGCCCCGCTTTCCGCCCCGGGACCTGAAGCCTTTCGTGCTTCCAGTCAATATCGTCAAGAGTGAGCCTGGCAACCTCGTGGGCCCGCAGTCCGTAGGTCACCAGAAGAAGCAAAATCGCGTAATCGCAGCGTCCCGGAGCTGCTCGGCGGTCGACTGCCTCCAGCATGCGGCGCACTTCATCCCACGTAATCGAACGCGGTACATCGGCCAATCCGTAGATCTGAGGCATCTCAACTGCGGCGCTCAGATCCTTAGCCACAATCCGCTCTCGGTAACAGAACCTTAGAAAGACGCGAACTTCGCCACAGATGTCGCGACGGCTGGTGCGTGATAAGCCGGGAGCAGTGTCGACGACGAAAGATGCCAGCAGTGCTGGCGACAGTTCTCGGAGCGAGGTGAGGCCGACGCGTTTAAGGTAATTGCCAAGACGCTCCAAGCTGTAAAGATAGTGGCGGACGGTGTTCTCACGTTTCACCGTGATGCGACCTTCCAGTGCCAAGCGCAACATCTGTCGAATCGGGTTCCGGACCTCGTATAGATGCCTAGGACGGAGCGGCTTTGATCCTGCGCGTGCTTGGTAGGTGGCCACCCAGTGCGAAGCAAACTCCTCCACCTGGGCAGCAGCAGAGTTGAGATCGGCAGTGCCGCGGCGCTCTGTGAAATCAGCAAAGTGGCAAAGATAGGGGACCCGACTAATGATGTTGCGATCGGCGTAGCCATTAGTCTGCATCCATTCCACATATCGCTCGATCTGCGGAGCCAACCAATGGGCGCGGATTCGGTCGATCGTTGAAGGCTTGGCGAAGTAATTTTCCAACATGACAACCTCCATTTGGGGAATTCGAACGGAGTTCATCATGCCTCAACCACGACTCGTTATGTGGCCTTGGATAAGCGGAGCACTAAGATGGGGCAGTGTTTCTCATTCTTACGGCACATAACGGGAAGCGGCACATAATCTCGACAACCTGGGAGAAGGTGTGGCGGCTCCCGACATCTACGATCCCACCATCAACCCGCTGTTTCGCGATGTGCTCGCGCACTACGGCGTGGTAGCGCTGCCTTGCCGGACCCACGATCCCGATCGCAAGGCTTACGCTTCATATTGCACCCTGTTCGGAATTGGTAGCGGTGAAGGTTGGCTGGAGCGCCCTGCGTCCGCCCCGTCCTTTGATAATCGTGGTACCTCGGAGTGGTTCATAGAGAGAATTGCCATGTGTATAGCAATCGATTCGCCGCAGCGATCCGGACCGCGCCCATTCATGCACGGTCGTCTCGCAAACTCCTAAGGTCTTGCTCATTTCCTTCGCCGTCAACAGACCTTGTTCTCGCAACCGGCTGAATCGGCTCTTGAGGTGATAAACGCGACGAATACGCTCGATCTTCTTTAGCGTATACGGCTGGTTTTGCCAAGTCCGATGTCCTCGCTGATTCAGAATTTCCGCTACTTCACGATCACAATATTCGTTCAGCAAAGCATCGATCTGCACCACGACTTCCGGTTTGGTTTTGCGAATCCGCGCCATGGGCAATGGTCGGTTGACGGTCAGCGTCCGCGTAGCGCCTCCCCGCAAGCGCACGTGTGCGGTGATTTGGTCGGCCTTAATCAGTGTTACGTCTTCGATGAGCAACCGCAGCATCCGTTTTCTCTCTCGCGCCTCGAGTTCCGGATCATTCCAGATGCGCGGAAAATCGGTAGCGAGCGAGAGGACTTTCTGGCGCACCTCTTCCTCGCTCAGGCGGCGCTGCTGCTCGGTATGGCGCTCGTAGTCTTCCTGCGCCGCTGCGTGAGCGCGCAGTTTCTCGTTCCACTCGGCTTCCAGGCTGCCAGCTACAAGACGATTGCCGGGATCGACGCTCATGTATCGCCGGCGAGCTAATTCGGCCTCGTACCTTGCGCGCTCCACCTGCTGCCGGCGCAGCGCGTCGGTTTCTGCACAACGCGCTTTCACTTCCTGTTCGACAGCGAGCGCCACCTCCAGTATCAGCGGCTGGACCAACTCCAGCAAGAGATCGCTCACCGCTCGATCCACAACGCTGCCTGGCACACGCTGACACACTTTCGAGCCTCGGTGGACCGAGGCTTCCTGGCAGACGTAACTGATTTCAATTTTCTCTTTTTCTCTCCAGTAATGAACTCCCATGCGTTCCCCGCAAAGACCGCACAGCACGCGTCCCTGCAATAAAGCCGGTCCCTCGCGCGGAGGCCCCAACCTGCGCATGCTGAACGCCAAGATATTTTCGGCCAGGCGCTTCTGGTTCGCTTCAAATCGATCCCAGCTGATGTAGCCCGGATGTACATCGCGGATCAGAAACTGCCATTCCTCCCGGGGCACTTTGCGTGAGACGGACTTGCCATCCGGTTTCCGGCGCGTGCGTGTGCGGCCATAGACGAAGGCGCCAGCATATCGCGGATTGTGCAGAATTTGGGTGATCCGAGTGGGTTCAGCTGGGCCCCAAAACAATTCGCCCTTCCGCTCGCCTGCGCGAATTCGTCGAGGAAACCGCAGATCTTGCTCGTGAAAATAGCGGACCGTCTGCATAGCCGAACCGGTACGCTCAAAGGTGTCGAAGACCAATCGTATGGCGGATTGGATTTCCCGATCCGGATCGATCCCCAAGCTTCCATCCGGCAGATAGACCATACCAATCGGTGGTCTCATCTCCAGTTCGCCGCGGCGCGCTTTATTGAGCACGCCGCCGCGCATCCGCGCCTTCAGAAAATGCAGTTCTGCCTGGCTCAGCTCTCCCTTCAAACCGAGAAGAAGTTTGTCATTGAACGTAGCAGGATCGTAGAGGCCGTCTTCATCCAGAATCAGAGTGCTGGCGATTTCACATAACTCCATCAGGCGGTGCCAATCCGCGCAGTTCCGCGCCAACCGGGAGACCTCGAGCCCCATGATCATCCCCGCCTTGCCGAGCGCCACTTCACTGACTAATTGTTGGAATCCATCCCGGCCAGCCGCCTGAGACCCGGTCTTGCCGAGATCACAATCAATGATGTGGACACGCTCAAACGGCCATCCGAGCGCCACGGCTCGCTCGCGCAGCGCGTACTGACGCTGCGTGCTCTCGGTGTTCTCCAATACCTGGCGAGGCGTCGACTGTCGAACGTACAGATACGCATCTCGCTCCAGATGTGCGTTCGTGATTTTCAGTTCAGGCATACACAGAACCCTTTCCATGATGGAGAATCAAACCGGCCATGACCTGAACCAGTTCCCTCGAGATCTCGGAAGGAACCGGCAATCCGCTGGCAGGGCTGGGCGAAACCGAAAGTGCTGGCACCTGCCTTGAGGTGCTGGCCCAAGCCAACATTCCATGACGAAGCAAAACAGCAGGGCCATGGGTGGCCCCGGCCTGATCTGTAGGGTCGATGAGGTAGGGTCGCAACTTTTCGTACGTTGCCGCTGCATCGCCAGGAATTGAAGACGTCAAGTCTGGTGATGCGGTTTTTTTTTGCGCCGCGCCAGAGCTCGCTCGAGACTGCGCCTGTGGACGGTAATGGCAAAACGTTCTTGAATGGCTTTCACGCACTGAACGGTTGTGAGCTTGGGATCTGCCTCCCGCAAACTGGCCACGTAGTCCAGAACTTCCGCGCTCAGCTTGTGCCCATCCTTCGGCCCTCGCCGAGCTGGCAATAGCCCTGCCAGTCCAGATCGTTGGAAAGACTCTTGGGCTTGATAAAACGTGGGGCGCGAAACGCCAAAAGCGGCAGCAGCGTCGAGAATCGACGTCTGTTCGGCGGTGTGGCGTCGCAGCATCTCGTAGCGGGCCTGCAGAAGATCGCGGGGATCGAAGAAAGGGTTCTGTTGGAACAGGGGATCGGTGACCGTTTCCGAATGGGGATTGAGCGTGCCGCTCTGCTTCAGCTCTTCGGCCTTCTGGTCGCGCTGGCTGCGTTTGGGCATTTGGATGAGGTTCTGGAGTGTAATAATAATTAGGCCTCATTAAGAATGTCAAGCAAAATCTGAAGATCAAGAATCTCGGTGAATATCGACAGTCTACAAGGGGATTTGAGGAACGTTCTCCATTTCGGTGGACTCGCGCCGTCAGCCCATACGGCAGATTTCTTCTGACGTGTGAGGCGTAATTACCATTACACACCATGGTGCTCTCCTTCGCCCCGCTTCCACCGATCCAGCCGGTCCCGCAACTCCAGAAGATCGTCCACGCGAAACGCAGAACGACCGGCAGAGATTCGGGTGAATGCGTCAATCGGAAATAAGTCTGTGACGTTGACGAGAAAAAGCTTCAGGCGCCCTTCTGGGCCGTAGAAAAGGACGCGGTCCTCTCCCCAACTGAGGTGTTGGCCGACCAGCTCATATTCGTTCCCCAGCAAAGGATGAAACGGATGGTTGATGCGAAATCGACCAGAGAAGTTACCGTCACAGCCTGTAGTTGCTGACACACGATAAAGGGAAAGTGGAATCGGGCGTCGGCCACGCGAAGAGAACCC
>QHYI01000104.1:0-26438 GCA_003223245.1 Acidobacteriota bacterium
ACGATTCCTTTCAATGCGCCGAATGACCGTCCGTGCGAAATTCTCATTGACAGCGGCAAGGACGTGCTCGGCGGCGGAATCACTGTTGAAACCATTCCGGTCTGCGACCAGTACACCATTCAAGGCGACGCGTTTTCCAGGGCTATCCGCGAAGACACCGAGGTTCCTGTTCCTCTGGAGGACGCCATTGCCAATATGGCGGTAATCGAAGCGATCTTTAAATCAGCCGCTACGAAGCGGTGGGAAATTCCGAGAATCTAGGCGAAATTACATGTCTTGCCGGTTGGAGAAGAAGGACGCAATGGCTTTTGCGGGGGCGTAAAATGCCAGCAACACCAGTGAAGCCAAAACGTAGATGAGCAGCCGAACCCTCATACTCAACAAACACTTCCTGTCATAAAAGGTTGCGGCGATAGCTGGGAAATATTAGGGTGTAAACCTCACCGCAGAGTCAGGTCTCCCGCGCCGACATGGGCATGAAGGCGGTATTTGCCGTTGCCGCTCTTTTGGAAAGAGCGAAAGAAGCCGCCGTGGTCTTCGTGAAAAGTCGGCGCCTCCAACCCTCCCGTGGTGACCGACGCATCCACGTGGGAGTAATCCGCAGGGTCGCCCACATGAAGAATCAATTCGCCCGCATGAAGCTGCACGTCCTTGTCCCCGGTGACGTCGCTGATTTCTAGTTGGCCCGCAGGCATGCGAACAAAGAGCCCGGTGGCTTTCGGAACCTCGACGATAATTTGAAGGTCATTTCTAGGACCGCCCGAAACGCGCAGTTCGGCGGAGTTCTCGAATCGTTCGAAGAACACTTTGACTTCCCGAGCCCTCTCGGTGTCGTGGGCGTCCACCCGGACCGAAATCTTGTTGTCCTCTTTTCCCACCACGCGGACATCGCCGGATCGCAGGCGAAGGTGCAATTGGCTGCCGGACGGATAGTCCACCTGAAAGGGATGCTCGGGGAGATTGGTCGCCTCAATCTTGTTGGATTGGGCCATAATCCGCGGGGCTGAGAAAATCGTCGCTGAGAAAACTACCATGGATGCTAGGGAAAGACACCAGATCGCCTTACGCATGGGCAACTCCTTCCTTCGTTACTGATAAAACGTATCAGAAGGACAAAATGTTCCGGAATTTTTCCCCAGGTCGACGTAGGCGGGTCTCGGGGAACGGCAGGAACCAAAACTGATTGGATAAGGTCGTCGGCTCCTTCCGGGCCGAGTAAACTTGGCGGTTGTGACTCGACCAAGGCTCGGAAGAAAGGAGCCGAGCGATGATAATTATCGGTTGTGATTTTCACACGCGGTTTCAGAAGCTTGCAACGGTCGATGCTGAAATAGGAGAGATCACCAAGCGTCGGCTGGAACATGGGAACGGTGAGGCACGGGCGTTTTACGCGACGCTTCGAGGTCCGGCTCACGTCGGGACGGAAGCCACGGTGAACGCTCAATGGTTTGAAAGACTGCTCCAGGAATATCACCACGAGCTGTGGGTCGGGGACGCGGCCCAGATCCGTGCGGCCGCGGTGCGGAAGCAGAAGACCGACGATCGCGATGCGCTGCATATTCTCGACCTGCTACTAGTGCGGGACAAGTTTCCGCGGATCTGGATTCCATCACCTGAGAATCGTGACCTGCGGCAAATGCTGCGTCATCGGGACAAGCTGGTTCGCATACGCACCTCGGTCCAGAACCAGTTGCACGCCTTGGCGATGAGCCAGGGTCTGTGCCGCAAGGCAAAGCTCTGGACGAAGGCGGGACGCAAGGAGCTCGAAGGTCTGCCGCTGGCTATAGTAACGTGCATTTGTGAGACGGTCGGCAAAGGTCTGCTTTTGAGGGGACGGAGAGACTATGAGCGAAGCCAAGGTTGCGGGCCATTACACACGCGGAAGGCTCGAAGAAACGATTTTGCAGGCGGTGGTGCGAATGGGGCTGGACCCAGACCGGCTTAACGCAATTGACTTGGCCACCGTGGACGAATTCCACGTTGGTGGTCTCGACGCGACGCGAGAGCTCGCCGCCCAAATGGAGTTGGCGACGGGATTGCGGATTCTGGACGTGGGCAGCGGCATAGGCGGACCGGCGCGCTATTTCGCAGCAGAGCATCAGTGCAAAGTGACGGGCGTTGATTTGACGGAGGAGTTTGTCCAGGTAGCGCAGAGCCTGACGCGCCGAACAAAGCTGGACCACTTGGTGGAATTTGTCCAAACCAGTGCGCTGGACACCAAGCTTCCCGCCGAAACCTTCGACCGCGCCTATATGATTCACGTTGGTATGAACATTGCCGACAAAGCCGGCGTTTTCTGTGAAGTGCGGCGAGTGCTGAAGCCCGGGGGCAAGTTTGCCATTTTTGACATTCTTCGCGCCGGGGAAATCCCCATTACCTACCCGGTTCCATGGGCGTCTAGCGAAGAAACAAGCTTTGTTGTCAGCAAGGGAAGCTATCATAACCAATTAGAAAAAGCCGGATTCCATGTGGAGCGAGAGAGGGTGCGGACGGCCTTTGCCATCGAGTTCACGGAACGGGCGATTGCGCGCGCGGCCCAGGACGGGCAACCAGCTCTCGCGCTTCACTTGCTGATGGGGAACCTGGCGCCGGTGATGATCAAAAATGTTTTGGCAATGATGAAGCAGGGCGTGCTGGAGCCCGTAGAGCTTTACGCGCGGGCGGTATGACGGCCTCGCTCGTGCGAGCTTTCGCTGAGTGACCTTAGCAGCCCCCTGCAATCGACGGGACAAGCAGGACACGATCGCCCTCCCGCAGTGCACACGATTCGCCCCCGAGAAAACGAATGTCCTCTTCATTGAGATAAATATTGAGGAATTGGCGGATTTGTCCGCTCTCATCGCGGACGTGCCGCGAGAGTCCGGGGAACTGTTTGGTGAGCGCATCCAAAGCTTCTGCAACGGTAGTCGCGCTACAAGCAACTTTGGGCACGCCGTCCGTGAAGCGGCGGAACGCGGTAGGAATTTCAATCGTAACTGGCATCTCTTTTTGGCTCCTTGCTTTCTAAATTCAATCCCCACACCCAAGCAGATTCTTATTCCGAGCTGTGGCCCAGGCCTTTAGGCCTGAGGAATCTGCCTGGCATTGCTTCATCAAGCCTTGGCAGCCGCCGCGGTGCCAAGTTGCGCGTCAAGATATGCCTCAAACGCTTCCAGCCGCGGCGCAATGGCCTCGCTCGCCGGAAACTCCCCAGCGATCGCGTCGGTCGTCTTCAAGCCATTGCCCGTGATGCAAACCACGGTGGCCTCGTCCGGCTTGATGCGATTCTGCGCGATGAGCTTCTTTGTGACTCCGGCAGTAACGCCTCCGGCCGTTTCCGTGAAGATTCCCTCTGTTTCGGCCACTAGCTTGATGGCGTCCACAATTTCCGGATCGGAAATATCCTCCGCCCAGCCCCCGGATTCCCGAATCAGCCTCATGGCAAACGGGCCGTCGGCGGGGTTACCAATCGCGAGCGAACGCGCAATAGTGTTGGGTTTCTGCGGTGTGAAGCGCGCCAGGCCGCGCTTAACACCATCGGAAATCGGCGAGCAGCCGGTCGCTTGCGCGCCAAAGAATTTCACCGGTTTGTCTTCTACCCACCCGAGCGTCACGAGTTCCTTGAACGCCTTGGCGATTTTCGTAATCAGCGAGCCGCCGGCCATCGGGACAACCACGTTGTCTGGCAGTCTCCATCCGAGTTGCTCCGCGATTTCGTAGCCGTGGGTCTTCGAGCCTTCGGAGTAGTAGGGGCGTAGATTCACGTTTACCAGGCCCCATTGGAACCGGTCGGCAATCTGCGCGCAGAGTCGGTTCACGTGGTCGTAGTTTCCGTTGATGCGCACGATGCGCGCCCCATAGACCGCCGTATTCAGCACTTTTGCGGGTTCGAGATCCGCGGGAATGAACACGCAGGCGTCAAAGCCTTGCTGGGCCGCTTGCGCAGCCACGGCATTGGCAAGGTTTCCGGTCGAAGAGCAGCCGACCGTTTCAAATCCGAAGCGCCGCGCCGCCGCCAGCGCCGTCCCGACCACGCGATCCTTGAACGAAAGAGAAGGGAAGCACACCGCATCATTCTTGATATACAGATTCTGGATGCCCCACTGCGCAGCCAGTTTGCGCGAGCGAACCAGCGGCGTGCCGCCGATGGCTGTCGGCACCGTGAAATCGTCGCCTAGCGGCAGAAGTTCGGAATAGCGCCACATGTTGAATGCGCGGCCCGCGAGATTTTCGCGCCGGGCAATTTTCTTGAGCGCGTCGTAATCGTAGACAACTTCAAGAGGAGAAAAGCAGTCCTCGCAGAAGGAACGGGGCACGTTTCCCCAGGTTTTACCGCATTCGCGGCAGCGCAACTGATAGACCGAGTCTTGAGACATGGCATAGATCCTTAAATCTAAGTTTTCATTCGCGCTCTGTGGGGTCCTCATGAATCCCGCAAAATGGAGCGACGAGTCATTCAAAGTGCGGCGGCTCGTTTACCCTGACGCACGAAGCGCCGCCGCTTTCCACCTGCCGGAGCCGCCCTATGTTCAGCACAGCTCAAGAGCGTTCACGAAACGCGTGACTTTGGGCAAATGCCCGCACCACGGAAGGAAAACACGAAGCTGAAATTCGACTAGGGCAGCAAGGAGGGGAAAACGAAAAACCCTCCGTGCCAAAGTGCTCGGAGGGTCTCTAAGAAACTCTGCCAGCTCTTTAGCAGTTTTTTACGTGGAGCAAGTTGCCCTAAATCGCCACGTGTCGCCGCAACCGCAGCTTCACCTTTTATGCCCTAGCCCGTGGGCGGAAGTCAAGCAGTTTCGGGAAAAGGGGAAAAGGGTAGTCGCCCAGCTGCCGGCGAGCCCGTTACTAGGATTTAGCGCATCTTCGGATGTATGACCAACTGTGCGGGCAAGCCCAGTCACCCTGCTCTGAGGGCCCTCATCGGCTCTATGCGCGAAGCTCTGCGCGCCGGAATGTACCCGGCGACGAGGGCGACCAGCAGCAGCGTGAGCGCCATTCCCACATAGGCTGACGTATCCCACGGCGAGGTGGCAAATAGCAGCGAGGCCAGGGCTCGGGACAAAGCGAGGGAAAGCAATGCTCCCAGGAGGATGCCCACGCTCGCCAATCGCAGTGTGCTTGCCAGCACCAAGCTGCGCACTTGCCCGACGGTCGCGCCGAGCGCCATGCGGATGCCGATTTCGGGTGTTTTCTGCGTCACCGAATAGGAAATCACCCCATAAATTCCGAGCGTGGCTAAAAGCAGGCCCAGCCCGGCAAAGGCAGCTACCAGGATCATGAAAAATCGGCGTGGCGACACGGCACGATCCACTATGGTTCGAATGGGCCGGAGCTCCGCAGCGGGTTGATTGGGATTTAGTTCACGCAGCGCGCGGAGAACGCTGGGGCCAAGAACCGCGGGCGGAAGGCTGCTCCGGACAACGAGTTGTGCGCCATTCGGCCCTTGCTGCGTGACTGGGTAATAAATTTGGGAGCCAGGCCCGCCTTCGACATTTTCCTCATGCACATCGTCCACCACGCCGACGACGCGATCTTGCTCCTTGCCCCGCAGGAGGACTTTGCCAACGGCATCCTCGTTGGGCCAGTAGATTCGGGCTGCGGAGGCATTGATCAGGACAACCCGCTCGCTATGGGGGCCGTCGTCCCTGGTGAACTCGCGGCCGTGAAGGCGGATGCCCATGGCGCGGATGAATCCAGGCGTAATGACATAGACCAGCGGATCGGGCAGTTCGTTGGGAGCAAAGGTTTTTCCCTCCGGCACCGGCGAATCCCATTCGCGGTTGGGTCCCAGCGGAAGGTAGTCGGCCATGCCTGCGGCCTGGACGCCTGGAAGCGCGCTCACGCGGGCAAGAATCTGCTGGAAAATCGCACTGCGCTTGGCGATGCTGGCGTCCTCTGTTGGGGCGCTGTCGTCGTAGTCAACTTTGATCGAGGCGGCTCCCTCCGGCCGAAAGCCCAGGTCCACCTGAAGCACTTTAACGAAGCTGCGCAAAAGCAGACCTGCTGTTACCAGCAAAACGCAAGCTAAGACGACTTCGGCGACGACGAGCGTGGAGCGGACACGCTCATGTTTGCGCCCAACGCCCGCGCCTGGGCCCGAATCCTTTAGCGCCCCCTGCAGATTGCCGCCGGTGATACGAAAGCCCGGCAGCAGGCCGAAGATCATCGCCGTGAAAATGGCGATAAGAACGGTCCACCCGAGAGCCTGCACGTCGACACGCACGGCGCTAAGCAGCGGCAGCGCGAGAGAGCCCTGCTGGCGAAGCCAGGCAATCAGCAGCGCCGCCATTCCG
The DNA here is from genome assembly GCA_003223245.1 of Acidobacteriota bacterium. GTDB lineage: Bacteria > Acidobacteriota > Terriglobia > Acidiferrales > UBA7541 > Acidiferrum. The sequence continues at coordinate 6,276 of QHYI01000104.1, forward strand.
AGCCCTAGGAGTGCCCCAGCTCCGGAAAGCGCCAGGCTTTCGAGCAACAATTGGCCGATGATGCGAGCGCGGCTTGCGCCCAGAGCGCCGCGCACCGCGAATTCCTTGGCGCGGGCGGAAGTGCGGGCTAGCAGCAAGTTGGATAAATTCACCGCGGCAATGAGCAGAATCGCGGCGACAGCGGACCACAACGCAATCAGGGACCGGCGGAGCTTGCCCGTGACATAATCCTTCAGCCAGACGGGAATCAAACTGCCTTTGTAGCGCCCCAGCGTCTGCGGATACTTCACGTTGAAATAGATATTGGGCGCCACGCGCTTGGCATCGTCGAGAGCCTGCGGCAAGGTCACGCCGGCCTTGAGGCGGCCGATGAGAGTGACGATATTTCCCCAGTCCCGCTCTTTATCCAAATCGAGTGGGGTGAACATATCCACCTTCGCTCCTGGAGAAAACACGGCTCCGTAGTCGAAGTTCGCGGGCAACACGCCGATCACCGTGAACGGTGTTCCGCTTAGATCGATGGCCTTGCCGACAATGGCAGGATCGGCATGGAATTGCCGCCGCCAGTAAGCACTGGTCAGCAAAACTACGGGATGAGCGCCGCGACTCTCGTCCGAGGTGAACAGGCGGCCCATGGCAGGCTGCACGCCAAGAACCTTGAAGAAGTTACCGATTACGTCGATGCTGGTGGCGGGCTCAGGTTCGCCGCGCCCTGTCAGTCGCACGTTGTCTGGAGTGCTGAAGGCCTCGTATCCGGTTACGTCCCGATAAGCGCGGCTTTGGGCTCGGAACTCTTCGTAGGCGTCAGCGGAGTAGGTGGCGCAGGAGAGGCCGCATGCGCTGGGTGGCGGCGCGATCCAAACCAATTCGTGCGCGTTGGGGAATGGTAGCGGGCGGAGGAGCAATGTATTGACTACGCTGAAGACGGCGATATTGGCTCCAATGGCGAGAGCCAGGATGAGAAGAGACACGGCTGTGAAGCTGGGATCGTGGCGCAAGGAGCGCAACGTATAGCGCAAGTCCTGCTGGACATGGTCCAGAACCGGCAAACCGCGCGGTTGGCGGCTGACTTCGTGGTTTTCCACTTGCTGCGGAGACATGCGGCCCTCCTGAGACACTGCCACACGAACATTGACGATAGAAACGTCAATTAGTCACGCCTCGTTCCCTGAATTCTTGGGCGAGGCCGGCACCCATCCTTCGTGTCGGGGCCGAGCATCAGGCTGTTTCTGCACAGCCGTGGTTTCGGGTGGCACGAGTGCTAGTAGCGGCACAGCCGGTCCAATTCTCGACTAGTCGGCAAGCCGGACAGCGCCGGGATAAACCGGCATGTTGTAGGGGATGAAAGAGCCCTACAGGAAAAGAAGCAGCGAATCCATCCTGGCCTCGAGTCTTGCAAGTGACGCCGTGAGGCGTCGCTTGAAGCGTAGATAGAGGTATCGGTGGGCCGGGCTATTGAGCTTCGAAAAGCCGATGGAACAGGACGCCGACTTCGTTCCGGTAGGGAGGAAGGCAACACAGCAACCACGCTAATCGCGAGTGGGTAAAAGCGCCCGTGCGGATCTGCGCCGGGGGCGATCAGCGATGGTCGTCCCTACCGCGACAACTGATCCCTGCCCGGGCCATGTAGATGGTTGCCCATCTACATGGCGGATGTTGCCGGCTGTGGCCGGTAACCAGGGTGCTCACTTCGACGCGGAATTCTTCGCGAGCATTTCGGACACCGTCACATCCTTCGGTCCAACGAAGTGCGTGGCGAGGTTTTGCGTCAGCAGCGCATCGGCCTTCGCCCCCGCAATGGCCTTTTGCGCGTGCTGCGCATGGTCCTCGCGAGGACCAGGAAGGGTGATCAGCGCCGCGGCGAATTCCATTTCCGCATCGTCCCCACGGAGTGCGATCGCCTTCTTGACCATCGCGTAGCCGTCCACGCCCGTTGCTGGATTCGGATACATACGCATACCGTCCGTCATGTGTGGCAAGTTCTGCCCGAGCCACTGCTTGTAAGTTTCTACAAGGTAGCCGGCGTCGAACCACGCCAGCGCATCGGGATGGCCGGCAGATTCCGCAGCAGTGGCTCGAGCGTGAAGCCGCGCAAGCAACTCCTTCGCTGCGACGGGATCTCTGCGTGCATAAAGCGTAGCGCGGCGCAGCGTTTCCATGCGCACGAGCACCGGCGTGTCCGGCTTCAGAATCTCGAGCGTGTCCCCTGCCAGATTCTTTGTGTCATAGTTCTCCGAGCCGCTGAGGTTCCAACCGTGGCTTGCCAGGGGCAGCGATTTTGCCTGTCCAATTTCAAAAGAGTGACAGATGAGGGGTGGTCCCGCTTGCGCCACATTGGCGAAAAGCAGCATTGCAGTTGCGAGGGAAACGAAATACCGAACCGGCCGAATTTTCTGAGGTGTCATTGCCTTGTCTCCTTTTTCCCTTGCATCGCTTGCGTTCCAACTTCAGGAGCCAAGACGCTTTGCTTTCGTGTGTTGTTAACGGCCCTTAGCGCTCCGACCAGGTGCGTTCGTACATGTGCCAGAGGTACACGTCGCCGTAGCCGAGCGAATTCCACCACGAATCGAGCGTTTTCGCGTCGAGGCGCATAATGCCTTCGCGCGTAGCATCCTTAGGCGGTGGAGCAAGTGTCGCGAGGCGATCATAGACAGCAGGGCGTTCCGCATCGCTCACTCGCGAAAGCAAATGCCACAGCGTCAGCGCATCTTGCTTCCTGGCGTCAGTAAGCAAAGTTTCCAGCAACGCATGGCGTTCCTGCCGCGTGACCTTCGCAAAATCAAATTTCGCTAACGCCTCGCGAAACGAAGGGAAAGCATCTTCAAAATATGGCGTGCCTGGGCCAATTTTTGGGCGCGTCGCGCACACCGCGCCAGCAGGAATGAACGATTCGTGGCCATTCAGCTTGAAGCTGACCCAGCCCATGGTCGTGCGCAGCAGTCCCGCGCCCGAGTCGTCAACGTGCAGCGTGTAGACGCACCCTAAATCCACGGCCACGGCCGAAGGCGTATCTACAACGAATTCGCCCGGCGGCGCCCAAATCGTCGCGTGAATCGTTCCACGCTCGAGTGAAAGACGTTCGTGGCCAGGGCGGCTTGCAACCACTCGAAGCCGCGAGGAGGGTTCCACTTCAACGCGGCCGGTCTCCTCGAGCGTGATGCTGGCCCGCGAAGAATTATCCGTCACCAAGGTTTGCCCGACCTTCAACTTTGCCGTCGCGACGCTTGCGCTCAGCGAATGCCAGCCCACCCGCGGCGTGCCCGCAATCCGCGCAATCTCCCAAGTGGGCCCCGAATTCTTTCCTTGCATCGCACGAAAAACAACGAATGTCGCGACGCCAATCAGCAAAACTGCGGCCACCGCCGCCAACTGAAACGAAAATCGAAACGCAGGGAAGCGCCAGCGGCGCAGCGCAGGCTGGTCGTGCCGATAGCGTCCGAGCAAGTTCTCCAGTTTCTGTACTTCCGGGTCCGGCTCGCCCAACCCGTCCCACAAATAATCGTCTTTCATAACCGCGTCCTTCTTGCGTTCACTCATGTTCGATCATCGTCGAGCAGCAGCGTAAAGCCGCTGCTACAACCTCTTGCCCGCTTTTCTTCCGGCGCCTTCCGCTTTTTCCGCGAGCTTTTCTCGCAGCATCTGCATGCCGCGGTGCAGGTTCACGCGCACGGACCCATGCGTCAGTCCCAAGCGCGCAGCGATTTCCGGCCCGGTCAGGCCTTCCACTAAACGAAGCGTCAGCGATTCACGATACGTCTCCGGAAGCGTGCGCAGCACCGCCAAAGTCATCGCTGCTTCTTGCTCGACCGCATGGTCATTGGTGCGATTCTCCGCCTGCTCCTCCGCCACAGGATCTGTGGCACGATCGGCCGGATTCGTTTTCCTGTAGAAGTCGTTCGCGCGATTGCGGGTAATGGTGCTGAGCCACGCGCCAAAGCGCGAAACATCCCGCAGCGAACGGAGTTGTCGCAACGCCAGCAGAAAGACTTCTTGTACGAGGTCGTCCACGTCGCGCGGGGGCACGCGGCAGAGCAGAATGCCGTGCACCATTCGCGCATAGCGGTCGTAGAGCAACCCAAACGCCGGTCGGTCGCCCGCGCGAGCGGCGCTTACCAGCGCCTCGTCGGTAGACATTTCAGTAACGGGCTGGGAGGTCACAGCCTCACGTTCCATTCTCACAGTCCGAAAGTCAAGGAGGTATCCCACAGATCAGCCCGCTAAGCAAGAATCGCATTCCTATAGTTCTCAAGACGCCCAAAACCCCGGTAGTGTTAACAGGCAGTCTGCTTCCGCCCACGCTTCGGTTTGCGTTACTCCTTGCGCTCCATCAAGTTACGCTCGCGGTCTTTTTGGTAATTGGATCTAATAACATATTTCCCACCTCTTGCGTCCAACGGAGGGTGGGCAAAACTCAGAAGGGACCCAGCCGACCGGCTAGTTATCGTTCGACGACTTCCTGGAAGGACCGCAGCCACAGAGAAAAGGCAGTGTTATACTAGCAGGACGGAAGCGGTCGGTCCGTAAGCTTGGAAATAAGTCCACTGTGGTCGATGAGCTGTGCGTAGCTCGGCACCGGCGCGGGGGCCAGCCTGAAGAGGAGCAAGGGGAAATGGGAGATCAAGTTAGGGAGCTTTTGAACTGGGCGCGTCAGCGGAAGATCCTGGCGGCAGCATTTGTCAGCTTCACGTTAATCGTCGGGATCCTGATCGGCACGATCGTCTCGGGCAGGGTCTCGGCCACGAAGGGTTTCGCGTTTCCCGGCACAACCGCCACAGCGTTGTCGGTGCCGGACCCGATTCCCGCGGCGAATACTTTTGCGGGCATCGTGAACAAGGTAGAGCCCGCAGTGGTCAACATTGCGACGACGCAGGTGCTGGAGCGCCGGCAGTCTCGCAAGCGCCGCGCGCAGCCCTACGATCAGGACGACCCCATGCAGGATTTCTTTGATCGCTTCTTTGACGGCCGGCCCGATGGACCTCCCCAGGCCGACCGCAGCCTCGGTTCCGGCGTCATTGTGGATAAGCGCGGCTACATCCTCACGAACAATCACGTCATCGAACAGGCCACCAAGATTCAGGTGCAACTGAACGGCGACACCACGCGGTACACGGCGAAGCTCGTCGGCGCGGACGACGATACGGATCTGGCAGTCATCAAAATTGACGCGAACAAAGATCTACCGATCGCAAAACTCGGCAATTCCGATGGGGTGCAGGTAGGCGATTGGGTTTTGGCCATTGGGAGTCCTTTTGGATTGCAGGCGACGGTTACGGCCGGAATCATCAGCGCCAAGGATCGCGGCGGCATCGGCCAGCAGTTCCAGCGATTCTTGCAGACCGACGCGGCCATTAACCCCGGAAACTCTGGTGGGCCGCTGGTCGACCTCTCGGGGCAAGTGATTGGAATCAATACAGCGATCATCACCGGCAGCCGCGGCTACGAGGGAGTTGGATTCGCGCTGCCCTCCACGACAGCGATCAAGGTTTATGACCAAATCATCAAACAAGGGCGCGTAACGCGCGGCTCGATTGGCGTCAGCTTCCAGGAGGAAATCAGCACGAATCCGATTACTCTGAAATCGCTTGGCGCGCCGTACGGCGTAGTGATTGAAAGCGTACAGGCAGGGAGCCCGGCGGAAAAGGCTGGACTCAAGGGCGGAGACGTCATTACCAGCGTGAATGGTCACGCGGTGAAGACGGGGAACGACTTGGTTAACCCCATCGCGGAAGCGCCGATCGGCAGCAAGGTCAAGCTCACCTACATGCGCGACCACGCGCAGAAGGAAACGACCGCAGAGGTTGGGGACCGGACGAGGGTTTTCCCGAACACCGCGGGCCGTACGGGCGATCAGCCAGGCGAAGCGGCTCCCAGCGAGTTCGGCTTGCACGTGGAAGAACTGACCCCGGAACGCGGCCACCGCGTGGGCATTGAAGGACAAAAAGGCGTAATCGTGACGGAAGTTGAGCCGGCGTCCTTTGCCGAAGACCTTCTTTTCGGACGCGGCGACGTGATTACGGAAATCAATCGTCAGGCGATCGACTCGGTTGCCGAGTACCGCGCGGCAGTGTCCAAGCTAAAACCCGGCGATGACGTGGTGTTCAAAGTTCTTCGCCGGCAGGACGGTGACCGGATGCTGACGGTTTATTTGTCTGGCAAAGTTCCCTCAGACAACCAGCAGTAACGATAAAGCTCGACTCTAAGCCAATGCGCATACACCTTCGGCAGGCAACACACTTGGCCTCGTCGCTGCTGCTGGCAGCGGGACTGGGTGTGTTTTCCGATTCTACGCAGGCCAAGGGTCCGGCATCGGGGAAACCCACACGTTCTTCGCTTCGCAGTGCCTCACACGGAAAGAGATCCTCAAGAAAGTCCAAGCCTCGAGACCGAGGGCAGAAAGCTCCCACTCCCGAACGCATTACGGAAATCCAGCTGGCGCTCGCGAAGAGCGGTTCTTATACAGGAACGGCGAACGGAAAGTGGGACGACGCCACTGTCGAGGCCATGAAGAAGTTTCAGGAATCGCATGGCTTGACACCCACCGGAAAGCTGGACGCCAGGAGTCTTCAGCAGTTAGGCCTTGGGTCGCCAATCGCGGGTGTGGCGCCGCCACTGCCTTCCACAACGACCTCGAAGCTGACGCCACCATCCACGCAAGCCGTGCAGCGCCGCAACTGACCGGCTTCACTGCGTCATCCCGAGCCCGGTCCCGAGGGACCTGCTTTTCGTCTTTTCCGGCCAACATTGCACGCGCTTATAGAATGACGGCCTTTGCGTGGCGCCTTTCTTTACGATTGCATTCCCGCGCTAACTGAATTAGAAAGCGTGAGTGGCGCATGGAAATGCGCAAGTGAAGGTGTGTGCCATGAAGCGGATCTTTTTGTTCGTCGCGCTTGTCTTTTTTGCTCTTACCGTTGCGTTTCCCGCAGCGTTCGCGCAAGGGAAGCCAGTCTCAAAAGCGATCAAGGCCGTGCGCTTCGGGAAGCTCTGGGACGCGAAAGGGAAGTTGTGGACGAACGCGATCGTGATTGTCGAAGGCGACCGCATCAAGGCCGTGACCAGCGATGCCTCCGCGATTCCTTCCGGCGCTGAAATCATCGACCTCTCGAAATACACCGGCTTGCCGGGGCTCATCGACGTTCACACGCACTTGACCATGTACACGGAGGAAACGCCGGGCGAGCCCATGCTGAAACAGCTCACGGCGAATCCGCCTGCCGTGGAAGTGTTCCTGGCGCGCAAAGGCGCGCTGCGCACCCTCGAAGCCGGAGTGACCACGGTTCGCGATCTCGGATCGGACCAATACATGGACATTGCCATGCGCGATCTTATCCACCGCGGCGAAATGATTGGCCCGCGCATGTTTGTGGTGGGCTATGGACTGTACGTCACGAACACTCCCTATAAGCCCGGGCTGAATCTTCCTGCTGGAGGAATTGCGGACGGCGTGCCGGAGGTGCTTCGCGTCGTGCGCCAGCAAATTGCCGCCGGCGTGGACCTCATCAAGATGTACGCCTCGACCGGCACGGACGACGACGTCACCGGCTTTCAGACTTACAACTACGAAGAAATCAAAGCGGCGGTGGACACGGCGCATCAATTTGGAAAGAAGATCGCGATTCATTCGTACGGCCCGGACGGCGCCCGTGACGCCGTGCGCGCAGGAACCGATTCACTCGAGCACGCCACCGACATGGACGACGCCACGATCTCGGAAATGGCGAAGCGTGGCACGTTTTACGTCCCGACGATCGACCACAACCGCTATTACCTGGACAACTGGCAGAAGATTGGCTATGCCAACGGCTTTCAGGAAAAGACCAAAGCATTCATCGAGCGCAATCTGGAAACAGCGCGAAAAGCGCACAAAGCGGGAGTCAAATTCGCCATGGGCTCCGACGCGATTTACACGATGTTTGGAGAGAACGCACGCGAACTCGGCTGGTTCGTGAAAGCCGGAATGACGCCGGAGCAGGCGCTGCGCACGGCTACCACCAACGCCGCCGAATTATTGACCAAAGAAAAGGAACTCGGTGCCGTCGCACCCGGCTATTTCGCTGACTTGGTCGCCGTCGAAGGCGATCCGCTGGCCGACATCAATGCCGCCATCAACGATGTGCTCTGGGTGATGAAGGGCGGCGCAGTGGTGGTGGACAAGAGAAAAAGCTCAGTTCCGCTCCGCTAGTCTCAGAATCGAGGGTTCGCGCCTCTAGCTTAGACGAAGTCTTGCACCGGTCATAAATAGTCCCCTTGGCCCGCAATAAGTGGTAGTCTGCTGTAGGGTTTAGGCCCCAGCATGCTTTCATACGGCGCCAGTGGGTGTGTCACAATCTCCCTGATTCCGCCCACAGCACGAACAGATGCCTGGTTGAACGGACTTAGGGAACTCTGAATGTACGCAGGAAATTCCTCATTGGATAACCCTTCGCTTTCGGTGCGGTGGCGCACCTCCATGGCCCAATTCCTGGCGATAGAGCTGTACACGGCCAACATGTTCGCCACCTTCGCCCTGGCGCCTCGCAGTTTGGAAAACCGCGCGCGGTATGTTCAAAACGCTCGCCAGGCTTTCGATACCGTTGTGCAGTTTGCTTTGCGAGCTGCCCTAAATGAAACGGAAGTCGCGCGGGTTACCGAAGAGCTGGGTTCCGTCAGGTCGAGACTGGAGGGCTTGGGAGAAGGGGATTTAGGGGAAGTGTCCGTCTTGGATTCCTTCGCGAGCGCTTTGGCCGCCGGAAAGTCTGCGCCGCAACTGCCAAACGAGGCTTCTCAGCAGCCCCTGACGGTCGAGGCGCTGGGCCGCGAGGCCCACCGTTTCGAAATGCAATGCCATCAGCTCGTCACCGATTGCCGCGACATGCTCGCTCAGAACCAGGCTTTGATGAAAAGGAACTCCGGTCCTGACACATAACCGTTCCTCGAGATGGACGTTTATACCAAATGCCCAAGACGTCCTCCGAACGGTGCTGAGGACAGTTCCCGTGCCGGGATCGCACCGGCAGAGGGAGGCGGCATCAGCGGGTAACAGGGTCACGTCAAGGCTGCGGCGGCAGATTCGATGACGGCTTCGACTTGCTCGCGGTGCAGCCCTTCGAACCATTCCATCATAATGTCGTCAAAGCTGGCGCCGGCTTTCAGGTTTTTAAAGGTGACGGAGGGCGCGCATGCGCGGGCCCTTGGGCACCCAGGGGCCGCGTTTCTTGGACCATTTGCGGGTGGCTACGGGCGGTCTTTGTCCTCGTACTCTTCCGGCACGTCGTCTTGCGGGACTTCGTGCGTGCGGACTTCGCCTTGATCCGCATCGGGAGCGTCTTCCACGCCACTGACGATTCCCGCCTCGAACGTCTGGCCTTCTTCCAACAATTCGTCGGCGCTCTCGGAATCCACGCCTTCCACCACGGAAACGCCGGCTCCCGCGGCGGCCGTGCGCGCGCGGCGCTTCAACGGCACCGTTTCGACGCTTTGGCTGCCCATCACCACCTGGGTCTGCCGAACAGGCCGCCTGCGAGCTGCCGGCTTACGCGACGACTTGTGCATCCCTTTTCTCTTCGGAGGAGCCTTCTTCCGGCTCAACTTCGCTTTCGTTGTAACCTTCTTCACCCCGCGCTTCGCGCTCTTTTGTTTTTTCGCCATGTGACAATCCCCTCCGCAGCGGCCCAGTTTACCACTCGCCGCCAGCTTCGGTCATTTGTTGCGTCAATTGCGTCAATGCGAATGGCCTTATCCGGTTCCAAGGATTTGATGCGAGCGAGAAAAATCGGCTCCCGAGGCAATCGATCCTTCAGACGACTCGACTTTGCGCGAAGAATGATAATCGCCAGCTTTCGAGGTTCTGTCGATGTTCGATCCCTTGATCTGCAGTGAGGAAGACCTCGAATCCGGCCGCTTTCGCTGCTGTGAGAAGCTGCCCATTCTCGAGTCCGGCGAGGCTGGCATATCGCGCGGTTTGGCAGCCGTGTCCAGGCAGGGCGTTCCGGAATCGCTCATCCATGCATCCGTCGATGAGGATGCGCATTTAAGGGCGTGCGAGCAGCAATTCTACTCCACGGCGTCGCGGTTCGCTTTCAGTGAGTTGCAATCCAGGCAGCAAGAGACGAGGTTGCGATAAGAATTGGTGCCGAGCTTCGCCAGCGGGGCGACGTGGTCGATGCACCGCCTTTCATGGATGAAGCGGCGCAGACAATAGAAGCAACAACCGCCCTCGCGGGCGTGGACGGGACGGCGGAGCGGCTGAGTTTGCAGGAAGTCGATCTTTTCGAAGCTGGTTGCGCCAGAAGTTTGGGCTAGCCCGGGCCTGCAGTCCTGGCAGCCAGAACTTCCCTGGGCAGCAGCTGGTTGGGGGAGATCTTCCCGACAGGGAGGAGAAATCGGTTGACAGGACTGTCGCGCGAAAGTAGATATAGGCCACCTTTCGCCGAGAAATGTCGCAGCCAAGCTACTCCCGAGGGCCCCAACTCGCGCTTCGCGAGGAGACTATCTTCGAAGCGCTTTCGCAGATGGCCGCGCGCCAGCCCACGCACGAAGCCCTCATCGTGCGGCATCGAAACACCCGGCTGACGTATCGCGAACTGAAAGAGCGCGTCGAAGAAGCGGCGCGCGGCTTGATCGGGCAAGGCCTGCGTCCCGGAGACCGCGTCGGTGTATGGGCCAGCAGTTGCGCCGAGTGGGTTCTCCTTTTCCTGGCCTGCGCGCGTACCGGAATCGTTCAGGTGAACGTCAACCCGGCTTACCGCTCGCAAGACCTTGGCTTTGTCCTGCGGAAATCCAGGATTAAAGCGCTTTTCCTCCATTCACGGGATGCGCGCGCGAACTACCGTCAAATTCTCGAGGAAACTCGCGCCGGACAGCAGCTACCTTTGCAACACGTGGTCTATCTCGACGAAGATTCGTGGCCCAGGATGCTGGCAAATGGCGTGGACGTTCCCTCAATCGAAATCAAGCCCCACGATGTTTGCAATATCCAGTACACTTCGGGAACAACGGGCTCGCCGAAAGGCGTGCTTCTGACCCATCACAATATCCTGAACAACGGATGGATTTTCGCCAAATGGATGCAGCTGACGCCGCAGGACCGTTGCTGCAACTGTTTTCCGCTCTACCATACAGCAGGTTGCGTGCTGGGCATCCTGACGTGCCTCAGCAGCGGCGCCACGCTCATTCTTCCTTGGCCACAGTTTGATGCCGGGAAGACCCTGGAGGCCGTCGAGGCCGAGCGCGCAACCGCGTTGCTCGGCTCACCTACCATGTTCATCGCCGAGTTGGGCCAGCCAGAATTCAAACGGTTTAACTTGACGTCCCTGCGTACCGGGGGAATGGGCGGGGCGCCTTGCCCTATCGAGGTCATGAAGCGAGTTATAGAAGAAATGCATTGCCGCGACATGATGGTGATTTACGGGCAGACGGAAAGCTCGCCGCTCATTTCTATGTCCCGCAGCGACGATAGCCTCGAAAGACGCGTCGAGACAATCGGGCATGCCACTTCCAGCATCGAAGTGAAGATCGTGTCACCGGCTACAAGCGAAACCGTGCCGGTCGGCGTGCAAGGCGAGTTGTGCACGCGCGGCTATCACGTGATGAAAGGATATGACGACGAAGCGGAGGCCACGCGGAAAGCAATTGATCCTGACGGATGGCTGCATACGGGCGACCTTGCAACCATGCGGTCGGACGGCTACCTGCGAATCACTGGCCGCGCGAAGGACATGATCATCCGCGGCGGCGAAAACGTCTACCCGCGGGAAATCGAGGAGTTCCTCTATTCTCATCCCAAAGTCATGGACGTTCAGGTGGTGGGTCTTCCCAATGAGAGATGGGGAGAAGTGGTTCTCGCGTGGATCCGTTTGAAGGCAGGCGAAACGTGCACGGAGCGGGAGATTCGCGATTTTTGCGAAGGCAAAATCGCTTATTTCAAAATTCCCGAATATGTGCGCTTCGTCGACGCTTTTCCCATGACCGTGAGCGGCAAAGTGCAGAAATTTATTATTCGCGAGCAGGAAATCCGCGAGCGCGGTCTTGAAGAGGTCGCGCGCATTCGCACCGCTTAGCTTAGCTAAGCTATCCGGTCAAGGCGCTGGCCTGAATAGACGAGCGACTGCCGTCCCCACAAGCGCGATGAGGTAGAGGGACCCCTCCACCAGGAAACACGTCAGTCAACCTTTGAACGTGGGCCGTTGCATTCCAACTATTAGATTACTCCCGTTTGCGATGGGATTCTCGCCGGACGAAGATTTGTGCTTTTGCTATTTCCACCGATTTGACGCTGTTGCGACCCGACGGTAACATTTTTGTCTCGACAGGAGAGTAGCTCGCGCCGCATTCCGCAGGGCCCCTAGAGTAAATTAAGCGGCTAGGTGGAAAGCCAGGAGGAAGTATGGCCACGGCAGTTGCCCCCAGAGTTTTCAAGAACTTTATCAACGGCGAGTGGGTCGAGTCGCGGTCCGGAAAAGCCTACGAAAACCGCAATCCAGCGAGCACCGACGAGCTCGTCGGAATGTTTGTCTCCTCGACCGGGGAGGATGTCGGCGCGGCCGTCGACGCCGCGGCGGAAGCGTACAAAAAGTGGCGGCTCGTGCCCGCGCCCAAGCGCGCCGAGATTCTGTTTCGCGCCGCGGAGTTGCTGGTGCAACGCAAAGAAGCTTTCGCCAAGGACATGACCCGCGAAATGGGCAAGGTTCTGGACGAAACGCGCGGCGATGTGCAAGAAGCCATCGACATGACGTATTACATGGCGGGCGAAGGCCGCCGGCTCTTTGGCCAGACGACACCTTCGGAATTGCCCAGCAAATTCGCGATGAGCATGCGCCAATCGATTGGAGTATGTGGAATGATCACACCGTGGAATTTTCCGATGGCGATTCCATCGTGGAAGCTGATGCCGGCGCTCATTAGCGGAAACACGGTCGTGCTGAAGCCAGCCGAAGATGCGCCGCTTTCTGCTTACCATCTGGTGCAAGTCTTGACCGAAGCGGGTGTGCCGCGCGGTGTCGTCAATCTGGTGAGCGGCGACGGCCCAAGCGCCGGTGCGCCGCTGGTGCAACACAAAGCTGTGCCGGTCGTTAGTTTCACGGGTTCGAGTCCCGTCGGCCGCCTTGTGGCGCAAGCCTGCGCCCCGGATTTCAAGCACTGCAGCCTGGAAATGGGCGGCAAAAACATCATCATCGTGATGGACGACGCGAACCTCGATCTTGCCCTTGACGGGGCAATCTGGGGCGGATTTGGCACTGCGGGACAGCGCTGCACCGCGGCGAGCCGCATCGCCGTGCACAAAAGGGTTTACAAGGAGTTCGTTTCACGCTTCCTGGAGCGCGCAAAATCACTGAAAGTCGGGGATGGGCTGGACCCAACAACGGAGATGGGGCCGCTTATCAACGAGCAGCAATTGAATACGGTGATGAGTTACGTGGAGATCGGCAACAATGAAGGCGCGAAGCTTCTGACGGGCGGCAACCGGCTAAGCGGTGGCTCCTGCGCGAAGGGCTGGTTCTATGAGCCGACAGTTTTCGGCGATTGCTCGCCTAAGATGCGCATCGCGCAAGAAGAAATCTTCGGGCCGGTTGTTTCTGTGATCCCCATCAGCAGTCTGGACGAGGCCATTGAAGTGGCCAACGGCGTGCCTTACGGCCTTTCGGCTTCCATTTATACGCGCGATGTGAATCGCGCTTTCCAAGCCACGCGCGATCTCTATACCGGCATCGTCTACGTCAATGCGCCGACCATTGGCGCAGAAACGCATTTGCCCTTTGGCGGCACCAAACAGACCGGCAACGGCCACCGCGAGGCAGCCATCGCCGCCATCGATTTCTTCACCGAGTGGAAAACCGTCTACGTCGATTATTCCGACAAGCTCCAGCGCGCCCAAATCGACAACGCGTAACTTGAGGGCAGATCTGCCGGAGGGCCCTTTGATACCGCTTCGCCCATTCTCCGGAGGCGGCGCGCAAGCTCTCGTCCCGCCCTGGCCAATTCAATGGACCAACGCAACTGGATCATGCGTTCCTCGGCGTCTGCTATGACCGGCTGCCAGTTGAGACTTAATGTCTGTAGCGGGCCCGGAAAGGTGTGGGATTTGCTCTCGACAAGAGCCATTCGAACGAACGCCCGGGCCACTCTCCAATGCGGTTCTCACCTGAAGGCATACTGGGTAAATACCCTAGCGGGCCCGCTGCTGCTTTTACGTCTAATGAGCGTAGCTCTGAGCAAACAACCAGTTCGAAGTCCCGTTGTGGGTTCGTTTGAAGATCGCCCCACCACGCTCGGCCCACGCGCGTTGACCCCGCTTGACACACCAGCGCGCCCAGATCCACAAAGCTTAAGCTGAATCCCTCGGGGCAATTTCGCCGGAGTGCTGCTTTGAGCGGCGTAGGCTGTTTCTGGAGCGGGCGCAATCCCAACGACAGTCGCGTTGACCGCGCTTGACACACTTTTTACAATAGAAGAAGGGCTTTCTGGCACTCGGAGCACAGTGCTGCCATGCGAACCGCGGCATTACAGGAACGGCGTAACCGCCAGATTCTGGCGGACATCGTGCGTACGTACATTGAGACGGGGGAACCGGTGTCGTCGCGCGCCATTTCCAAGGGCTACGAGGAAAACTTGAGCACCGCCACGATTCGCAACGTGATGGCCGATCTGGAAGATAGCGGTTTCCTTTACCAGCCGCATACTTCGGCGGGCCGCGTCCCCACGGCGGCGGCCTACCGTTTCTTTGCGCAGGAGATTGCCTCGCAAGCAACCATCAGCATCGGTGACCGGGAATGGATTCAGCACGAAATGGGCGGTGCGAAAACCGCCGCGGAAATCACGGAGCGCGCCGGCCATGTGCTTGCGGAAGTCTCCCACGGTTTGGGAATCGTCGTTGCACCGCCGCTGAGCAAGACCGTTTTGGAGCACGCACGCATGTGGCTGCTTCCGGACAGGCGAGTTGTCGTGGTGCTCATTTCGCCCGGAGGCAAAACGCGCGATAAGATCCTCCAGCCCGTGCGGCCCTTCACCCAAGCCGAACTGGACGCCACGGCTGATTTCCTGAATCGTCATTATTCGGGCTGGACGCTGGAAGCCATTCGCAACGACCTGCTGCAGAAACTGGCTGCCGAGCGCGAGCGCTACGAAGGAATTGCACAGAACGCCCTTTCGTTGTGCGATCCCGGCGTATTGGACGATGCATCGGAGTCGCAAGTGCACGTCGAAGGAACCGCACAAATGGTGGATCAGGCGGACTTTTCCAATCAAACGCAGCTTCGCGATGTTCTTGCGGCCATCGAGGAGAAACACCGCCTGGTAACGCTGTTGAACGCGTGCATTGAAGCACCCGAGCCTGTTCACGTGCTGATCGGCGTAAAGGAAATTTCGCAGGCCGGGGAAAATCTTGCACTCATCAGCGCCCCTTACATGCGCAAGGATCTAGTCCAAGGCTCGCTGGGCGTCCTCGGTCCAACGCGCATGCCTTACGAGCGCGCCATGACCGCGGTGGCTTACGTGGCCCAGCTTTTTAGCGAAGCGCTGAGCAAAATCTAAACCTCTATGATTCATAAGGACACAGGAGAAGTGCCCCGATGAGAAACAAAGGGAAGGAAGTGAACGTTGACATCAACAAGGATATGAAGAAAGAGGCCGACGCCTCCGAACTGGAGCAATCCGCCGAAGCCAAGGATGCCGCGGTGGACGCGGACTCCGCAAAGGAGAGCACGGAAATGGCAAAACTCGCGGCGGACCTGGAAGAATTGCGTCAAACGCTGATGCGCCGTCAAGCGGACTTTGAAAATTACCGCAAGCGCGTTGAAAAAGAACGTTTCGAGGACTCCAAGCGCACCACCGCCCGCGTGATCCAGGGCCTAATTCCGGTTATCGACGGCTTCGAGCACGCCTTGGCCGCCCACCGCGAAACCGAATACGAAAATTACCGCAAAGGGTTCGAGTTGATTTACAAGCAGCTTCTGGATAACATCACCAAGCTTGGCGTGGAACGCATCGACCCAGTGGGGAAACCCTTCGACCCGCATCTCCATCAAGCGATGGACCGCACCGAAACGACCGAACACGCGGATGGCCTCATCCTCGAAACGTTTCAGCCCGGCTACGTTTTTCATGGACGCGTGCTGCGTCCCGCGATGGTTCGTGTAGCGGTCCATCCGAGTCCCGCATCGAAAGAAGCAGTGAACTAAGGGAGAGAGCAAGCTTCCATGTCCAAAGGGAATCCACGCGATTATTACGAAGTGTTGGGAGTTTCGCGCAGCGCGACTCTGGAAGAGGTCAAGAGCGCGTATCGCAAGTCCGCGCTGAAATGGCATCCTGACCGCAATCCCGAGAATAAGTCCGAAGCGGAAGCGAAATTCCGCGAATGCACGGAAGCTTACAGCGTGCTGAGCGACCCGCAGAAGAGGCAGGTTTACGACACTTACGGTCATGCCGGACTCTCCGGCGCCGGCGCGGGTCAAGGGTTTGACCAAACCATCTTCCAAGACTTCCACGACATCTTTGGCGACTTCTTCGGCTTCGAAGACTTGTTTGGCGGAGGCGGATCCCGTCGTGGCCGCGGGCGCGCGCAACGCGGCGCCGATTTGCGTTACGACATGGCGCTTACCTTTGAAGAAGCCGCAGCGGGCGTCGTTACGAAGATCAAACTGCCGCGGCAGGAATTCTGCGAAGCGTGCAACGGCACCGGGGCGAGGAAGGGAAGCGGCGTCGTCACCTGTTCGGCTTGCGGCGGCCGCGGCCAGCTCGCTTATCAACAAGGATTCTTTACCATCAGTCGCACGTGCCCCTCTTGCCAGGGCGCGGGTCAGATCGTGAAAGAGCGCTGCCCGGAGTGCCGCGGACAAGGCCGCGTCGAACGCGAGAAAACCATCGAGCTGCGCATTCCGCCCGGCGTCGATACCGGCACGCGCTTGCGCGTGGCGGGCGAAGGCGAACCTGGCCCCAACGGCGGCGCTAAGGGCGACCTCTACGTTGTGCTCGAAGTCAAACAGCATCCGTTCTTCGAGCGGCGCAGCGCGGATTTGTACTGCACCATTCCCATCAGCATCGCGCAAGCTACGCTCGGAACCGAGCTTCAAGTGCCGGGCCTCAATGGCGACGAGAAGCTGAAAATCCCCGAGGGCACGCAGAGCGACTCGGTGTTTCGCGTCAAGGGGAAAGGCTTGCCTGATCCGCACGGCGGCGGCCGCGGCGATTTGTACTATCACGTCCGCGTGCTTACGCCCACCAAGCTCACGCGCGAGCAACGCAAATTGATGGAGCAGCTCGGCGCAACGCTCAAAGTCGAAAACAAGCCCGCGGAGCGCGGGTCCTCGATCTTCGACAAGGTCAAGGACATCTTCGGTTAAAGGGCGAAATTCGAAAATCGAAATTGCAAATGTACTGCGTGCAGCTAGCCGAACTAAGCCAACCGAATGGCGCTGCTCGTCCATGGTGTCCTCGTTATCTGGTTTGCCGTCGCCGAGAGGAGGAACGCCATTCTACTTCTCTCCCGACTGGACACCACACCAAAGGTATTAGCCGCAACTTTTCCCGTAAGCACGGCTTCTCGAGCTTGTTTGGCTCCTCAGTCAAACTTTCAAAACACAACTGTCAGCCAATTCTCGCGCCAGGCCAGTACGCGGCTTTCCCATCTCCTGATTGACGAGCCCACCGCTAAAGTTGGTGGATTTATCCTGCCATGCGAAAAGGGGCAGGGGCGCAAAGCCGCTGCCACACAGCTACACGAGCTTTTGCGCACGACCAAAGAAGGTATTGCGATAGAATTCTCGCGTGCGGCGGCGGTTCTTCGTTGACCAATTCGTGGGCGGACGCGCGGTCCTGGGAGGCGAGACCGCTTATCATCTCGGGCGCGTGTTGCGGGCCGAGCCCGGCCAACTCTATGAGCTGAGTGATGGCCACCACGTTTGGCTGGCGCGCATTGAAAATGTAGACCGCGACCGCGTCGAGTTCTCGCTGGTTGAGAATTTACCGGTCAAGGAACAGATCCTCCAAACGAAGCTCCTTCTCTCAGTGGTGAAATTTGACGCGTTCGAATTCGCCCTCGAAAAAGCCACGGAGCTCGGTGTTTGTGCCATCGTGCCTCTTGCCGCAGCCCGCAGTGAAAAGGCGCTTCTCGCTGCGGCTCCCAAACGCGCCGAGCGTTGGAGGAAAATTCTTTTGGAAGCTTCGCAACAATGCCGCCGCCGCCGCATTCCTGAACTGGCTTTACTCACGAAGCCAGAGGCTGCTTTTTCGTACAATTCTGGTGGACTAAAGGTCCTCTTTTCCGAGCGCCTGGAAGCAGCGTCGCTTCGGAGCGTCCTCGAAGGGCAAAACGCTGCAAACACCGTGGTTCTGGCCATTGGCCCCGAAGGCGGCTGGGCCGATGCCGAGTTCGAATGCGCGCAGGGCTGTGGTTTTCGTGAGGCCTCGCTCGGGCAGCTGATTCTTCGCACGGAGACGGCGGTGACTGCCGCTCTCGCCTCCCTCAATTACGCGCTTTCTCGACCAGACCGCGAGGCTGCCAAGGCGTCAGCAGACCCCTAGCGCTGTTCCTCACAGAGTCCCCAACCCTCGCATACAACGCCGTCGAAAAGCCAAGAATCTTACTTGGAGCAAGGCTCCGCAGCGCCCGGCCTCTTTTTGCACACTGCCAAAATCGCATCTGGCGCTTGCCGCAACGCCCATGCTATAAATAACGGAGCATCCAAGATGGACCGCCCGGACCAGAAACAGCGCGGCATAACGACCCCACCGGAAAATCCGGACTCGCTTCTATCCTCTGCTTCCAATGCCACGAATGCAGCTGGGGGAACGACCGGCGAGACAGCGTCCGCCTCAAGCACCCTCCGCAAGGAGATTCGCGTCTGGACGCGCGACCTGCTCATTGCCATCGGCCTCGCTCTGGTCATCATCGTCTTTCTCTACCAGCCGGTAAAAGTCGAAGGCACCAGCATGGCGCCGCTGCTCTCTGACCAGGAGCGCATCTTCATCAACAAGTTTGTCTACCGTTTTGAGCCGATCCAGCGCGGCGACGTCGTGGTTTTTTGGTACCCGGCGGACCACAGCAAGTCGTTTATCAAGCGCGTTGTAGGCCTGCCGAGCGAGACCGTGCAAATTCGCCAGGGCGTGCTCTACGTCAACGGAAAGGTTATACCCGAGCCGTACGTTCCGCCGCAGTACGAGGACAACAGCGATTACGGTCCAAAGACCGTGCCCAATGACTGCTATTTCGTCCTGGGCGACCACCGCATCAGCTCCAACGATTCGCGGGTCTTCGGCCCGGTGCCGAGTCAGCTCATTTACGGTCGGGCGGTTTTCGCCTACTGGCCTGTGGATCATTTTGGTTCGCTCGAAACCACCGAAGCCGACACCAAGTAAATGGCGATGTGCTAATGTGCCTGACGATTCAGGGAGGCCCCACTGAGCGAAGCTCCGCACCGACCCGCGACCCTCGCGCTGGAAGATGGGCGCCTCTTTAACGGGCGCGCCGCCGGCGCCATCACACGGCGTGGCGGCGAAGTCGTTTTCAATACCAGCCTCACCGGTTACCAGGAAGTTTTCACCGACCCGAGTTACGCAGGGCAGATCGTCTGCCTCACTTATCCGCACATTGGCAATGTCGGAGCGAATCTCGAAGACGAAGAATCGTCGCGCCCGTACATCGAATCGCTAATCGTCCGGGAATTCTCGCAAATCTCTTCCAACTGGCGCTCCACGGAAAGCGCCCAGCTGTACCTGAATCGCCACCAGGTTCCCGTCATCTGGGACATTGATACACGCGCGCTGGTGCGCCACATTCGCCAAGTGGGCGCGCTGCGAGGCATTGTTTCGACCGACGGCACTCCCGCTGACCAATTGGTCTTCGAGGCCAAGCAGTTGCCCAAAATGGCCGGCCTGGAGCTTGCAAGCCATGTCACCTGCGCGAAACCCTATGGCTGGGACAAAGGCTCGGTCGAAGTGGCGATTTCGCCTTGGTCGGAGGAGATGGGCGAGTCCGATGCCAAGCCGGAAAGCTACAAGCATCGGGTCCTGGCGTTTGACTACGGCATCAAGCAGAACATTTTGCGCCTGCTGGTTGATCACAACTGCGATGTGTTGGTCGTGCCTGCGCAGACTTCCGCCGAAGACGTTCTCGACCTGAAGCCCGACGGCGTTTTTCTTTCGAACGGCCCGGGCGATCCCGAGCCGATTGGCTATGCTATCGAAACGATT
>QHYI01000104.1:26531-153273 GCA_003223245.1 Acidobacteriota bacterium
TTGATGACGGGGCAGGTCGAAATCACCGCGCAGAATCATGGTTTCGCGGTGGACCCGGATTCGCTTCCCTCGCGCGATGTGGAAATCACGCATGTCAACCTGAACGATCACACCAACGAAGGCATGCGCCACAAAAAGGTGCCGATGTTCAGCGTGCAATATCATCCGGAAGCTTCGCCCGGGCCGCACGATTCGCATTATTTGTTTACGCAGTTCACAGACACGATGAAAGAATGGCGCCAGCCGGGGAGCTCGCGCAAATGAAGCCGGGGTAGAGAAGCAAAAAAACAGCAGATCCCTTACTGCGCTCGGGTGACCATTTCGGCGCGGTGGGTCACAACGATTTGCGACGTGAAATGAGAGGAAGACGAACAAAGGGAAATGCCTAAGCGCAAGGACATCAAGAAAATCCTGATTATTGGCTCGGGGCCGATCATCATCGGCCAAGCCTGCGAATTCGATTATTCTGGCGCGCAGGCGTGCAAGGCGCTGGGCGCCGAGGGCTACGACGTCGTTTTGGTCAATTCCAATCCCGCGACCATCATGACCGATCCCGAGCTCGCGAAGCGCACCTACATCGAGCCGCTTACGCGCGAGTACCTCGAAGAAATCATCGCGAGGGAAAAGCCGCAGGCGCTGCTGCCCACGGTTGGCGGGCAAACCGCGCTGAATCTGGCCGTCGAACTTTCCGAAAGCGGCGTCCTCGAAAAGCACAAAGTGGAAATGATTGGCGCCTCGCTGCGCGCCATCAAAGTCGCTGAAGATCGTCTGTGGTTCAAAGACGCTTGCCGCAAAATCGGCTTGGAAGTTCCTGCCTCCGCGCTGGTGAATAACGCGAAGGATGCGTTGCGCCTCTGCGACCAGCTTGGTTTTCCACTGGTGATTCGTCCCTCGTTCACTCTTGGCGGCACGGGCGGCTCCATCGCGTACAACAAAGAGGAATTTGCCGAAGCCATCTCGGCCGCGCTCGACTTGAGTCCCGTCCATGAAGCGCTTGTGGAGGAATCCGTTCTCGGCTGGAAGGAGTTCGAGCTCGAAGTGATGCGCGATTTCCGGGACAACTTCGTGGTCATCTGCTCGATCGAAAATTTCGACCCCATGGGCGTGCACACCGGCGATTCCATCACCGTAGCTCCCGCGCAAACGCTGACCGACAAAGAATATCAGCGCATGCGCGACGCCGCAGCGGCCATCATCCGCGAAGTGGGCGTCGAGACCGGCGGCTCGAACGTGCAGTTCGCCGTCAACCGGGAAAACGGGCGCATGGTCATCATCGAAATGAATCCGCGCGTGTCGCGCAGTTCGGCGCTCGCCAGCAAAGCTACCGGCTTCCCTATTGCAAAAATCGCCGCACGCCTGGCCGTGGGCATGAGCCTGGACGAAATTCCCAACGACATCACGGAAAAGACGCCGGCCTGCTTCGAGCCGACCATCGACTACGTCGTCGTAAAAATTCCGAAATGGCAATTTGAGAAATTTCCCGGCGCGGACAGCACGCTTGGCACGCAAATGAAGTCCGTCGGCGAAGTGATGGCCATCGGCCGCACCTTCAAGGAGGCCTTGCAAAAGGGCATCCGTTCGCTCGAGCCGAGCACGCCCTGGCGCGCGCCTGCGGAGACGCCGGATTCCCTGCTGCGAGAAAAGCTGGCGACTCCGCGCCCGGACCGCATTTACTGGCTGCTGACCGCCATGGAGCGCGGCCTGCACACCGAAGAAATCTGCGAGCTGACAAAAATCGATCCGTGGTTCATCCACCAGATTGAAGAGCTCACGGCCATGAACCGCCGCGCGGCGGGCGTCACCGTCGAAACCGCTTCAAAAGATCTGTTGCGCGAAGTGAAGCGCCATGGCGCGAGCGACGAGCAACTCGCGCAGATTTGGCGCACCACGCCTGCTTCGGTTCGGTTGCAACGCGCGCGCTACGGCGTCGCGCCGGTCTTCAAACGCGTGGACACTTGCGCCGCGGAGTTCGAATCCTTCACCCCGTATCTCTACTCGACTTACGAAGACGAGGACGAGTCCGACGCGCAGCCACGGCCGAAAATCATGATTCTTGGGAGCGGCCCGAACCGCATTGGGCAGGGAATTGAATTCGACTATTGCTGCTGCCACGCCTCCTACGCTTTGCACGAAGATGGCTTCGAAACCATCATGGTGAATTGCAATCCGGAGACGGTTTCGACCGACTACGACACTTCGGACCGCCTGTATTTCGAGCCGCTCACGCTCGAAGATGTGCTCGCGATCGTCGAACGCGAGAAACCGCAAGGCGTCATCGTGCAGTTCGGCGGGCAAACGCCGCTGAATCTCGCGTTGGAATTGAAGCGCAATGGCGTGCCCATCATTGGTACAGCGCCAGAATCGATTGACCTCGCCGAAGACCGCAGGCGTTTTGGCCGCTTGCTCGATGAATTGAAAATTCCGCAGCCGCGCAACGGCACCGCGCTGATCCCGGAAGAAGCTGCGCGCGTGGCCGGCGAAATCGGCTTGCCCGTGCTGGTGCGCCCGAGTTATGTGCTCGGCGGGCGAGCCATGGTCATCGCCTACGACGTCAATACCGTCCAGGATTACGTCGCGCAAGCAGCCCTGATGGGGCCTGCGCGGCCCGTGCTCATCGATCAATTTCTCGAAGAAGCGACCGAGGTGGACGTGGATGCGCTCGCGGATGGCAGGGATGTGATCATCGGCGGCATCATGGAGCACATCGAAGAAGCCGGAGTGCACTCGGGCGATTCGTCTTGCGTGCTTCCTCCGGTAAGCTTGACGCCCGCGGTGATCGACGCTATTCGCGAATACACGCGCCGCCTTGCGCTGGCGCTGAAAGTTGTTGGCTTGATGAACGTGCAATACGCCATCCAGCGCGACACCGTTTACGTGCTGGAAGTGAATCCCCGCGCGTCGCGCACCGTTCCCTACGTGAGCAAAGCGACGGGCGTGCCGCTGGCAAAGGTTGCCGCACGCTTGATGGCCGGAAAAACATTGGCGGGCATGCATTTGCCCGTCGTCCAGAACAACGGCGTTGCGGAAATCGCCGTGCGCGAATTTTATTCCGTCAAATCGCCGGTGTTTCCGTTCAACAAATTCCGCGGCGTGGACACCATTCTTGGTCCGGAGATGCGCTCTACGGGTGAGGTCATGGGCATCTCGACTTCCTATGGCCAGGCTTTTGCCAAAGCGCAGCTCGCTGCGGGACAGCGCTTGCCGCGTAAAGGCACGGTGTTTCTCAGCGTGAATGATGGCGACAAAAAACATCTTGGCGGTCTTGGGAAGGAGCTCGCTTCGCTTGGCTTCCGCTTGCTAGCCACGCGCGGTACTGCCGCCGCGCTCGAAGCCTCGGGGATTCATGCGGAAGCCGTTTTTAAAGTGAATGAAGGCCGCCCCAACATTGTGGATTTGGTGAAAACCGGGAAAATCGATCTGATCATCAACACGCCGCTGGGCCGCGAATCTTTCTACGACGAGAAATCGATTCGGCGCGCCGCGATTCGCTACAATATACCGTGTATCACCACGCTGGCCGCGGCCAACGCAGCGGCGCGGGGCATCCACGCGCTCCACGAGCAGGGTATCGAGGTGGCGGCGCTACAGGATTTGCACCAAGGCGCCACTTCCAGCGCGCCCGCATCAGGAGATTGAGTCATGGATTTTTCCGGAGTTTTTCCCGCCTTAGTCACACCGTTTGCCCGCGACGGCTCCGTTTCGCTGGCCGACCTAAAACACAACCTGCAACAATACAACCGCACCGGAGTGGCCGGTTATGTGGTGAACGGTTCGACGGGCGAGTCGGTACTACTTTCGAAGGCGGAAGCGGAGACGCTTCTGGTTGCCGTAAAGGAAACGGCTTCTCGGGGTAAGAAACTGATTGCCGGCACAGGAGCCGAGTCCACTGCGGAAACCATCGAGCGCACCAAACGCGCCGCCGAACTTGGTTACGATGCGGCACTGGTAAAGACGCCGTATTACTATAAACCGGCGTACAAGCCGGAGGTTTATTTTCAACATTACCGCCGCGTCGCGGATGTCTCTCCAATTCCCGTGCTGCTCTATTCGGTGCCGCAATTCACCGGGGTTGCGCTCGAGCCACCGGAAGTTGCCAAGCTGGCCGAACATCCCAACATTGTTGGAATCAAGGAAAGCTCAGGCAACGTGGTGCGCGTTGCAGAAATTATTGCGGGCGTTCGCTCCGATTTCCAGGTGCTTGTCGGCAACGCAGCCAGCGTGCTTCCCTCGCTGGCCGTTGGCGCGCGCGGAGCGATTCTGGCGCTGGCTTCCGCGCTGCCGGAGAAGTGTGTCGCGCTTTACGAATTGGTTCGCCAGGGGCAGCAGGAAAAGGCGCGCGAACTGCACACCATGATTTTACGCGCGTCGAAGCTGGTCGTTTCCGAGCTCGGAATCTCCGGCGTGAAATATGTCATGGACCAGCGCGGTTACCGCGGCGGTGCGCCGCGACTCCCGCTCCTCCCGCTCCAGGATGAACAAAAGAAACGTCTTAACGCTTTCCTGGAGACCCTCGAACCCGCGGCCATGCGGGTCTGATTCGCGCTTCGCGACCGACTTGCTTCGAACGTATCCTGCTAGCGCTGAGGCGCAAAACGACTCCGGAAATTCCCGAGAGGTTTTCTCGCGGAACGCTTAACCATGGCCCTGCTAACCGATTCGGCCTAGTATCATCTAACCGCTCATGGATTGTCGCGCGCTCGCGTTCCACCAACTCCCCCACCAGCCTGCGCTGTTCCTCGCCTATTTGCAAAAGTTTGAAAAAGTGAAGACCTTCTACGCCCTTCCCCCTACGATCGAAACCGTGACAAGGTTATCGAAAAAGCTGGACTACCCGGAGGAACGCCGAGCGGAACTAGCGGCGATTCTCGGCCGCCAGAACGCGGCGCTCGGCGCAGGAGCGGAGACGAGTTCCAACTTAGAGCGGCTGGCGAATGGAGCGGTTGCGGTCGCTTCCGGGCAGCAGGTGGGATTGTTTGGCGGGCCAGCGTACGCCATTTACAAGGCGCTCACCGCGATTCAGATCGCGGAGGAGTTGACGCGCGAGGGAATTGACGCGGTACCGGTTTTTTGGATGGCCACGGAAGACCACGATTTGGAGGAAGTGCGCCACACGAGTTGGTTTGATTCAGGGAAACTGATTCGCTTCGCGTTGCCCGACGGAAATGAGGCCGGGCTACCGGTTGGAAGAGTCGCGCTCGGCGCAGAAGGGGACAGGCTTGCGCGCGAAGCCGCGGATTTGCTGGAAAAAGATGGCAGCGACCTGCTCGCGCAATACTTGAGCGCAAGTTACCAAGCGGAGGAAACCTACGGCAGCGCGTTTGGGAAATTGTTTGCGCGCTTGTTCGCGCCGCAGGGCTTGATCCTGATGGATCCGCTGGATGCGGGTCTGCACAAGGTCGCGGCGCCGCTGTATCAGCACGCTCTGGCGGAGCGCGATACTTTAAATGAAAAATTGCTGCAGCGCGGAAAAGAATTGGAGCGCGCGGGATTCGACGCCCAGGTCAAGGTGACCGCGAAGAGCACGTTGCTGTTTTACCTGGGCGATGGGGCGCGGCAGGTGATTTCGGCAAGCAATGAACAATTCCACGCCGGAGAGAAAAGCTGGGCCCGCGAAGAGCTGACGCACCTCACACACACGGAACCGGAAAATTTCAGCCCGAACGCGTTATTCCGGCCAGTGGTGCAAGATTATCTGCTGCCGACCGTAGCCTTTATTGGCGGGCCGGCAGAACTCTCCTACATTGCGCAATCGGAAGTGCTTTACGAGCATCTCCTCGGACGTATGCCGGTGATGCTGCCGCGCGCCGGATTTACGTTAGTGGACGCGAAGGCGAGCAAAGTGCTCGGGAAATATGGTTTGACGGTAGAAGACGTCTGGGCCGGCTCGCAGGAATTGCGTCGCAAGTTGGAAGCCGCGTCCGTCCCCAAATCATTGTCCAGAGATTTTGACCGTGACCAGAAGCAGATCGCCAAGATGGTCGAGCACCTTGGAAAGCAAATCACGAGGCTGGACTCGACGTTGGCCGGTACGGTTGAAAGAACCAAGAAGGGAATTGAGTTTCATCTCGAGCAGTTGCGGCAAAAAGCGGGCCGCGCGCTGGACCAGAGGCTCGGCGTGATTGCCGCGCACGAGCAACACCTGGAATCGCTCCTGAATCCCCACAAAGGACTCCAAGAGAGGGAACTTTGCCTGCTGCCGTTTCTCGCGCGCTGGGGGGCCAGCGGTTTAGGCGAATTGCAGAAGCTGTGCACCGGCAAAAAACTCGGGCATCATTTCCTCGTTGAATTTCCTTAGTGTTTCCGAAACAAACTTTGTTAACGCGTGCGCTTTTGGCCGGCGGTTTACCCTGAGCCTCAAAGGGCCGCTTGCGTTCGTCTTCTCTCCGGGCTTTGCCTTGCTTTGGGTCCTCCGCAATTTCCTTGGAGAAGTTACCGGCAATTTCCTGCTGCGCTTGACACGTTTGGGCTGCCAGAAAAGCGGGAGCATGGCTCCCGCACTCCAAAGGATTGTCCAAGGGCGTTAGAATGCGTCTGAGAGTTGCGAAGCGGAACATAGCGACATTTTCAATGTCTGGCCAAATGCAAACACTCGTGGTGAAGACGGAGCGGCGGACGCAGCTTCTCGACGTGACCGCGCAGGTGCAGAAGGCTGTGTCCGCAGCAAGAATTTCCAAAGGCATTTGCTATTTGTACGTGCCGCACACCACCGCAGGGATCGCCATGAACGAATGCGCGGACCCGGACGTGGCGCGGGACATTGAAGGCGCGCTGGACCGGCTGGTGCCGAAGAATGGCCCGTATCGGCATAGTGAAGGCAACTCGGATTCGCACATCAAATCCGTGCTCGTGGGCGGCAGCCAGGTCGTGTTTGTCGAGAGTGGCCGGCTGGTGCTGGGACGGTGGCAGGGAATTTTCTTCTGCGAATTTGACGGTCCGCGCGAACGAAAACTCGTTGTAAAGGTCGTTGCGGAAGAATAGCTGACGCACTCCATCCCTGAGTTCACAGTCGAAAGTAAAAAGTTTAAAAAAAAGAGAGAAAAGATTTTCCGCTGAGGGCCACAGAGACGCACAGGACGCAGAGAAGGTAGTGCGTCTCGTGTCATGGGCTCATGCCAAGGATGCAATTCCGGTCAGTTAGGAGCCGGAGCTTCTCCCAATTGTTTGAGTTTCCGCTCGGCGCTTTCTTTGATGGCTTTGCGCCGGTCCGCCGAATCCGCCGTATCGGACCGAAGCAACTCCAGCGCCTTCTTGGCGTTCTGGCGGGCCAAATCTTTTTGATTTTAGGTTGACGCCGTCGGAGGCGGGAATATCCACAACGCGCGGAGCTGGCGGCTGCTGCGCCAGGGCAGCCGTGCCGAGCCATAGAGCAAGCGCTTAGGGGAGGGTGAAGGCGACGATCGAGTCGCCGAGCTTTTCTTCGGTGATTTTGGGATGGCCGCCGGCGGCGATGACCACGTATTGCTTGCCAGTCGAGCTGACGCGATAGCTCATGGGCGTGGCGTTGCCGCAGGCAGGAAGTTGGGCTTTCCACAACTGCTTGCCGGTTTCAATATCGAAGGCGCGGAGGAAACAATCAGTCGTGCCGGCAATGAAGACGAGACCGCCAGCCGTAACGATGGGGCCACCTAGGCTGATGGAGCCGGGCGGAATCTGAGAGTGAGTGCCGCCAAAATCCTGCATCGAGCCGAGCGGAACTTGCCACCGAATCTTTCCTTCCTCCATGTCTATGGCGTTGAGCATGCCCCAGGGCGGCGGGTTGCACGGAAGATCGGAAGGCGACTGAATGAAGCGGCGGTAGAGGCCGTAGGGAGCGCCGAGTTGGTCGCCATAATCGCCATCTTCGGTGCGCGAGCTGCGATCATTGTATCTTTCGCGTGGGATGAGGCGGGCGACGGCAACAAGATTGTTGGTGTTAGTGACGAGGATGCTGCGCTTCGCGTCGAAGGCGTAGCCGCTCCAGGTCATGCCCCCGATGTTTCCCGGGACCATCAGCGTGCCTTGCCGGCTGGGCGGCGTGAAAATGCCTCCGTTGCGCAGGTGTGAGATGTAATTGCGACACCAGTCGCGGTCTTCGGGAGTTGCTCCCCAGGCCTGATCGGCAGAAAGAGTTTGCGGAACCAGGGGAGGAGGCTTTAGAGGGAAGGGTTGTGTGGGCGAAGGGACTTCGCCAGGAACGTCGCTTTGGGGAACGGGGCGCTCTTCAACAGGGAAGACAGGCTTGCCCGTGTCGCGATATAAGACGTAAAGAAGGCCGGACTTGTTGCCTTGGATGACGACGGGGACGTCTTTGCCCTCGAGATGCAACGTGGCGAGCAGAGGAGGCGCGGCGCTGTCGAAGTCCCAGAGATCGTGGTGGACGAGCTGGAAGCCCCAGACGAACTCGCCGGTTTTGCCGCGCAGGGCGACCACGGAGTTGGACCACTTATCGTCGCCGGGGCGCAGACCGCCGTAGTAATCGGGGCTGGCGCTGCCGGTAGGAACGAAGAGCAGGTCGCGCGCTTGGTCGACGACCATGATAGACCAGGCATTGCCCGCGCCGCTGCGCCAGGAGGGGCTCTTGCCTTGCGCTGCCGCTGCGGTGGGATTGGCAGGAAGAGGGTCCCAGCTCCAGCGCAGAGCGCCGGTGCGACCGTCGTAGGCGCGCACGACGCCGCGAGCCATATCGACGCGATGGTTGTCGTCGATGGCGGAGCCGACGACGACGAGATTGTCGATGACGGCAGGCGGAGAAGTCATATGATACCAGCCGGGGTCGTATTGGAGGACATCGCGGAGGCTGACTTGGCCGTCCTTGCCGAAATCGGCGCAAGGGGCGCCGGTGGCGGCGTCGACGGCGACAAGGCGAGCGTCTTGCGTGGATTCAAAGATGCGGCGGTGACAGGGCTTGTCTTTGCTGCGTGAGGAATCGAGCCAGGTGGCGACGCCGCGGTTGACCAGGCCGTCGCCGTAGTCGCCATCGAGGTCGATGTTTGGATCGTAGCCCCAGCGCTGTTTGCCGGTTTCGGGGTCAAGGGCGATGATGCGATTGAAGGCGGTGGTGAGATAGAGAGTTCCGTCGATCAGCAGAGGCGTCGTTTCTAGGCCGCTGCGTTTCCG
This sequence comes from Acidobacteriota bacterium, assembly GCA_003223245.1. Lineage (GTDB taxonomy): Bacteria > Acidobacteriota > Terriglobia > Acidiferrales > UBA7541 > Acidiferrum. Next base: position 35,628 of record QHYI01000104.1, read on the forward strand.
GCGGCCACCGCCTTCGGAAATGTCGCCGGTGTGGAAGGTCCAAGCGACTTTGAGTTGAGTGACATTCTCGCGATTGATTTGCGTGAGCGGAGAATAGCGCATGCCGCCAGGGTCTTGGCCGTAGTAGGGCCAGGAATCAGCGGGATTTTCCGATGCAGAGGGAGCGCCTGGCCAAGCGAGAACAGCAGACGCCGACAGGAGTAAAGCGGTGATGCCTACGGACTTGGCTCGATTCGCCATCTTTTAACATCCCAAAAGGAAGACGCGATTGTACACGTGTTTGTTCCTTATAACCGCGACCAGACGCTTTTTCATCCAGGTTTGCGTAAAAAGCTTCCGGTCTCTGGGCAATCCTCGAGAATTAAACGAATTAAGCGAGGCGCGCTTCCCCGTTGGGGCAGGTGTGCTAGAGTTTTTGTGCCATGAGAAGGCTTGGAATCTACGTGCAGGTGCCCTTCTGCCAGACGAAGTGCACCTATTGCAATTTTCATACGGGGGTGGTGGCGAAGGAACGGTTTGCGCCGTATGTGGAGGCCTTGTGCAGGGAGATTCGGGGGCATAGGGAGTTGTTGAAGGCGGCGGGAGTGGTGTGGGGAAGCGGCCCATCGAAGCTCCGGGTGAACCAGTGGCCCCTGGAAGCTCGGGATAAACCAGTGGCCCCTGGACGCTCGGAGACAGCGAGTGGCGAGAGCGACGGGGCGCAATTTTTCGTCGATACGGTTTACTTTGGAGGCGGGACACCCAGTTTGTTGGAGGCGGAGCAGTTGCAGAGAATTTTGCAGGCGATTCGGGACGCGTTCGCGACGAAAGGATCGGGCAGCGTTGAAGTGGACGGGGGCTGCCACGGAGGGTTTGCAGAGGTGACCCTGGAGGCGGACCCGGAAACGGTGGAAGAAGGAAAAGCGGCGGCCTGGGCGCGGGCCGGAATCCACCGCGTGAGTTTTGGGGTGCAGTCGTTTTCGGACGAGGAGTTGAAGGCGGCGGGACGGATGCATCGGCGGGCGGACATTTACCGCGCCGTGCCGATTCTGCGCGCGGCGGGAATTCGGAATATCAGCTTCGATCTGATTTCGGGATTGCCGCACCAGACGAAGGAGAGTTGGCAGCAATCGCTGGAAGAACTGATCGCGCTCGCGCCGGAACACGTCTCCGTGTATATGCTGGAGGTGGATGAAGGAAGCCGGTTGGGCAAAGAGTTGCTAGCCGGAGGGACGCGCTATAGCGCTCGAGCCGTCCCGAGCGAAGATCAAATGGCGGAGTTTTACGAAATGGCGAAGGAGGCGCTGGAGGCAGCGGGCTACCGGCACTATGAGATTTCGAATTGGGCGAGGCCGGGTTTTGAATCGAAGCACAATTTGAAGTACTGGCGGCGCGAGCCATACCTCGGATTTGGGGCGGGCGCACATTCGTTCTCGGGGAAGCAGCGTTGGGCGAATGCGCACGATCGGGCGGTGTATGTCGATGCGATCGCGCGCGGACGATTGCGCGTGGAACAGTTGGAGGATGTGAGTGCGGAGCAAGCGCTCGAGGAAGAGCTGTTTTTGGGATTGCGGCAATTGCAGGGAATTGACGTGCGGCGGATTGAGATGGAATACGGAGTCGCGATAAGCGAGCGATTTGAACCGCTGGCTGCGGCGGGATTGGTGGAACGAGAAGGAGACGTTGTGAGGCTCACCGAGCGGAAATTAAGCGTGTCGAATGAAGTGTTTGTGGAACTGATGAAGTAAAGAAGTAAGGTGTAAGGAAAATAGAAGAGGCAAGAAAAGCGTAACGCGGAAAAACGCTTCGGACAGACGGGCTTGGCAGACAAGGGGAAGACAAGATGAGTTACACGGTGGCGAAAGGGAATCAGCGGGTGGATCCTGACGAAGCGAAGTTGACCGGGAAAGCCCTGGAAGGCGTCGTGGATTTGCGCAGCGACACGGTGACGCGGCCGACCGCGGAAATGCGGCAGGCGATGTCGAGAAGCGCGCGGCGGAAATTTTTGGGAGGAAGCCGCGCTGTTTGTTCCCACCGGGTGCATGGGGAATCTGATTTCGGTCAAGATTTGGACGCATCACGGCAGCGAAGTGATTTGCGAAGAGCGCAGCCACGTGAATTTATACGAATTGGCCTCGATGTCGGCGATTGCAGGATGTATGCCGCGGGTGGTGCGGGGCGAAGACGGGATTTTGACCTGGGAAGAGATCAAAGCAGCGATCCGGCCGAAGATTTATTACGACTCACAGACAGCATTGATTGCCTTGGAAAACACAAGCAACATGGCCGGCGGGACGGTGTATCCGACCGATCGCGTGAACGAGATTTGCGACCGCGCGCATGACATGGGGCTAAAGGTGCACCTGGACGGGGCGCGAATTTTCAATGCGGCGACAGCGCTGGGCGACCATGTTGCGGTGATGACGAAAAAAGTGGATTCGGTGATGTTTTGCTTGTCGAAGGGGCTGGGCGCGCCGGTGGGCTCGATGGTCGCAGGCTCGAAGGCGTTCATCGAGAAGGCGCGAATTTATCGCAAGATGTTTGGCGGAGGGATGCGGCAGGCGGGAGTGATTGCCGCGGCGGGTCTGATTGCGTTGGAGAAGTCGCCCGCGCGGCTGCACGTTGATCATGAAAATGCGAAATTGCTGGCGGAAGGCATTGCAAAAATCCCGGGGTTGCAGATCGATCCACAGAAGGTGCGGTCGAACATTGTGATTTTTGACTGCGCGGCGACGGGGATGACGGCGGTGGAATTGTGCGATGCGGTGCACCCGCACGGCGTGTGGGCGCAGGATACAGCGCCTTATTTGGTGCGCGTGGTGACGCATTGCGATGTGGACCGCGCGGGCTGCGAGCGAGCGTTGGCGGTGCTGAAGGAAGTGGTGACGAAGAAGAGAAATGCCGGGGCATGAAATTGCTACGAGCAAGGGTTACCGACAGCATCCTTAACGCGCTCCAGTGCTGAAACTGAGGTGTTGTTTCAACACAGAGGACACAGAGAAGAAGGGCGGGCATGCGATTGATACGAGTAGTGATTTGTGGGATTGCGCTGACGTGTTTGTTGGTTGGGGAGGCCGCAAAGAGCGGGCGCGCACCACATGCGAACCCGCCAAACAGGGATGGAAGCAAGGCAGCGCCAACCGGGGAAGAAGCAGAGAAATACATCGAAAATGCCGAGAAAGAGCTATTTGACCTGGGCGTGAAGGCCTCGCGGGCGTCGTGGGTGCAAGAGAATTTCATTACTGAGGATACGGAAAAAATCGCGGCGGATGCGAACGAGGTATTGAATACCGCAAGCACGAAATACGCGAAGGAAGCACATCGGTTTGACGGATTGACGCTGGCGCCGGAACTGGGGCGGAAGCGCTTGCTGCTGGAATTGGCAACGGGATTTCCCGCGCCGGATGATCCGAAAGCCCAAAAAGAACTGGCGGGGATACTGGCGTCACTCGATGGCGATTATGGAAAGGGGAAGTGGTGCCCGGAGGGCGAAAAAGGAAAGTGTTTGGACGTCACGGCCGTAGAAAAATTGATGGCCGAGAGCCGCGATCCGGACGAATTGAAGCGGGCGTGGGTAGGATGGCATGCGATTGGGGCGCCGATGCGGCAGCGCTATGCGCGGATGGTGGAATTGGGAAATGCGGGCGCTCGGGAGTTGGGGTACGCGGACGTCGGAGTGCTGTGGCGTTCGAACTACGACATGCCGCCGGAGGATTTTGCGAAGGAAGAAGACCGGCTGTGGGAACAGTTGAAGCCGCTGTATCTGTCGCTTCATGCGTACGTGCGCGGACAATTGCGGAAAAAATATGGCAAGGAGCTGCTGCCGGCCGACGGGCCGATTCCCGCGCATTTGCTAGGGAATATTTGGGCCCAGGAGTGGAACAACGTTTATTCGCTGACGGATTCGCCGATGCCGCCGCGAAGCTATGACCTGACGAAAATTTTGCAGGAGAGGAAAACCGATGCGCGCGGCATGGTGAAGTACGGGGAGAACTTCTTCGTCTCGCTGGGATTTGCGCCATTGCCACAGACGTTTTGGGATCGCTCGCTGTTCACTAAGCCGGAGGACCGCGATGTGGTGTGTCACGCGAGCGCGTGGGACGTGGATTCGAAAGAGGATTTGCGGATCAAAATGTGCATCCAGATTCGCGAAGAGGACTTTCGGACAATACACCACGAGCTGGGACACAACTTTTATCAGCGCGCTTACATGGATCAGCCGCCGCTGTTTCAGGGCAGCGCGAACGACGGATTTCACGAGGCGGTAGGAGACACGATCGCGCTTTCGGTGACACCGGAATACTTGAAAAAAATTGGATTGATTGAGACCGTGCCGGCGGCTTCGGGAGACATCGATTACTTGCTGCAGCAGGCGCTGGAAAAAGTGGCGTTCCTGCCGTTTGGCTTGCTGGTGGACAAATGGCGGTGGGAAGTGTTTAGCGGACAAGTCAAGCCGGAGAATTACAACAAGGCGTGGTGGGAGCTGAGAAGAAAATATCAGGGGATAGCGCCGCCGGTCGCGCGGTCGGAGGGGGACTTTGATCCGGGAGCGAAATACCACGTTCCCGCAAATGTGCCGTACGCGAGATATTTTCTGGCGCGCATTCTGCAGTTTCAGTTCCAACGCGCGCTGTGCAAGGAAGCTGGAATTACCGGGCCGCTCGACCGCTGTTCGATTTACGGAAACAAGACGGCGGGAGAAAGATTGCATCAGATGCTTTCGATGGGACAAAGCAGGCCGTGGCAGGAGGCACTGGAAGCGTTGACCGGACAAAAACAGATGGATGCGACGGCGCTGGCGGATTATTTTGCGCCGCTGAAAGCGTGGCTAGACGAACAGAATAAGGCGAAGGGTTATCCCGTGGGGTGGTAGTGCGAGAGTTGTCAGCCTTCCGTGTTCAGTTCTCAGGAGAAGCCCTGAGATTTGCGAATCGAGGATCGAGGCCATTCGAAGCGGGGCGCGTCTGAGTAATTTAGTTCTTTCTGACGAACAACTCACCACTGAGAACCGGGAACTCTTTTCAGGCGAGGGGGCCGGGATGCTTGAGGTAGCGATCGACGATGGCGTCGGCGGCGCGGTAAACGAAGGCGAGAACCGTGGGAGTGGGATTGGCGGAAGCGTTTTGCGGAAACGTCGAGCCGCCCAGGATGAAGAGATTGGGGAGTTGCCAGTGCTGCAAATAGGGAGAGACCACCGAGTGGGCGGGTGAGTCACCCATGATCGTGCCGCCTTGGATATGCGTGGAGTTGTAATGTGTGGCGTCGTAAGAGTGTAAGCCTGGAAAAGGATTGATCTCACGCGCGCCCATGGCGCGGGCGACTTGGACGGCGATTGGTGTGGCGAAGGCGGCCATTTTGCGTTCGTTGTCGCGCCAGTCAAGAGTGAGACGGAGAAGCGGGTCGCCGAGAGCGTCTTTGTAAACGGGGTCGAGGTCCATGAAATTCGTTTTATAGGCGAGATGCTCCCCAGCGAATCCAATGGTTGCCGTGCGGTCATAGCAGGAGATTGCAGCTTTCTTCCATTCTGATCCCCAAGTCGCTTTGATGGAATTTGGCAGCACCCCAAAGGCACCGATGGGCTGAAAGCCATAGCCACGGGCCCCGAAATAACCGCCACGCATGAAATTCAGCCCGGAGCGATCGAGATCGTCGCGGTCGAAATCGCTGAAGAGGACTCCCGCCGAGCCCGATCCCATGAAGCGGTTAAGCGGCCGGTCGAAAAAAGCGGTGGCGGCTCCAACAGTGACCTGGTGCGTGAGATTGCTGCCAACAGTGCCGCGGCCTGTGGCAGGATCGTAGGGTTCACCAATGCCGGAGAGCAAAAGAAAGCGCGTGTTATTGAACGTCCAGGAAGCGAGAAAGACGAGAGAAGCGGGCTGGAAGATTTCATCGCCTGAGGAGGCCACGTAGCTCACGCCGCGAGCGGCAGCAGGTTTCGAGACGGCGTCAAAGAGGATGCGGCGGACCCAGGCTCCGGCGCGCAAAGTAACGTTGCTGCGCTTCTCAATGACCGGCAGTAGAAGATTGGTGGGCTGCGCTTTTGCGCCGACCATGCAGCCGAAGCGGGCGCAGAAACCACAATAGGTGCAGCCGCCGCGAGAAATGCCATCCGGATTGGTGTACGTCTGGCTGATGTTCGCGGAGGGGGCGGGATAAGGATGGTAGCCGAGCGATTTTGCTGCGTCGCGAAATAGTACGGAGAAGTAGGGCATTTTTGTGGGCGGCGTGGGATACGCTTCGCTGCGCCAGCCTTCGAAGATGTTGCCGCCGTCCAGCAGCTTGCCGCGGATGTTGCCTGCCTGCCCCGAAGTCCCCAGCAGCTTGTCCACGCGAGTGTAGTAGGGCTCGAGTTCGTTGTAGGTGATGCCCCAATCGCGAACGGCATGGCTTTCAGGCAGAGCGTTGGCGCCGTACTTTTCCGAAGTTTTCGTGAGCAACTCAAAACAATCGGGAAGGAAGCGGGGAACCTGAGCGTTCCAATGCTCACCAGAGCCGCCGACGCCAGAACCGGGCAGAAAGGCTCCGTGCTGGCGAAGAGGAAGGGCGCGGCGCGCGGCATCGTGGCGAAGCGTGACGGTCTCTTTGGAGAGGTCCTGCATCATGCGAAAACGAATGGCGTAGTCCAGTTCATCCATGTCCGTGGAATAATCGGAGGCCCGGCGGGAAGGGCCGCGTTCGAGAACGACGATGTTGAGCGAGGTGCGCTGGGCAAGCTCTTTGGCCATGAGCAGGCCAGCCCAGCCGCCGCCGACGATGACGGCGTCAACCGCAGGAAGCGTCTTCACGGCTCGTCCTCGCTGGGACGAACCTTTGAGCCTGTGGCTTGACGAAGACTCACGGGCTTGGGACGAAACGCCTTGCCGTAATACTTCTCGATTTCGTCAAAGTTGCTCATCCGCGGACCCGGGAAGCCGATAAGCTGCCAGCCCACCATGCCCGCGTTTCCGCCATGCAGGGGATCACAGAACATGCCTTCGATCGTGTTTTGGCGAAGCAGAGAAAAAAACATTGTGGACTCGATCTTGCGCAAGGCTTCGTCTTGCGCGGCAGGTGCGAGGAAATGAAAACCTTGCAGGCCCTTCAAACCGTCCCGGTAAATCTGCCGCGGTGTGGCGCTGCCCTGATACCCAAGCTCGCGAGGGGCGTCTTCAAAGGGCGGCTGAGTGTAGCGAAAGCGATCGCGGCCGTAAGGGCCGGCGAGCTGGCGGTCGATGAAAATGGCCACGCCCGCTTCGCGAGCGCCGGGGCCGGATTCGTCGGAAGGCAAGATTCGAGATGCTGCGGCGGCAACGATAAGAGCTTCGGCTTCCGTAAAGAAACGAAGTGGGACGCGAATGGGTTTGTGCTGAGCGGAAAGCAGAGAAGCCTTGCGGTCGAGAGAATAGACCAGGAAGCCGCCGAGACTGTTGGCGGAAAGCGTGAGAAAATGACGGCGGCGCATGTGCGAAGTGTAACAGAGGAACGAAGCCGCGGCACTCGCCGGGAGCGGGCCGAGAATCGTGCTATAAATAGAATTTAGTCTAGCTATAGAAACAATACATAGTCGAAGGGGAAGAGTCGTGGAATTCGCGTTTACCGAAGACCAGCAGCAACTGCGGAAAAGCGTACGGGAGTTCGCGGAAGGGGAAATTGCCCCGCACGTGATGGAGTGGGACGAGGCTTCGCACTTTCCGATCGAGATTCTGCCAAAGCTCGCAGAGATGGGGTTGCTGGGAGTGATCTTCCCGGAAGAATACGGCGGCGCGGGCCTAGGTTACATCGAATATGCGCTCGTGATTGAAGAACTGGCGCGGGTAGACGGCTCGGTGGGGCTCATCGTAGCGGCGCACAATTCGTTGTGTTCGAATCACATTTTCAAGTTCGGAACGGAAGCGCAGAAGAGGAAATATCTCGTGCCGCTGGCTTCCGGGAAAGCGATTGGCGCTTGGTCGCTGACGGAGCCCGAGGCCGGCTCGGACGCAGGCGGGACGCGCACAACAGCGGTGCGCAACGGGAAGTGTTGGGTGCTGAACGGAGCGAAGACGTTCACGACAAACGGCCACTACGCGGACTATTGCGTGGCCATGGCGGTGACCGACAAATCGAAGGGCTCGCACGGAATCAGCGCGTTCATTTTGGAAAAGGGCATGCCGGGATTCAAGCCGGGAAAGAAGGAAAACAAGCTGGGCATGCGCGCAAGCGACACTTCGGAAGTCACTTTCAGCGATTGCCACGTGCCCCAGGAGAATTTGTTGGGGCCGGAAGGCGAAGGGTTTACGGGAAGCCTGAAAATCCTGGATGGCGGGCGGATTTCGATTGCGGCGTTGGCGCTGGGAATGGCCGAAGGCGCTTTGGAAGCAGCGATAAAGTACGCGAAGCAGCGGAAACAATTCGGGCAAACCATCAGCGACTTTCAGGCGGTGCAATTCCAGCTGGCAGACATGGCCACGCAAGTGGAGGCGGCGCGGCTGCTGGTGTATCAGGCCGCATGGCTTGCGGACAAAAGTGACGCGCGGTTTACGAAGGAATCGAGCATGGCAAAACTGTTCGCGAGCGAAGTGGCCGTGCGCGTGGCAAATGATTGCGTGCAAATTCACGGGGGCTACGGATTCATCAAGGACTATCCGGCGGAGAAGTACTATCGCGACGTGAAACTGTGCACCATTGGCGAAGGCACAAGCGAGATTCAACGCCTGGTAATTGCACGACAGCTCCTTGGTAAGAAATAATAGGCGCGTGCATTCCGTCTCCCCGAAAAGCTCCATAGGACAAGAATGACCGTGCCCAAAGTGGCTGTTGATCAATGGGCCGAACAGGTGCGCGCGGGCAACATACGCGCGCTATCTCGCGCGATCACCGCCATCGAAAATCACGCGCCGGAAGCAGAGGAGTTGTTGCGGCGGCTCTTCCCGTATACGGGCCAAGCGTATCTAACCGGCGTGACCGGCGCGCCGGGAACGGGAAAGAGCACGTTGGTGGACCGTCTGGCGGCGTTTCACCGCAAACATCAGGAACAAGTAGGTGTGATTGCCGTGGACCCGACGAGCCCGTATTCCGGCGGAGCGATTCTTGGGGATCGCATTCGCATGCAGGGGCACGCCGGCGATGCGGGCACGTTTATTCGCTCGATGGCTACGCGGGGATTTCTTGGCGGGCTGGCGGGCGCGACCGCCGAAGTGGCGCTGCTGCTGGATGCTGCGGGCAAGAAACACGTGCTCATCGAAACGGTCGGTGTGGGGCAGGATGAGATTGACATCGTGCGGCTGGCCGATTGCGTGATCGTCGTGCTCGTTCCGGGTCTTGGCGACGACATTCAGAATATGAAAGCCGGGTTGATGGAGATTGGCGACATTTTTGTGCTGAACAAGGCGGATCGCGAAGGCGCGGACCGGCTGGAGCAACAATTGCTCGCGATGCTTTCGCTCGCGATGCCCCGGGAGGGCTGGCAGCCGCCGGTGATTCGGACAGTGGCCACGGAAAACCAAGGAATCGAGGGGCTGGCCGGTGCGGTGAAGAAATTTGAAAAGCATTTTGAAGCGAGCGGCGAGCGGAAGCGCAAGCATGTGGACCATTGGAAGAAACGCTTGGTCGAACTGCTCGAATCGCGGTTGCTTGAGCGAGCGCTGGGCGGAGCGGCGGGCGAGGCAAGGTTAACGGAGTTAGCCAAGGAAGTGGCGGAGCGGAAAAAGGATCCGTTTGCTGCGGTGAATGAAATTTTGAGACGCAGCGGACTCGGGGGATAAGGAGCGGAGAAGCATGGTGGCAAAGCAGGCAAGAAAGGGAAAGGGCAGAGCCAACGGGGCACTAGCAAGCATCGGCATCATCGGCGGCAGCGGGCTTTACTCCATGGGCGGCCTGACAAAAACGCGAGAGATTCGCGTGAAGACGCCGTTTGGGGAACCTTCCGATGCCATCGTCTTGGGAATACTGGAGGGTAAGCGCGTGGCGTTTCTGGCGCGGCATGGGCGGGGGCACCGCATTTTGCCAAGCGAAATCAATTACCGGGCGAACATTTACGCCATGAAGTTGTTGGGAGTCGAGCGAATTATTTCGGTGAGCGCGGTGGGCTCGTTGAAAGAGGATTTGCGGCCTGGAGAATTTCTCGTCCCGGACCAGTTTTTCGACCGGACCAAGAATCGCGCGTCGACGTTTTTTGGAGCTGGGCTTGTGGCGCACGTGGCGTTCGCGCATCCTACATGCGGGCAATCATCGGGCGTGCTGGCCGACGCGTGCGCGCAGGAAGCCGTGAAAGTGCACCGGCGCGGCACGTACATTTGCATTGAAGGGCCACAGTTTTCAACGCTGGCCGAGGCGGAAGTCAACCGGCAATTGCGATTTGACGTGATTGGCATGACCAACTTGACCGAGGCCAAGCTGGCACGCGAAGCGGAGATTTGTTATGCGACCATCGCGATGATCACGGACTACGACTGCTGGCACCCGGATCATGAATCGGTGACCGCGGCCGAGGTCATCGCAACGTTGAACCAGAATGCCGAAAACGCGCAGAAAGTGCTGCGCGCGGCGGTACGCGCGATGCCTGTGGGGCGTTCGTGCAAATGCGGAGCGGCGCTCGAACATTCGCTGGTTACCGATATGAAGCTCGTTCCCGCTGCTACCAAAAAACGGCTAGCAGCAATCCTCGGCAAATACGCTTCCTAGGAGCGACATGTGTCCTTACTGGTCGTTGGGTCGGTGGCCTTCGATGCGTTGGAAAGCCCTTATGGGAAGGTGGACCGCGCCGTTGGCGGAGCAGCCACGTATTTTGCCGTGGCGGCCAGTTTTTTCACGCATGTGAATCTGGTGGGGATTGTCGGGGAGGACTTCACGGAAGTGGACGCGCAGATTTTTCACGGGCGGACGATTAATCTCGACGGGCTGGAGCGCGCCTGCGGGAAAACGTTTTTTTGGGCCGGCCGCTATTCGCAAAATTTAAATGAGCGCGTGACCCTCGCAACCGAACTGAACGTATTCGCAGAGTTCCGGCCCAAGCTGCCCGAAAAATATCGCAGCTCAGAATACGTTTTTCTCGCGAATATCGCGCCAGACCTGCAGCGCGACGTGCTGCATCAGGTGAAGAAAAGGCCGAAGCTCGCGGCGATGGATACGATGAATTATTGGATTGAACGGACCAATGCGGAGCTACGGGAGACCTTGAAGCACGTCGACATTCTGATGATCAACGATTCGGAAACGCGCGAGCTTTCGAACGAACACAACCTACTGCGCGCGGCGAAACATATTTTCAAGATGGGGCCGAGCATCCTGGTGGTCAAACGCGGCGAATACGGCGCCATGATGGTGGACAAGCGCGGCGTGTTTTGCGTACCCGCGTTTCCCCTGGAGGAGCCGCACGATCCTACGGGAGCGGGTGACAGCTTCGCCGGCGGATTTATGGGATATCTTGCGGGAAGCAAAAGCACGAGCGACGCGTCGCTGCGGCGGGCGATGGTCTACGGATCGGTGCTGGGAAGCTTCGCGGTGGAAAAATTCGGGTTGGACCGGCTGCGGCACTTGAAGCCTAGCGAGATACACGCCAGAGCACGGCACTTCTCAAAATTGACGCAATTCAAATTGTAGGCGGATAAAATCACACACAGGCGCGCTCGAGCGCCGGAGCCATGCTATCTCTTCGCGACATTTTTTTGCGGTTGACCATTGCCGCGGTGCTTGGCGCTATCATCGGCATCGAGCGCGACCTGCGGCGCCGCCCGGCTGGCATGCGAACGAGCCTTTTTGTATGCATGGCCACAGCGCTGTTCACGATACTCTCCGGTGAGATCGCGCGGCTGTTCGGCGATACCGGGAGCACGCGCATCGCTTCGAATATCGTTCAGGGCATTGGTTTCCTGGGCGCGGGAGCGATTCTGAAAGAGGCGGGCGGGCGAGTGGGCATGACCACCGCCGCCACCATTTTTGTGGAAGCGGCCATCGGCATGGCTGCCGGGGGCGGGCTTTTCGCCGTGGCAACATATTCGACCGCGCTCGTGCTTTTTGGGCTGGTTTGCCTGGGATGGGTGGCGCAGCGATTTGATTTGAAGTACCGTCCCATGGCCTTTCGCGTCACCACCAGCCATGCCGAGAGCGTCGCCACAGAAGTACAACGCTTGCTGAACGAATTAAAGGCACCGATGCAGCATTTTCGCGTATCCATGGCGGGAGGAAAGTCGATTGTGGAATTCGAGTCCGTGGTCAGCCACAGCCAGCAGGAAAAGATTGTTTCGCAGCTCAACCGCCAGGGAGTGATCACCGAGGTGATGCCGGTCGAGGGTAGTCGCGAATGAATGTGGGCAACGGGACTCCGCGAAAACCGAAAGCGCTGACGAAAGGTTCCCGCCTGGCGGTGTTTGCTCCGGCGTCGCCGGCAGATTCGGTGGAAATGATCGCCGGGCTCGCAGAACTGAAGCGCAAGGGTTTCCAAGTGGTTGCAAATCAAAACAGCAAATCCGAAGGCTATTTTGCAGGAGCAGCGCTCGAGCGCATGACCGGATTTGTTTCCGGCATCCAGTCAGCGGAGATCGACGGGCTGGTGGCGCTGCGTGGGGGCTACGGGTCGAATTATTTGCTGGAGTTCGATCTCGAAAAGAACCTGGGCAGAGCCAAAAGCGTGATCGGATTCAGCGATTTGACTACGCTGCAGATTTATCTTTGGCAGAAATGCCGCTGGGTAACCTTCTACGGGCCAATGGTGGCTGCGGGAATCAATGCAGGAGCTGGCGCGGTGAGAGGCTATGATGAGAACTCCTTCCTTCAGGCGATTGGAAAAGCGGAAGCAGGCTGGAAGCTGCGTCTAAAGGGAGAAGCGGTGCTGACAGGGCAGGCCATGGGGCAAGTTTTGGGTGGGGCCATGACATTGGTCGAGGCTACGATTGGAACACCGTGGGAACTGGATACAAAAGATTCCATTCTCATTCTCGAGGACCGAGGGATGAAGCCGTACCAGGTGGATCGCGTGCTCATGCACTTGAAGCAGGCAGGAAAATTTGAGGGCGTAAGGGGAATCGTGCTGGGAGAATTCCCGGACAGCCCCGCGGCGGCGGGAGCGCCAACCGTAAAGGAAGTTTGCGCGCGCATCTTGCGGCCGTTGGGGATTCCCATCGTCTACGGCGCTCCGGTGGGGCACACGACACAGCCTATGTTGACGATCCCGCTGGGCATCAAAGCGCGGCTGGATGCGGAAGGCGAGGGAACACTGGAATTCCTGGAACCGGCGGTGACAACGTGACAGAAACGAAGCACGTTCATGTGATTGGAATCGGCGGCTCGGCGATGGCCCCGCTGGCGGGAATGTTGCGCGAGCACGGCTTTCAGGTGACGGGGTCGGATTCAGGAGTTTATCCGCCGGCCTCGACATTGCTCGAGAGCCTGGGAATTTCGTTTTATCACTCGTTCGATGCAGCTCATTTGCAACCGGCGCCCGACCTGGCGGTCATCGGAAACGTCATCGCGCGAGGCAATCCGGAACTGGAAGAGGTGTTGGACCGGCGCATACCCTATCGTTCTCTGCCCGAGATGCTGGAAGAAGTGTTTCTGCCGGGAAAGCACTCGATTGTGGTAAGCGGCACGCATGGCAAGACCACGACCACCGCGATGCTGGCGTGGATTTTTCAAACGGCAGGGAAGCAGCCAAACTTTTTGGTGGGGGGCGTTGCGGAAAATTTCGGAAAGAGCTACGGGCTCGGCGGCGGAGAAGAATTTATTCTCGAGGGCGACGAGTACGAGACCGCGTTTTGGGATCGCGGGCCGAAATTTTTTCATTATCATCCCGATGATTTGATCGTGACGTCGCTGGAGTACGATCACGCAGACATTTACCCGGATTTTGAGACCTATCAACTGGCCTTTCGCCGTTTGGTGAACCTCGTGCCGCGGCGAGGAAAAGTGGTGATTTGGGGCGACACGGAGGAATCGGGGCCGGCGTTGCGCCGCGCGGCAGAAAAAGCGTTCTGTGTGGTGGAATCCTATGGATTTGGCACTGCGAATGACTGGGTGGCTAAAGAATTCGTTGTCGAAGGTGAGCGGATGCGTTTTCGTGTCGAGCATCGCGGAAGACCGTTTGGCGAGTTCTCGCTGACAGCAACTGGGAAACACAACGCGCTGAACGCCATGGCGGCAATGGCCGTGGCACATGGGCGGGGAATCAGCCGAAAGCAAGTTGCCGAGGCGCTCGAGACTTTCCGCAGCGTGAAGCGGCGCATGGACGTCAAGGGCGAGATTGGCGGCGTGCTGGTGGTCGATGACTTCGCGCATCACCCTACCGCCGTGAAAGCCACGATCGAAGCGGCGCGAACGCGCTGGCCCGGGCGGCGGTTGTGGGCGATTCTCGAGCCGCGCTCGAATTCCATGCGCCGCAAAGTGTTTCAGGAAGCCTTGCCGAAGGCGCTCGCACTGGGCGATCGCATCATTCTCGGCGGGGTGTACCGGGCGCAGCAGTTGGGCGATGATAATCGCATGGACCCAGAGGCGGTTGCCGCGGATGTTCGCCAGCTTGGAAAAGATGCTCGCGTATTTCCCAGTTCGGATGCGATTGCGGAGCATCTGGCGGGGGCGGCGAAAGCGGGCGACTTGCTACTCATCATGTCGAATGGCAGCTTTGACGGATTGTGCGAAAAACTGCTGAAGAAGCTCAGTGCGACCGGGCAAGTTCCAAGTGAGGCCAAGGCCCGGTGAACCTCCTTCCTGCCTGGAAACGGCTTCGAACTCCATTCCTCCTTTGTTTTTTGGCCCTGCTGGCATTGGGCTCGGCCGGCAAAGCCACCATTCAGTACACCGTCTCACTCGAACATCCTGAACAGCATCTATTCCACGTGACGATGACCATTCCCGAGGTAAAGGGCGAAGTCACCGTGCAGATGGCAGCTTGGAACGCGCTGTATCAAATTCGCGATTTCAGCGCGCACCTCCAGCAAGTGGAAGCATTTGTTGGGGCCGAGAAAGCTCCGATCGAAAAACTTGACAAGCAGACCTGGCGGATCGACGGGAATGGGACGGTTACGGTTCGCTACGCCACGTATTGGGATGAAGTCGGACCATTTGGGACGCAACTGAACAGTGAACATGCATTCATCAATCCGGCGATGATTCTGTTTTATGTTCCAGACCGACAAGCGGAAGCGGTATCTGTTCCGTTGAATGAAATCGCGTCGGATTGGCGCATCCAGTCGGCGGCTAGGATAATTTGCGCGCACTCTGGCCCCCATAGTGCCTGTTCTGCCGAGAGCCCGAGCTATGGCACGTTTGCGGACAGTCCAATGGAAATCGGTAAGTTTCAAGAGTTTGATTTGCCCGGAGCGTTGCCCCGCGTAACCGTTGTTGTCCACGGGGAAAAATGGAGGCGGAAGCTTATTGAAGAGGATTTGAAGAAAATTTGCGAGTATGAAATCAAGCTCATGGACGGCGCGCCTTTCGATCATTACATGTTCCTGCTGCACATTGGAAAAGGCGCTGGCGGCGGGGGCATGGAGCATTCGTTTTCGACGGCCATCGGCGTCTCGTCAGACGAGTATCTGGCAAGTGTGGCGGCACATGAATTTTTTCACTTGTGGAATGTGAAGCGCATCCGCCCAGCGTCGCTCGAGCCGGTGGACTACACCAAGGAGCAGTACACACGAGCGCTGTGGTTCGCCGAAGGCGTGACGAGCACGTATGGCTCCTACACGCTCGTTCGCACCGGTATCTGGAACAAGGACCACTTTTATGACGACCTGAGCGAGCAGATCACCGAACTCGAAGGCCGGCCAGCAAACCGCTGGCAAAGCGCGGAGCAATCCAGCCTCGATGCCTGGCTGGAAAAATACCCGCTCTACAATCAACCGGAAGTCAGCGTGTCGTATTACACCAAGGGGCAGGTGCTGGGAGACTTGCTGGACATTCTGATCCGCGATCGCACGAACAACGCAAAGAGCCTGGACGATGTGCTGCGCTCGATGAATCAGGATTTTGCCAAGCAGGGAAAATTTTATCGGGACAGTCTGGACGTGCGCTTGGAAGCCGAGAAGGTTGCTGGAAGCTCGTTCGAGGAGTTTTTCCAGAAATACGTGGCGGGTAGCGAACCTTTTCCGTATCAACAAATCCTGGGCCTCGCAGGGCTGAAACTGCAGGCCACCGAGCAGCGGCGCGCCACACTGGGTTTTTCGGCGGAACGCGATCCCAGCGGCGCGTTGGCGGTGAAGTCCGTGGACCCCGACGGCCTGGCCGCGCAAGCCGGGCTTCGTGTGGGGGACGTTATCGTCGCGTGGAACGGCGGAGAGCCGCCCCGCCGCATCGGGCGTTGGATCTATGAACAAAAGCCGGGAGACATGCTGAAGCTGAAGGTCCGCCGAGAGGAAAAAGAAATTTCAATGGAGTTTCCTGTTGGGGAGATGAAGGAGACTGTTTACGCGGTCTTTGAGGATCCGGAGGCTGGCGGAAAAGCGCGCAACATCAGGGAGGGGTTGCTGCGAGGCGAGACGGCGTCCGCCAATGGGCATTAGCCTCCTTATGCTCCGAACACTTTTCGTCGCGATCTTTTTGTCTCTGTATATCCTGCTGGTCGGGCCGCCGGTGATCCTCTACACGGTGATCACGAAGAATCCCGGTCCTCTGTATTGGGCGGGAGTCAAGGGAGTGATGTTTTTCGTCCGCGCCGTCGGAGTGCGCGTGCGAGTGAGAGGCGTCGAACGCATTCCTGAGGGAGTTTGCTTGTTTGCCGCAAATCATACCAGCGCCGCGGATCCCCCGGCCATTATCAGCGCGATACCCCGCCGCGTGGCTGTCCTTCTGAAAGAGTCCCTGTTTAAGTGGCCAATTGTGGGGCAGGCATTCCAGGCGGCGCGGTTCATCCCGGTCAACCGCAGCGACCGCGAGTCAGCCATTGCCAGCGTGGAGAAAGCCACCGCAGCGATAAAGGCGGGGCAATCGTTTTTGATCTATCCCGAGGGCACGCGCAGCCCTGACGGGCGTCTGCAAGAATTCAAGAAAGGCGCAGTGGTCATGGCCATCAAAGCAGGTGTGCCTATCGTGCCCATGGCTTGTTCCGGCGCGCATCGCATCATGGAGAAACGCTCGCTGGTGATTCATCCAGGAGAAATCGTGGTAGAGTTCTTGGAGCCCATCGACGCGTCGAAATACACCTTCGAGGAGCGCGACATCTTGAACAAAGTTGTGCACGACGCCATGGCTGCCGCGCTGCCGCCCGACCAACGGCCAGCTACTGCCGGTAAAAATCCAAAATAGAAGAGGGCTGCGAAAAAAAGCCGTTTGTTTACCCCATCGAGTAGTACAGGAAGCCGTACCGGGCTTGACGCGCACCTTGCAGTGATATACCAAGAAAATGCGCCAGCGGCTGCGTTCCCAATGAAAAACCTTTGCGTTTGTCTCTTCGCGGTTTCCTTAGCAGTTTCCGCTGCGCTTGCCGCATCCGGGACTTTTGCGCCCAGTGCCTGGGCGCAAAAGCCTCCTCTTGCTTCCATTTCCGTCGAAACAGGAAAACTGGGCGTGCAGATCCCGGAGGACTTTGTCGGAATCAGCCTGGAAGTTTCCGCCGCCGGGCAGGGGGTCGCACCGTTCGCGAAACCGGGCGCCGCAAAACAGGGCCCAGCACCGCAACTCGCCGCGCCCGCGCGCGTTCCTCAATACGCGCTCGGCCGAGGCGGCGAGCCGAACGAAATCTTTTTTCAATTTCTTCGCAACCTCGGGCCTGGCGTCCTGCGGCTCGGCGGGAACAGCCAGGACAACACCTGCTGGAAGCCGGCGTCCGCTCCGCATCCCGATTGGTGCAAAGGCGAAATCACTACCGAGGACTTCCGCCTCTATTCGCAAGCCGCAAAAAGTTCCGGATGGCGCCTCATCGTCGGCATGAACCTAAAGCAGAACTCTGCGTCTTGGGCGGTTGACGAAGTGAAGGCCATGGCGAAGGAGATCGCGCCCGAGGAAATTCTCGGGCTCGAAATCGGCAATGAGCCCGACCATTTCGCTCGGGCGGGCCGGCGGCCGGAGAGCTACTCCCCGGCGGACCTCGCGAAAGATTTCCGCGCCTACGCCGAAAGTTTTCAGAAAGACCCCGTCGCCCGAAAATACGCGCTCGTTGGCCCGGCGGTATGCTCCGCCTGGCGGAACGCCAACGATCTTGCCGCGTTCCTGGATGGAGTCGGCCCTTCCACCGTCAAGCTGGTCACCGTGCATGCTTATCCGCGAACCACGTGCCGAGGGAACACGGTTACAACCGGAGAACTTCTCGCTCCGGAGCTCGTTTCCCATTTTAACGAAGCCGCAAAGACGTGGGTCGCCGCAGGGCGTCAACGCAATTTGCCGGTTGCGCTCGCCGAGACGAATTCGGCTGCCTGCGGCGGTATGCCCGGCGTGAGCAATTCCTTCGCGTCCGCGCCGTGGGGGCTTGACTGGCTGTTTTCCGCAGCGGAGGACGGATTTTCCGGGCTGAATTTTCACATCGGCTATCGCCCCGGCGGCGCCTGGTACAATCCAGTGGATACCTACAAAACGGAAGAGGCCGGCGGCCCGCGATACGAAAACATTGCCGAACCGCTGTATTACGCGATGTACGCATTCGCAAAAAACGCTTCGGGCGAATTTCTCTTGCCTGCGACGGTTGAGAGCGCATCGAATATTCGCGCTTATGCGACAACTGCATGCGCCGATTGCGCCATCCATGTCGCGGTTCTCAACAAAGACCTTGCCGCTTCGGGCCCCGTCCTGGTGCGCGTGCCGGGGCACGCAGGCGCCGCGAGGCTGCTCCTGCTGAGGGCTCCGAAGCTGGAATCCCTGGCTTCCGAAGTAACATACGGCGGAGAGCAATTTGACCGCCAAGCGCGAATCGCGCCGCGGCCATCCGAGGAAATTCGGCCGAACTCCAAGGGCGAGTACGAATTCCATTTGCCAAATGCCGCCATCGCATTTCTTGCCATTCCCGCCGCAAACGCCCACTAAAAAATTCGCGGGACCTTTGCCGCCGAAACGAATTCTCTGAGGTTGAGTCAGTGGACTGGCAATCGTCCGCTCGGGTCCGAAATTCCCAAGCTCAGCGGGCCCTGAGGCGGCCGAGCTGCGATTCGAGCTCACGGACACGTTTTTGCAATTCCGGAAGCTGATTGAGCGCGGCCATCATTTTGAGCCATTGGCGATTTTCGACTGCGGGATAACCGGAATAGAAAGCGTTCGCCGGGACGTCGTTGGGCACGCCGCTCTGCGCCGTGATCACCGTGCCGTCACCCACAGTGAGATGGCCGGCGGTGCCCACTTGTCCGGCGAGAATACAATTGTTCCCGATTTTCGTCGAACCTGCCAGACCTACCTGACCGCAGAGCATGGTGTTCGAGCCTACTTGTGAAGCGTGGCCGACCAGCACGAGGTCATCAAGCTTAGTTCCGCGTCCGATGCGAGTCTCACCGACCGTGGCGCGGTCTACGCAGGCATTGGCTTGCACTTCCACATCATCTTCAAGCACCGCAGGGCCAGACTGTACCATCTTGTACCAACTGCCGTTGTTTTGCTTGGCGAAACCCAGTCCATCGCCTCCGATGATCACGCCGTTTTGCAGGATCACCCGGTTGCCGATCCGGCTGTGCTCGCGCACGACCGAGTGTGCGTGAGCAAAGAAGTCATCGCCGATGCGGGCTCCGCGGTAGATGGCTACAAAGCTGTGCAGAACCGCGTTGCGCCCGATTAGGGTGTCCTCGTCGACGTAGCAGTACGGTCCGACATGCGCACGTTCGCCGATTTTGGCGCTTTTCGCGATGATGGCCGTCGGGTGAACCCCAGGGGCGTACGTTGGCGCGTCGTAGAAGAGTTCGAGGGCGCGCGCGAACGCGAGATAAGGATTGGCCGAGCGCAAAGCGGCGATGGGCGGCAGGGACTTGTCGCGTTCGATGGACACGCCTTCTTCGACTAGGATCGCGGAGGCGCGAGTCGTCTTGAGCAGCGCGAAATATTTGCGATTCGCCAGAAAAGTTAGCTGGCCCGGCTCGGCGTGCTCCATGCCGGCAACGCCGGAAATTTCCAGTTCCGCTGGGCCTTCAAGGCGGCAATTCAGCTTTTGCGCGAGCTCGGCAAGTTTCATAAAAGGCGCTCCTCCGGCAAGGACAAGCATGAGTTCAAGGTTCAAGAGTTCAGGGAAAAGAAAAATCAAAGATAACCTAGAGATGCAGAGTCCGCAAAGGGACCCAGGGAAGCAAAGAAGTTTAAGAGTTCAAGGTTCAAAAGTTGAAGAAAGACGCGGGACACAAAGAAAGTCGACGGGACGCGCCGCGAGAAGCTTATTCGTTGAAAAGGCGAGGCTGAGCGGCGGCCGCGGCCGCGGGTTTGCGTCGAGCGATGCCAACGACGCCGAGCACGGTCACCTCGGCAAGCGCAGCGCGCGGCACGAAGATGCGATCCGTGGAGGAATTCAGGTCTGGAGGCGTGATCTGGAGACCGTTGTCAAGCAGCGATAACAAGTCGTTGGGAATGACCCCCTCGAGCGTTTCGCCATCATGGAATCTCAGCTTCACCCATAAACCATCGAGCTTGGGGCGGCTCAGAAAAGCTTTGCGCTGCGGCAGAAACTCATCGGAAAACTCACGCACGAAAAAAATGGAACGGACTTTGGCGACGGGGAATTGCACATGCTCCCCGTCAGGGGTAAGCACATCGATGGGATCAAGCTGGCCGAGGCGGGCAGGATTCAAGTATCCGCGCAGGGACTTCCTGTCGGCGAGCACAAGAACAACTTTCTTGTGCGTCGAGGCTGGGGCTTTCGTCTTCAAGACCGGCAAATCTCCGGGTGGCAAGTCGCAAATTTGCTAATCAGGCGAATGTATGTTATGTTAAGCAAGCTTTCTCTGTCAAGTTGTTGTTTTCATTGGGGTTAGGGGTCGCGGGAGCGCCGCCGCTTGACCGATAAAAAGCATATCCTAAAATCGGCCTCGATCATCTCTTTGGTCACTGTCGTAAGCCGCGTCCTCGGCTACGTGCGCGACCAGCGCATCACTTTGCTCCTGGGAACCACGCTTTCCGCCGATGCCTACGTCCTAGCGTACCGCATTCCGAACCTGTTTCGCAGGCTGGTGGCGGAAGGCTCCATGACCGCCTCCTTCATTCCGGTCTTTTCCGGCTATATGCAGGAGAAAAGCCCGGAAGATGTCTGGGACTTCGCCAACCGCTTGTTTTGGACCCTGGCCCTGGTTGCGGCCGTCATCAGCGTCCTCGGAATGGTTTTCTCGCCCGCCGTCGTGCAACTGTTTTCCGGGGCCAACGTGGCTCGCGACGAGGCCGTAGCCTTGAACCGCATTCTCTTCCCCTATTTGTTTTTCATCGCCCTGGCCGCGCTGGCCATGGGAATCCTTAACTGCTTCCATATCTTTGGTTTGCCCGCAGCAACACCAGTCATGCTGAACGTGGCCACCATCCTTTTCTCGGTGGGGATCGTCTGGCATCACTTCAAGGATGCAGCCACGTCTTTGGCAGTAGGAGTTCTAGCAGGGGGGGTCCTGCAATTTCTCATTCAGGTTCCGGCCTTGGTGCGCAAAGGCATGAACTTCAACTTCGGCATCTCGTTTTCACATCCGGCCATTCGCGAAGTGTCGCGCTTGATGCTCCCCCGGCTTTTCGGAATCGGCATTGGCCAGATCAATCTCCTGATCGACACTAAGTTTGCTACCGCGGCGACCATGCCTGCAGGAAGTCTCGCGGCGCTATATGTTGCCGACCGCGTGATGGAGCTGGTGTTGGGCGGGTACGCCATTGCCGTCGCTACGGCCATTCTTCCGATGATGTCGCACCAGGCGGCGGTAAAGGATTATGAATCACTGAAGAAAACGCTCTCTTTCTCGGTGCGCATTGTGGCGTTCATCACCATTCCGGCAGCATTGGGGTTGATGGTGCTTCGCGAGCCGATCATCCGCGTGCTGTTCCAGCACGGGCATTTCGACGCCGAATCCACCCGATTAACGGCGCGCGCGTTGCTCTATTACGCCATCGGCTTGCCCGCGTTGGCGACGGTGAAGTTGGTCGTGCCGGCATTTTACTCCGCAAAGGATACGAAGACGCCGGTGGTCGTCGCTTCCATCTCGCTGGTCATCAATATCGTGCTGAACATCCTTTTCCTCGAAGTATTCTTCCGGCGCGTGCAAAATGGCGGGCCGGCTTTGGCCACGGCGCTCGCGACGTTCTTTGACTTTTTTTCGCTGCTCTTTATTTTCCGCGCGCGCTACGGTTCGATGGGAATGATGCAGGTCATGCGCTCTTTCGCGAAGATTTCGTTGTGCGCCGGCATCATGGGCGTGGCCTGCTGGTTTGGGAATCGCTACACGGCATTCACCATACACTCCCGCTTCCTCGTTCAGTTGGCTGTATTTGCGGTTTTGATCAGCGGCGCAACAGTGCTCTACCTTGCGCTCGCGTGGATTTTCCGCTGCCATGAGATTGAGGAAGTCTACGGAATTGCGGTTCGGCGCCGCGCCCCGGGCGGCGAAGGCAGCTACGCGGAGGCCTGATGGAGGTAGCGGCTGCCATCTCGTCGTTTTTGACCCACATCCGGGTCGAAAGAGGGCTGTCGGCGAACACGGTCTCCGCCTACCGACGAGACCTGATGAAATTCAGTGAGTTTGCGCAGAAGCGCAAGCTCTCCCTTCAGGCGGTCAGCCGTGACGATTTGGTGGATTTTCTGGCCGGGCTTTACCGTCAGCGGCTTGAAAGTAAAAGCGTGGCGCGGCACCTCGTGTCTTTGCGAAATTTCTTACGCTTCGCGCAGATTCAGGAACTGATTCCCGCGGATCCTTCCGTGAATCTGGAATCGCCCAAGATCCGCCGGTCCTTGCCTGGGTATCTTCGGCTGGAAGAAGTGGAACGTCTGCTGGCTCAGCCGGACGCGAAAACGCCGTTCGGCTTGCGTGACCGCGCCATGGTGGAAGTGCTGTATTCGGCGGGCTTGCGCGTATCGGAGCTGGTTGGCTTGCGCGTTAGCGATCTTGACACCAAAGTAGGTTGTGTGCGCTGTATCGGCAAAGGCGACAAGGAGCGGATCGTGCCCATCGGGAAAAAGGCCCTGGGCATGGTGGAACGGTATCTGCGCGACGCGCGACCTAAGCTGCTTGGCAAGGCCACGAGCAGCCCTACGCTGTTCGTGAATCGCCGCGGCGGCCGACTTAGCCGCGTGGGTGTGTGGAAGATTCTTTCCTCTTACGGGCGGCGTGCGGGGTTGCGCGTGGCGCTCACGCCGCACATGCTGCGGCACAGTTTTGCCACGCATTTGCTGGAGCGCGGCGCGGACCTGCGGTCGGTGCAATTGATGCTGGGCCATGCGGACATTTCCACGACGCAAATTTATACGCACGTCGTGGAAGAGCGGTTGAAACAGATTTACAAAGCGCATCACCCGCGTGCATAACGCGGCGGTTCGAAGGAGCTCATTGCGGGTGGCTCCGCGACCTCGAACGCGGACGCCCTGAAGCAGAAGGAGCGCAATGCCTGATTACATGTTTTTGCTGGAAAGCCGGCTCTCACCCGAGCAGCGGGCCGCGATGCTGCGCGTGCAGGAGCTCTCTGCGGCGCTAGGCTTCAATGTGTACCTTACGGGCGGGACGGTAAGGGACCTGATCACCGGGGCTTCGTTGCGCGATCTCGATTTTACCGTGGAGGGGAATCCGTCGCGCATCGCCCGCGAGCTCGAGAAAGGCGGCGCAAAAGTCCTCCTCGAAGATGAGAAATACCGTCACGTCGAAGTCTTGTTTGCCGGCGATTGCGAAGGCAGTCTTTCTGCGGCGCGCGACGATTATTACGTGCGGCCGGGAACACGCCCGGAAATCCGCTGGTCCACGATCATGGAGGACTTGCGGCGCCGCGATTTTTCGTTGAATGCCATTGCTATTTCGCTAAATCCTGCATCTCGCGGGTTGCTCTTGGACCCCACGAACGGGCTGTCCGACATCGAGCGCGCGGAAGTGCGGGCGCTAAGCATCCACAGTTTCACCAATCAGCCGGTGCGTCTGTTGCGCCTGCTGCGGTTTGCGGCACGTATGGGCTTTAAGGTCGAGCAGCGTACGCAGGAGTGGTTCGACCTGGCCATCGAGCGCAACTTGCATCACTCCATCGAGCAGGAGGACGCCGGCAGCGAACTGCAGGCCGTTGCGCGCGAGGAACGCCCCACGGTGGTGCTCAAGGCCTGGGAAGAGGTCAAGTTGCTGGAGGTAATCAATCCCCTCCTTGCCAAAAAGCATCCGGATTATGACGCCATCAACCGGTTGGTGAAGGTGCGCGAGGATTTGTTCACTGCCGGATTTCGCCCGCGACTCGCCACGCCCATGCTGCTGGCTATCCTGGGACGTCTGAAGGATCGCGAATTGTCGGGCGTGCTTGCAAAGGCGGGCTTCCGCGCCGCAGAACTTGAATCCGTTTTGACGTTTGAAGAAAAGGCGCTCGCAGCGCAGAAAGAGTTAGTGGGGAAGAAGATGCAGGCGCCGATTGACGCCTACCACTTTCTCGAGAAGCTTCCACAGGAACAAATGGCCTATTTGCTGGCCGAGTCCAACAACAGCAGTGCGCTCTCAAAAATCCGCGCCTACCTGCACAAGTGGCGGCCCATTCGCAGCGGATTGACGCAGGTCGGAAATGAACTGGAAGCGCTAGGAATGGCCCGAGGCCCGAAATTTGAGCAGATTGTCGAACAGGTCTTTGCCATGCAGCTCACCGGTCGCGGTAAGACGCCCGAGGAGCGCGAGAAAATCCTCCGCAGGCTGAGCGGGATTAAAGAACCACCCAAAAAGAAAGAAAGAGAGAAGAAGCCACCGAAGGGCGCTGCCAAGGCGCATGCCGCAGCGGGAGGCGCGTCTGCGGGCCATAAGCAGGCCACACCGAAAGCGGAGATGAAACACGATGCAAAGGCAAAGGTGTCGCCTGCAAGGTCCGCGGCTAGGCGCAGCGCAGCAAAGGCTCAGGCCCGGCACGGGAGCCCTGCCAAAAGGAACCATCATCGCTGAGGCCAAACACCCGCAGATCCTGGTTTTCGAAGCCTGTGGGAAACTCACATTGCGTAATGCAAATCTCCGGAGGGAGTTTTAGAATCTCTGTATGGGGCAACCGCAGTTCGTACATCTGCACGTACACACGGATTACAGCCTGCTCGACGGGGCCTGCGAAACGTCTGAACTGCTCGACGAGGCCTCGCGCCAGAAGATGCCCGCGGTGGCCATCACGGATCACGGCAATCTGTTTGCGGCGGCCAATTTCTTCTACGAAGCGAGCAAGAGGGACGTCAAGCCGATCATCGGCTGTGAGGTTTACGTCGCCAAAGGCAGCCGCCACGACCGCGGGGATAAAACAAACGGCAGCAGCGGGCCGGAAAAAGCGGAACTCGAAGCCGGAATGCGCGGCACCAACCACTTGGTACTGCTGTGCGAGACGCCGGAGGGCTACCACAATTTAATCAAGCTGGTTTCTGCCGGTTTCCTCGAAGGCTTCTACTACAAGCCCCGCATTGACTACGAACTGCTCGCAAAACACGGCAAAGGGCTGATCGCTCTTTCTGCTTGCCTTCGCGGCGCGGTCACCGAGGCGGTGGCCGAGCAGAAATACGAGCAAGCGCGCGAAAACGCGTACCGCTTGCGAGACATTTTTGGCAAAAATAATTTCTTCCTCGAAATTCAGGACCAGGGCATCGACCTCGAGAAACGCGTAAATCCGGAGCTGGTTCGTCTCTCGAAAGAAACCGGCATCCCGCTGGTGGCCACGAACGATTGCCATTACCTGCATCATGAAGACGCGCACGCCCAGGAAGTCCTTCTTTGCATCCAAACCGGGAAGACCATGGGCGACGCGAACCGCATGAAATTCGCGACCGACCAGTTCTATTTCAAGAGCGCCGTGGAAATGGCCAAGATTTTTGGCGAGATTCCGGACGTGCTGAGCCGCACGGTGGACATCGCCGCTCGCTGCAACGTGAAGATCGAGCGCATTTCGAATCCGTTCCCGGAATTTCAAGTTCCGAAGGGATATGACTCGGCAAGCTATTTTGAGAAGGTGGTGCGCGAAGGCTTCGCGGCGCGCCTTCCGCATCTGGAAGGCCTGGCTAAGCAAGGTTTCCTGCGGAATCCGCTTTCAGAGTACGAGGGCCGGCTGACCGCGGAAATCGAAATGATCAAGAAGATGCGCTACGAAGGCTACTTCTTGATTGTTTGGGATTTCATTCATTATGCGCGAGCGCAAGGCGTGCCCGTGGGCCCAGGACGCGGATCGGCGGCCGGGAGCTTGGTCAGTTACGCGCTGCGCATCACCGACGTCGACCCCCTGCAATACAACCTGCTTTTCGAGCGCTTCCTGAATCCCGAGCGCGTGTCCATGCCGGACATCGACATTGATTTTTGCATGCGGCGGCGCGGCGAATTGATCGATTACGTGACGCAGAAATATGGCCGCGAAAACGTGGCGCAGATCATCACGTTTGGAACCATGGCGGCAAAAGCGGCGGTGAAGGACGTGGGCCGCGCCATGAACATTCCCTATGGCGAAGTAGACCGGCTCGCCAAGTTGATTCCCAATACGCTGGGGATTGAACTGAAAGACGCGCTGGAACAGGCGCCGCAGCTCAAGGCTGCGGT
Source organism: Acidobacteriota bacterium (assembly GCA_003223245.1). Taxonomy (GTDB): domain Bacteria; phylum Acidobacteriota; class Terriglobia; order Acidiferrales; family UBA7541; genus Acidiferrum. The sequence continues at coordinate 62,150 of QHYI01000104.1, forward strand.
CAATTCCGACGAAAACCTGAAAGAGCTGATGGCGGTCGCGCTGCGGCTGGAAGGATTGTCGCGCCACGCCTCGACGCATGCGGCGGGCGTGGTGATCTCGCCGCAGCCGCTTACAGAGGTCGTGCCCCTCTACAAGTCGAACAAAGATGAAATCACCACGCAGTATGACATGAACGCGCTCGAGCGCATCGGCTTGCTAAAGATGGACTTTCTCGGGCTGACCACCCTCACGGTGTTGCACGATGCCGTGCGCATGGTCGAGCAAAATCGCGGTGTGAAAATCGACATCGATAACCTGGCGCTCGACGACGAGGAAACCTACAAGCTCTTTGGCCGCGGCGACACCACCGCGATTTTTCAGTTTGAGTCGCACGGCATGCGTGACATTCTCCGCCGCTACCAGCCCACGCGCGTCGAAGATCTTACCGCGTTGAACGCCCTCTATCGTCCTGGGCCCATCCAGGGCGGCATGATCGATGATTTTATCAATCGCAAACACGGCAAGACAAAAGTCACTTACGAACTTCCGCAATTGAAAGACATTCTGGAGGAAACCTACGGAGTCATCCTTTATCAGGAACAGGTGATGCAGATTGCCAACCGCCTGGCGAGTTTCTCGCTGGGCGAAGCGGACATTCTCCGTCGAGCGATGGGCAAGAAGAAAAAAGAAGAGATGGCGGCACAACGCGCGAAATTCATGGCGGGATGCGCGGCGAACAAGATTCCCGAAAAGAAAGCGGAGAAGATTTTCAACCTGATGGAAGAATTTGCCGGCTACGGCTTCAACAAGTCGCACTCCTGCGCCTATGCGCTTCTCGCGTATCAAACGGCCTATCTAAAAACGCATTACCCGGTGGAATTCATGGCCGCCCTGCTGACCTCTGAAGCCGGCAACACCGACAAAGTGGTGAAGTACATCAACGAAGCTCGCGGAATGGGCATTTCGATCCTTCCGCCGGACGTAAACGAAAGTGATTTGTACTTCACTCCCGTGGGCGAAGCCATCCGCTTCGGCCTCGCGGCGATCAAAAACGTTGGCGAAAACACCGCCAAAGCCATCCGTGACTCGCGGCTGGCGCAGGGCGAGTTCAAGGCGCTTTACGATTTTTGCGAGCGCATCGAATCGCGTTTTCTGAATAAGCGCGTTTTTGAAAGTTTGATCAAGTCCGGTGCGCTCGATTCGCTTGGTCCGCGTGAGTCGCTGCTCGCGTCGGCAGACGAGGCTCTTGCCACGTTGCAGCTAGCTTCGCGGATGCGCGAGTCCGGGCAGCACGGCTTGTTCATGGCCGCAGCGGCGCCGGCGCCCATCCCCTTCGAGTTGCGGGAAGCAGAACCCTGGAGCGAGGAAGAGCGGCTCGCGAGCGAGTATGCCATGCTGGGGTTTTACGTTTCCGGGCACCCGCTGGCAAAATACGCCTCGCGCCTGGCCGATTTAAAAGTAATATCGCTCGACCAAGTCGAACAGCAACGCAACGGAAAAGAAATTACCATCGCGGCGCTGATTGTGAGCAGCCGACCGATGCGCTCAAGGAAGGGGGCGCGCTGGGCCATTTTTACAATTCAGGACATGACGGGAATACAGGAACTGCTGGCGTTTCCGGAAAGTTTTGCGCGCTTGGAGCAAATCCTAAAGCCCGGCAAGCCGCTGCTCGTGAAGGTTCGCGTTCAGGTGGAAGAGGCTGGGACGCGGCTTTCGTTGCAAGAGGCGCGGCTGCTTCAGGATATTGCGGACCGGCCGGCCAATGGCGAGTTCCGGGTGCGTTTGGATCTGCGCAAGCTGAGCGAGCAGGCCATGGATCAATTGAACGCCTTGATCGCGGAGTCGCCGGGAAGCTGCCCGGTGGTGTTTGAACTGTGCCGGCCGGACGGTTCGGTGGCGGTGATGCGGTCCCAGCAGCGCGTGAATCCTTCTACGGAGTTGGTGGAAGCGATTCGGCAAGCCTGCGGTGAGCATGCGGTGGCTTCGGTGGGAGCATGAGAACGAAAGAAAAAGAAAAGGACAACCTGGAGAAGCAGCAGGCCGAACGCCAGAAGGTGATCGAGCATCTCGAGAAAGATGTCGAGGAATTGCGGCGGCTGTCGGGTGCTGCGGAAGCGGACCTGGAGTTGGAACGCATTCGCCAGCAAGTCGCGGAGCTTCGCCGCGACTTCTACACGCATCTGGGTCCCTGGCAGCGCGCGCAAATCGCGCGACATCAGCAGCGCCCGTACACGCTGGACTATGTCCATTATCTGTTTACTGACTTCATGGAGCTGCACGGCGATCGCGGCTTCGCCGACGACAAGGCCATCGTCGCGGGACTGGCGAAATATCATGGCCGACCCGTCGCGGTAGTGGGCCACCAAAAGGGACGCGACATGAAACAACGCCTGGCTCGCAACTTCGGCCAGCCGAAGCCGGAGGGCTACCGGAAGGCGTTGCGTGTAATGCAACTCGCGGCAAAATTCGGGCGGCCGGTTCTCACCTTCGTGGACACCCAGGGCGCCTATCCTGGAATGGATGCCGAGGAGCGCGGACAAGGCGAGGCCATCGCCAGGAATCTACGCGAAATGGCGAGGCTGCCCGTGCCAGTCATCGTGACCGTGACGGGCGAAGGCGGCTCGGGCGGAGCGCTGGCGATTGCCGTCGGCGACAAAATCAATATCCTCGAGAACAGCTTCTATTCGGTGATTTCGCCGGAGGGTTGCGCGTCGATTATTTGGCGCGATGCGGCAAAAGCCGAAACCGCGGCGGCGGCCATGAAAATTACCGCGAAGGATTTAAAAGATCTGGGAATCGTGGACGAAATTGTTCCCGAACCCGACGGAGGCGCGCACGCCGACCATGAGGCAGCGGCGCGTTTGTTGGATGAAGTGTTAGACCGGCAGCTCATGGCCTTATCAAACGAGTCTGTTCGTGAATTGCTTGCGGCGCGGTATGAAAAATTCCGCAAGATGGGACAATTCTTCGATCTTGCCGGCACCTAGGGCCAGCTACAGGAGCGCTTCTTTCCGAGCCTTCAGAAGGTGGCGCCTATAAGGGCCGCGCATTGTCCCAACTATTGTTTGCAGCTATGCTCGGCTTTTTCGACCCGTAGCACATTGGAAACGCGCGCGGCCAACATCGTTGTACCCGCTGCCAACGCGTTCTACTCTGTGAAGGCACTCACGCAGGCGAGTCGCAGCCAGAGAAGCTTGTGCGTCTATTTTGGGGATCTTACCGGTCGAATTTCGAAGAGCCGGCCGGTCCTTTTGGACGACAGAGAACAGGAACCCTCATGTCGGAGCCCTTCCGTCCTTACGAAAAACTGGTGGACATCACTATCTTCGGGAAGAAGTTTCAGGTGCCGGAGCGCAATTCGCTGTTACGCTGCTTCCAATTCCTCAGCCCCGAGACGATTCCCTATGGCCGTTTCTGCTGGAACCAGGATTGCCAGTACTGCCGCGTGACCTGCCAGCTCCCCGACGACGATGAGCCGCGCGAAATGCTCAGTTGCAAATTCATCGTTATGCCTGGGATGGAAGTCCTCGAAATGAGCCAGGAACTCAAGTGGTGCCTGCGGTCCAAGCTGCCAGCAGACGCGGAAATAATGAAGTAAAGCCTAACGAAGTAAGGAAATCCGTTAGCCGCAGGGCCTGTCCAGGGAATCTCTAGTGCACATGGCGAATGGCCCCGCCAGCAGAGCCTATTCAGACCGCAAAGCCTCCACCACGTCGACGCGCGCCGCGCGCGCCGCCGGCAACGCCGAGGCGATAACCGCCGCAGCCAGAAGCACAAAAACCGAGCCAGCCACCGGCAAGGCGCTGGGCATGCGCAGGTCAGGGAAATAGTGCGCTGCGAAGCGGGCAAGCCAGTATCCGGCAACGGCGCCGGTGGCTACACCAAGGACAGCCATCAGGGCTCCTTCGCGGATTACTCCAGCAAGCAGGTGCGCTGGCGGCGAGCCGAGAGCCAGGCGGATACCAAATTCGCGCGTGCGCGCACTGACCGAAAAGGCCAGGACGCCGGCGACGCCCACCAGCGCAATCGCAAGCGCGACTCCTGCGAAGATGCCGAAGACCACGGTGTTCAGGCGGTCCGGGTGAAGAACTTCGGCGCGAATGTCTTCAAGCGTGGCAGCCTTCTCGACAGGTTGCTCAGCCGACATGCCGCGAATCAACTGCGTGACCGGCGTGACCAGCGAATAGGGATTTGCGCTCGTGTGAATAAACAGACGGCCGTTAAACATGGGGCCATGGTTAAAGGTGCTGTAAACCGTGAGAGTGGGCTTGGGAACGACATTTTCATCGTCAATATCGCCGGCAACGCCAATAATACGCTCGTGCTCTGACTTAAACCCAGGAATGAATTGCAGCACGGGGTCGGTCCAATAAACATGGCGGCCGATGGCATCCTGGCCGGGAAACATGCGATTGGCGAGCGTCTCGCTCACTATGACGACGGGCTCTTTCGATTGCGTGTCGAGGTCGTTGAAATCACGGCCCCCGAGGATAGGAACGCCGAGCGCGGCAAAGAATCCGGGAGAGATCGTGCGGAAGTGTGCGCGCGGATCGTTTTCCGGACTATGGACATGGCCATCCGCCGAAAATTGCAGGCCCGGGCCGTCGAAGCCGCCATCCCGCCAAGGGGCAGCGACTCCGAAAGCCGTCTTCATCACTCCAGGCATTGCGTCAATCCGGCGGATCGTTTCCTTGTAGAAATCCACCACTTGCTGCGGCGTTTTTTGGTAGTTCATCACGGGAACGTTGATGGCCAGGACGTGGCGCGTGTCGAGGCCCGTCCGTGCCGTCTGCATGGCGATGAGCGTTTTGAGAAGCATGCTGGCGCCAGCGAGGAGCACGAACGAAGCGGCAATCTGGACCACGGCGAAGAGGCGGAGGCGCCGACTGGTGCTGCCCGTGATGCGGACGCCGCCGCTCGCAAGCCCCGGAGCTTGCGAAACATTTGCGGATGGGAGACGGGGGACATAAGCAAGAAGAACGGCGGCGATGATCGCGAGAACAGCGCCGACCCAGAGAACGCTTGAGTCCACTGTGAGATTCAGGGCGCGGACGGAAAACTCCGAGGCGTACCGAGCAAGGACCTCGAGCAGCGGACGCGCAATGATCACGCCCAACCCCGCACCGGCAATGCACAGAACGAGGCTTTCGGCCAGCAGCGTGCGCCGCAAGGCCCTCGTGCCAGCGCCAAGAGCCGCGCGGATCGCCAATTCGTTTTCGCGGCGAACCGTGCGGGCAAGGATGAGATTGGCGACGTTCGAGCAGGCGATGATGAACACGAGCCCGGAGGCGGCGAGAAGAACGAGAAGTACGGTGCGCGCGTCGGAGGTAACCTGATCGCGGAGGAGCTTCGCGCTGATTCGGAAGTCCCCATTTTTGGGATAGTCCGCAGGATGATCTTTCATCATTGCCGCGTGGACCGTGGCCAGTTCTGCGCGCGCCTGATCCAGAGTCGCGCCGGGAGCGAGTCGGCCAAACAGCTCGGTCATGCGATGGACCCGGCCCGTAACCATAGTGGCCGAGAGGTGATGCGGGCTGGTGACCAGATTGGCGATGATTTCAGTATCCTGAGGATAAGGGATAGAAGGTTCAAGGACGCCAATGACGGTAGCGGAGCGTGGACCGAAGCCAGCCTCCAGGCGAACCGCTTTGCCGAGCACGTCTGGATCTTTCTTGAGAGCGGTCGACCAGAAGTGATACGTGAGAACGACGACGCCGGGAGCTTTGGGACCGTCGTCTTGAGGCCCGATGAGCCGGCCGAGGACCGGGTGAAGGCCTACGACTTCGAAATAGGTGCCGCCCACGACGGCAGCTTGAATTTCTCGGGGCTCACCGAGGCCCACCATGCTCATGCCGATGGCCGAAAAATCACCAAATTCCGAGACGGAGTGGATGCTGGCTTTGAAGTCCTGGATTTCGGGAACGGAGAAATTGATTTCATCCATGCCGATCCCCTTGGCGCTCTGCTGAATGTAAATGAGGCGGTTTTCATCGGCGTTGACGAGCGGCTGAAGCAGGACGCCGCGTACCAGGCTGAAGATGGAGGCGTTGGCGCCGATGCCGAGCGCCAGAGTAGCGATGACGGTGAGCGCGAGGCCTGGGGAGCGCATCAGAGAGCGAAAAGCGAGCCGCAAATCTTGAACGAACAGCATCAGCGTATGCACAGGTCACCCCCTGCTAGAAGTTAAGACTTCGAGGTCGCCAAGAACTCGGTGGAAATTGAGATTTTCGCCGCGTAGGCGCAAGAAGGCAAGCCGTAACTGGAAGCGCAGCGACGCGCTTCCAATAGCACACCCATGTTGCCTGGCTCGGCTCCGTGGTCCGTGAAAAACCCCCGTACATCCCCTTCCAGAGCTATAACGCGGCAAGCGGAGTTGTGTTTCACAGAAATCACGCAGGTTTAAACAAGATGGAATACATGCCCGCAATGGTTGTAAAGTGAATCCTGCTAGAGACTTGCGTTGAGCCATGACGGTATCGAATTCCAGTGACTTGCGGTGTGATGGATGCGGCCAAAGGGCGTCGGCCGAGCATATTGCACGACGGCTGCGGCGGCTGGAATGGGCCACGCGGTATCGGCCGGTGCACATCCACACGCTCTTGCTTGGCGGCGTTGCCCCGCGGGAGGACGCGGAGTTTTTGTATGCGCCTGGCGGAGGGTTCGACGGTGAAGCGGGGGACTTGCTTCGCGCCACGGGGATCTCGACCGCGGGAAAGGCGGCCGAGGCGGTGCACACCGAGTTTCAAGGCGCAGGCTTTTTCCTGACACACATTCTGGAATGCCCACTGGAGGATAGAGATAGCCCCGGAGACAAAGTCGCGAACCTGCTCCATGAACATCTCCAGTCGGTCGGCTCACGAATCCGGCGTTCGCTGAGACCCAGGCGTGTGACTTTGGTCACAGAACTCCCGCAATCGGTCGTGGACGATATTCTTTCGATGGATTTGGGCTGTTCGGTGGTTTTGGATAACGGGAAGCCATTTCTGTTCTGCCACTCGACGGAAGGAACGGGTTTTTCGCGTTTTCGGAAATTGCTCTCCGCGGCGGAACGGAACTGAACGGAAGGGCAAAGCCTGGACACTGTACCTTATGGTCTTACAAGGCGATAGACCACCTTTTTGGCTGTGGTAGAATTGAGCGGGTAGAATCATATGAAAAGACAAGCGAAATTTGGCGTGGGCATTGGAATCATTGTGATCGCGCTGGCGTTTCTCGCGTGGCTCGGTTACGGCGAGAGCAAGACCTATTACCACACAATTGCTGAACTGCAGACCTTGAGCGGGTCGGCGAGAACGCAGCGCATGCGCGTTGCCGGTACGGTCCAGGACGGCAGCATCCGGCACCTTTCCGGACGCGTGGATTTCGTGCTCCGGGGAGAGGGAAAAACGCTTCCCGTTAGTTATATCGGCACGGATCCCTTGCCCGATACGTTTAAGGACAAGGCGCAGGCACTGGTGGAGGGCCGCCCAGGCGCGGATGGCCGGTTCGTGGCCGAACACGTTCAAGCAAAATGTGCTTCCAAGTATGAAGCGGCTCCTGGTGGGGATACCAAGGGCGCCGCAGCCGGTTCTAGTGAGCGAAGCAGTATGTAAAACACCCGGAAGGACCGGGGGAGAGGCGGGGTTGCTGTGGATGTATTTGGTTCCTTTGCACTCCTGTTAGCTTTCGTGTGTGCCGTGTATGCCTTCGCGGGAGGCATCGCGGCAATCATCACGCGCCACCCGCTGCTGGTGAAAAGTACGCGCCAGGCAGGGATGGCCACGTGTGGCTTGATTTTCCTTGCCACCTTCAGCCTCGAATATCTCTTCTTCACCGACAATTTCTCCATCGCGTACGTGGTTTCGCACAGCAACCGTGACCTGTCCACATTTTACAAAATTGCGGCGCTGTGGTCGGGGATGGAAGGCTCGCTGCTGTTCTGGAGCTTGCTGCTGGCCATTTATGTTCTGTCGGTCTTAATCACTTACCGCAACAAGAACGGCGAGTTGATGCCCTATGTCGGCGTGGTCATGGCTGGCGTGCAACTCTTTTTTCTGACGCTGAACAATTTTGTGGAGAGCCCGTTCAAGGCACTGGCCACCCCCGGTGCAGGCGGAGTTCTGAGCTTCATCACGCGGGCGGACGGCAACGGATTGAATCCGCTCCTGCAATACCCCGAAATGGTGATTCACCCGCCGAATTTGTACTCGGGTTACACCGGTTTTACGATTCCGTTCGCGTTTGCATTGGGGGCGTTGTTGGCGCGCTACCCCGGTGAGAAGTGGATTCACCTGACGCGCAAGTGGACCATGATTGCCTGGATGTTCCAATCGCTCGGAATTCTGCTGGGCGCGCACTGGGCGTACGCGGTGCTGGGCTGGGGCGGATACTGGGGCTGGGACCCGGTCGAGAATGCTTCGCTGCTGCCTTGGCTGAGCGGCACGGCGTTCCTGCATTCCGTGATGATGCAGGAAAAGCGCGGCATGATGAAAGTGTGGAACGTGTGGCTGGTTTTCTGCACCTTCCTGCTCTGTATTTTAGGCACGTTCCTCACGCGCAGCGGCGTGGTCAGCTCGGTGCACGCGTTCGCGCAGTCCAATATCGGGGGTTGGTTTGTCGCATTCATGGGCATCACGCTGGCGGTATGCCTGTTTGCGTATTTGAAGAACCGGGATTACCTGGCGAGCGAAAATCAGTTGGATTCGGTGATTTCGCGCGAGTCGAGCTTCCTGTTTAACAATCTGCTTTTCCTGGTGGCTTGCATCGCGGTGCTCTCCGGCACGCTGTTTCCAGTATTCTCGGAATGGATCACCGGCAACCGTATCAGCGTGGGCGCGCCGTACTTCAACCGCGTGAATATCCCCGTCGGATTGCTGATTCTGTTCCTGACGGGGGTGGGCCCGCTGCTCGCGTGGAGGAAAACTTCCCGGGAGAGCCTGAAACGGAATTTTGGTTGGCCTTTGCTGGCCGGTCTTGTTGTCGGCGCGGTGGCTTTCGTGTTCGGATTCCGCGCCTTCTATTCGCTGGCGAGTTTATTTCTATGCCTTTTCGTAGCGTCTACGATTTTGCTGGAATTCTACCGCGGCGCGAAAGTAATTCGCGCGCGCTCGGGAGCGTCGTTTGCGGCCTGCGCCATTGACCTGACCATGCGCAACACCCGCCGCTACGGCGGCTACATCATTCACATGGGTATGGTGTTCGTGTTCATCGGCTTGGCCGGGGCGGCGTTCAATCGCGACGTACAGAAAAGCATGCAAATGGGCGACTCCATGCAGATTGGGCCGTACACGCTCGCTTTGCAAACCGCGGATACCAAGCCGGAAAAGAATTACACCGCAGAGCGCCTGGTGGTAGAAGTGCTTCACGGCAATAAGCCGATGATGATGCTGTTTCCGGAGAAGCGGCACTTCGTTACCAACCAAGAAAACGGCACCATGGTGGCCATCTATTCGACGCTGAAGGAAGATTTGTATGTGGTGTACGCGGGAACCGATCCGGACACAAATCTGCCGGTGCTCCATGCGTTTCTCAACCCGCTGGTGAAGTGGATTTGGTTTGGCGGCGTTACGGTGGTGTTTGGGACGCTGATCGCGCTGTTGCCGAACCGCCGCTCGGTGCTGGTTTTGGCGCCGGCGTCACAACACGCGGTCGAACCGCTGCCGCATGGCGTTGTGGCGTCCCCCATTCTGCGAGAGGGCCATGACTAAAGCCCGTTCCCGAATCGCCATTGCCGTTCTACTGGCGTTTGCCACCCTGCCTTTGGTGTTGGCGCCGGTTGGCGCGGAGCAGTTTTCCCCGCGAGCGAAGGAAATAGGGGCGAAGGTCAAATGCATGTGCGGGTCGTGCAGTATGCCGGCAGCAGGCTGTTCGCATCCCGGAGGCGAGTTCTCTGGCCCCTGTCCCACGGCAAAAGGGATGCTGCAGAAAGCGGAGCAGCACATCGCCAAGGGCGAAACCGACGACCAGGTTATGCAAGCGTTCGTGCAGGAATTCGGAGCAAGCGTGTATGCCGAGCCGCCAAAGTCAGGATTCAGTTTGGTGGCCTGGGTTATGCCAACGTTTTATCTTGTGCTTGGCGCGCTGCTGGTGATTTTCGTGATTTCGCGGTGGGTGAAGAAGGGCGGTTCAGAAACCACTGCCAGTCCCGTTCCTGCAAAGACCATTTCACCCGAACTACTAGAACGCGCCAGAAAGCTGGCCGCGCAAGAGACGGAGGATTAGGGCTGTGGTCTCGCTTCTTTTTGCCGCAATTTTGGCCGATTCCGGAGATTGGGCCGTGTTGGGGGCCTGTTTGATGCTGGCCGTCGCGGTCGCGCTGTTCATTTTTTACATTCAGCCGGATGCCTCCGACCTCGCGCCCCACCGCACGAAACTCGATCAGTTGCTCGAGCGGCGCGATACCATTTATGACAACCTGCGGGATTTGCGATTTGAATACCGTTCGGGCAAATACTCGGATGGCGATTTTGAGGCCATGAAAGCGGCTCTCGAAAATGAAACGGCGCTGGTTCTTGCGGAAATCGATCAAGTGACAGAATCGCAGGTGCGGCGTCCGCGCGGCGCGCGCCCCGCCGACCGGAGCGCGCAATGAAACGCAGTGGCGAGTGCCGAGTGGCCCCTGGACTTCGCTCGGCGAAAGCGCGTGGTGCATATAGCGCGCGTCATGCCTCGCTGTTCCTTCTGGTCTTGTTCCTCCTACCGTTTTACGCCGCACGTGCGGGAACGGTGCGCGGCACAGTCAGGAACGGTACGACCGGGCAACCAGCGTCAGGTGTGGACCTGACGCTGGTTCAGCCTATGGGCGGCATGCAAGAGCTGGCGCATGCGAAGAGCGGCCCGCAAGGCGAGTTTAATTTTGACAATCCCAACATCGGCACGCAGCCGATTCTCGTGCAGGCAGAGTACCGCGGCGTTCGTTTCAATGCCGCAGTGCCGCCCGGTAATAGCAACGCCACGGTGCAGCTGGATATTTACGACCCTTCCAAAGATCCCAAGACCATCGATGTTACTTCGCATTTCGTGATTTTTCAGCCGAACGGCGCCACTTTGAAAGTAGCGGAAGAATACCAGGTGGAGAACAAATCGCAGCCGCCACATGCGTATTTCCGTACGGACGGAACTTTTGATTTTGCGCTGCCGGAACAGGGGCAATTAGACCGAGTGGATGCAGCTGGACCGGCAGGAATGCCCTTGCAACAAGTCCCCATCGACAAGAAGAAGAATCGCTACTCCATCGCGTTCGCGTTTCGTCCCGGTGACAATTCGGTACGTTACTCCTACGACGTGCCGTATGCGAGTAATGCAGCAACGTTGAAGCTCCCCACGATTTATCCCGGCGGCCGGCTTTTGCTCGTCGCGCCGCCAAGCATGCAGGTTAGCGCCGACGGTTTTTCGCCTGCCCCACCAGAGCAGGGAATGAATCTGTACCTGCGGCAAGACGTGCCTGCAGGAACTTTGGTATCGGTGAATGTTTCAGGTACGGCGCCCGCGAACGCCGTGGCCGCGACCGATCAAGGACAACCGGGCCGCGATGCGCAGGGCGGTGGCGCGGAATCCGGAGGAGCGGAGGTTCAGGCGGTTCCCGGCAGACTTGATGCCATGAAATGGCCGCTGCTCGGCGGCTTCGTCGTTGTGTTTGGAGTGTTTGCCTATCTGCTTTCCCGCAAGACGGTGGTGGCCGTGAACGGAGGAGAAGTCGCTACGGAAGTTGCGCCTGCGGCGAAGGCCAAGAAGCCAAAGGCGCCTCCTCCCGTAGAGGCCGCACCTCTAACGGCCGCACAAAAAGCTCCTTCCCATGGCCCCGCGACGCTGTCCGCAGTGGACGCGGCCATCGGCACAAGCCTAGATGCGCTAAAAGAGAGCTTGTTCCGGCTCGAACTGCGTCACCAGGCGGGAACGATCACAGAAGAAGAATATGCGCGAGAACGCGCCAGGGCCGAGAAGGTCCTGCGCGACCTGGTACGCGGGTGAACGCGTGATAAGTCATTGAAAAAAGGCTTGGATGAGCTTGGCATGAACTGCAACGTGGCTATCCACGGGGTTGTGCGGTGAAGGCCGCGGCATTTACCCCCACAGGAATCCGCTTCGCAAATATCGAAAAACGCTACGGAAACCTTTACGCTTTGCGGCGCGTGAGTTTGGAGATTCGCGCAGGTGAATGCGTGGCGTTTGCCGGACGGAATGGTTCGGGAAAGACGACGTTGCTGCGTATTGCGGCGCGTTTGGTGCGCGCGTCGGCAGGGAAAGTAGACTTTGTCGCCTCTGATAGACAGGAGACCGATTCGGCGGCGCCAGCGGGTTTCGTGGCGCACGCCACGATGGTTTATGACGAATTGACGGCCGAAGAGAACCTGCTGCTCTTTGCAAAGTTACAAGGAATCGCGGAACCCGGATCAAGGGCTGCCGCGTTATTGGAAGAAGTGGGGCTGTCGGAACGGCGGAAGTCCCTGGTGCGAACGTTTTCGCGGGGGATGCGGCAGCGCGTGGCCATCGCGCGAGCGCTGCTGAACGAACCGTCGGTGCTGCTGCTCGATGAACCGGCCACCGGGCTCGACCCCGACGGAATCACCTGGCTGGCGAATACGCTCGAGCGGATGCGGGATGCCGGCCGCACCATCCTGATGAGCTTGCACGGGGAGTCAGAGATTTCCGCGCTGGCGTCGCGCGCGGTTCGATTGGATGCAGGTTCGGTAGTTGCCGATACACGCACCGGCTCGGATATGCACGGGATTCTCAGTTTTGCGGGCGCATGAGGGGTTGAAAGTCAAAAGCTCCAAAGTTTGAAAAAGAAGAGAAGAGTTTAGCGTGCTTCAAGAAGCCATGTTTCCAGGGACGGGTGCAAATGGCAGCGCCTACGCCACTTGAGTGAGTGTCAAAACGATGGCACTGCTCGCGGACACCACCGTGTTGCTGGGGAAGGAACTTCGCACGGAGTTCCGTTCGCGGGAGCTGCTGACCACGACGGTCGTATTCATCCTGGTAGTAGTCGTGCTTTTCAGTTTCACGTTTGATCCCAGCGCCAGCGAGTCACGAAGGTTTGGCCCCGGACTTTTATGGCTTTCGTTTTTGTTTGCGGCTTCGCTGATGCTTCAGCCTTGTTTCTTGCGCGAGCAAAACAACGACACGCTGAGCGCGCTGCGACTGTCGGTGCGGGATCCGTTTTCGATTTTTCTGGCGAAGCTCAGCGCCAACACGTTGTTTTTGCTTTTGACGGAAGTTTTGATGCTGCCGATTTTTGCGGTTCTGTATAACGTGCATATCCTTGCGGTTTTCCCGCAACTGGTGCTGGTCTTGTTTTTGGGCAGCCTGGGCGTGGCGATTCCGGGCACGGCGTTTTCCGCGATTTCGGCGCAGGCGCGGATGCGCGAACTGATGCTGCCGCTGCTGCTGTTGCCGCTGCTGACGCCGGTTCTGATTGCCAGCACCGAAGCGACGGGCGCCCTTCTTGACGTGAACCCGGCCTTGCGGGTCGACTGGCTGGGATTTTTGGCCGGCTTCGACGTAGTTTTTTTGACCGCACTATGGCTTTTCGGCGAATATCTGTTGGAGGAATGAGATGAGGCGACCCCGCCAGCTGGAGACAAACCGTAAAGGAGGTGCGCTACGGTAAAGAGCATAATCAGATCGGTCATCGTCTTCCTTTTAATAGCCTTCACCGCCTATCTGGCGTTCTATTACGCTCCGCTCGAAAAGACCATGGGCGTGATCCAGAAGATATTCTACGTGCACGTTTCCTGCGCGTTTAGCGCCTTCGTGGCGTTTGGGACATGCTTCTACGCCAATCTTCGCTACGTGTTCACGCGCGAACCGCAATCAGACTGGCTGGGCGTGTCGGCGGCGGAAGTAGGGCTGGCATTTATTACCGTGGTACTGGTCACCGGACCGATTTGGGCGCATCCGGTGTGGGGAATCTGGTGGACTTGGGACGCCCGGCTGACGCTCACGTTTGTATTGGGCCTGCTCTATCTTTCCTATCTGCTGTTGCGGTCGATGGTTGAGGAGCCGGACAAGCGTGCGCTGTTTAGCGCGCTGTTCGGCATTTTTGCGTTTCTGGATGTGCCGCTAGTGTATTTCTCGATTCGTTGGTGGCGCACGCAGCATCCGCAACCGGTGATTCTGGGCGGGCCGGGTTCGGGACTGGAGCCGCGGATGCGTGTTTCTTATTTGCTGATGTGGGGCGCCCTCACAGGGCTGCTCATTCTGCTTTTAAGCGCGCGGTACCGGCTGGAAGCGCTGCGCGCCAGCGTGGACGAATTGCGAAGGGAGGCGGACGTTCGATGAAAAACCTGGATAGCGTGCTTGCGGCGTATCTTGCGGGCTGGGCCATTTTCTTTGTTTATTACATCTCGGTGGCCCAGCGGATGAGTACGCTGCGAGAAGAGGTAGAGCGGCTGAAGGCGCTGTTGAGCAAGGGGAAATAGCGCCCCTTTCTGACACACCGTTGGACGGAGCGATCTAGCCAAGATGGGGCGCAGCAGGCTGCGCCCCTAGAACGACTTGCGGAGCCCAAAACGAATCCCAGAAAGGAGATATCAGCGTGGCAAGGAAGAAGCGTGTGGGGATCGTATTGTTCCAGCTTGGTGGACCGGATTCGCTCGAGGCCGTCGAGCCGTTTCTGCGGAACCTATTCCTGGATCCAGACATCATTCCGCTCGGGCCACTCGGTTTGTTGCGGCGTCCCATTGCGAAACTTATTTCTTCAAGACGTTCGATTCCCGTCGCGAAGAAGTACGCGGAAATCGGGGGCGGATCACCCATCGGAGCGCTTACCGAAAGGCAGCGCGTGGCATTGGTGGAAGCGCTGTCGCCGCATATCGAGCCCGTGGCGGTGACCGCCATGCGGTACTGGCACCCCCTGACAAGCGCAGCCGTGAACGGCCTGCGCAAAGCCGGGCCGTTGGATGAAATCGTCCTGCTGCCGCTGTATCCCCATTACTCCTACGCCACAACGCTCAGCAGTCTGAAGGAATGGCGGCGCGTGTATGGACAGCAGGATGGCGGACCTCCGGAACGCACAGTCGATCATTTCTATGATCATCCGCTGTATATTGCGGCGCTCGTCGAGAGGATTGGCTCGGTGCTGCGGCAATTCGCGGACAGCTCGCGCATTCATTTGGTTTTCAGCGCGCACGGGCTGCCGATGAGCCTGGTCGAGAAGGGGGACCCCTATCCGAAGCAGATTGAAGCAACCGTGCGTGCTGTCTGCGAGTTGGGCGCCAAGGAACACACAGCGTGGCCGAAGACGCACCTGCTTTGCTACCAAAGCCGGGTGGGTCCGGCGAAATGGCTGCAGCCAGCGCTCACGGAAACGATTGAGCGACTGGGGCGCGGAGGTGTGAAAGAAATGCTGGTGGTGCCCATTTCATTTGTGACGGAGCATATCGAGACGCTGCACGAAATCAATATCGAAGCGCGCGAGGAGGCAGAGAAGTGTGGAATCGCAACCTTCCGCATGATGCCGGCGGTCGGAGACTCGGCTCTGTTCATCGGCGCACTCAAGGACCTCGTCTTGCGCGCCGTGGGGATTGAAGCGGGACCCGCGTCTACGCCATTGGCTTCGGCGCAAATAGGCACTCTAAAGATTTGAGATTGCTGCTTTCTTTCCGCTTATTTATGTGTAGGCTGCCTGGGCGGGTTGACGTTAAGCACTTCGCGCGCCGTGGCGGCGTCTTCCCCGCGAACCAGAACCCGGACTCGCCCCTGGTCGCGTAGGCTATCAGTTGGGTCCGCTTCGACCGTTGCGACAATACCTGCCTCGAGAAGGGCGCCCTGCGCAAGATCGGCCTCAGCTCGCGTTCCAAATGTCTGAACCAGGACAAGCTCACTTTCGGGCGGCTGAAGTAATTGACGCGCGTCAATTTCATCTTCCTCGCGAACCAGGACCCGAAAACCGAGACCACTCCACGCGACATGAGGGCGCATACCGCCCACGGTGTCGGCCAGGATCATGGCATCGATGCCGGCGGATTCGAGCATGCTCTTGGCCAGTTCCGCTTCGCCTTGCGAAGCGAAGGCTTGCGCCAAAACGAGCTTGCTGTGATCCATGGCGTCATTATACGCCTGGATGCGATTACGAATCTGGATGTGCACTTCGACCCGCGTGAGGTCCGCCCCACGGGCCCAAAGGGTTGGGCTTCACAAAATCGCGGCGACTCAAGGTATAATTCGCCTTTGGGCCTTCGGGGATGACATCTACCTATCATTCGGGAATTCACAAATTTGCTGTTTTCACGGTTCTTTGGACCATCCTGCTGTTTGTCGCGGGCGCGCTCGTGACGTCCAAAGACGCAGCGCTTTCGGTAATCGACTGGCCGAAATCGCACGGAGTTTGGGTGCCCCGCTTAAGTTCGCTCCAGGGAGGGGATTTTTACGAGTTCTCGCACCGCTTTGTTGCTGGCGTTTTGGGAGTCCTCGTTCTGCTTTTGGCGGTATGGCTTCTCGTCAAAGAACGCCGCGTGTGGTTGCGCTGGCTTGGCGTGATTGCGGTGCTGGGCGTGGTGGTGCAGGCGATCCTGGGAGGCCAGGTGGTGATTCAGTTGCTGCACTACTGGCTGCCGGTGATTCATGCGTGTTTTGCGCAAATTGTTTTCGCCGCGGTGCTCGGCATTGCGGTGTTCACCAGCAAATGGTGGATTGCTGACCGGCCGCAACTCGAAGACAAAGGGGCGCCGTCAATCCACTCCGTTGCCATACTGAGTGCGGTCGTGATTTATTTGCAGGTGATTCTTGGCGCGGGGTTCCGGCACAAAGACATTCCCATCTGGCCGCATGCCGCCGGGGCACTGGTAGTTCTTGGCACGGTCACTTGGACCGCGGTAGCGCTGCGCAAGCGGTTTGGCGCCTCGCCGGAACTGGGTAAGGCCCGCATTCTGTTGCACGCCATTTTCGGGGTGCAATTTTTGCTCGGGCTGCTGGCATACTGGTCGCGCTTGACAACCGCGGAGGCGCCGCAACCGATGCCGCTGATGGTGTGGCTGACGGTGATTCACACGGTGGTGGGAGCGATTCTGTTTGCCTTTTCAGTGCTGGTGGTCTTAATGTGCTACCGCCTGGTGCCGCGCGGCGGGGAAGTGGCCGCGACCGAACCGCAGGTGACCGCAGGATGAGCACCGTCCCTAGCGTTGGCCTCACACTCGCTTCGCGCGCCAATGCCTACGTGGCGCTCACCAAGCCGGACGTATCCTTCCTCGTTTTAATCACCACGGCGGCCGGGTATTACATGGGCGTGCGCGGGCCGGTGGGCTGGCTGCACATGAGCCACGTGATTTTCGGGACGCTGCTGATTGCCGGGGGAACTGCGGCGCTGAACCATTATGTGGAGCGCGAGTCCGACCGCTATATGCGGCGGACCGCTTCGCGGCCGTTGCCGAGCGGCGTGCTGCAACCTGGGCAGGCGCTAGCGTTCGGCATGGCGCTGGCGATTGCGGGAGCCGTTGATCTTTACCTGGCAGCGGGGATCCTCGCTTCGGGTCTTGGCGCTTTAACGTGTCTCAGCTATTTGCTGGCGTATACGCCCCTCAAAAGGCGCACGGTTTGGGCAACGTTTGTTGGGGCATTTCCGGGCGCGGTCCCGCCGTTAATTGGCTGGGCGGCAGCCGCGGGGTCTCTCGACCGCGCAGCGTGGCTGCTGTTCGGGATTCTGTTCTTGTGGCAATTTCCGCACTTTTACGCCATTTCCTGGATGTACCGCGAAGATTACGCGCGCGCGGGAATCCTGATGTTGCCCGTGGTAGACAGGGAGGGCAAACGCACGTTCCGGCAAATTATTCTTTATGCCGCGGCGCTTGTGGGCGTGAGCCTGCTTCCTGCCGTCGTTGGCCTGGCCGGAGTGGTTTATTTCTTCGGAGCCCTGGTAGTGTGCACGGGGCTAGTGCAGGTTTGCCTATGGGCGGCAAGCAACAAAACCAACGCGCGCGCGAAATGGCTCATGCACGCTACGGTATTGCACATTCCTTTGCTGCTGGGGCTGATGGTCTACGATAAACTACCGCGGTGACCTTAGTCGTAAGTCGTGAGTTTTGAGTTCTAAAGACAAGAAGAGAGAAGACGGCGCCACCCCGCTTTTATGGGCCTAGCGCGGCTTTACGCCGTTGTTATTGCAGGATATTCCGCATAAGGACGTGAATCCTGATGATCTCCAACGCGGCGGTGAATGCAAGCCTGAACGGGCTGAGCGGGATTCTGCTGGCGTGCGGGTATCTGGCGATCCGCGCGGGCAAAAAGGATGTGCATAAGGCGTTCATGTTGTCAGCGGTCGGCGTATCGTTGCTTTTCTTCATTTCCTACGTGACGTATCACGTTCGCGTGGGGAAAGTGGTTCTCTTTCAGGGGCAAGGCCGGATCCGCCCGGTGTACTTCACGCTGCTGACGTCGCATACGATCCTCGCTGCTGCGATTGTGCCGTTGATTATCGTGACGCTGCGTCGCGCGTGGCTACGGAGATTCGACAAACATCGCTTGATTGCACGCTGGACGCTGCCGTTGTGGTTCTACGTCTCGGTGACCGGAGTGATCATCTATTTTATGGTCTACCAGATTTATGCCCCGAAGTAGAGAAGTAGAAACAAAATACCTGGGGAGCGCACCATGAAACTGTGATGTACCTCAACTCCGGGCGTGAACTCAACCCTAAAGTCACAAGGGAGCCGCTAAAGCGCGCCCCTCGAACTCCGCCCGGAGATCAAAACTGCTCGTTGTCGTCTTGGCGGAAGCCGGGAGGGACCAGGGCGCCAGTCTGCGGGGAGCGGACGGCTTGGCGCGTGCCGGCTTTGGGGAAGACGATGTGCCAGAAGTCGGTGTTTGGCGAGGTAAAGCTGACCCCCACGAAGCGCCGTTCCCGCTTCTCTCGCAGAGAGGTAACGTGGCAATCGACGGACTCGGCTGTCATCTCGTTGAAAAGACGGACGTTCTGGCCAGGGATGAGGGGCGTGTCCATAAGCAGAAGAGCCCCGTGGGCGCTCACGACATAGGTGGCGGCTTGCAGGTCAATCGTTTCGCCTTCAGGGAGACGACAGCGCACCTTCACGGGAATCTGAAGAGGAAGGCGAACCGTGCGCCGACGCTCCGGGTAATGGGTTCTCTGCATAGAAAGCCTTGGAAAGGACGGTCCCCAACTTCGCGACTATGCTGCCACGAAATGTGACCGAAGACAAGGAAAATAATGATTTGGCGGCTGGTACTTACTTTGACCGAGGGGAATCCTTACATTTGGGGGCTTACTTGGACGTTATTGCGCCCAGGGCGTCCAAGACGGCATTCGTGAACTGCTCGGTATTCGCCTTCCCGCCGACGTCCCGTGTTGTGTAGATGCCTTCCTGGTACGTTTTTAGCAGGGCGGCCTGAATCCTCTCCGCAGCAACATGTTCCCCGATGTGATCGAGCATCAAAAGGGCGCTCATCAGCAGGGCCGTGGGATTTGCAAGCCCCTTGCCGGCGATGTCCGGGGCGGTGCCATGGACGGCTTCAAACATGGCGCAATCATCGCCAATGTTGGCGCTGGGAACTACGCCCAAGCCGCCTACGAGGCCGGCGGCGAGGTCACTCATCACGTCGCCATAGAGATTGGGCAGCAAAAGCATGTCAAACTGCAACGGGTCCATCACCATTTGCATGCAGGCGTTGTCAACGATTAATTCCTGGTACTGAATTTCCGGGAATTGCGCGGCCACGGTGCGAACAGAACGCAAAAACAGGCCGTCCGACATCTTCATGATATTGGCTTTGTGGATGGCGTGAATCTTCTTGCGCCCGTGGCGCCGAGCATAATCAAAAGCAAAGCGCGCAATGCGTGTGGAAGCTTTTTCCGTAATGATTTTCAGGCTTTCCACGACGCCGGGGACGACTTCGTGCTCAAGGCCGGAGTACAAATCCTCGGTGTTTTCGCGGACGATCGTCAGATCCACGCCTTCAAAGTGGGATTTCACGCCGGGGATGTTTTTCACCGGCCGCAGATTGGCGTAAAGATCCAGCGACTTGCGAAGCGCCACGTTGACGCTGGGCGCGCCTCCGGCAATAGCTGTTGCCATGGGGCCTTTCAGGGCCACGCGGTTGCGGCGCACGGAACGGATGGCTTCCTGATTTACGCGCTGGTTGTGGTCGGACGGGCCGGCGGCTCGCCCGGCGATTTCCTCCCATTCGATCTGCACGCCTGCGGCTTCCAGAATGCGGCGCGTGGCACGGGCCACTTCCGGGCCGATGCCTTCGCCGGGAATGAGCGTAACTTGATGCTTCATGGTTGCATCTCATTGTAAGCGAGGCGTTTGCGGATGTCGAAACGCTCGAAGAAGGTGTTTTCGATACAATACCAGCGATGCAGCAGTTGCGAGGTTTTGCTATAATGTAATTTGAGTTTAGCGTCCCCGGGAATGCCGAGGGCGCGGAGGACAAAGTAATATGCTAAGTTTGACGCCCTTTGCGAGTTCCAAAGTAAAGGAAATCATGAACCTGCAGAGCCCGGTGCCGGCCGCGCTTCGCGTGGCGGTGGTGGGCGGAGGCTGCTCCGGTTTTCAGTATCACATGGCGTTCGAGAACAATACGACGGAAGCAGACCAGATTTTCGACTTTGACGGCTTGAAGGTGGCCGTGGATCAGATGAGCTCGATGTACTTGGACGGGGTCGAGATCGACTATATCGAGACGCTGGAAGGCGCAGGATTCAAGTTCAACAATCCGAACGTGAGGAGCACCTGCGGCTGCGGGAGCTCGTTCAGCGTTTAATGTTCGAGACGGCGGGGTAACTCCGCCGCTACACCTTTCTCTGGCTCCTGGACGATAATGTTCAGGAGCCTTTTTTATGCCCACCAGTCAAACAGAATGGGATGCCAAGCATAGCTTGGCGGCGAAGGAAGCTGCTGAGCCACCAGTGGGGATTCTGACCGAGCTGTGGCCGCTACTGCCTCTAGGCGCCGCGCTGGACTTGGCCTGCGGCAGAGGCCGAAACGCGCTCTTCCTGGCCGAGCACGGGCGCCACGTGACGGCCGTGGATTGGTCTGCGGCTGCACTGGACATTCTGGAAGAGCGAGCAGGGACTCTCAAGATTCCCGTCAGACGCATTCCGAGGATGGATGAAGGGAAACAGCCGACGCGCGCGGGAATTGATCTGCTGCAAGCAGATCTCGAGAGCGTGAAACTACCAGCGAGTCGCTACGCGCTTATTCTCTGCGTACGATACCTGCAGCGGCCGCTGTTTCCACAGATTTGCCGGGCGCTGTGTCCGGGAGGAATGCTGCTGATGGAGACGTATACCAAAGCGCAGCTGGAATTTTCCGGGGGACCGCGGGATCCCGCGCACCTTCTAGATAAAGGTGAACTGAGGAAAGCTTTTCCCGAATTGGAGACGATTTTTTACCGCGAGTTGCGCACGGAGCAGGGAATTGCGAGCTTAGCCGCGAGGAAGGCCGGCGGCAACAATCGCGACTCGATTGGCGACTAGCGACTCACGTCCTCCTGCTATAGAAGTTCGGCCCATCCCGAGAGGGCGCACGGCAAGAAAAGCGGAGGGCTGCCGCACTCCAAAGGACTTCTTCGCAAGAATTTTGCATGGCGCTGTCGGTTTGCAATCTTGGGTCACAGTTCGTATGCTTTAGTTCGAGCATGAAAATAGCTCTCGCTCAGTTCAATCCTACAGTCGGAGACTTTGCAGGGAATTCGGCTCGCATCTTGAGCCTTTCGGCGCAAGCGCACGAACGTGGCGCCGGGCTAGTGGTATTTTCCGAGCTCTGCTTGTGCGGGTACTTTCCTTTGGACCTTCTCGAGCGCCCGGCTTTTGTCGAGCGAAATCACCAGCAATTGAAAGAACTCGCGGCCAAGATTCCAGTGCCATCGATTGTTGGTTATGCGGGGCGCGTTAAGAATGGAACGGGGAAATCCATCGCCAACAAAGCGGCGTTGATTTGCGCGGGGCGCGTGGTTTTCGAGCAGAGCAAGATGCTGCTACCGACCTATGACGTGTTCGACGAAACGCGTTACTTTCAGCCAGCGGACCGGCAATACGTGTTTGGTTTAGACGGCGAACAACTGGGAATCACGATCTGCGAAGACGTGTGGAACGACAAGAACTTTTGGGCCAAGCCCATGTACGAGCGCGACCCGGTCAGCGAAATTGTGAGGCAGGGAAGTACGGTATTGCTGAACCTCTCGGGTTCGCCTTATGCCCTCGACAAGCGCGCACTGCGCTTCGAGATGCTGCGGTCGATTGCGCTGACGCACAAACGGCCGGTCATTTACGTCAATCAGGTGGGGGGCGACGACAGCTTGGTTTTCGACGGCGCGAGCATTGCGCTTACCGCGGATGGCAAGGTGGCGGCTCAGGCGAAAGCATTTGAAGAAGACCTGGTCATCTTCGATACCGCAACGGGAAAGGGCGAAATCCATGAGCTGCCGCACGAGGAGATTGCTTATGCGTATCGCGCCCTGGTAACCGGGACGCGCGACTATGTGCGCAAATGCGGCTTCAAGAAAGTGCTTGTGGGGCTGAGCGGAGGCATTGATTCGGCGGTGGTTGCAACGATTGCGGTGGACGCCCTGGGCGTGGAAAATGTGCTGGGCGTTTCGATGCCCGGGCCTTTCTCTTCGCCCGGGAGCAAATCGGACGCGCAAACGGTAGCGAAGAACCTGGGGATTCAATTCCTCACCCTGCCGATTACCGATGTGTTTGAGAGTTACAAGAAGGCGCTGGCTCCGGCGTTCGGTGAACGCCCCATGGATGTCACGGAAGAAAACATTCAAGCGCGCATTCGAGGAAATTATTTGATGGCGCTGTCCAACAAATTCGGGTCCATGGTGCTCAGCACGGGAAACAAATCGGAGATTGCGGTCGGTTATTGCACACTGTACGGCGACATGGCCGGAGGATTGGCCGTGATTTCGGACGTGCCGAAATTGATGGTATATGAATTGGCGCGATGGATTAACCGCGAGAGGGAAGTGATCCCCCGATCGACGATCGAAAAGCCGCCTTCGGCAGAGCTGCGGCTGAATCAGAAAGATGAGGACAGTTTGCCTCCCTATGAAGTACTGGACCGCATCCTGAAGGCTTATATTGAGGATTTGCGAAGCCCTGAGGAAATTGCCGACCATTATGGGCTGGACCTGAAACTGGTCCAAGAGATTGCGCTGCGCGTCGATCACAATGAGTACAAACGCAAGCAAGCAGCTCCGGGGCTGAAAATTACGTCGCGGGCATTTGGGTTTGGGCGGCCGTTTCCGATTGCACAGAAATTCATTCCGTAGGGGAGTTGAAAGTTAAGAATTGAAACAGGAAGCAGAACGAGCAGCACAGGCAACAAATTCGATTAGGCGCTAGGAGGCTCGCGTTAGGCATCCCCAGGCAGCAACGCGCCCGCGGGCCGCCCGCGCCAGAAAAATCAGATGAGGTCCTTTGTGAAGACACTTCTAAGGCTCAGTATAGTCCTGACAGCGTTCCTGGTTGGTTTGCCGTTGCAGGCCCAGCAACCCCAACCGGTTGCGGCCACAACGGCTTCAACGGCCCCACCTCAGACACAGAAGAATATCGAAGCCTATTTGCGAAATCTCTATGCCTTCGGGCCGGATGTGAAATTGACCGTTGGACCGCTGAACGAATCGGCAGTAGAAGGAATTCTCGAATCCGAGATTACTGTGACCATGGGAGAGCAAAAGCAAAACGCCAAATTCTACGTGAGCAAGGACGGGAGATATCTTTTTCGCGGCGAGCTCTCCGATATGACCAAGGATCCCTTGGCCGAGAACCTGGCGCAGATTCGCATGACCGACGCGCCAGCCCTCGGTGATCCCAAGGCCCCGGTGACCATCGTGGAATACTCGGACTTTCAGTGCCCCGTGTGCCGCAGTCTACATGACACGCTGCGAGGCCTCCTGCCGAGCTACGGCCGAAAGGTGAGAGTAATCTTCAAGGATTTTCCGCTCGAAAAGCTCCACCCATGGGCGCGCACTGCAGCCATCGCCGGCCGCTGCGCGTATCAGCAAAAACCCGAGGCCTTCTGGAAGCTGTATGACCTGATTTACGACAACCAGGAGATCATTTCCGCGGAGAACGCCTGGACCAAGATGACGGACTATGCCGTCCAGGCCGGCCTGGAGCAGGGCGCTTTTAAGAGCTGCATGGCCAGCCCCGAAGCCGCGGCCGCGGTTAACGCCAGCCAGGCCAATGGTGAAAAGCTGGAAGTCAACAGCACGCCAACCGTCTTCGTCAATGGGCGCCGCATGGTTGGTGCGGACGAGCATCTACTCCAACAGTACATCAACTACGAACTCGCCAAATCGAGCGCGAGCAAAACAGCAGAAAAAAGGTAATTGACCCTCGCAAAACGGAAGGGCCGGGGGAGCGCAGGGAAGCCGAGAAGGGAAAGCGGTTTGTGGACCTGCTTCCTGAGGGCGGCCCCGTGCGACGCATTTATTAGTTAACATAATATTCCTTATCGGACGCAGACGGTCAGGCCTGGCCTTTGCGTTTCCACAACTTTCTTCGGCAACCGCTTAACGGTCTTGCCGGGACGGGCTTACGGTCGGACGGCCGTGACGAGCCAAGGTAAATAGCCTGCTAGGTGCATGGAAGGAATTCTTCACGTCGTTATTATTTAATGTTGTAATCGCGAGAAATCGCCGGTATGCTAGGCGCAACTCGCTTGGCCAGCGTACACAGTGTATGTTGACTTTGGGCGGCGCAGAAGAAGCGCCGCCCTGCTTGTTTTCCGTCTGACACCGAAAAGACCTCGAGCACGGCGTGCTAGCCGCGCGTTTTTTCTGACGGGACAGGCGGCGGTAATTCCCGTGCCGCCCCGTTGAAGGCTTTGAGCTTCCAGTTGTTCAGCGCACTTCCCTGCACCGGGACGCAATAGCCCCCCTTGCCGTTCCAGCTGTCAGCAAAGACCTGGATATAGCCGGCCACGAACAACATTGTGTCTCCCGCCACCTGCCCGGACGCCGGGGCTGCGCGAAACCTGCGAAAATCCCCTTGACAATCCCTAGCTTGTACGCTATTGTGCAAATCCTTAGAGTTGTACGAAATTGTACAAGTTCTAGTATTTGTACAGTACCGTACAAATCAGAATCGCTTGCGAAGCGGTGGCCCTATGCCTTCCGAAACCTACGCTGTGGTGATCGCCGACGTGCTGGCTTCGAGTGCCCGCAAGGACCTGCGCGCCCTACTGGGCAAGAAGTTAGCGGACGCATCTGAGAGGCATCTGCGGCAGAAGCTCATCCGCCTGCCCTATAGCGTGACCGCCGGCGATGAATTTCAGACCATTACCGCGGAGCTGCCCTCGCTCCCCGCCTTGCTTCTGGACCTGCGCGCCACGCTTCAGCCGTTACCCCTCCGCGTGGGCGTCGGCATCGGTGAAGTTGCCGACCGCATTCAGCCGCCGGTCAACCGGCTCACCGGTGAAGCCTTTCAATTCGCGCGCTGGGCGCTGGAAAAGGTCAAGGCCAACAGCCTCTTTAAATTCGAGGTCCTGACCGCCTTTGCCTCGCACAATGAGCCCTTCATCCACACGATCAACCTGCTTTACGGCTTGCATGACACACTGATGTTGCAGATCACCGCGAAACAGTGGGAGACTATCCGCCGCTTCCTGGACCACCCGGCGCTCGAACAAACCGCCAAGCGGCTGAAGCTGGACGTTTCCACGGTTTCGCGAAATCTGAAACGGGGATACTATTGGCAACTCGCCGAAACTGTTAAAGTAGCCGGGGCGTTCATCGAGCGCGCTTTTCGTTAGCTGCCGTTAGTTGCACAAAAACGTACAAATCGGGGAATTTGTACAAAACTATGCAAATCCTCTTCCGGGCGTTTCTAGCCATTTATTTGGCTCATCTGCTGACCGATTTCGTTTTTCAGACGCACCGGCTCGTCGAACAAAAGCGCCATGGCCAGTTGTCCGCCTATGTTTTCCATGGTCTGACGCACTATCTTTCTGCAGTCCTCCTAGTCAGCTTCTTCCTGGCGGGATCCGGTTTATGGTTGCGCACGCATCTGGTTCTTTTGGCCCTCACGCTCGTTCATTTGCTCATCGATTTCGCCAAAATCCAATTCACCAAGAAAGCTCCTCTCAACGACGGCGCCGCCGCGTATGTTTCCGACCAGTTTCTCCATTTTCTGAGCGTTGCGTTCGCCGCCTGGTTTCTCTCGCCCGGCCTGCCCTTTGCGGAAGTGGCCGCGCTGCTTGGTCGAGGGCGCGCCGTTCCGAGCAGGCTGCTTTTTATTCCTGTCATTTACGTCGGCGTGATTTTTGGCGGCGGCTATTTGATTCGCGCTCTCACCCGCCCTCTCGCGCAAAGCGTGCATCTTGACCCGCCGGAAAAGCGCAACGAACCCATGCAAAACGCCGGACTCTACATCGGCTGGCTCGAGCGCTTTTTGTTGCTCACGGCCCTCCTGCTGCAATCTCCGGGCACCACCGGGCTGATCCTTGCTGCCAAAGCCATTGCCCGTTATCCGGAGTTTAAATCCGAACATTTTGCAGAATATTTTCTGATCGGCACGCTTCTGAGCTTCTCGATCGCGGTAATGGGCGGGGCCATTCTTGCGCGCGTGGTCCTGGGCCAATTCCATGTCGCGGGCTGAATTTCCACAGAATCTTTGCTGATGGGTGCTGTTTCCCTTCGCAATTTTGTTAGAATTCCCCCGTGGAAACCTCGACGGTTTCGCCGCGGCTTGCCATCATTCAGCTGCACCCGATCAAGTCGCTCGACCCGGTGCAGGTCAAGGAAGCGCGTGTCGGCCCTGGCGGCGGGCTGGAATTTGACCGCGCCTGGGCTCTCTACTCCGGCGACGGGCAATGGGTGAACGGCAAGCGCACTGCGGCGGTTCACCTAATTCGTGCTGCGTACGCCCCGGACCTCAGCTCCGTCACGCTTTCTGTTCCCACGAATCGCGGCAGCACTCCCACCAAGACGTTTGACTTTCCGGGCGGCTCGGCCGATGCCGCACAATGGTTCAGCAAGTTCTTCGACCAACCCATTACGGTGCGTTATTCTCCCGAAGGTTTTCCTGACGACACCGTCGCCAATGGCCCTACGATCATCTCCACCGCGTCGCTCGACGCGATTGGCACCGTATTCCCCGGGCTCACCGTCAGCGATATGCGCCTGCGTTTTCGCACCACGCTGGAAATCGATGGCGTACCGGCCTTTTGGGAAGACCAGCTTTTCGCCGCAGACAAGAATGTTCTCGTGCCGTTTCGCATCGGCGAAGTGCAGTTCGAGGGCAGCAATCCCTGCGTGCGCTGCCCTGTCCCTCCGCGCAATCCGCAAACCGGGGCAATCATTCCTGGCTTTCAGAAACTCTTTTCCGACTATCGCCGCAGCCACATCCCGAACTGGACTCCCGAGGCGCGCTTCGACCATTACTACCTCCTAGCCACGAACACGCGCGTCGCCAAGTCAGAGGCCGGCAAGGTCCTCCGCGTCGGAGACCCGGTTGTAGTTGGCTGAATCAGACAAACTTCGGATTTGGTTTCAGTCTCTTTACAGAGGGAGGATGGCCTTTTTTATCGCATCCAATTTATGTTGCGCGATAATGGTGTCCTTCTGGTTAAAAACAACCGGCGGCTCGTACCGCGCGGTGCGGCTCTCATTTAGCAAATCCCGGTAATCCCGACGAATCCGCTTCAATTTTGCGCTTCTTTCTACGTAAGTGAGACGAGCGGCATGCGTTGGCGGGTGGACACCCAAAGTTGCCAAATAGGCATCCACATATTGCAACGCGGAATAAAATATCCCGGTCAGTTTCCAATCAAAGAACGGATTATCCGTGGACTGTGCGAAGAACTCGTTGTGTTGCGCTCGTGCGAGATGGTCGTCCTTGCTGGGCAAAACGCATCACCTCTCAAACACAATTTTGCCCACCTTGCTAATGAGGTCGTCAAGCCTGCGATTCATTCTAGCTAGAACGTGAAAATCAAATCTCACACCAGGATAGATCGCCATGATTTCTTCTTCTCGAGCATAAACCTTGTCTCGAATCGCTGCATCGCGCTCATTAACAACAGAGATCACGCGAAACTCGCCATCCGCGTTGCGCTCAACGATAACTGCTTCGATTTCGGGAACCAGAGACAATTCAATTTGAAGGCATGCCTCTATGCTGAATATGGGCCTGCTCGAGACAGACGGGCGTTGCGGTTCCACGTTAACAACTGCGCTTTTCTCGCTGCTAAAGAACGGAAAAGCGGACGCGGCTTGGTTGTTCCAATTGGTTGTTTCAATCATGCTCTTTTTTTCAATTGATCGGGGACGTCTGTCGCCACAACGTTGGATGCATTCACCATGTACATGGGATCACCGTTCGGGAGGTACTCGTCCAGTCTAATAACGCTCGCAACCACCGCTTTCATTCGGAGTTTTGTGCCGTCGGCGAGAATGTAGGTATTCCACTTTTCGCCGCCATCTGGCTCGAAATCAACTTCTTCTCCCATAATTTCTCTCCCGCCGATATTGTACTTTTTCTTCATCGGGGGAACGGCAATCTCCTTTGTTGATTTGAGCCTGCAATAAGTATCACACAGAACAGCAGCCGTGCAATGAGAACGTCGTACCGCTCATCCTGCTCGTAAGGGCACCTGTCTTTTGTCGCTTGAGCCCAGAACGTGGCCCGCTCTTTCCTACGGCACGAGTTCGGAAAACAACTAACTGAAGGAGGAATCAGCGAAAGGAAGTTGCTGGGACGGCGGCGCCCTTTTCGAGGAGTTGCTCTTTGCGGTAAACCAGAGAATTGATGTCGTACGTGGCTAGTTCAAAGCCGTGCCCATGCGTGATCGCATCCGTGGGACATGCTTCCACGCAATAGCCGCAGAAGATGCACCGCGAATAATCAATGTTATACACCTTCGCATAACGCTCTCCCGCCGAGATGCGCTTCGCGTCCGTGTTTTCCGCCGCTTCGATGTAAATGCAATTAGCAGGACAAGCCGCCGCGCACAGGAAGCACCCGACGCACTTCTCCAGCCCATTTTCGTCGCGGTGCAGCACATGAATCCCGCGATACCTGGCCTGAAAATGCACCGGCTCATGCGGGTAGTTCTCCGTGACCGTCTTCCGGAAGATATTCCGGAACGTCACGCTGAAGCCCTTCACCAGTGCCTTGAACGTCTCGCTCATTTCACGCAGTACAGATGGCATAACACAGCAGTCTAACAAAGCGCACAGAGCCCGGCAAATGACCTAAACTGCGGCTTTCACAAAAACCAGCTCACTGTTTCAGGGATTGCGCGATCTGTTTCCCATGAAACCGCCCATTCTCAATGAAAATTTCTCCCGTGTGGCGGCCTCCAATCACAACTCCCGCCAGGTGAATTCCCGGCACATTGCTTTCGAGCGTCTCCGGATTCAGCGCCGGCTTTTTAGTCTCCGGATCCAGCTTCACACCGATGCTTTCCATGAACGAAAAATCTGGGTGATACCCCGTTAGCGCGAACGCCTGTTTTGCGGGAAGGCGCCTCGTATGCGCATGATTTTCCACCACCACTTCATCGCTCGTGATCTCCTCAACCCGCGTGTTCAATAGCGCCGTGATCTCGCCGGCCTTGATGCGATTTTCGATGTCCGGCCGCACCCAGTATTTGATTGTCGAGCCTAATTCTTTCCCCCGATGCACGAGGGTGACCCGCGCGCCATTCCGATATAGGTCCAGTGCCGCTTCCACCGCTGAATTTTTCCCGCCAATCACCACCACGTCCTGCTTCCAAAACGGATGCGGCTCGGTGTAGTAATGCGAAACATGTGGCAGTTCCTCGCCCGGTACGCCAAGCATGTTCGGCAGATCATAGTAGCCTGTGGCCACGGCAATCTTTTTCCCTCGATACCTTTCCTGCGCGCCCTTTTCCGTCTTGGCCACTACCGTGAACTTCCCGTCGTTTCCGTCAACATGCAACACGCGCTCGAACAGACGCAATTCCAATTCATAGTGCTCCGCGGCCTTTCGGTAGTATTTCAGCGCCTCCACGCGTGTGGGCTTTTCCGCCGCGCTCACGAGCGGGAGGTCCCCAATTTCCAGCAGTTCCGGCGTGGTGAAAAACACCATGTTCACCGGATAGTGGTAGAGCGAGTTGCACAGGCAGGCCTTGTCAATCACCAGCGGCTGCATGCCAGCGCGTTTCGCTTCGATGGCGGTCGCCAGGCCGGTTGGCCCTGCGCCGATACAGATAATGTCGTAGGTTTTCATCACAATTTGAGTTTGCCGCGAGGCGCCAAGAATTGCAATTCGGTGGAATTATTGCCTTATGGGGGACTCCAGGATTTCCTGCAGTTCTTTCTTGAACGACTCGAGTTCCCGCACTCTCTCTGGCGTCGCTTCCACTTCCCTTTTCTTCCAAACAAATACCTCGCCAGATCCTCTCTTCAACTTTACGCTGAAGTTTCCGTCAACCAGGTAAGTGGGAGGCGCTAACAATTTCAGTCCACCATTTGGAACTGGCGCCAGCGCAGCCACGCAATCGCCCTTTCTCATGCACATTGCATTCTCGTAAGGCGGAATCGCAAGCGCGCGGAAGCCGGCTTCGACCAGCCGCTCCATCAGCTGCATTTGGCGCGGAGAAAGCTCTAGCATTTCACAGCTTCATGGTGACCGGGATTACAACAGCTTCGCAAGCAACTTGCAGCTAAGCGGCGGTAGTATCCGCCTCGGAGGAACTTCCTTCCAACTGTCGAAGAATCTCGCGCAGAGTCGAAATCAGCTCGTCGCGCGAAACATGGCTCTTCTTGAATTGAATCCGGAACTTGAAGGTTTCGCTCGGCGGCTCAAATTGAAAGATGAACGGCCTCGGGCGCTGTGGTCCAGTTTTCTCTTGCCGGCGCTCCCGCCGCGCTTCGTCGCGAGTCAATCCGCCCTGCAGAATGCGCTGAAACATCTCGACCATTTTCTTCTCCGTCGGTTGCCGCGCAATCTGCAGCAGAAGCGATTTTGAACTGATTCCGTGATCCATGCATCTCCTACGCAGCGATTCCGGAATGTTCCGCAGCGAAAGCGTCTCCGTCACCGAAGAACGCGCCCGCCCGATTTTCTTCGCGATGTCCTCGTGCGTGTACTCAAACTGCGTGCTCAGTCGGTGCAAACCCTCCGCTTCTTCAAACGGCGTCAGGTCTTTGCGCTGGATATTTTCGATCAGTCCCAGCTCCAGCGTCTCCGCGTCGTCGGCCATTTTCTCGATGCACGGCACCTCGCGCAATCCCGCCGTGCGCGCCGCATGGTATCGCCGCTCCCCCGAGATGATGTAGTAGCAGTCTTCGCGCGGCACGTAGCGCACCAGCAGCGGCTCCAGCACGCCTTTCTCGCGCACCGATTCGGTCAGCTCGCGCAAATCCCCCAGCGCTTTGCGCGGCTGGTCCGGGTTCGGGCGAATCTGATCCAGCCGGATCATCCGTCCGACCGCCGCCCCGCTGTAGCTTGTTAGCGATTCTACGTAGTGCGCGTCATGCCGCATCTTCAGCGTGACTGGCAACCCGATCCTCTTCGACACGTTGGATAACCTCCCCCGCAAGCTTCTTGTACTCGACGGCCCCGGGCGATTTCGGTGCAAACGTAAAAATTGTTTCCTTGTACGCCGGACTTTCTTCGAGCCTCACGTTCTTGGTGATTTTCGTTTTAAACAGCACTTCGCCGAACACGCTGCGGATTTGTCCGTGCGTGTCCTTGGAGATGTTCGTCCGCTTGTCGTACAGCGTGATCACCACGCCGAGCACTTTCAGCCCGGGATTCGGCCGCGCGCGAATGCGCTCGTACGTTTCCAGAAGATCGTCCGTGCCTTCGATCGCGAAATACGCCGCCTGGATCGGAACGAGCAAATGCGTCGCAGCCACCAGCGAATTCACGGTCAAAATCCCGAGCGAAGGCGGAGTATCGACGATCACGTAGTCGTAATCCTTTTCCACCGGCGACAGCGCATCTTTCAGCCGGAACGGCGCGTCAAATTGTCCCGCGAGTTGTTGTTCCAGCTTCGCCAACGCCAGCCGGCCGGGGCACAAAAACAGGAGTGGATCCTTCGTCGGTTTGATGACCGTGGCAATTCCCACCCGGCTGTCGCTCAGCACCTCGAACATCGAAGAGGAAATTTCTCCTGCGTCATAAAAGGCGATGGTGGTATTTGCTTGGGGATCGAGATCGATGAGGAGGGTTTTCTTTTCGCGATTGGCCAGCGCCGCTGCCAGATTAATTGCAGTTGTTGTCTTGCCTACGCCACCTTTTTGATTCGCAATCGTGATGATGGCAGTCATCTTCTTCTGCCTCCGCCCGCTTGCCCCAGCCAGGAGGCCTGTCCTCGCCAGTGGCGAAGGGCGCGCGCACGAGCAAGCTGCGATCTGGCAACTGGGTTCCTATATATGGGTGTTGCCTCCTAAAAACCCCCAAGGCCTGGGTCAACTCTACGTTCCCAACCCGCGCGTTGCAAGGAAAAAGTACAAGATTCTTTATTTTTTGCAGGGGTGTGGAAAATTCCGAGTTCCGATCGGACCGGAAACTCATATCTGCCTTGCGGTTTCCCTACTTCGCCAGTGCCCGGGAACGCCGGTTTGGCGTACCTACCCTTCCGCCCGTACGGCTTTCCCATCTTCGTCGCACGCGATGGCTGCCCGCCGGTAACGCCCTATCCGCTCGAACAGGGCTCCCCGAAAAGCACAGGACGAGCATGGCTGCGGCAATTTGCTTGACCCTCCGCATTAGCTCCTCCTCATCCCGATCACGATACAAGCCCAAGCTACGGTCAAGCATCCGAAGCACGCCATCGTAGGGGCAAAGCCCTCCGAAAGAACTATAAGAACTGTCTCCGTAAGATGGATACCGTCCAGGCCTTTCCCCTGGAAAGATGAGTCACGTCCTTTATTTGCTCCCCGTGCCGCCCCCGCTTACACTCTCTTCGCCCCGCGCGCGCACATGATCAGCTTCCAGGCACTTCGCGACGAACTTCGACCCACGATCCGGCTCGCTTTGCCTTTGGTTCTCGCCGAAATCGGCTGGATGAGCATGGGTATTGTGGACACGATCATGGTCGGCCACCTTCCTGACAGCGCCCGCGCCATCGGTTCGGTCAGCATCAGTTCCAACCTTTTCAATGTCCTGGCCTTCTTCGGCGGCGGCCTTCTCATTGGCCTCGATACCCTTGTCGCGCAAGCCTTCGGCGCTGGCAAGCGCGAAGACTGTCACCGCTCCCTCATCAACAGCATTTATCTCAGCATTGTCATGACGCCTTTCCTGATGACGCCCGTGTGGTTTTTCAACCCCCTTCTTCGCCGTTTGCACATCGACCCGCAAGTCTCGGCCCTCGCCGTCCCTTACATGAAGGCGCTGGCCTTCGGTCTTTTCCCGCTCTTGCTGTACTTCGCTGTTCGCCGGTGCCTGCAAGCCATGAACATGGCACAACCCATTGCTTTCGCGCTGGTCAGCGCCAACATCATCAACGCCTTCTTCAACTGGATTCTCATTTATGGCAAATGGGGCGCGCCCAGGATGGGCGTGGTCGGCTCAGGCTGGTCGACGGCCATTTCCCGCGTGTATCTGGCCGCGGTGCTGGTGAGCTATCTTCTTTGGTACGACCGCCGTCATCGCACCGAACTCCTGAAAACGCCCGTCAACATCGATTTCCTTCGCATTCGCCGCCTCATTTCTCTCGGCCTGCCCGCGGCTGTGCAGATTACGCTCGAAATCAGCGTGTTCGCTCTTGCCACGGCCCTGATCGGCCGCTTGGGAGCGGTGGCCCTCGCCAGCCATCAGATCGCGCTCAATACCGTTGCGTTCACCTACATGGTTCCTCTGGGAATTTCGTCCGCTGCCGCCGTTCGCGTTGGCCACGCCATTGGGCGCGGCAAGCCCGCTTCCGCGGGAGACGCTGGGTACACCGCCATCTTTCTTGGCGCTGGATTCATGACCCTTGCCGCGATTGCGTTGTTAGTCTTTCCCCGTTGGATCGCGCGCATGTACACGCCGGACGAAACGGTCATTCGCGGCACTTCCCTCCTCCTGATCGCAGGCGCTGCGTTTCAATTGTTCGACGGGATTCAGACCGTGGCCACCGGCGCTCTGCGCGGAGCAGGCGACACGCGCACGCCGATGGTTTGCCACTTCACGGCTTATTGGGTGATTGGTCTGCCGCTCGGCGCGTGGCTGTGCTTCGCGCGCCACTGGGGCGCGTTTGGGATTTGGTCAGGGCTGAGCCTGGCGCTCATCCTCATTGGCATGGTTCTAATCTTTGCCTGGCGCCACACCGTGCACCGCATCAATCGGGGATTTCCTGCATGAAATTGAGGAAATTACATCTTGTAGCGGCCCAGGTCCTCGTCGGAGAGTCCTTCCAGCCAATTGCGCAGTTGCTCGTTGGTATTTTTCTCGGAAAACGCGCTGGACACTTTGGAGTTCTTTAGCACGGTTTCATCCACGTAGATGGGGCAATCCACGCGCAACGCCAGGGCAAGAGCGTCGCTCGGGCGCGAGTCGATGGTCATCATCTGCCCGTCGCGCTCCACCCAGATCAGCGCGTAAAACGTATCGTCCTTCAAATCGTTCACCACAATTTTCTGGACGCGCACCTCGAGCCCGAGCAACACGTTCTTCAGCAGATCGTGCGTCATCGGGCGCGGCGTATGCACTTTTTCGATTTCCAGCGCGATGGCGTTGGCCTCGTAAACACCAACCCAGATTGGCAGGATCGCCTGGCCTTGCACGTCTTTCAGCACGACAATCGGCATGTTCGTTACGGGGTCCATCATCAAGCCGCGGATTTTCATTTCCACTTCCATGGAGGCCTCCCTAGGTCAAACCACGTGCTCGCCCACCAGGCTATTCGGCGTCACCCCTGTCACACGAACTTGTACGTAGGTTCCCAGAAGTTGTTCCACATGGGAAGTAAAATTTGCCAGGCGATACGAACTGGTATATCCCGACCACTGGTTTTCGCGCCGGGATTTCCCACTCACCAGCACCTCAAATGTTTGCCCAATCAACTTCCGGTTGCGCGCGGTCTGAATTTCCCGCTGTTTATTTTGAAGAATCGCGAGGCGGCGGCTCCTTTCCTCCTCCGGAATTGCGTCATTCATTTTCATGGAAGGGGTATGGGGCCGGGGCGAGTACTTGAACGAGAACAGGCTGTCGTACTTCACTTCATCGAGCAAACTCAGAGTTTCTTCAAAATCGGCCTCGGTCTCACCGGGGAAACCTACGATGATGTCCGTGGTGATTGCAATTGGCCTCTTCGCGCCGCGAATCACCGCGATTGTTTCCAGATATTCCTCGCGCGTGTAGCTGCGCTGCATCGCGCGCAACACTTTGGTCGAGCCTGACTGCACCGGCAAATGCACGTGCTCGCAAACTTTCGGGTGCGTTTCGATCGCCGCGACAATATCCGGCGTGAAATCGCTGGGATGCGATGTCGTGAATCGCACGCGCCGGATTCCTGGAACTTCGGCGACAGCCAGCAACAGTTCCGCAAAACGCATTTTCCGCGGCGATGGGTCGGCGTAAGAATTCACAGTCTGCCCCAGCAGCTGCACTTCGGAATAACCCAGCTCCGCGAGTTGCCGCACTTCGCGCAGAATGGCGTCGCTCGCGCGGCTGCGCTCCGGCCCGCGGGTATAAGGCACAACACAGTACGAACAAGCTTTGTCACAACCCTCGATGATGGTCAGATAAGCCCGAAAAGGATTGTCGCGCCGCGTAATCTCCGTCTCGAACGTTTCGTCCGTGTCCGTGTCGAGCCCCGTCACGCGGTGATTCCCCGACTCGAGCTGCGCAATCAGCTCCGGCAGTTTCCTATAACTGGCCGAGCCGCAAACCAGGCTGACCCACGGCGCGCGCTCGAAAATGCCTTCGCCTTCCTGTTGTGCCACGCATCCGAGCACGCCGATGATCTTCCCTTCGCTCTGTTTGGCGCGATATTCGCCCAGCCGCGAAAAAACTTTTTGCGCTGCTTTTTCCCGGATGCTGCACGTATTGTAGAGAATTAACCTGGCCGCTTCCGGCGTCTGCACTTGCCGGTAACCGCGCGACAGCAGAACCCCGGCCACTTTTTCCGAATCGTGGTCGTTCATCTGGCAGCCGAATGTTTCAAGAAAAAACGTCCCGCGTTCCTGACCGCCGTCGATAAACAGCGAGGGCGCGGAGGAATAAGAGTCCTCGCCCGTGAGTCTCCCCAATGCGACGTCAAACGGTTTACTCATGCCCAATTCGCAGTTTACCACACCCGACTTTTTTGTACTTGTTGCCGCCTTTTCCCGGCGCAGCCCTTCGAGTCGACGCGGTTGCTCCAGTTGGTCGAACTCTCGGCCGCTTCCCCGACCTGCTCCGGGTTCCGCGACGACGCATAAGTCACGAGTCACAAATCACGAGTAACCGTCACCATTCATCCACCATGCCCCTGTTTCCTCTTAAGCAGCAAAATCACAAACTCGTGCATCCCACGGTTGCGGGTGTTTCTTGCGTATGTTACGTTTCCTACGCCCAGACAAATTTCGACTTTCGCTGAGGGGCACACCATTCTTCTTTTCAATGCGGTTTTAGCGACCGATGTTACAAACATTCTCTTGCAGACCGGACCGGTCGCTCGTGGCGTTCTTGCGATCCTTCTGCTCTTTTCCCTCATCGAGTGGGCCATGATTTTCCAAAAGTGGGGAATGTTTGGCCGCATTCGCCGTCAAAGCGCCCAATTTCTGCAGGTTTTCCGCGCCACGCGCGGCGTTGCCAGTCCGCAGGCTCTGACAGCTTCCAGCTCTCCGTTCGCCAGCGTCTATGCCGCCGGCTACCGCGAACTGCAAGCGCAAGTAGGCGGCATCGCTCCGAATCCGCACCCGCCCAAGCTGAAAAGCTTGTCAGCCGTGACCGTCAACATGCAGCTCGCTTGCGCCGAAGAAGTACGCCGCGCTGAAAAGGGCATGTCGTGGCTTGCCACCACGGGCTCCGTCTCGCCTTTCATCGGCCTTTTCGGCACGGTTTGGGGCATCATTGACGCGTTCGCCGGTCTCGGCAACGCCGGCGCCGCGAGCCTTCGCGCCGTCGCCCCGGGCATCGCGGAAGCTCTGATCACCACTGCAGCGGGTCTGGCCACCGCCATCCCCGCAGTCATCTTCTACAACCAATTTTTGCAGAACATTCGCGACCTGGCCCAGCGCTTGGACAATTTCGCCATGGAAGTCACCGCCCAAGTCGAGAAAGCCTTTAATTGAATTTTCGCGGCTGTCCGCCGCAACCGAGCTAGGAAACGATGCAGCTTTCGAAATCCACGCAAACTTCGCTCTCCGAAATCAACATGGTCCCGTTTGTGGACGTGGTGCTCGTGTTGCTCATCATCTTCATGATCACCGCGCCCATTCTGCAATCGGGCATCGAAATCGACGTCCCCAAAACCAAGACTGTCAAAGACATCAGCCAGGACCGCATCGTCGTCAGCATCGACAAAGCGCAACGCGTCTACATTGGCAATGACCCCGTCAATATTCACGAGCTCGGGGCCAAAATTCACGCACAACTGAAAAATTCCCGGGAGAGTGTCTTTTTGCGCTGCGACGAGAAGGTGCCCTTCGGCGTTTTTGCCTCTGTCGTCGACACCCTGCGCGTTTCCGGCATCAATAATATTAGTATCGTGACCGAGCCGCTTACGGAGCGCGCGCGGTCGAAGTAAAATAAAGGTATGGCCACGGCTCTCGCCATTCCGAATGATCTCTCGCTGAAAAAATACTTTTTTCGCTCCGTCGTTTTCCATGCTTTGCTGATTGGCGCAGTCGTGGGCGCCGCCTATTTTGACCATCAAGGCAGTTACTGGGGCGGCGTAGGCAGCAAATCTGCCGGCGGCACGAAAGTGAATCTCGTGAGCTCGGCCGGCATACCCATGCCCAGAGAAGAAAACGTCACGGAAAGCAAAGTCATTGACCCCACCAACAGTCTTCACAAGGAAGAACCCAAGCCTTTGCCGCCGGAGCCAAAGACCGACGCCGCCAAGATTCCCAAGTTTCAAAAAGAAAAGCCTCTGCCGCCGTCCCGCAAGTCTCGAACGCTCGAGAACAAAGTCCCGGAACAGGACAATGCCATCCCGGGCCATGGCGGCACTCCCAACCTGCCGACGGGATACTCGCAGACTCCTGGAGCTTCTTCTGCCGGTGTGTCAGCGATTGGCCAGGGAGGCGGCGATTTCGCCGGCCGGTATCCCTGGTACGTGGATGCGGTCCGCAACCGCGTTGAGCAATCTTGGGATCAGACCGCCGTTGACCCAGCTACCCGCGCAGCTCATCGAGCCCACGCGGTAATGACTTTTAGGATTAACGCGAATGGCTCCATTTCCAACATTCGTTTGGTCCAAAGCAGCGGCAACTCCTCCATGGACTATTCCGCCATGCGCGCGCTACAAAGTATTGATGCTTTCCGGCCCCTTCCCAACGATTACATGGGGAAGTATGTCGATGTGACGTTTGACTTCGATCTGTCATTGACCCAGTAACCGCGCTTGTTCTCGAAGAAGATTTTTTCAGTAACCAAAGGGGGGAACCTTGCTGAAATCTGTGAGATGTTTGGGACAGTTGTTTTTCGTTGCGGTCATTCTCATGGCCTGCCGTTCGGTGTCAGCGCAAGACCGGATTCGCATAGCCACGGGACTTGGCCAAACGAAGATTCGCGTGGCCCTGGCCGACTTCGGCCCGCGCTCGGACCTCGCCAAATCTCATGCTTCTCTTTTCACACAGGTCGTCCGCAATGACCTGGAATATAGCGGCATCCTCGAGCTCGCCAGCCCCAGCTTTTATCCGACGCAAGTGCCTACCGTCCCCACGGAGCTAAAACCGCCGGCTTGGAGCGCGCAGCCGACCAACGCCAACTATGTCGGCTTCGGGAATCTGAGTGAGTCCAGTTCCGAAGTTAACATCCAGGCCTGGCTCTTTGACGTGCGCAATCCCTCTTCTCAGCCCGTGGTCGGCAAAGTCTATCGCGGCGCTCCCACAGATTTGCAGGTTCGCAAATATGCCCACGACTTCGCGGATGAGATCATCAGCAAACTTACCGGCGGGCTGCCGAGCGTCGCTTCCACGCAGATCGCTTTCGTGCGCTCCACGAGTCCCGGGGTCAAGGAGATCTGGGTCATGGATTACGACGGGGCCAATCAGCACCAACTGACCAATCTTCACTCAATTGCTCTCACGCCACGCTGGTCGCCGGACGGCTCCCGCATCGCCTTCACCTGCTTTGCGCCCTACAAGGGCATTGTCAGCGCGCAAATCTGTATGTATTCGATGGATCTCGGCAAGGTCATCGCTTTCCCGCGTTTTCCCGGGACCAATACCACTCCGGCTTGGTCGCCCGATGGCACGGAGATTATGTTCTCCTCTTCCATGCAAGGGAAGAGTTCGGAGCTCTATGTCTGCGACGTCAACTGCCTCCATCCCAAGCCCATTACCCATGCCGAGGGCACCAACGTGTCACCCGCCTGGAACCCAAAGACAGGCCAAACCGTCGCTTTCGTGAGCGACCGCGGTGGAACTCCCCAGCTCTATTTAATGAATGCCGATGGTACCGGTGTGGCGAAACTCGATATGCCGGACAAGGGCTATGTCATCGACCCCGCCTGGTCGCCCAACGGCCAATTGCTGGCTTTCAGTTGGCGACGCCCGAACGATAACTACGATCTCTACATCATGGATCCCACTTCCATGCAGATTCTCGAATTGACCCGCGATCAGGGCCGCAACGAGCGTCCCAGTTGGGCGCCCGATGGCCGCCATCTGGTTTTTGAATCCACGCGCTCGGGCGAACGCCAGATTTGGACCATGCTCGCCGACGGTTCTCAGGCGCATCAATTAACCACCAGCGGCCACAACGAGTCGCCCAATTGGTCTACCCATTAGCCGTTAGCGCAAAGGAGTGCGAGAGCGTGTCATTCCGAGCGAAGCGAGGAATCCTGGCTAGATTTATGCGCGGCGCGACTCGGCGTGACACCGCAAGGCATTTTATCAACAGCTTGGGTGATTCTTGGCGTGGAACCAGAGAAGCCGCGCGCGCATCTCATGACCGGACCCGCCGTCGGCGGGTGTTGCTCCCCTGGGAATTTTGTTTTTGTTGTTCGTTCGCTTGCGTTTTCCGGGCGTCTATAATATATCGTGCTACGATATTTTGCCCGGGCCCAGCCAGCTGGTGTTACCATACTGGGTTCGTTGGGGCGAACACGGGGATTCTACTAATCGCTTGAGGAGGATCTGCATGACTTTGGCTTCGCGCTTGTCTGTTCGCGCTGGACTGCTCGCTTTGTTCGGCGCAGCCGTTCTTATTTCCGGTTGCCACAAAAAAGTGACTCCACCACCGCCTCCGCCGGCACCTGTTCCCGCTCCTGCTCGTCCAACCGTGACCTTGCAGGCCAATCCAACGACCATTGACAAAGGCCAATCCTCGACGCTCACCTGGAATTCCACCGACGCCACGGAACTCTCGATTGAGCCCGGCGTCGGCACCGTAACCGCCCAAGGCTCCACAAAAGTGTCTCCAACGGATTCTACGACCTACACTATTACCGCTACCGGCCCCGGCGGCTCTGCCACTGCTACCGCTGCGGTCTCCGTGAATGCTCCTCCGCCGCCGCCCGCTCCGAGAGAACCCTCTCTCGACGAACTCTGGGCCAGAGATGTAAAAGACGCTTTCTTCGATTATGACAAGTCGGACATCCGCCCCGACGGTCAGCAGGCGCTCTCCAGCACTGCGGATTTCCTCAAAGCGCATCCCTCTGTGAGAGTGACCATCGAGGGCCACTGCGACGAGCGCGGCTCGACCGAATATAACTTGGGCCTTGGCGATCGTCGCGCCAGCGCCGTGAAGCAGTACCTCGTGTCGCTGGGTGTTCCTGCCGACCGCATGACCACTGTCAGCTTCGGCAAGGAGAAGCCCTTCTGCACGGAGCACAACGAAACCTGTTGGCAGCAAAATCGCCGCGGCCATTTTGTCAGGGCCAACTGAGCCGCTCTCACGTCTGTTTTTGGTTATAACTGATTCGTAACCGAGAGGCCGCCGGGCAAACCCTTGCCTGCTTGCGGCCTTGTTAATTAGAGTGGAAACTATTCCCAGGCCTGTTTTGGAAGTGGTTCTTTTAGACCCCTAGGAGGGTGTCATGCGTATACGGAACATTGCCATTTTTAGCGCTGCCGTTTTCGCCGGCGCCGTTTGTGGAAGTCTCATCGGCCCGCGTCCGGTCGAAGCTGTCGCCAGGGAAATCATCGATCTCCAGCGCGACGTCACTTCCCTGCTGCAGGGGCAAAAAGATCTCTCCACCCAAATGACCCAGGATCACACGGTCATCAAGACTATCGTCAGCGGTTTCAATGACAACATCAACCACCTCAGCGGCAACATGGGCTCACTGCAAAAGTCCGTTCAGGACCTGCAAGCCAACTCCGGCACGCGCTTGGACACCATGGGCACGCAGGTCCAGGGACTATCGGACAATCTTGAGGAAATCAAGTCCCGCCTCGGCAAGCTCAATCAACAACTCGTGGATTTACAGAATGCCGTGCAAAGCATGGATGCAAAGATTTCCTCCGGCGCAGCAACCCCTCCCTCCGCCGCACCGGGCGCAACGACTCCAACCGCTAGTGCTGCTCCGCCGACCGGCGCTGGCAGTGCAGCTCCGTCCATGCCGGCACCCTCAGCCGATACTCTCTTTACCAACGGCTTGCGCGACATTCAGACGGGCAAATATGAGCTGGCGCGCGCCGAATTTCAGGATTACGTGAAGTATTACGGCAGAAGCGACTCCGCAGCCGACGCGCAATTCTTTCTCGGCGAAATCGCCTACAAGCAGAAACAGTATCAGCAGGCAATTGCGGAGTACGACAAACTTCTCAACAACTATCCCAAAACCTTTAAGCTGGCTCCCGCCCTGCTCCATCGCGGCATGGCGCTGGTCGCGTCGGGACAGAAGAGTTCCGGTATCCGCGATCTTCGCGAAGTGGTGCGACGTTTTCCCGGCAGCGAAGAGGAACGCTACGCTCGCGCAAAGCTCAAAGAACTGGGGGTGGCCGTCTCGGCCTCCCGCCGCTAGCTTCCTTCCTCGTTCTTCGTTCTGCAGTCGCCCTCCTCCCGCTCGTCCGGTGCCCGCATCGCTTCTCGCTCCGCAGCCTGTTGGTTCTCGTTCTAATTCAATGACGGATGGTTCTAATGGGGTGTCGCAGGGTACCTCTTCACTTCCTGGAGCTCCTTAATTCCCTGCTTTTGGCACCAACTGATAGTTGACAAAGGCCAACTGCTTGCTGTCGGGGGACCAGGAGGGCACGTTGATCGTTCCTTGCCCGCCAAAGAGTTTGGCAAGCACGGTGATCTTCGCCTGTTTGAAATTTGCGCCTCTACCGCTGAGGTCTTTCAGGTTCATGAGCCGCAGCGAGACATCTTTGTTTTCCGGGTGGCCGGTCACGCTCGGGTCGTAGGTGAGAAAGACCATCGACTGGCCATCGGACGAGATGTGCGGGAACCAATCGTTCTCTTCGCCAAAGGTGACTTGCTCCTGCTCGCTGCCATCCGCGCGCATACGCCAGATTTGCATGTGCCCGGTGCGCTCGGAATTGAAGTAGATGTATTTCCCGTCGGGAGAATATTCCGGGCCATCATCTAATCCTTTGGCGGTGGTCAGGCGCGTCTCTTCCCCGCCCATTATGGGAATGGTGTAGATGTCGAAATTGCCGTTGCGCCGAAAGCCAGCGTTTTGCCGTCGCGCGACCAACCATGCAGGTAGGAAGGCGATTTTTGCGTGA
The DNA here is from genome assembly GCA_003223245.1 of Acidobacteriota bacterium. GTDB lineage: Bacteria > Acidobacteriota > Terriglobia > Acidiferrales > UBA7541 > Acidiferrum. The sequence goes on from QHYI01000104.1 coordinate 104,796, forward strand.
TGCGCCGCGGCGCGCCTCCGCCGATGGGCACGATGTACACGAGCGACTGGTGGTTCTCCTGGGAATTGTCGCTGATCCCGAGTTGCGTGCCATCGGGCGAAATCAGGTGATCGTTGTTGCAGCGCGTAGCGAATCCGGTGTCGAGAACTTGCGGCGTGCCGCCGGCGAGGGGGATCTTCTCGATGCCGCCGTTGCGATTGAAGAGCAGCATCATGCCGTCCGGCATCCAGTTGGGCGCCTCGAAACGGTGCGGAGCGATGTAGACGACGCGGCGGTCGCTGGAGTCGATGGAGATGGTTTCGAGCACGCTGTAAAGCGTGACCGAAGGGGTGAGCGGCGCGAGAGGGTTGGTTGCTGCGCTCTCGCCTTCCATGTGTGGCGATTCGGGCTGCGCTTCGATGCTTACGTTTGAGAAGAGCGCCTTCTCAACCACGTTTGCATCGTGGCTGCAAACGCCGATGCCGACATACAAAGGCTCTTGCAGCGCGATGCGCGTCGCGCCACTGGCCAGCTGGAACTTGCCGCGCTCGTCGGCGAGCCACATCGAAAAATACGCGCCGCGCTTGACGAGGCGCAGGCGCTTTGGCGCCGACACGTTGGCCGGAATCTCGTGCGTCGCCGCGCCTTTCTCGTCGCGGTATTGCAGCGAAGTAAGCCCGTTGCCGTGCAGCGCCACATCCGCATATGCCGAGTCGGCATCCAGGCTTTGGCGAACCATCAGCACCGCTTTGCGATGCTCCTGCGCGCCCTTGCCGAGAAATGAAATGTCGGCGGTCAGCGTGACGTCGCCGGACGCCTTCTTCCACGCGAAGTGGAACGCATCTTTTGCGAACCACATGTTTTCGCCGCTTCCCGCAATCGTGTACGTTTGCTTTGCGGCGTCGTATTCTACCGAGCCCGGGTGCAGCACGGTGCCCACGTCGCCGTGCGCTTCAAAGATTCCTGGCGAATTCGCGCCTTGCAGTGCGGCTTTTTGCGCGGCGATATAATTCCCCGCGGTGAACGCGATCGCGAGAATTCCGGCAACCGCGACGATTTTCGCGACTGCCCCGGCCCGCTGAGCAAACTTCTTCCACTGCCACTTCACAGTGCGTGCCTCTGTTTCGTATGCCTCGGGCTATCTTAAAGCGCCGAAATGTGACGTTAGGATGCCCGGGTGCGCTTGTCAATTTGGCCGCGGACCGGCATTGGTACAGCTCGCGGCCAGTATCATGGGCGCCGCATCTGCGGGGACACGGATCACAGGCCACGGGTTGCGTTGGTTGCGTTCCGGCGATTTCCCTTTTCCTTCTCCGCGTGCTATCTTCGCGGTGTTAAGGGGGGTTCCATGTCCGTCAACAGAGTGATCTTGGTCGGCCGCTTGGGCCGCGATCCCGAAACGCGCTACACCGGCACCGGCCAGGCCGTGGCAAATTTCTCCGTGGCGACCGATGAAACCTACAAAGACCGCAACGGCGAGCGCCAGAAGCGCACCGAATGGCACCGTATCACCGCCTGGGGAAAACTCGCCGAAATCTGCCAGCAATACTTGAAAAAAGGGACGATGGTTTACATCGAAGGCCGCATCCAATCCCGCGAATGGCAGGACAAGGAGGGCCAGAAACGCACGAGCTTCGATATCGTCGCGAACACGATGAAGATGCTCAGCTCGCGTGGCGAAGCCGCTGCTGCGGCCAGCGCCGGCGGAATGGGCGGCGGAGCCTCGCGCGGCGGTGAAGACTTCGATCAATCCGCTCCGCCGGAAGAAAGCTACCCCGCTGAAGGCGGGCCGGCCGGCGGTCCCGAAATCTCCGACGAAGACATTCCGTTTTAGACAAGGGGTCACGAATCGAACCGTTTAGATCCCTTCAGACCTCGACCCGGTCAGGGTCCGAAAGATGACCGTGACAGAGGTGTGCGGCTGAATTCAACATGGCGACCGTGAATCGCCAACTCGTTCTGCAGTCGCGGCCGAAGGGTATGCTCGCGCTGGGCGATCTGCAATTGCAGGAAACGCCGGTTCCCGAACTGCGCGATGGCCAGGCCCTCGGGCGCGTGAAATATCTCTCGATCGATCCGACAATGCGCGTGTGGATGGCAATGGACAGCTATCTTCCCGCCGTGGCCATCGGAGAAGTGATGCGCTCGCTCGGCTTCGCGGAGATTGTTGAGTCGCGTCATCCCGACTACAAAAAAGGAGATCGCGTCTCCGGCCTCACCGGGCTGCAGGAATATGTCGTCATCGATGCGAACGCCAAGCAGTCTCTAATCCAAAAGGTGCCGAAAATCCCTTTCGTTTCAGACACCGTGTTCCTGGGAACGCTTGGCATCAACGGACTTACGGCGTACTTCGGCATGGAAATCGCACAACCCAAGAAAGGCGAGACGCTCGTCGTGTCCGCGGCCGCGGGCGCGACCGGAAGCATCGTTGGGCAGATTGGAAAAATTCACGGCTGCCGCGTCGTGGGCATCGCCGGGACAGACGAAAAGTGCAATTGGATCACGAGGGATCTAGGCTTCGACGCCGCCATCAACTATAAGCACACCGACTGGACGGAAAAGCTCGCCGCCGCTGTTCCTAGCGGGATCGATATTGACTTCGAGAACGTGGGCGGTGAAATCATGCAGAGCGTTCTCGGCCTGATGAACCTGCACGGTCGCGTCGCGCTTTGCGGATTGATCTCCGGCTATACGAAAGAAGATCCTGGTCTTGCCAGCTTCGCCGCCGTTCTAATGAAGCGCCTCCGCGTCGAAGGTTTCATTGTCTTGGATTATGCGCCGCGCTTTACGGAAGCGGGCACACAGCTTGCCCAATGGAAAATGCTCGGCAAAATCAAAGACCGCGAAACGATTGTCGAAGGTCTCGAAAAAGCCCCCGACGCCATCAATATGCTGTTCACCGGCGGCAACACCGGCAAACTCATCGTCAAAGTTTGATTGGATTCCAAACCTTCGGCGGGTTTACTTCGCGGCGTTGTGTTTTCTTTCGGCGTCGAGTTTCTGGAGGAATGCTTCAAACTTTGGTTTTTGTTCCGGCGTGAGAATCGAGCGAATCTCGTCGCGGCCTTTCTGGCGTAACTGCTCAAACTGTGCATCCGACTGCTCGTGAATCGCTTTCGCCTGGCCGTGCCATTGCTGCAGAATCGTATCGAGCTGCTTCGCTTGATCGCTGGTCAGGCCCAATTCGTGAGTCAATTGTTCGACGCGACGTGCGCGCCTCTCCGGTTCAGGCATCGACGCGCTGGCGGCCGCCACCGACCGATGCGCATATCCATAGCCAAACATTCCACCCACGACGGCGCCCAGCAGGAACACAATGACCACCCAAATCGCGGCCCTCCGCGAAGCAGGCGCCTCGTTCATGGCCTATCACCCACCTGGCTGACCAGGATATCGTCGGGCGCGGTCTGTTGCGGGGCCTCAAAAATGGACTCTTGCGAACCGCTCCTAGGATGGCTCGGCGCACGAAGCACGCTCTCGTAAAACCAAGTCGTGCTCGCTAACAACACGATGGCGGCAATCCAGGTGAGTCGCGAGGCAAAGCGCGGAAATTCTGCCCATGCGCTAACGCGTTCAGCCAATTCTCTTTCGCGCGAAGCGATGGCTGCCATAACGCGCGCGGAAAACCATGGGCGTTTTTGCCCCGCAAAGCTGGCTAAACCCTCGAACAACTCTTTTGTTGCTGCAAGTTCCTCTACGGCTTCACGGCAGTCGCTGCAACTTTCGATGTGCTTGCGCTCCTCCGCCGTCAATTCCTCTTTCAAACTTTCGACACTCGCGGCACTAGCGTGATGTACGGCCGCTTTTTCGAGCGCATCCCGAAACCTTCTACATTCCGCGTTGCTTCTCTTCAGCAGGTTCCACATATCGGCCTCCTTGCTGGCCGCCGATTATTTTCTCAGTTTCCAGAGCCCTTTGCCTGGCTGACCACGCGTCGCCGTGCCCGAAAGAGCCTCACCTTCACGGTGTTCGCGTTCAGGTCCAGGACTTCTGCAATTTCTTCAATGGAGAACCCTTCCACTTCTTTTAGGATAAGCATGAGCCGGTCCCGCTCATCCAATCCATCCAGCAACCGCTCGACTCGTTGCCTGGCTTCCAAGCGCTCGCTGATGTCCGGCACGTCTTTGCCCTTCTGCGCCGAACTAATGACTTGCCGCGCCTGCTCTTCGCTCAAATCCGCTTCGTATACGAGCGGCCGGACCTTCTTCTTCCTCAACATGTCCCAGCATTCATTCACCGTAATCTTGTAGAGCCAAGTGCTGAATGCCGCTCGCTGGTCGAAGCGCTTCAGCGAAAAGTACGCTTTCACGAACACCTGCTGCGCGACGTCCTCTACATCCTCGCGCCGCCTGACAATCCCTCCGGCCACAGCAAATACTCGATGCTGGTGCCGCCGGACGAGCTCCTCAAACGCCTCCTTGTCCTCGCGCTGGGCCCGCCGCACCAATTCGCGGTCGTCGAGCGCCCCGGCCGGGTGTACCGTACGGCTCCTCCCGGCCTTGGCTCGGGATGGGGCGTCCAGCGATTCTATTTTTGGGACGTGTGCCATGGATTTTCGGTTACGTTTATTATGCCTGGGTTAGCCGGTCGAGCACGATTTATCTAATGCACCGGACGGAGCGGTTCCGCACGATCTTTTCGGTTGCTTTTCTTCTTACCGCTAGCAATAATATCAGCATGATTATCGGTGATCGTCTTCGCGCGCTCCGCGAAGAAAAGAAACTTTCTCAGGGCGACATCGAGAAGCGGACCGGGCTGCTTCGGTGTTACATTTCACGCGTGGAAAACGGCCATACTGTCCCCGCGATCGAAACACTGGAAAAGCTGGCTCGGGCTCTCGAATGCCCTCTCTACCAACTCTTTTATGACGGTGAAGAACCGCCACAGTTGCCGAACCTCCCCAAGCGCAAGACGTCCGACGATATCGCCTGGGGTAGCGTCGGTAAAGAAGCACGCTTTCTCAATAAGCTTCGCCGCTTGTTGAGCAAGGCGGACGAGGGCGATCGCAAGCTGATTCTGTACATGGCTCAGAAGATGGCTAACCGCTAGTTTGCCGCGATCCTCATCATTAGCGGGTCGCAATCACCTTACGCGCGGCAAGGAGAGGGAAGATTTTTGCCGTTTTGACCTTCTCCGGGGCTTTGTTGGCTTTCGCACGATTCCCTGGTAAATTCTTCGGGTCCCCACTTCCAAGGTAGCGCCGGTCGGCTTCTATTCCCACTCAATGGTGCTCGGCGGCTTAGAACTTACGTCGTAAACAACGCGAGTGACTCCAGATACTTCGTTGACAATCCTGGTCGAGATTCCTGCGAGCACTTCCCCAGGCAGTTTTACCCAATCGGCAGTCATGGCGTCATCCGATTCGACCACCCGGACGACCACCGTTTGCCCGTAGGTTCGGAAGTCTCCCATCACCCCGACGCTGCGGATCGGCAGCAGCACTGCGAAAGCCTGCCATACCTTCTCGTAAAACCCCGCCTTGCGGATTTCTTCAACTACAATGGCATCCGCCTCTCGCAACGTAGCCAGTTGGGTAGGATTAACTTCGCCCAAGAGCCGCACCGCCAGTCCCGGTCCGGGGAACGGGTGCTTCACCAAAACTTCTGCGGGCAGCCCCAATTCCTTGCCAATTTGACGCACTTCGTCTTTGAACAGGTCGCGCAGAGGCTCAATCAGCGCAAATGGCATTTTTTCCGGCAGGCCGCCAACATTATGATGCGTCTTGATCGTTGACGACGGGCCCTTGACGGAAACTGATTCAATTACATCCGGGTACAAAGTTCCTTGCACCAGGTAGCCGATTTCCCCGTGCGCTTCGCCCGCTTGGAGCTTCTGCGCCTGTTCGGCAAAAACGGCGATGAATTCCCTGCCGATGCGGCGCCGCTTTTCTTCGGGATCCGTGATTCCCTTTAGTTGCGCGAGAAAGCGGTCGGAGGCGTCCACGCCGATGACACGCAGCTTCAGGCGATCGCGCAACATTTCCAAGGTGCTTTCAAACTCGTGCTTTCGCAGCAGTCCTGTATTCACGAAGATGTTGGTTAGGCGATTTCCCATCGCACGGTGCACCAGCACGGCCGCCACGGTCGAGTCCACGCCGCCGCTGAGCGCGCAAATCGCCCATTTATTTCCCACTTTCTCGCGAATCGCCGCTGTCGTTTCTTCGATAAATGCCGCCCCGCTCCACTTCGGCTCGGCTTTGCAGACGCCAAACAGAAAGTTTCGTAGCAGCTCTGTTCCCCGCTCCGTGTGCTTCACTTCCGGGTGGAATTCCACGGCGTAGATCTTTCGCTGAACGTCTTCTACAGCGGCAACGGCATTCTCGGTCATGCCGATGGTGCGAAAACCCGGCGGCAGCGCAAGGACCTGGTCTCCATGGCTATTCCACACGCGCAGAGCTGCGGGCACGCCGGAGAATAATGCCGAGCTCTCCGGTCCGCCTTCGCACCCCACCTTGAGCTGCGCGCGCCCGTATTCCCGACGCGCTGCTTTTTCGACTTTGCCGCCCAGCGTGTGGGTGATCCACTGCATCCCGTAGCAGATTCCGAGAACGGGAATTCCTAGCGCCAACACTTTTGGATCGCACTTCGGCGCATCGGCGTCGTACACGGAGCTCGGCCCGCCAGACAAAACGATTCCCGCTGGCGCCAACTTCTGAATCTCTTCCACAGGCGCGGTACACCGCAGAATCGCGGCGAAAACCTGTTGCTCGCGGATGCGGCGCGCAATGAGCTGCGTATATTGCCCGCCGAAGTCCAGCACGACCACTCCGCCGAGTTCCGCCTTCATCCTGCCTGCCTGCTCTTGCGCTCCGGCGAGCTCCGCCGCCAGCTTCGCCGCACTCTCCGTCATGCGCTCTCCTTTCACCCCAAGACCAGATTCAGCAATTTGTCCGGCACGTAAATCTGCTTCACGACGCGCTTTCCGTTCATATGCTGCGCGACAGCAGGAAGCGCCAGCGCCAGGCGAACCACGTCCGACTCGGCGGACCCAACCGCAACTTTGATCCTTCCGCGCACGCGTCCATTGACTTGGACTGGAATTTCGACTTCCTCTTCGCGCGCGAGTTCCTGGTTGAACGCGGGCCAGCTTACTTTCCAGAGCCCTTCAGCGTGTCCCAACATTTCCCAAAGTTCTTCGGCCAAGTGCGGGGTCATGGGCGCGAGCATCAGCGTCAGCAGTTCGAGTACTTCCTTCCGCACCTCGGGCCGCACACCCTGTTCAAGAGGCTCATGGTCGGAGATCTCGTTCGCCAGTGCCATGATCAGCGCAATCGCCGAATTGAAATGCCACCTCGTTTCGAAGTCGCTGGTCACGCGCCTGAGCGTCTGGTGTGCTCTCCGCAGCAGCGTTTTTTCTTTCAGCGATGCGGACACTGCTTCCACTTTGCCACCTTTTACGCTGCGTACGGCTTCCGCGTGCCGCTCGATGAGACGGTAGACACGATTCAGAAAACGCCAGGAACCTTCGATGCTTTCCTCGCTCCACTCCAAATCCTTTTCCGGCGGAGCGGCAAAAAGCGTGTACAGGCGCCCAGTATCCGCGCCGTACTTCTCTGCCATCTCAATCGCGCCGACCACGTTGCCCTTGGATTTGGACATGGCCACGCCGCCCTTCAACACCATGCCCTGTGTAAACAGCCGCTGAATCGGTTCATCGTGCTGGACCAATTTCAAATCGCGCATCACTTTGCACCAGAAGCGCGAATAGAGCAGATGCAGGATGGCGTGGGTGATGCCGCCGATGTACTGGTCAATGGGAAACCAGTAGCTGACTTTTGCGGAATCGTAAGGCGCTTGGTCGTTGTGCGGATCGCAATAGCGATAGAAATACCACGACGAATCCACGAAGGTGTCCATGGTATCGGTTTCGCGGCGCGCCGGACCGCCGCACTTCGGGCACTTCGTGTTGACGAACTCAGGCGTAGCGGCGAGAGGAGATTCGCCTTCCCCGGTGAGCTTGGGATTGGGCGGCAGCAGCACCGGCAAATCCTTGTCCGGGACGGGGACCATTCCGTCCTTCGTGCAGTAAACGACGGGAATGGGCGTGCCCCAATAGCGCTGCCGGGAAATTCCCCAATCTCTGAGGCGGTAGACGGTCTCGCCGCATCCAAATCCTTTTTGTTCGGCGAATGCGGTCATTTTGGCGATCGCTTCTTCGGGCGAGAGGCCGTTGAAGGGCCCGGAGTTCACCAGTTTGCCTTGCACGGGCTCGTCGAAGGCCGTTTCTATCTTTTCCGCAACGAGTTCTTCCCCGTCGATCGGCTGCACTACGACGCGCACGGGCAGCTTATATCTTCGGCAAAATTCCAGGTCGCGTTGATCGTGCGCGGGCACGGCCATAATTGCGCCGGTGCCATACTCCATCAGCACAAAATTCCCGACCCAGATCGGAAGCATTTCGTCGTTGAAGGGATTCAACGCATAGCGGCCGGTGAAGAAGCCTTCTTTCTCCATCGTCGCGAGGTCTTCGGTTTTCACGGAAGTCTGGCGCATCTGGGCCAGCTTGGGCTCGGCTTCGGCGCGCATAGGCGAGCCTTCGAGCAGCTTGGTGACCAGCGGATGCGCCGGGGCGAGAATGATCGCCGTGGCGCCGTAAATCGTGTCGATGCGCGTGGTGAAAATCTCAATGGGACCTGCGCCCGCCGCGCCAGCTACCGCAAACTTCACTTTTGCGCCATGAGATTTGCCGATCCAGTTTTTCTGCATCAGGATGACGCGCTCGGGCCATCCACCTTCGAGCTGCTTTAAATCGTCGAGCAGTTGATCGGAATAAGCGGTGGTTTTCAGGAACCATTGCTCGATCTCGCGCGATTCCACGCGCGTTTCTTCATGCCGCCAGCAAAAGCCGCCATTGATCACCTGCTCATTGGCCAACACGGTGCGGCATTTCGGACACCAATTCACCAGGCTCTTCTTGCGATGCGCCAGGCCGCGCTCCAACATGCGCAGGAAAAACCACTGATTCCAGCGGTAATATTCCGGCTCGCACGTGGAAATCTCGCGTCGCCAGTCGTAGCTGAAACCGAAGCGGTGGAGCACGCGCTGGAATTCCGCGATGTTGTTATTGGTCCAAGTCCGCGGATGCGTTTTGTTCTTGATTGCAGCATTCTCGGCCGGCAGGCCGAACGCGTCCCAGCCCATGGGATGCAGCACGTTGAAACCGCGCATGCGCTTCACCCGCGCTACCACGTCGCCAATCGCATAATTGCGCATGTGGCCCATGTGCAGCGTGCCGCTCGGATAGGGCAGCATTTCGAGGACGTAGTATTTTGGCTTGGATGGGTCGGCTTCGGTTTCGAAAACACGAGCTTCAGCCCATCGTTTTTGCCACTTGGCTTCGACCTTTTGCGGGTCGTAACCGCTCGCTGCTGTTCCACCCGCACCCGTTGTGTTCTGCTCCGCCACGCAGGCTATCTTCTCCTTCGCGCTCTCATCGCCATCTTCGATCTCTTTTGCGTTCTTCCTTTCTTGCTTCTCGCTGCTGAGCTTTTCTTTCTCGGTGAACTCCGTGTCCGCTGCGATCTCTGCGCCGCCATCTTTCTTTTCAGCGCTGGCGTCAGCATCGAATAGCCTACTTCAGGTTCCGGAGCCTGTTGTTTCAGCCCCGCCAGTTCCCAGAGCATGGCCACATTGCGCCGGTCGTCGCCAGGATCGTCGATCGGCGTCTCGGCTAGAAATGCACGCCCGGCAACCCCTGCTCCCGCCGACGGGCTCAACTGCGGGTGCTGCAGAATCCGTGCAAAGGCTTCTTTTCCGATCTTTCCTCTCCCAATGTGCTCATGGCGATCCACGCGCCCGCCCAAAGGAACCTTGGAATCGTTGGCGTGGAAAACCGGCACGTTTTCCAAGCCGACGGTTCTTTCAATTTGCTCGATGGTTGAGGCAAGTCCGTTCTCGCTTTTGATGTCATAACCTGCCGCAAACAGATGGGCAGTATCCAGGCATGCCCCCGAAGGCAGGTCGCGCAGCAGTCCGGCTACGATTTCTCCTACTTCTTCGAGTCGCGAGCCGATCGCTGTTCCCATCCCCGCCGTATTCTCGATGAGAATCTTCAGCCCGCCGAGCGGCACGCGCTTGATGGCCTGCTTCACGGACTCGACAATTGTGGAAATCGCTTGCCCGGTGCTTCCTTCGCCTCGTGCGCCGGGGTGAACCACAAGAAAATCCGCTCCTAGCGCCACGGCGCGCACAATCTCATCGTGGAAAGCTTGAATGGAGCGCGTCCGCAGCATGGGCTGCGGCGCAGCCAGATTGATCAGGTAATTCGCGTGCACTGCCAGCGGCCCCAGCCGAAGCTCTCCTCTTCTTGAGCGAAAAGAGGAGGCATCGAGTTCCGGTATGCGCGCCGGGCCGCCCTGCCACATGCGAGGGCTAGCCGAAAAAATCTGCAGCGCGTTGCAGCCGAGCTTCCGGGCGGATTCCAAGGCATGGAGATAGCTGCCGGCGATGGACGTGTGGATACCGATGCGAATTTTGCCATCCATCCAGGCGGGCGGCAGGGCTTCGGGCTCAGGTTCCGGGCGGTATTCGTCTTCGGGATCGAACTCGGCGGGTACAGCGATGCGTTGTTCTTCAGGCATGCCTTTCGGGATTTCTGCTCCGTTTATAAACTCCTTATTCTAGCACACGCCTCAAACCACCAAAGTTTTCGGGCAATGGGTGCAATGGGCTAAGTCGATTCACGTACGGCGAGACGAAAAAACTGCAGGCCCGCGCCCCCCGCGCTACAGCGGCATGCCAACCTGCGCACTTTTGAGTGATTGACAGATAGGTAGGCCGCCCCACGCAGTGGGCGAGTACCCCCAGAAACACGCCAACCCGAACGAGAGCTTTCTCGGACTGGCTAGCGTTCTCTGCCGAACATGGAGAACGGCATAGACCGTGGTTCCTCTTCTTTGAATCCGCTGGTGGCAGCAGGGATCGTCTGCTGCATGCTTTGGTCCAGGGAACGGTTCGAAAGGCGATCCAAGGCGTCCGCGATCCGCGACAGTTCATACACCAACTGGTCGCTCACCGCGGATCGTTGCAAAACGACCACACGCCTGCGGCGCAATTGCAGCACCCCCCAGGTCATTGCCACCACGACCAGAAACAGCAAAGCCAAAAACTGTTCGTGACCTGTAATCGTGATGGTGCGGCCGAAAAAGTGAAATGGATAATCCGAGAGCACCTCATCCTCCCGGCTGGGCTGTTCCACGTGGTATGTCCCCATTCTGACCGGTTATATCCTCGAAAATCAAGAACCTTCGGCCCTAAATACAGTGCGCCAGGCTACAACCGGCATCCCCTGAAGGGCGAGCTTGCTGGACATCGGTCCTTCCGCGGGACCGGCTGGAGCGGGCAAAAAAACCCAAAGTGCGCCCCGTCCCACGCACGCAGAAACAGAAAGAAAAGATCTGATCCGAGCCTGGTCCGAGCATTCCGGCAGCCTATCTTCTTGGATTCGTAGACCCTTCCCTTCCCGGATTTGCGGCGCTTCACCGGCTTGCCGTAGACTTAGGCTCTGCCTAAAGCGCTAGCTTAGCTAGGGGGGATCGCGCATGCTGGTCGTCATGCAGTCTCATGCCACTGAGGAGCAGGTTCGCGCGGTCTGCCAGCGCATCGAGAGCCTCGGCCTGAAAGCCCACCCGATCCCCGGCTCTCTTCGAACCGCTATAGGCATCACCGGCAATAACGGCGAGATTGATCTTGGCGTGCTCGAGTCCCTACCTGGCGTTGTGGAATGCATTCCCGTCAGCAAGCCCTACAAGCTGGTCAGCCGTGACGCCAAGGAAGAGGATACGATCCTGCGCATTGCAACTCCTTCAGGCGAGGTAGTTGTCGGGGGCCAGCATGTCGCCCTGGTTGCCGGTCCCTGTGCTGTGGAAACCGAGGAGCAGTGCCTGGCCATCGCCGAACGCGTCAAGAAATCGGGCGCGCGACTTTTTCGCGGCGGCGCCTACAAGCCGCGTACCTCCCCTTACAGCTTTCAGGGACTTGGCGAAGGTGGCCTGAAGATCCTTTCGAAAGTGCGAGCGAAGTACGGTTTCGGCATCGTTACCGAGGCCATCGACAACGAGTCGCTCGACTTGGTCGAGGAATACGCGGACGTGATCCAAATCGGCGCCCGCAACATGCAGAACTTCTCTCTTCTCAAGCGCGCTGGACGTGCTAAGAAGCCCGTTTTGTTGAAACGCGGGATGGCCGCCACGCTCGATGAATTTCTGATGGCCGCGGAATACGTCCTTTCCGAGGGCAACTACGATGTGATGCTGTGCGAGCGCGGCGTTCGAACGTTCTCGGACTTTTCGCGCAACACCTTGGACCTGGCGGTCGTTCCGGCGGTGAAAAAGCGCAGCCACCTACCCATTTTCGTGGATCCCAGCCATGGCACCGGGAAGCGCCATAAAGTTTTGCCGCTCTCCCGCGCTGCAGTGGCCGTGGGCGCCGACGGCCTGCTCGTCGAGGTCCATCACGAGCCAGAAAAGGCTCTTTCCGACGGCATGCAGTCCATTCTCCCGGAAGAATTCGCCGAGCTCGCGGACGAAATGCGCCAAATCGCCGCCGTCCTGCACCGCACCGTAAACTAACGTAAAAGCATTTCTCTGAGGCTCCTGCTCGGCAATTCACCGGAGAAGATTTCCGGGTTTGTCCTCGATTGGCAGCCTGCGGTGCTCATGTTATCGGTGAGAGTAGAGTCGAGTTGAATCCGTTTCGCGCTGCATGGTTCGGCGGAGAATTCAACAGAACACGACGTAATCCCACCGTACTCGAAGGTTTTGACGAACGTGGAAAAGCGGCTCCCCATCGCACTGGTTGTGAACTTGGCCCCGGCACAAAGCCCCAAGGGAACTGAACTGACCTATACGGATAATGTGAGCGCTCACGGCGCGTGCGTGGTTTCGAGTCACTCGTGGCAACTGGGCGAAATAGCCGAGTTGACTTCGATGTCGGATCAGGTTGCCATGCGCGGAAAGGTTGTGCACTGCCAGAAACGCGGGGACGACCAGTATGTTATTGGTTTAAAGTTCCCGAATTGTGAGGTGGTTTGGTCTGTCTATCTGCGTTACGCTGGCAACGCGCGAGAACCTATGCCCGCGAAGCACAGGTCTGCACGATAAGTCTTGGGTGCATCACGCACATCCTCGAGCAGTCCTTCTACGCTTCCGTCTTAGGTCCTTCTGAGCGGGGCTTTTCCCGCGCGGCCAACCAAGCATCGAGGTGTTCACTGCCTTTTCCGCGCAGGCGTCTCGAGGACAATTCCCGCCACTCCCTCCGAATTTACCCGAGCCAGTTGGCCCGTGGCGCTGATACGCACGCCCATAGATAGGCCGAAGCGCCTTTGCGCGTAGACTCGCTAAGCCCCAAAGCTCCAGGCACCTCCTTGTCGAGGAAGACGCCGTCAATCTTCCTGCGCTTGAGCAATTCGCGTGCTTCGTGCGCGGTGGGAATCAGAACCAACTGGGCGCCAAGCTTCTTGGCAGCTTTGGAGACCACCTGCATGATCGCGTAGTCGCTGGACACAAGTACAAATTCGAGGACTAACGGCTGGCTCATGGCGGCGGGGATTCTCCATGCTCGGTGAAGATTTCTACTTCAAGTGTGCCGGTGCGGCCGAATTGCGACGGCAATTATACTGAAATGAATACTTCTGTCGAATGAGTTCCAGTCCTGCACTTACATAAACAAAGTGGGTTCGATCTTTGGTAAAGGCGCTTGGTGCCAGTTGCCATGCTTCACGCGCTGGCAGTCTTTTTGAGTTTGCCTTCGGTGATGACTTCGCGGTCAATCAGCTCTAACGCTTGCCCGGTGTTAATTAGACGAGCGCCTTGAGATCGCAAGCCGCCGAGGATTTTGCGGCCTTTTTTTTCGTCGAGGGATTGGATGGCGTCTTCCACGATGCTGACGCCGTAGCCTCGGCGCAGGAGACCGTCGGCGGCGCAGCGAACGCAGTATTCCGTGACCACGCCAAAGACGAGAAACGTAGAGTTGACATCGGCATCGGGTTGCCGCGAGCCTTTTAGGCGTGTGAGCAGCGCATCCGTATTGGGGTTATCGAACACATCCAAGGTATTTTTTTCTAGAAGAATCTGCTGGTAAGTATCGAGATCGGCCGGAAAAATAAAATCCTTGGCATTGGGAACGATAAGCTGCCGTGCTGCGCGCGCTTCGGGAATCAGTTCAGCTCCCGCAGTACCCTTTACGCAATGAGGCGGCCAGTCGCGGAACTCGGGGTCGTCAGGCTGGTGCGCGTCGGCCGAAGAAACCAGCAGAATCTTTCCCTGCCGCGCCGTTTCAACAAGGCGATACAGGTTTGGAATGATCTTCTCAGCGCCAGGAGCATAGAGTTTACCGCCTGGCAGCATGAAGTCCACTTGCGTATCTACTTCCCACAAAAATGTTTTCATGGAGTTCACCTTCATCTATTTATCCGATGCGCGCCGTCCCCGCTACGGTTTGTCGCACCTGGTCGTGGAGCGCCTCGAGTCGCGTGCTATAGCGCACAGGAAACGGAAATTCCGCAGTGCGAAGCGCCAGGATGCTTTCCGGGATGCGGGCACGATCCGCGAGATAGCGGTCCCGCGCCCTCTGCATCGTAACCAGGGGGTCTTTCTCCACTTTTTCGAGCCGCCGGCCTTCGCGCATCACGGGAACCAGCAAAGGCGCACCGCCCTCGAAGGATTCCTCATCTAAGCCAATAACGTCGCTTGAGAATTTCCCGTCTTCCCCGGTAAACCGGGAAACTTGTTTACGACCGGGGTAGGTTATTTTTTCCTGGCTGAATTTAGCCGCGCTTCGAACCGTCTCGCCAAGATCCACTTCCACTAGTTTATAAATCATTCCGACATTAGGCGAATCCGCAGAAGTAGAAAGTGCCGTTCCCACACCAAAGGCATCGATGCGCGCACCATCCTGTAATAAAGCTGCGATGCGATCTTCGTCCAAGTCTCCAGAGGCGAAAATCTGCACGTCGTTCCATCCGGCATGGTCGAGTCTCTGGCGAACCCACAAGCTATCGGTCAAGACATCCCCACTGTCTAGGCGCACGCCACTGGGCTTGCGGCCTAACGCGATGATTTTTTCGATTGCTGCGTGCACGTCGTAGGTATCAACGAGTAGCGTGGATTGCTCCGGGAAAACCTTCAGGAAGTCGCGGAAGGCGTCGGCTTCATCCTTGTGCGCCATGATCCAAGAGTGCGCCTGTGTTCCATAGACAGGAATGCCAAAGCGGCGGCCAGCATAGGTGTTTGAGGTACCTTCGCAGCCGCCGATGAACGCAGCGCGAGCAGCCAGCACTCCTGCTTCTACGCCATGAGCGCGCCGCGAACCGAATTCCACGACCGGGCGCCCCGACGCAGCGGTCGTTACGCGGGCGGCTTTGCTGGCGATCAGCGTTTGGAAATGAAGAATGCTAAGGAGGCTGGTCTCGACCAGTTGCGCGTCGGCGATTGGGGCGGTCACGCGAAGCAGCGGCTCGCCAGGAAAGAAAACTGTTCCTTCGGACAAGGCCCAAACGTCGCCAGTGAACTGGAATTCAGAGAGATAGTCAAAGAAATCGACGTGGACCTGGCGGAAACAAGGCAAGGCACGAAGATAAGAAATGTCTTCCTTCGAAAAGCGCACGTTTTCCAAGAAGTCGAGCGCCTGTTCCAACCCCGCGGCGACCAAGTAATTGCGGCGCCGCGGCAGGGCCCGCACAAAAAGTTCAAACGTAGCGCGCGCGCGGAAACGGTTCTGGACGTAGCCCGCCGCCATCGTCAGCTCGTACAGATCCGTAAGCAGGCCCGAGTATGATCCGCTTGGAAGCATGTCCCTGAACAGGGTATGCCAGGAGGAGCGAAACGGCAAAGGGAGACTGCAGTCGCGCTAGTCAATGTTAAAGCTATACGCACACCAAGGGCAAAAAATGCGCCATCAATTTTGCTTCTGCCTGTTTTTCCGGCTGAGGTCGCAGAGCATGTCGGAGTGAATGTTCAGGCCGATGTTGGTCATGTTGTAGAGATGCTCGCTAGCAACAAGCCAGACGATCTCGCAGATTTGGCGCTCGGAATAATGCCCGCGTAGGCGAGAAAAGGTGTCGGGGCTTACTTGTTTGGTTTGCGTCAGCTCGGTGACGTAGTCCAATGCAGCTCGTTCGGCATCGTTGAAAAGAGCGTTCGTCCGGTACTCCTCGAGCGCATCGAATTTCGCTTGATTCATCGAAGCTTTGATGGTGAACGCCCGGCCAATATCAATGCAGAACAGACAGACATTGGTGCGCGCCACCTGCTCGCGAATGAGCAGCACGGTCTCTGGCGGGAGTTGCAGCTTTTTGTCGAGATTGCTGACTTTTGCGTAAAACTGGCCGAAGGCAATCGGCAACCGTGCGGAATGGACTTTCAGCGGTGTAAGTACTTTGCCAAATTGCTTGCGTGTGAAGTAATACGCCAGCTTCATCATCAGGCTCTTGGGTTTTTCGATCGGGGGAAGAAATGTGTCCAAGTTTGTGGTTTCCACCTTAGCGCTCTCGACAGCCATGCGTTTCATTGTTGCACCTCCCTTAACCTCCCTTGTTGCTCGTTCCGATTCCCTGGGCCGAGCGTCACGTCTCTTTTGGGCCGGCTTTTTGGCCTCCACCGATACGACGAATGAGAGAGCCGAAAATCGACAAGCGTCAAACAGCTGCGCGCACGGAAATTCTGAACGAGTCTATCCGCAGCGTTCTCTAGCCAGCGGTACCACCTGCGTGGGAGAATTTCGACTCCCCTATGGGCCACCCAAGAAATTTTCGCGCGTACTTTCTGCTTGTAGTTCTAGCCATCGGTGCGCTCGCCGTTCTGCTGCGCGAGCATCGGCCTTCGATGCTGCGGCCGGATCTGCACTTATGCGCCTACGTGACGACCGCCGATGGCGCGGTGACCGTCGTGGACCTCGTCAAGCTGAAAGCTGTAGCTCACATTCCCGTAGGGCCAGGTCTCTCGGGGATGCGCGAGCATCTTACCCGGCCCGAGATCCTCGGCGTTAGTTCTCAGCGGGGTTTCGTCTGGATCCTCGATGCGCGCGCCTACCAGGTGACCGCACGAATTCCCGTGGGGCTGCTTCCCTACGCTTTGGATTTTTCGCCTGACGGAAATCGCATTTATACGACCACGTCCGGCAACGACACGGTGCTGGCGATTGACATTCGCTCGCGGGCGATCGTGGCGCGCGGCCGCACGGGAAGAGAACCCGTGCTCGCGCACGTTTCGCCGGACGGAAAGACCGTAATGGTGGTGAATCGGAGAGACGGTACGCTCGGAATTCATGACGCCGCGACTCTTGCCTTGCTCAGCACCGTTTCCGTGGTACGGCAGCCAGACGACGTGGCAATCGCGCCGGACAATTCCGTCGCATTTGTGATGAGCCGCTCTGAGCCGCAACTTTCCGTTGTCGATTTGCGGCGAAACGTATTGGTGGCAAATCTCGACTTGGCGGGAAAACCCACGGACATGTTGCTAAAGCCGGATGGCGGAGAGCTCTACGTGATCTCGCCAGAAGCCCACGGACTGCAAGCTATCAATACGTGGACCCACGAAGTGGGCGACACAATGATACTCGGCTCGGCCCCGACGCGCGGAGTGCTCAGCTCGGACGGCAGCCTGCTCTATGTTTCGGACACCGCGGCAGGCTGGGTCATTCCGGTGGACATCGCGAATCGGCGGATCATCCGTAACCCCAACCTCGGAAAGGGATTCCCCGCATGGATGGTGCTGGCGATCCCCGCCGGAGATATGCCTGGGACATTGCGATTTGACCCGAATGAAACTCTGCTGCTCGTAGTAAGCCAAGGCTCCGGTGACTTGGCGGTGATTCGCGTGGGCACAAATTTCCTGGTGACCATGGTTCCGGTGGGCGATCGGCCGCAAGATTTGGCGGTGAAATTGTACGGAAACAAGTAGCTTAAGAAGCCGAGAAAGCTACTCCGGAGACCAGGCGAAGTTATCTTCGCCAAGTTGGACGTCCAAAAGGCCTTCGGCGGGAAGAACATCCACGGGCAGCCCGCCATGCCAGAGGGCAACGCCGAGGGTCAGCTTGTTTTGGCCCTTGAGATCGAACTGGTCGCGATGGATGGCCACTTCAAGGATACGATCAAACGCGGCAACCGCGACGGATTCCAGATTCAGCAAGCAAATGCGAGCTTTTTCGACGGCGAATTCTTGAATGTGGCCACGCTCGAGTTTCACGACAATAACGAGTTCTTCGGCGCCACTGACGGTGATACGAAATTCCGGATCTTCCAGCTCGCCTATGGTCTCCGCGAAAGTGTCGATTCGGATGCAGAAACGGTCTTCTTCAAAACCGTAGCGCATCTCGTGAAGATAGAAGACGCGGCCGTGCATGGAGCCGCCGCGACGCTCGGGTGAGTACAAACCAGCGCCCAGCCATTCAAAGTAGGAAGTCTCGCGGCCGTCCACTTTGACACGCAAGTAGCCGGAGGGAACAAGCTGAAAGGCATGCTCCGGCCGGCGCTTGATGGGTTTGGCGAGTTCTTCGGGAGCGACCTCACCAAGCGCGAGATAAATTTCGGTGAGGTGTTTGCGGTAGAGGGCGTCGAACTCTGCGTCGTTTGCGGTGCTGTGCTCGGGACCAAACCACCAACACCAGTCGCTGCCTTCCGCCGCCAGTAGCGATTCGTGCGCCCTTTTGAGTGCCGTTTCTGTTGGCGCGCCCAGTCTCCCATTTTTGCGCGCATCAACAGCGCGCGCGTAGACCTCGCGGGCATCCCACAGGAGTTCCCACGCCATGACATCCTCGCTGTGACCAATCCAAACATCGAAATTCGCATTGATCCAGGAGGCCGGGAAAATTCCGGTGGTTGTGGGAATTTCTCCCCCGGCGGCAATGGCCTCGCTGGCGGTAAGCGCGCGAAAATCCGTATCCGATTCGATGCGGCGATAAAACTCGCGCAGAAATTCCCGGCCATTGCCCGGGTAATATTCCCAGGCGTTTTCGCCATCGAGGAAAAGACAGACCGTGAGCGGCAGACCACTTGAGACTTTCTCACCAAGCAGGCGCAGGCGGGTATGAAGATCGGCTGCCGCGGCTTTTGCTTCCATGCGGCTGTAAACGAAGCCGATGAGATCAGAAAGATGGTGGTCGCGGAACAGCCCGGTGATGGATCGATCGCCAAGCTGCACGCGCCACGGCTTAAACAGGCGGTCGGCATTGGCGGGAATGCCATTGGAATCGCGCAAAAAGCCAACGTTCAGCGTGCGACCGAGCACGCCTTCATCGGTGCCGAACCATTGGAAGCCTTCTTCGGCGGCGATAGAAAGCGCTTGATCGGAGACCGAGCCCTCGGAGGGCCAAAGACCGACCGGTTTTGCCCCGAATGTCTTCTCGTGGTACTGGCGCGCAAGCTGCAATTGCTCGCGCGCGTCTTCTGGACGGCGGAAAGCGCGCCGCGGCAGTGGCGTCGAAGGATTCGCGACGCGCGCGATATCCGAGTCGCAGAGAAGTGGCAGAATGGGATGGTAGAACGGCGTGGTGCTGATCTCGATCTGCCCGCGCGAGGCCGCGTCGCGATACGCGGGCAGAACCAAGCGCAGCAGTTCTTGCTGTTTTTCCTTCAGGGCGGACTTGTCCATCTCCGTGTAATCTTTGCCTTTCGAGGCAAGGCGGCTGATGACTTCGTCTTTCTGAAACCAGGATTCCTCCATCCACGCGAGCTGAGAGAGGAGTTGCAAGTCGCGCCAGTCGCGCGCCGTGAAGGCCACAACAGCTTGCGCGCCACCAGCCGGACGCGACCATTCGTAAAGCTCGAGGAAGCGCGGCCAGCGCGACATCAGCCGCTCATGATTGACCTGAAAGGCGCGCGAGAGAATTTCCGCCTTGTCTTCGCGCGTGAGTTCATCGGCATTCTTGAAAGCCAGTGAAAACCACGGTTCGTTGAATTTCCCGCTGGCGTATTCCTCGAGCTGAACTCCAAGAGCCGGAACGATGTTGAAGGCCGCGTGAAATTTGGGAAATTCGCGGAGCATCTCGACCATGCCGTAATAGTCCTTGAGGGCGTGGAGACGCGTCCACGGAAGGACATAGCGGTCGGTTGCCGGGTCGCGGTATTGCGGCTGATGCATATGCCACAACACAACTAAATGGATGCGATTCATTCGGCGGGTTTCCCGAAGCGAGGCTCACGCAGATGGTTTATAGCCGCAGGCATGCACAGAAAGTATACAAGCAACCGGGACCCCTAGCAGCGCCTCTGGGCGAGGTCTCCCGCCACGCATTTCTCGGACTGGTCGTCTTCACCTTCGTATTTCTAGTGCCCCGCTTGGTGCGGGTGATGGAAATTTATGTGCGCCATGTAGGCTCGGGCGCGCAGATCCTGAAGTTGTTCCTGTGCATTTTCCCAGGCGTTTTCGTTTTCACCGTGCCGATGGCCACGCTGATCGGCGTCTTGCTCGGGCTCGGACGAATGTCGGCAGATAGCGAGATCATTGCGTTGACCTCGCTGGGGGTCGGGCGGCGGCGCATCCTGCTCCCGGTAGGTGTGCTTGCGCTGGCAGGAGCGCTGCTTACATTGCTGATGACGGCGTGGGTGGGACCTGCGGCGCTGCGGACGCTGCATACCGCAGAAGCGCAACTGATTAGCTCGCAAGTTTCCTTTCAAGTGCAACCGCGCGTGTTCGACGAGCGATTTCCGAAGAAGGTTCTGTACGTGAACGATGTCTCCTCCAGCGGGACGCAGTGGCATGGAATCTTTGTGGCGGAGACGGGCGGCGAGAGCGGTTCGCGCATCACGCTGGCGGACAGCGCGATTGTAATTGCCGAGCCGCGGCAGGGCAAACTGGAACTGCACCTGCACGGCGGCACCACACATGAGTTTTCACGTGAAGATCCCAATCACTATTCGGTTACCTCGTTTGGTCAGAGCGACTGGCCGATTGAAGTGAGCGGGCTGAGGTCCCAGCAACCACGTCAACGAAGCATCCCCGAACAATCGATGAAGGAGTTGCTTGCCGAAAGGCACGCGGGATCGCGCGAAGCAAGCGTGGAGTTGCACACACGGCTGGCGTTTCCTGTTGCGTGCCTGGTATTTGCGTTGGTGGCGGTCCCGCTAGGAGCGCAGCCACGGCGTGGCGGGCGTGCCGCGGGATCCCTTTTGGCAGTCGTACTGATTGCAGCGTACTACTTGCTGCTGGTTTTTGGGGCGGGTCTGGCGCGCCAGGGGAAGATCTCGCCTGCGGCAGGAATCTGGATGGCTAACGCGATCCTGGCGGCTTTAGGGATCGCTCTGCTGCCAAGGATGGAGCAGTTTCGCGGAGAGAGCCGCTGGCTGCGGCCGTTCGGATATCTCAGCCGGCGAATGCGCCTGGCGCGGCGTCGAAGAGCGCAAGCCCGCGCGCGTGCGGCAGCTGCGCTTCTGACGAACGGAGAACGCACCGCTCATGAGATGCCCGTGCCTTCCAGCGGCAGCTTCCCGCGGTTGATGGACCTCTACATCCTGCGAAAGTTCTTTTTTTATCTCGGAGTGCTGCTCGTGGTGTTTGTTTTTCTCTTTGAGGCCTTCACTTTTTTTGAGCTGCTGGACGACATCGGGCGCCATCGCGTGCCTTTTCTGACCGTGGTCGAGTACTTCCAATACCTCACACCGTATCTGGTGTACAACCTGGCGCCGCTGGCAGGACTCGTAGCGGTGCTTGTAACACTGGGAATCATGAGCAAGAACAACGAGATTGTGGCCATCAAAGCCAGTGGCATCAGCTTGTTTCGCGTAGCCGTTCCGCTGCTCCTGGCGGGCTTGGCGGTGGCGGGAACGTTGTTGCTGCTGGACGATACCTATCTCCCGTACGCGAACCAGCGCCAGGACGCCCTGCACAACCAGATCAAAGGCCGGCCGCCGCAGACTTATACACATCCGCAGCGCTGGATTTTTGGAGAGAACTCCAAGATTTACAACTACGACGTATTCGATCCGGAGCAGAACATGTTTGGCGGGCTCAGCGTTCTGGAGCTCGACCCCAGCGACTTTCACTTGCGGCAGCGGATCTTTGCCACACGCGCGCACTGGTCGGAAACTCAGCATGTCTGGGTGCTTGAGCAAGGCTGGATTCGCGATTTCTCGGATGGCACCGTGACAAGGTTCGAGACTTTCACAGCGGCCGCCCCGCCGGAATTGTCCGAGCCGCCCAGCTATTTCAACCGCGAAGTGCGCCAGGCCTTTCAGATGAGCGTGGGGGAGTTAAGGGAGTACATCGACGGATTGCACCGGGCGGGCTTCGACGTAGCAACGCTGATGGTGCAGTGGCACAAAAAAATGGCCTACCCGCTGATGGCGCCCGTGAGCATGTTGCTGGCGATTCCGTTTGCGTTCCTGGTGGGGACCCGGGGAGCTGTCGGCGGAGTTGCGTTAGGAATAGGAATCGGGGTCGCTTATTGGGCGATGGCCGCGTTGCTGGAAGCCATGGGCGGGGTGGGGCAACTCCCGCCGCTTTTGGCTGGTTGGTCGCCCGATATCATTTTCTTTTTCCTGGGGATGTATTTCTTGTTCAAAATGCCAACGTGAGACCACCTTGATGCTCGTCATTTTCGCCCCATCGCAAAGAGAGGGAGTTATGGATTTGAGGGCCAAATCCGCAGTTAAAGTATTACTTGAAGTGACGACTTTCCCTCTCCCTTGGCTCTTTTCTGCTTCGCGTGCTTGACTTCAACCACTACTTGAGCTGCCGCCAAACGCGCAATGGGAACACGAAACGGTGAAGCGCTCACGTAGTCCATACCCAAGGTGTGGCAGAATTTGACACTGTCGGCGTCTCCGCCGTGCTCGCCACAAATGCCGACCTTCAGCTTCGGCCTGGTTTTGCGGCCCTGTTCGATGCCCCAGCGCATCAGCATGCCCACGCCTTTGGTGTCCAGCGACTGGAACGGATCCGCCCTGAAAACGCCGGCCTTTTTCTCGTCCACGTAGTCCGGCAGGAAGCGGCCGGCGTCATCGCGCGAGAGTCCCATGGTGGTTTGTGTGAGATCGTTGGTGCCGAAGGAGAAGAATTCCGCGACCTCAGCGATTTCCCCGGCCAGCAGGGCTGCGCGGGGAAGCTCGATCATCGTTCCGACCAGGTAGGGCAGGTTTATGCCCGACTTTTTGATGATCTCGTCAGCGACCCGCCGCGTCGCTTGCTCGAGAATCGAGAGTTCCTTTCTGTCCAAAGTAAGCGGATGCATGATCTCAGGTAATACTTTAACTCCCGCTTTTTGGCATTCGATGGCCGCTTCGGTGATTGCACGCACCTGCATTTCGAGAATCTCGGGATAAGTGATCGAAAGACGGCAGCCGCGATGACCGAGCATGGGGTTGGCTTCGTGGAGTTGCTCGACGCGACGGGCCACAACGTCAGGGCTGATGCCCAGTTCGCTGGCCAGTTCTTCCTGCTTTTTGCGATCGTGCGGGACAAATTCGTGCAGCGGGGGGTCGATGAGGCGAATGGTTACCGGAAAACCGTCCATCGCCTTGAAGATGCCGATGAAATCGCGCCGCTGGAAAGGAAGAAGACGGTCGAGAGCCTTCACGCGATCCTGTTTGGTGTCGGCCAGAATCATTTCCTGGATCGCACGCTGGCGCTCGTGGCTCTTCTCCGGGAACTCAAAATCGGTAAAGAACATGTGTTCGGTGCGGCACAGCCCGATACCTTCCGCGCCAAATTCGCGCGCTTTGCGTGCGTCCTGAGGCGTATCGGCGTTGGTGCGCACGCGAAGACGGCGAGTCTCATCGGCCCACTTCATGAAGATTTCGTAGGATTTCGGCAGTTGGGGCACAACCAGGGGAAGCGCTTCGGTGTACACGACCCCTTCACTGCCGTCGAGCGTGATCCAGTCGCCTTCCCGGACCACCCGGCCGTTGGTGGACATGGAGAGCGATTTGTAATCGATGTTTAGTTTTTCGGCCCCGACCACGCAGCATTTGCCCCAACCGCGCGCCACGACCGCCGCATGACTCGTCTTGCCGCCGGTTGCGGTGAGAATGCCCTGTGCCACCGCCATGCCCCCCACATCTTCCGGACTGGTTTCACGACGCACGAGAATGACTTTTTCACCGCGCTCGGCCCATTCTTCCGCCTTCGGCGCGGAAAACACCACGCGGCCTGCAGCGGCGCCGGGAACAGCGTTGATGCCGGTGGCGAGCACTTTGCCGACAAGGGCGCTCCTGTCGATCTTCGCGTCGATGACCGGGTAGAACAGGCGCTCAATGTCTTCCGGCTTGATGCGTAGAAGCGCTTGTTCTCGCGTGATGAGCTTCTCGTTGGCCATGTCCACGGCCATGCGAAAGGCCGCGGCAGGGGTGCGCTTGCCGGTACGCGTCTGCAACATGTAGAGCTTGCCCTCTTCGACGGTAAACTCCATGTCCTGCATGTCGCGGTAGTGCTTTTCCAGTTTTTCTCGCACCTTCTCGAGTTGTGCGTAAACTTTCGGCATCTTCTTCGCCATTTCGTCGAGGTGCATCGGGGTGCGGATGCCCGCGACGACGTCTTCGCCTTGTGCGTTTACAAGGAAGTCACCGTAGAAGGTCTTTTCGCCCGAGCTGGGGTCGCGCGTGAAGCATACGCCCGTTCCGGAGTTGTCGCCGGTATTGCCGAAGACCATTTGCACCACGTTGACGGCCGTGCCGAGCAGGCCGGTGATTTTCTCCACGCGGCGATAGGTAACCGCCTTCTCTGCCATCCAGGAGCCGAACACGGCAGCAATGGCTCCCCAGAGCTGGTCCAGAGGATCATCCGGAAAGACTTTGCCGGATTTCTGGCGGAAGTATTTCTTGTATTCGCTGACCAGCTCTTTCCAGCCGCTGGCGGGAACCGCGGTGTCTTCCTTGACTCTTAGACGCTCCTTCATGGTGCGCAGCCGGTGCTCGAGGTCTTCTTTGGACAGGCCCATGACCACGGTCGAATACATCTGCACGAAACGGCGATAGGCATCGTAGGCAAAGCGCTCGTTCTTCGTGGCGGCCGCCAGCCCTCGGACGGACTGATCGTTCAGTCCGAGATTCAGAATCGTCTCCATCATCCCCGGCATGGAGCGGGCCGACCCGGAGCGCACGCTCACCAGGAGAGGGTTTTTCGGATCACCCAGCTTCTTTTTGGTGGCGCGTTCGAGCTTCGCCACATTGTCGGCAACTTGCTTGGTCAGCTCGGGCGGAAATTTCTTGTCGTGCTTGTAGTAGTAATCGCAAGCCTCGGTCGAAATGGTGAAGCCGGCGGGCACCGGCAAAGCAATCTTAGTCATTTCTGCCAGGCCGGCGCCTTTCCCTCCGAGGAGGTCGCGCCATTCCCGGTCGCCTTCTGCTTTTCCTGCGCCAAAAAAATACACCCATTTTTTCACGGTCATCCTCACTTCCTATCGTTTTGTTGCGGCAGTTGATTGCCATTGCCGGGAACTTCTATGCGTGGCCCCAAATCGAAATGTCGGCAGGCCGACTTTGCTTGAATTAAAGTAATACTTTAACTCGCCCCTGCCCGCTCTTCTCCCCCAATCTCGGAAAAATCCGCGATCGTAGTGAACTCCCCCAACAGGTTGGCGAGCAACGCGAGGCGATTCTTGCGCACCTCTTCTCTGTCCGCCATCACCATCACGCCGTCAAAAAACCTGTCCACCACGGGGCGCAGCCCCGCAATCACTTCCAGCGCCTCCTGGTACTTCCCTCCTCGCTTGAGCGTTTGCACTTTCGTGGCCGCCGCGGTGGCCCCCGAGTGCAGCTCGCGCTCCGCCGGGCTCTCAAAAAGCTCCGGGTTCACTCGGCCATCTCCTCCGGGAGCGACGCCTGCCTTTTCCAGGATCTTGCGAATGCGCTTGAAGGAGATAGCCAGTGGTTCAAAGTTCTTCGACTTGCGAATCGCCCGGAGCGCGAGGAGTCGTTTCTGGGTATCCACGAGATCATCCGCCCCGACCCGAAAGACGGCGGCGACTTCGTCGTAGGCAAACTGTTCCTTTTCCCGGAACACGAAGCGCGCGCGGTCCAAGAGGAAATCCACAATTTTCGATTCCTGGTCCGGCGTGACTCCGCGCTTCGGCTTGTGCACCAGTAGAGCCTTCCCCGCAGCTCCGACCGCCAAGGAGAGCGACAGGGGCAGTTTGTTCTCCAAAATGATTTTGACGATGCCCAGGGATGCGCGGCGCAAGGCAAACGGATCACTCGAACCTGTGGGAGTGATGCCTACGGCAAGACAGCCAACTACGGAATCGAGCTTGTCCGCAAGTGCCACAGCACAACCGGTAAGGTTTCGCGGAATAGGGTCATCGAGCCCGACAGGGCGATAGTGGTCATAGACGGCATTGGCAATTTCGTCCGGCTCGCCTTGCGCCCGAGAATAAAGCCCGCCGACAATGCCTTGGAGCTCCGGAAACTCGCGAACCATCTCTGTGGCGAGATCGCACTTGGAAAGTTCCGCCGCGCGGTCCGCTTCAGCCACATGCGCCTGGTGCATGCCGAGATTGAACCATTGCTCCGTCAACCAGCGCGCGACATCGCGCATACGTTCCACTTTATCGCGATAGCTGCCCAGGCGGGATTCGTAGGTAACGCGCTCCAACTTGGGAAGATAGTCGGCGAGCCGACATTTCTGGTCGGCCTCCCAGAAGAAGCGCGCGTCGGCGAACCGGGCTCGCAGGACCCGCTCGTGCCCTGCGCGGATAAGGCCCTTGGTGTCTTTGTCGGAATTGATGACCGCCAGAAATTGCGGCGCAAGTTCTCCATTCTTCTTTTCCACGGCGAAGTACTTTTGGTGGTCGCGCATGACGGTGATGAGAATCTCGTCGGGCAAGCCGAGGAACGCGGGATCGAACTCGCCCTGGATGACCGTCGGATGCTCGTTGAGATAAATCACCAATCGGCGCAGGCCCGGATCCTCATGAATACGGTAGTTGCCGCGCTTGGCAAAGGCCTCCAGTTCCTTGCCGATTTTTTCCTGGCGCCGGGCCGGGCGAATGATTACCCCGTTCGCGTGCAACTTCTTTTCGTAATCGAGAAAGTTGCGCACACGAATGCTTCTCGAACCGAGAAACCGATGGCCCGAGGTGGAATTGTTGGCGGCAATCCCCGCCACCCTGAGCCCCAGAGGCTTGCCGTCGAGAACCGCTACCACCCACCGAATCGGACGAATGAAGCGGGGGCCGGAAAGGCCGGTCCACGTCATGGTTCGCGGCCAGCTCAAATCGTGAACCGCCCGCGGAAGAATCGCCGTCAAAATCTGTTCGGTAGTGCGGCCGACCTTGACCTGTTTGACGGCCAGATGCTCGCCCTTGGCAGTTTCGACCAGGTAGACGGAGCTCACAGGCACGCGCTGCTTTTCGGCGAAGCTGAGCGCGGCGCGTGTCGGCGCGCCGACCGCATCATAGGCCACAGATTTGGGAGGGCCGGTGACTTCCAGCTCGACATCCGCCTGCTTCGCCGGCAGCCCGCGAACCCACGCCGTCAAGCGCCGCGGAGCGCTAAAAGTCTCGACCGTTACGTCTTTGGAAAGGTCTTCGGCGGCAAGGAGCTTTTCGAGATTGCCGCGAAGTTCTTCTTCCGCCTTGGGCAACATCCCGGCCGGAATTTCTTCGCAGCCTATTTCGAAGAGCAGCTCGAGGGGCTTCTGCTGGGTAGCAGGCTTCATGCGCGAACTCCCGCAGCCGTCTCAGCCCCGCCAAGCTGCTGAAGATAGGAAGCCGCGGTGCGGCATGCCAGTGTCCGCACGCGCGCCATCAGCGCCGCACGCTCGGTTGTCGAGATCACCCCGCGCGCGTCCATCAGATTGAACAAATGCGAGCACTTCAGGCAGTGGTCGTAGGCAGCCAGCAAAGGGTACCGCGCACGGCTCTTCCCTTCCGCGGTCTTAAAACCGTCAAGAAGCTCTTTGGCTTGCTTTTCGTGCAGCTCAAATTCCGCGCTGATGGAAGCGGCGTCGCTGCGATCGAAGCTGTACTCGGACAGCTGCTGCTCTTCGAGCAACCGTATATCGCCATAGGTTTTGTCCGCGGACCAGCGCAACTCGTAGACACTCTCAACGCCTTGCAAGAAGGCACAGATGCGCTCTAAACCGTAGGTGAGTTCGACCGAGATCGGATCAAGATCGATCCCGCCGCTCTGCTGAAAGTAGGTGAACTGGGTAATTTCCAGCCCATCCAGGAGAACCTGCCAGCCGATGCCCCACGCGCCAAGCGTCGGCGATTCCCAATTGTCTTCTTCGAAGCGAATATCGTGTTTCTTGAGATCAATCCCAAGGGCCCCGAGACTCCTCAAGTAAACGTCCTGGACGTCCTCGGGCGAAGGCTTGAGAATCACTTGAAACTGCGTGTGCTTGTAGAGGCGGTTCGGGTTCTCCCCGTAGCGGCCGTCGGCGGGCCGACGACTAGGTTGCACAAATCCGACGCGGTACGGCTCGGGACCAAGGACCCGCAGAAAGGTCTCCGGGTGCATCGTCCCAGCGCCGACCTCCACATCGTACGGCTGCTGCAGGACACACCCTTGCTTCACCCAAAATTCAGAGAGCTGCAGGATCAAATCCTGAAAAGTGAGATCCTTTGCTCTCTCCTCAAGCTTTACTTTAACGGTCAAGCGGTCTCCAATAATACCGGCGTCGTCAAGCGCCGCTCCGAGTTCAACTCGATCCAAGCAAAAGCGGCAAAACGCAGTTGCGCGGCGCTGGCCTCGAGGGCCTTCTCAAAACCGATGCGGTCAAGCCGCTCGCCGGTGAAACGCTCCGCCAGGGCCCTGGCCTGGTACTCGAGGGGCTGCATCCCCGGCTCGCGGCACTTCGCGCAAAACAACCCGGCGCGATGCGCATCGTAAAAAGCCGCGCCTTGCTCAAAGACCGCCCGGCACGCAGCGCAGCGATCAAAGCGCGGCAGCCACCCGCCAAGTCGCACCGTCCAAAACGCAAAATAGCTCAGCGGCAATTGCCAGCTCCCGGCCCGTTCGATCTCGCGCGCCGCCAGGAGAATCAATCGAAACATGGCCTCGGAAACTTCGCGTTCCGGCAACACGCGCTCGGCAATTTCGCTGATCACCGCCAGGCCCGTGCTGAGCCCATAGTTGCTTTGCGCTTTATGCAGCGATTCCAGCAATTCGGTTTGCTGAATGCGCACCAGTTCCCGCGTTTCCCGCTCGACGTACCAAATCTGGACGTGAGAGAGGACCTCAAGGGTTGAGCCAAAGCGGTTCTTCAGGCGCCGCGCGCCGGCGGCCACACCACGAAGACGCCCCGAACTGCGGCCGAGAAAACTGACGATGCGGTCCGCCTCGCCCAGCGGAAATGTTTTCAGGATGATGGCTTCCGTTTCCCGGGCAGGCATGGGCAGTCGGCGCGCCGACGTTGCGCCGGACAACTGCGACAGGTCCGAAGCACGCACACGCAGAACTCATTTACTTACCACAGGCCTGTGCAGGACGCAATGCTTGCTTCATCGAACCCCGCATCCGCGCGGCTACAAGGAGAGGCATCACCTTTCGGCCACTCCCCCTTTCCCCGTCAAATGAAAGCCGGGGCCTTGACGCGCAACCCCAAGCCCCATGCCGATTCCCCCGTGGCCCTACCTAATCCCTTGGTAACGCGCACAAATACAGGCACTTTCTATGGCAAAAATGTTCTGTTAACCAGCCTGCTTCCACTACAAACATTATCGGACGCGCCGGCGGCCTTTTCATTTCCTTCGTGGTTCGCTACTCTGCTGCGGGCCTATTTCATGTTTATCCCGCTCAGAGACATCAACCCGTCGCGCAGCTACCCGTTTGTCAACATTTCGCTGATCATCGCCAACGTGGCCCTCTTCGTCTATCAATTGAGCTTGCAATTCACACTGGCTCCACGGGCTTACGCCGCGTTCCTATTGAGCTATTCCACGGTTCCGGCGCGCATCCCTTCTTATTTCGCCGGGCACGGCACCTTCGAGACGGCGTTTCTCCCGATTCTTACCAGCATGTTTCTTCACTCCGGCTTTTTGCACCTTGCCGGGAACATGCTTTTCCTGTGGATTTTCGGCGACAACGTGGAAGACTTCTTCGGCCACTTTGCATATTTGTTCTTTTATCTGTTTTGCGGAATGGGAGCCGGGCTATCTCATGCGTTCTTCAATCTTTACTCGCATGTTCCGGCTCTAGGCGCCAGCGGGGCGATCTCCGGGGTGATGGGCGCGTACATCCTGCTTTATCCGCGAGCGCGGATTCTGACGCTTGTTTTTGTTTTTCTGCTGCCGATCCCGGCCGTGGTTGTTCTCGGTGAGTGGTTCCTGGTTCAGTTCTTGGCGGGGATCAATACACTGGGCGGGGGCTCTTCGGGCGGTGTGGCCGTGATGGCCCACCTAGGAGGGTTCATTCTCGGGATGTTGATAACTGCCATCGTAAGGTGGCGCTAGGAGCGCTCAGCAGCCCCCGCATCACTTCATCTGCCGGCGAAATTGTTCTTCTCGACAAAATCCACTAGCCAGTCGGCAACCTCCCCGGTGGTCTTGCCTCCACCGAGGTCAGGTGTTACGTAATTCTCCCGAAGCGCGGCGCGCACGGCAGCCCGGACTAACTCAGCCTGCGGCTTCCATCCAAGAAAATCGAGCATCATGGCTGAGGTCAGAACCGAGCCTAGTGGGTTTGCGATCCCTTTCCCGGCGATATTTGGCGCTGAACCGTGGACCGGCTCAAAGAGAGAGGTTTTGCCCGGATGGATGTTTCCCGAAGGTGCCAGCCCCAGACCGCCAGCAAGTTGCGCTCCGAGGTCGCTGATGATGTCGCCGAAGAGGTTGCACGTCACGATGACATCAAACTGTCCCGGGTCGCGCACGATTTCCATCGCCAGCGTGTCGATAAACAGGTGGCGGGAATCGATGTCCGGGTATTGCTGGCGGACTTCCTTGAACACGCGCTGCCAAAGACCATGCGCGAAGGTCATGGCATTGGACTTGTCGCTCATGCACACGCGCTTCAAGCCGTTTTGCCCTGCATACTCGAACGCATAGCGAATAATCCGCTCGACCCCTTTACGGGAGTTGACGTCTTCCTGCACCGCAATCTCGTCGGGCGTGCCCTGCTTGAAGACTCCGCCCACGCCGACATACAGCCCCTCGGTGTTCTCGCGAAACACCATCAAACGAATGTCCTTTTCGGTGCGATCGCGAAGCGGCGTAAGGCGGTCGTCAAGCAGTTCCACGGGGCGCGCATTGACGTACAAATCCAGCTTGAAGCGCAAGCCGAGCAGAATGTCGGCCGCGTGCTGATTCGAGGGAACTCGCGGATCGCCTAATGCCCCAAAGAGGATGGCGTCAAATTCGTCGCGCAGCAGTTCAACCGCGCCGGGCGGCAGCGTCACGCCCTCGCGCAAAAACTTGTCGGCGCCCCAGTCAAACTCGACGAACTCCATCGGCCGACGGGCGGCAGCGCGCACCGCCTTCAACACTTTCACTGCCTGCGGTGTGACTTCAGTTCCGATGCCATCGCCAGCAATCACCGCGATGCGTGCCTTCGGACCTCCGTTTCGCATGGGCACTCCAGCCAAGCGCCCTCCTCCTCGACGGCCGCAGCGAACCGCTCAAACAAACACCTCAGTTTATTTGACGGCGCTATTCTTCCATTAAAGGCAGGCTCGCGCCAAGTCTCGGCGCGCCGTGAGAAGGAATCGCGGTCAGAATTCGGATGGCATTATTTCAGCTTGGCAAATTCCGCGCGCGCGGCTCTGAGCACGGGAATGTCGGAGTCGGCGGTCTTCCAAAGTTCGAAGAAGCGCTGGTAGGAGCTGCGCGCCCCATTTGCGGAACCTGACATAGCCTGGGCGCGGGCCTGCCCCAACAGACCGAGCGCCCCGGACCAGCAATTCCCGACGATTCCTCGGCTATCGCTGAGCTTCTGAAACTCCACTAGGGGTAACTCAGATTACCGATGAGCTGCCCGCGTTCGTAAGGCTTCGCGGTCTCAAGCGACTCAACCGCTTGCGCGGGCTTCTGAGCCACCAGGTTGGCTTGCGCGCGAATGGTGGGCAGCCAGGCCGATTGCACCAGAGTATTCGACACATGCGTGGCCGCTAGATCGGCGAGCATGGCCTTTGCGCGGGCCGAGTCACCGGTGCGAGCTAATACCAAAATTGCGAGGATCTGAGCATCGCGACTGTTGGGGGCCAGATCGAGCATCTGATCCGCCCCTGCTCGGGCCCCTTGCATTTTGCCGTAGACCGCATCACGCAGCGCGCTGAGCCCCTGCCAAATGGCGGCAGGTTCGGCAAGGTTGGCGGCCTGCGCGACCTGCACGGCGCGGCGGGAGAGTTCCTGCGCCCTCTGCAGATGCCCCGCGTACGCTTCCGTGTCTGCCTGCAGGGCAAGCATGGCGTCTTCGCCCCCGGCCTTGCCGACCGACCATTCCATCTCCTGCCGCATGCCCTGGTCGTCGCCCCGAAGAAAAGCCAGGGCATAAAGGGCCGTATGCATGGCGGTATCGTCCAGTTTTCGAGAAAATCCCAGGTTAATGATGTTGCGGGCTTCCTCGAGACGCAGCAGCGCGATGTCCGCCGCCGCAACGTTTTCATACCAGGCAACGCTCCCGGCATCGAGGCGCAGCGCTTGCGACGCAAAGTTGGCGGCTTGCTCGTAGTCCCCGACCAGGAAATACTCCGACGCCAGATTGCCCTTGGCGATGTCGTCCCGGGGGTAGAGTTCGACCCATTGTTGGTAGCTTTGAATGGCTTTGCGGATGTCTCCCGTGCCCAGGTCGTAGTAGAGCGTGGTGATGTGCAGGCGGTCGCGGACGGTTTGCCGGTCAGCAAGCTCGAAGGCCTGGCGGATGTTGTCGGTAGCCAGCGCGTTCTGGTTCAGGTTGTAATAACTGACGGCAAGATTGGAGCGGGCAAGGGCAAACCGGGGATCGAGTTCAATCGCTTTCTTCAGGGCGGGAACAGCCTCGAGCGAACCTGACTCATGGGTCAGCCGCCGGCCTTCGGCAAAGGATTGCAGGGCGTCCACCGACGAACTGCTCGCGCGCTCGAGAGGCACATTGAAGGTTCTCAGCGAATCCGCAGTTTCGCCGAGTTCGCTGCGTAATTTCGCTGCCGCGTCTCCCAGTGCATGGACCACTCCATCTTTCCCCTTGGATTCGGTCGTTACCCTGGCAATCTCTCTGGAAGTGGCGCACTGGAAGGTGTTCAGCTTTAACCCATAACTGCTGCTGTCTTTAGTAATAGCTCCCGTCAGGAACACGGTTGCTCCTAGCTGCGAACAGAGCTTAGGAGCGAACTCGCGCGTTACCGGAGTGCTTATGGGGAGCCCTTGGGAACGCAGTGTTTCGTCCACCTTTGCGGCAGAGATCAGATTCAGCAAAGGCGACTGCGCCAGGCCAATGGACAAAGCCTCTCGCAGGGACCCCTCGAAAACGGGATCGCCGGTGGAGTTTGCAAAGTCACCGACCAGCAGGGTGTCCTTGTCTGTGAGCTTCACGTTCTGGGCGCGATACCAGTAAGCTCCTGCCGAGAGCGAGAGAAGGATGAGAAGCAGCGCCGCAAGGATGAGCTTGGTCCTCATGCAATGGAAACCTTTCGGGGTGAGAGTGAACTGGCGGCTAACGGGCTCGCGTCCCAGTCGGATCCTCAAACCATGCGCTGCGGGAAATAACCGGAGGGCCGTGCCGACTTGGTTTGATGGTAGGGGTCCAGCACCGCACCCGTCAATGCCGTTTCACACCGCAGTTACCTAACAGTATCAGCTTTCACGGGGCACTCGGCTGGACTCGATCCCGTACACTCCGCCGAGCGCCATCACTCCGCCCAGCACCTGTCGCCACGAACCCATTTCTCCCAGCAGGAGAATCCCAAGGACGGTTGCCAAGACCGGGAGCAGGTAGGTGAATGCCGCTAACTGCGAGGCTTCTAGGTAACGAAGCAGCCAGAAATAGAACACATAAGCCAAAGCCGAGCTGAAGACTGCCATATACGCGACAGCCGCCCAAGCGCGCCAAGGCTGTTTCCAATGAGCGGTCGTAGAAAAAGTCCACGCTTTGTGAATCGCTAAGGGAAGCACAATAAGTGCGCCGGCAAAATGATTAAACGCGGTCATGGTCAACGAGTCGTACTTCTCCGCTACGCGCTTTCCGAGCACCGCATACATGGCTAACCCAAGCGACCCGGCCATGGTGATGGCATCGCCCTCGAGCGACGCCGAGTGCACGGAGATCCCGTTTTCCGACGCGAGCACTGCGACTCCAGCCAGAGCCATAAGCATCCCCACAACTTTGTGGCCGGTGGCGCGTTCCAGGCCGAAAAGGACCGCCAGCACGAGAATGTAGATTGGCCCCAATCCCACAATCACGGCGGAATGGCTAACGTGCGTAAAATACAAACCAATCGTGAAGCACATCTGATTTACGGTCACACCGAAGAAACCGAGGTACAGGAAAGTCCAGAGATCGCGTCGACGGAACCCACGGCGGCGAAGCTCCGCCGCCTCAGCGAACGCCTTCAGCTTCGAGCAAGAGAAATACACCGGAATCATCACTACGCCCGCCAGCACCACGCGGAAAGAAGCCATGGCCAAAGGTGGCAGATAGAGAAGCCCGATTTTTGCCGCGATGAAGTTGACCGCCCAAACCACGACCAAAATACCGATGCCCGACGCAATCGCAGGGCGGCTCGGAGCGCGGCCCGTAGACGAGGCAACCTCCACGGACTCAGACCAATCGCTCTTTGCGAACCGTGAGTTTTTCGATGAGGTCGAGCCGCGGCTCGAATCCAATGCCGGGTCCGGTAGGTACGCGAATCGTTCCCTGCGCCGACACCGTGACTTCCGGAGAGATGATGTCTTCTGCCCAATAGCGTTTGCTGGCGGTCACGTCGCCTGGGAGCGAGAAATTTGGCAGCGTGGCTAGCGCAATATTGTGCGCGCGCCCAATCCCGGATTCGAGCATGCCGCCGCACCACACGGGAATGGCGTGCTGCTGGCAGAGATCGTGTATTCGGCGAGACATCGTAAAGCCACCCACGCGGCCGAGCTTGATATTAATGATCCTGCATGCGCCAAGCTCCACTGCCGCGCGCGCCTGCTCCTCGCTGTGAATGCATTCGTCGAGACAAATCGGCGTTTCGAGTTGCTTCTGAAGCTCGATGTGGCTGTACAGATCATCCCAACCGAGCGGCTGTTCCATCATCATCAGGTAGAAGCCGTCGAGCTGCTTCAAAAGTGCAAAATCTGCAAGCGTGTAAGCGGAGTTGGCGTCAACCATTAGTTTGATTCGCGGGAATTCCTGTCGCAAACAGCGCACTTGCTCCAGGTCTTTTCCCGGCTTGATCTTGATCTTGATGCGCTGGTAGCCGGCCGCCAGCTCCTTCTTCACCGCCGCCACTAACTCGTCGAGCGAATCCCTGATCCCGATCGATACGCCGCAAGCAATTTCTTCGCGCGTTCCACCAATCAGCTTCGCTAGCGGAACGCCCTTCTGCTTGGCCTCCGCGTCCCACACCGCGGCTTCCAGGCAACCCTTAGCCATGTTGTGTCCGCGTACGCGCTTGAGGAGATTCCACACTTCGCAAGCGGAGTTGAATTTCTTGCCCTTCAACATCGGCCACAAAAAATCGCGCAAGATCGGCCAGGCGGTATCCGCATACTCCGGGCTGTAGAATGGCGCTTCCGCCGCCACGCATTCGCCCCAGCCGGTCACGCCGTCTACCTTCGCCTCCAGCAAAACAATGCGCCGAACCTCGAGGCGGTCCATGCTGGTTTCAAACGGCGCCACCAGTTTCATGGATAATTCACGAAGCGTGATCTCTTGAATTTTCATAACTGCCCCGGCGGAAACCCTTCTTAAAATCTCAGAAGTCGCTCCAAGGAGCCAGCAAATAGGCCCGGCTGCCCGGTCCGCCGCGCAACGCCACCGCGGCGTATCCCTTGGCAAACCAGTGGGCGAACTCTTCCCGGAGCCGCGCCTGCACTTTCTCGATCCCCGGCGAATTTTCCTGCTGCCAGCGGTCCAAATCAGCAGCCAAATCAATGACTGCCGGCGCTTCGGCTGGCTCTTTTGCGAGGTTTTGGATCGCCGCAACCGCGCGCGCCGAGTCGAGATGCCACTCCACCAGCAAGCGGTCCGTCGCCAAGCCACGATGCAGCGGGCTGGTTGTGGTGCCGTAAAGATTCGGAAGATATTGCCTGCAGATCGCTCCCAGGCGGTTCAAATTGAAGTGCGCGTTGCGCAATTCCAAAGGATCAAAGGTCCATTGAATCAGGCGGATTCCTCGGCTCAGCGCCTCATCGCGCTGGAAAAGTTTCAGCATGCGCCCAACGCCCCGGTCGCGACAATTGCTCAGCACGCCGGTCATGTGCGAATGAAGATACGGTACGTGATCCTGCAAGCCTGCGATCGCAAGCGTGTAACCGATCATGCGTCCGTTATCGAACGCGCCAAGCACCTGGCCGCCCGTATGCGCCGCCACCACAAACATTGTCACCGGCTCGACTTCCAGGTCCGCCTCGCCCCAAATCTGCCGCTGCAGTTCCACGCAGCAGTGGAACTCCTCGAGCGTCTCGCACTTGCGCACCTGAATGTCCCCGCTCATTTCCGCGCCTTTGCCAGCTCGTTGATCTCTGACTTCCCTTCCCTGTTTTTGGTCGCAACCCACAGCGCTTCCATCTCCCCACGCTGAAGGTCTTTGAATTCGCGGCCGGACTTGCGCGCCATCGCTTCCATGGCGCGAAACCGTCGCGAGAATTTCGCATTCGCTTTCTTGAGCGCAATCTCCGGGTCCACGTGCAGGAATCGCGCGAGATTTACCGCCGCAAACAGGAGATCGCCCATTTCTTCTTCCCATCTCTGCTTGTCCTTGTCGTTTAGCGCGATTTCCAACTCCGCCGTTTCTTCGCGGATCTTGTCAATGACCCCGTCTGCATTGTCCCAATCAAAACCGATTCGCGAAGCCTTGCGCGTCAGCTGAAATCCTTCAAGCGTTGCGGGCAGGGCGCGAGAAACGCCGTCTAGCAGCGAAGGTGCCTCCGTCTGAGTTTCTCTGCCCTCGCCGTGTCCCTTGCTTGCTCGCCGCTCTTCGGCTTTGATCTGCTCCCAGTTCCTCAGCACTTCCGCCGAGTCCTTAGCCCTAACCTCTCCAAAAACGTGCGGGTGCCGGCGGATCATCTTGTCGTGAATTTCGCGGATCACGTCGGCCACGCCGAAGCGGCCCTGTTCGCGCGCAATCTGCGAATGAAAAACAATCTGCAGGAGCAAATCCCCCATTTCTTCGGCAAACTTCGCGTCGTTTCCCGTGTCGAGAGCTTCCAGGACCTCGTAAGCCTCTTCCAAAAGATAAGTCCGCAGGCTGTGATGGGTTTGCTCACGGTCCCAAGGGCAGCCTCCGGGGGCCCGCAGCCTCGCTTGCACGGCGACGAGTTTTTCAAACCATTCGCCGGGAGTCAATTGTTTCACCTTCGCACCGCGTGTCTTCGCCGCGTGCTTCTTGCTTCTTTGGCTGTTTTGTTTCCTTTGTGCGGGCATCGGTTTGTCGGCTCTTGGCAATGTGAATCAAATGTTCCACTCTAAGGGGCAACCGGTACTTTTACAAGGCGTTCCGGCGACTTGCGCCGGCCAGCCATGTTAAACTGAAAATCGAATTTTTCACTTGGGGAATGCACCTTGTCTGACCACAAACAGGATGAAACATTTCGCGTTATTGACCGCCGCCCTTTCACTTCCGAGGGCGAACTGCGCAAAGACGTCGTGAAAGAGGAGCGCGAAGCCAAAGTGGACACCGCCAAGACCGCGCCAGCCGAGCAAGCGAAGGCGCCTGCGAATCCTCCCCCCGCCGACGCGCCTCAACGCGCGCCCGCGTTCGAAAGCCTCGTGCGCATGCTGGGGCAGAACGCCGCGATGGTCCTGGGCGCGTACGCCGACCCGCGCACCGGCCAGCCCATGATTGATCCCGAGGCGGCGCGCGAACTGATCGACATGCTCGATGCCTTGCACGAAAAGACCAAGGGCAATCTGGCGCCGGAAGAAGAAAATCTCCTTCTGGACTTGCTCGGCAAGCTCAAGCTGACTTACGTGGAGATTAATCAGGCGGTGGCTGCGCAAGCATCGACAAAAGCGAAAGCCAAAACGCGCTGAGCGGGCACGCCACGCCGCTCCCGAGCGTTCCCCGATTTCTGCGGCTCGTTCAAGATGCCTCGTGCTCCATTAAAAATCACCGTGCTGGGTTCCGGCACTTCCATGGGCGTGCCCACGCTCGGGTGCCCTTGCCGCGTCTGCAGCTCCACCGACCCGCGCGATAAGCGCTTGCGTCCCTCCATTCTAATTTCCCGCGACAGCCACAACGTGGTCATCGACACCACTCCCGACTTTCGCCAGCAGGCCATGCGCGCCGGGCTGCACCGCCTCGACGCCATTCTGCTCACCCACGGCCACGCCGACCACATTCTCGGGTTCGATGATATTAGGCCGTACAACATTCACCAGCGCGCGGCCATTCCGGTTTACGGCAATGAGGACACCTTTCGAATCATCCGGCGCATCTTTGCCTATGTCTTCGACGACAAGCCCACGCTGAGCACCGTGCCCAGCGTCATCCTGAATGTCGTCCGCGAGCGCCCCTTCGAATTGCTTGGCATCCCATTTGTTCCCATCCCCCTGCTGCACGGCGATGTCAAAGTGCTGGGTTTTCGCTTCGGACGCGCCGCCTATCTCACCGATTTCAGCACCCTTCCGGATTCTTCGATGGCGCTGCTCGAAGGGCTCGACGAACTCATCCTCGACGCGCTGCGCGACGTCCCTCATCCCATGCACCAGACGGTCGATCAAGCCCTCGCGCTCATCCAAAAGCTCAAGCCCCGCCGCGCCTGGTTCACGCATATTGCCCACGACCTCCCTCACGCCGAAACCAACGAACGGCTCGTGAAACTCGGCTTCCCTTACGTGCAACTGGCTTACGACGGCTTGCAGTTCGAAGTTCGTGCGGATGCAGCCGATGAGCCCTTCGATGAACGGGAAGAACCCACCGGACGGCGCGCAACCACTCTAGTGAGCGGAACGCCGCGGTTCTCCACGTTCACTTCTTCGGAAGCCTGGGCTTCGCGATTTGGTAAGTCTGGTCACAGCAGCGTGCTGGCCATCGGCAGCTTCGATGGCATCCATCTTGGCCATCAGGCCATTTTGCGATCTGTCGCAGCTCGCGCCCGCGCGCTCAACGCGGTGCCGACCGCGCTGACCTTTGACCCTTCGCCGCGGAAAGTCCTTCGGCCGGAGGAGGCGTCTCCGCAACTCTCGACCATTGCTCAGCGCCTCGCCGGATTCCGCGCGCTCGGACTGGAAGCCGCCGTCGTGCTTCCTTTCACGCTGGAATTGTCGCGCCTCACACCCGAACAGTTCGTCGAACAAATCCTCCTGCGCGACTTGCGCATCAAAGCGCTGTTTGTCGGAGAGAACTTCCGCTTCGGCCACAAGCAAGCCGGCGATGTGAATTTGTTGAGAAACCTGGGCGTTCAACACCACTTCGAAGTCGTGGTGCTTCCGCCGGTGATTTGCCGTGGAGAAGTTGTCTCGAGCACGCTCATTCGCAAGGAAATCGCAGAGGGCGACGTGGCCCGCGCCGCGCGGCTGCTGGGACGCCAGTTCGTCCTCACAGGCGAGGTGATTCCCGGCACAGGCACCGGCCGTCGCTTCACCTTTCCCACGTTGAATCTTTCCACCGAACAGGAATTGCTCCCCGGCCGCGGGGTTTACATTACCCGTACCAGCCTCGACGGCGAGCAGCGCAGCCGCCGTTCGGTCACGAACGTCGGCAGCCGCCCCACCTTCAACAGCTCGACCCTCAGCCTCGAAACGCACGTTCTGGACTGGTCCCAAGGTTTGAATGTAGCGGCGGACTCGAGTCCCCCCTCCGGCGTGGCGCCCGCCGACGCGTCGGCCGCACCCCACTCCCGCGCCCCCAAACGCATCGAGGTCCGCTTCTGGGAACGCCTTCGCGACGAGAAGAAATTCAGTGGCCCCGAAGAACTGCGCGCGCAAATCGCACGCGACATCGCCGCCGCCAACAGGTTTTTTTTGCGTCTGCGGCGTCTCAGATCAATTCGTCAGCCCGTCCCCTCTCGCCGGTCCTCCAGCGAATGGTGGGTGGTGAGGTAACTCCCGGACCCGGTCGCGCGCCTTTGGCGCGAAATGGGGGTGAGGAACCTGCTTTTCGTTTTCCTGCCACTCGTTTACCCCGAGCCGCGAGGGGGGCTTCAAAGGGTCACTCGCCACTGCTCTTGGGTTAGACTTGGGTTAGACTTGGCCTATGCTCCGTCAGATTGTGCCGGTGTTCTTCACCAGGGACATTCCCGCAACGCTCGCCTATTACACAGGCAAGCTGGGCTTCCAATGTCTGGGGACGTGGCAGGATCCGCCGGTCTACGCCATCGTGGCGCGCGACCGGCAGGTGATTCATTTCCGCTGCGCCGCGCCGCCTACCGCCAATCCTGACAAGTACGCGGACGAATTGCTCGACGCGTACCTGTTCGTGGAAGATGCCGACGCACTTTATGGGGAGTACGCCGCCCAAGGCGTAGAGTTCGCTCGCGGACTTGGCAACATGCCCTGGCACTGCCGGGAGTTCGTGGTGAAGGATTGCGATGGCCGTCTGCTGGCTTTCGGCGCGAACCTATAGCCTTCTTCCAAGGGAAAATCAGAAAACGTCGCGTCTTTCCCGAGTTTCCTGGCGCGGATGATGTAAGCATTTCTGTACGGCCGTGTAACAGGCGCTTGCTGGTTGCTTCGGAGTGGTGCGGGAGTAACCGGCTCTAATCGCAAACACTCGAAGAGTCCTCCGTCGTAAGGCATCGGAAAGGTAGTGTCGTTGAAGGGCGTCCAAGGCCGGATACAACTGATGCCGCAGACCACTGCACATTTCGGTGCCTCAGTAGGCCTCAGACGGGCGACCGGGTCGGGGGCAATTTTGTTTCGTGTGCTGGAAGCGTATGCCGAGACACAAGGAAGAAGAAGGACGACGGCGGCGATGCCCAGCTTGTAGCAGAGTCTCATAATGAGAGCCGACTGGCCTCTGCGGTGCAGCCTCGATTTTCTAGCTTCAACCGAGTCGCCCAAGTTGTCGTTGTCGAGCGACAAATAGGCTCTCACATCGGCGCTAGCCAGAGACCTATCTTTGCCGGCGGGCGGCGCAGCCTATTCCCTACTTCGCTGCCGCAGGCTCCAGGGCTGGCGGCTTTGCGCCTTTGATGCGGTAAGCTGCCGGCCGCGAGCTTCTTCTCTGTGCCCTCAGTGAACCCGCCTCTGTCAACTCTGTGTTAAGTTTTGTTCTTGGCTTTGACTGTCAGCTGTCGGGTGTTAACTTCTTCTCTCCCCGCTCGTTTACATTGCTTGCCTCGAGCTTCGAGGGGAGTGGAGTCGCAGGGTCACTCGCCACGATTCATTTTTTCCAGGCATTCAGCGCAGTAGCCGCCGACTTCGGTGCGGGAAACCGTGACTTTCATTTTGAAGTCGCGGGCAATTTGATTTTTCAGTTGTTCGTAAAGATTGCTCTCGAATTCGCGGACTTTGCCGCAGCGGAGGCAGGCCACATGAATGTGGTCGCGGGGCCCGTGGGTTTCGTAATAGTGGCGGTCGCCGCGCAGATGCAGCAGGTCCAGTTCGTCGATCAGGCCTTCTTTTTTCAGTAGGTCAATCGTGCGGTAAACGGTGACGAGATGCACCCCGGGGTCAATCTTTTGCGCGCGCTCGAAAATTTGGTCGACGTCAAGATGCTGCTCCGCGTCGTCCATCACTTGCAAAATGACGCGGCGCTGGCGGGTCATGCGGATGCCGCGCGAGGCTGCGGCTTGCTGCAGTTTTCCAGTGGTTTCCGCGGTATTGAGACGCTCACCGGTGGAAACGCGGTGCGCAGGTGAAGCGGGCATGATTTTTCCCCGACGCGGAGGCTTCAAGCGCTCAGGCTAGGAGTGAATGGGAAGCAACCGCATCACGTCATTGTACATAACGTACGCGAAGAGCACCAAGAGGAACACCAGGCCCACTTGAACGAAGCGTTCCTTGAAGCTCAAGCTGAAATCGCGGCGGCGGATGCCTTCCATGGCGAGAAGCAGGATGTTTCCGCCATCCAGGATGGGAATAGGCAGCAGATTGAGGACGCCAAGGTTCAAACTCAAAACCGCCATCAGCGTGATGACGGCAAAAGTTCCCTCTTGCACCGCCTGGCCCGCTTCGTTGGCTATGCCGATGACGCTCTGGAGTTGCTTGGCTGCCACTTTGCCGGTAATCAGCTTCCCGACGATGTCAATGACCTGCCAAGTCCCGCTCACGGTGAAATCGGTCGAAGTGGTCACCGCTTGCATCACGCCGACTCTGCGGAAAGAGTATTCCTGACCGGGCCGGATGCCGATAATCCACGTCGGCTCCCCTTTGTCATTCTTGTCGGAAACCGGGGTGATTGTGAAAGATAGCGTTTGATTCTTGCGC
The DNA here is from genome assembly GCA_003223245.1 of Acidobacteriota bacterium. Classification (GTDB taxonomy): domain Bacteria; phylum Acidobacteriota; class Terriglobia; order Acidiferrales; family UBA7541; genus Acidiferrum. The sequence goes on from QHYI01000104.1 coordinate 147,129, forward strand.
CGCACCGTGGTGTGAATGGGTTTGCCGCGAGAGCTTTGGATCGCCGTCACCATTTCCTGCCAGTTGTGGATGGCCTGGCCATTGATGGACTGGATGACATCGTCGCGGCGAAGTCCGGCACGGTAAGCGGGCTTGTCTCTCTCCGCGCTGCCAACAATGGGCTTGTTCGGAGGATAGCCAAAAAGCAAGTCCGGCTCCTGCATGCCCGAAGCCATTACTTCAGCGGAGTGAATTTCGCCTTGATGCTCGAAGCGGATTTGAAACCTCTTTCCGGCAATGCCCTTCCCGAACTCCACGTTGCGGATGTTCCACCACGTTGGATTGGACAGGCCGTTCAGCGAAACGATGCGGTCGCCCGGCTCAACCCCTACTTTGTTCAACGGCGAATCCTTGGGCAGGCTCAGAATCACCAGCGGCTCGTCCATGTACTTCGGGTAGGGGTTGCCTTTCACGACGAAGTAGCCGGTGAGCAAGAACAGCGGAAAAATCAGATTGACCACCGGACCTGCCAGAGAGATCAGAGCGCGCTGCCAGCGCTTCTTGCTCATGAGTTCGTCGGGAGCGCCCGTGGGCTTTTGCTCCCCGGCATCGATGTCGCTCAGGTCTTGCCCCGCCATGCGCACGTAACCGCCAAGGGGAACCGCGCTGACCCGATAATCCGTGGCGCCCCGCTTCCAACCAAAAAGCCGCGGGCCGAAGCCGATGGAAAACACGTCCACGCGCACGCCGAAGAAGCGCGCCACGATGAAGTGTCCCCATTCGTGCACCAGAATCAGGATGCCGAGGACGAGGACGAAGCCAATTGCGACATTCATGCTTTCGTACAAAGCCTCTTGTTTCACTTGCACGCGGAATTAGTTTACGCGCTGCGGACTTGCGCTGCCACTCCCCCCGCTGCCTTGGCTATCTCTTCCTGGGCCATGCGGCGGGCTTCGGCATCTGCCGTAAACACCTCTTCGATGCTCTCTATGCGGCGGCGCGGCGTGCGGGCAAGCACGCGCTCAATCACTTCCGGGATTCCCAAGAACGGCAGGCGCCGCTCCAGAAATGCCGAAACAGCAACTTCATCCGCGGCATTCAAGGCGCAGGGATACGGACCGCCTTTTCTCATGGCTTCCCGCGCTAGCCGCAGGCAAGGAAACCGCCTTGTGGAAGCTTTCTCGAAATCCAGCCGCTTCAGCTTGGTCCAATCCAGGGCTATTTGCTTTGATGCCACCCGCTCTGGATAGGTTAGCGCATATTGGAGAGGCAGGCGCATGTCGGTGGGTCCGAGCTGCGCCAAGACGGAACCATCCACAAATTCAACCATGGAGTGAATCGTGGATTGAGGATGGATCACCACCTCAATCTGGTCTGCGCTCAGGCCGAATAGCCAGTGCGCTTCGATCACCTCGAAGCCTTTGTTCATCATTGTTGCGGAATCAATGGTGATGCGGTTGCCCATCCGCCAGTTGGGATGCGCCAGAGCCTGTTCCGGGGTAACGTTTTCGAATTCCGCGAGGGGCGTTTTGCGAAACGGCCCACCGGATGCGGTTAACACAAGCCTTCGCACCTCTCCGTACGCGCCTCCGCGCAAGCATTGGTGCAGCGCATTGTGCTCGCTATCCACGGGAAGAAGTTCGCGCCCGGCCTTGTTGGCCGCGGCCATCACCAACTCGCCCGCAGCCACGAGAACTTCTTTGTTCGAAAGCGCAACTGTCTTTCCAAGTTTTACTGCTTCATAGGTGGCTTCCAGCCCCACAACGCCCACCGCCGCCGATACTACAATCTCTGCTTTCGTGTGCGTGCCGACGGCCAGCATGCCCTCGCGCCCGTGATGAATATCCGGCTTTTGCTGAATGCCCTTTTCGCTGAGTAATTGAGAAAGTTCGTCAGCTCGTCGCCGGTCGGCCACAGAGACCAGTTCCGGCTGATGCCGTTCAATTTGCCCGACTAATTCTTCAAGGTTCGCTCCCGCGGCCAGCGCAATCACGCCGAACCTTCCGGGCAGGGACTCCACGACCGAGAGGCATTGCCGCCCAATCGAACCCGTTGAGCCGAGGATAGAAAGCTGCTTCACGAAGTTTCTGTTTCCCTTTGTGCGAATTGAGGAGCTTTGCCGCCCTCGGTTTAGGATTGCGGCCGGTAGATCATGATCCAATAATACCAAACAACGGGAATCGCCAGGATGAGCGCGTCAATCCGGTCGAGCACGCCGCCATGCCCGGGCAGCAGGGACCCCGAGTCCTTGATGCCCGCACTGCGCTTATAGCCGGACTCCAGTAAGTCCCCCATTTGCCCTGCGACGTTTCCCAAAGCAGCCATACCCAACAAATGAACCAGTGGCACGTTCACCCAAGGCATAAATACCAATGCCGCGGCGAGCGAACCGACAAATCCTGCCACCGCGCCTTCCCAGGTCTTCTTAGGACTAAGCTGAGGTGCCATCGGATGCTTGCCAGCGGCTCTTCCCACGAAATACGCCGCCGTATCGCTTACCCAGATGATGACCATCGCGAATAACAGCAACGCGGGCCCCTGCGCTCCTAAGCCGTGAAGACGAATGGCAAACGAAAGTGGAAACGCGACCAGCATGAACCCGCTGGAACTGATTCCCGCCGCAGGAAGGATGTCGACGAGCGGGCGCTTGGTTGTCAGAGTTAGGACAGCAACGCCAAGAACGAACAAGAAAAAGACCGCGTCCAGGGGCAGGGCTCCGGCTGCCAGGGATCGGCCTCGTTCGTGCGCTATCAATCCCGGGCCGAGGCTGAACGCCGGCTCGGATGCCGCTCGCCACTGCGCATAAATGAGTAGTAGCGCACAGATCCCGTCCAGAAGCGGTACGCGCGGTGTCCAATCGCTTCGCCCAAGGCGAAATATTCAAAAAGCGCGAGCAGCGTGAACAGCGCGATGGCCATCGCGACGACCGCCGTAGAACCCCACAGCACCAGGCTCACAACCAGCGGAACCAATACCGCCGCTGTCGCTACACGTTTCCAGGTCATGAAACAGGAATTCCCTTGAGAATTTGCAGCCCCATCTCACCATAAGGAGTGAAAAAAATCACGTCACGCAAGCGAGCGGGGAGCCGATCACGCAACCCGGGTCCAACCCACGGCGATCCCCTACCTTCCGATTTTGACCTTTTCTTCATCTCAGGAATCCTGTTTCTATGCCTTCCGCTTATACCAGCCTATTTCTCGGTCGCGAAATGTGGCTTCTTTTCCACATGGAGCTTTAAGGCCACGCCGCAGGCCTTAGCAAGGCACTCCAGCATTGTGAGCGAGTACTCCGGGTATCCCAAGCGCCGCCGAGTTGCCCACCAAGGATGGAAGCTAGATGCAGCGATGTCGATCCAGTTCCTTCCGCCGACGTTAATCTGACGTACCGCAGCGGGGTTAAGTATTTCGAGTCTTTTTCGAATTACAAGGTTAAGGGGGGCGAGCGCGTCCACGTTTCTTTCCGCGCGGCCAATTCGAGGAGAACAGGGGCCAGGTTACTCGCCGGCGACGCGCGCGGGCTTCTCCGAGGCGGGCTCGCCTTCGTGGATGCCGCCGTAGCGCCGCTCGCGTTTTTGAAATTCCACCAGCGCTTCCAACAGCCGCGCGCGGTTGAAATCGGGCCAGAGCGTGTCGGTCACGAAAATCTCCGCGTAAGCAATTTGCCAGAGAAGGAAATTGCTCACACGCATCTCACCGCTCGTGCGAATCAGCAGATCGGGATCGGGCAAGCCTTCTGTGTACAAATGCCGCGCAAGCTGCTCTTCGGTAATGCGCGGCGGACGATTTCCGTTGCGTTCGCTGAGGATGGCGTTCATGGCGTCCACAATTTCCGCACGCCCGCCGTAATTCAGCGCGACGCAAAGCACCATGCCCTTGTTCCCTGCCGTCTTCTCCATGGCTTCGTGCACATCTTTCTGCACCGCGGGGGACAGCTCATCGATGCGGCCGAGAAAGCGCATGCGAATTTCATTTTTCTGGAGCAGCGGCATCTCTTTCTTCAGATATTCGCGCAAGAGCTGCATCAGGAAATCGATTTCGGTTTTTGGGCGCCGCCAGTTTTCCACGGAGAATGCATAAAGCGTGAGCGCTTCAATCTTCAATCGCGCGCAGGTTTCGATGGTCGTGCGCGCAGATTGCGTTCCCGTGCGGTGCCCGGCGATTCTCGGCAAATGGCGCTTCTGCGCCCAGCGGCCGTTGCCGTCCATAATGACGGCCACGTGCCGGGGCAAGCGCGTCAAATCCAGCTTCTCCAGAAGCCGGGCTTCCTCCGCGGTTACCGGACCCAGCGACTCGAGCGACGGACCATTCAGCGTTCTATGGATTTTGGTCTGCGACACAAACTTGTCTGGAATAATTTTTTTCGAAAATCCCTTTACGCCGCAAAGTTAACACACCCTTCCTGGCGGCGCAATGCCAACTGTCCTGGCGTGTCAACTGTCCTGGCGTCCTGGCGAGCACTTCGACGGGCATCAACCGACCGGCGCCGAACCAGGCCCAAACACAGACGTGTAGACGAGAACGAGAGTGATGGCGATCATGGCGATCGCTGTCGCCCAGGCCACGATGTTGTAGGTCATCGTGTTTATGTACTCGCCCATCAGATCACGCCGGTTGACAAGCAACAGAATGAAGATGACCACCACGGGAAGCCAGATTCCATTGCCCACCTGCGAAAAAATCAAAATCTTCCACAATGGCGCACGAGGCATCAGCACGACTCCCGCTCCGACCACGATCAACACCGTATACAGCCAGTAGAAAATTGGCGCGTCTTTGAACTTGTGATCCAACCCGGCCTCGAACCCCAGCCCTTCGCAAATCACGTGCGCCGTGGACAGCGGCAAAATGGATGCGGCAAACAACGAGGCATTCAGGAGCCCAAACGCGAACAAGGTGCCGGCCCATTTCCCTGCCAGGGGAATCAGCGCCTGAGCCGCCATCCCGGCGTCGTTGATGTCGCGATGGCCGGAAACATACAGAGTCGCTGCCGTGCAGACGATGATGAAGAACACGATCAGCATGCAACTGATACTGCCGAAGATGACATCCGCGCGCGCTTGGGGATATTGGCGTGGACCAACCTTCTTCTCCACGAAGCCCGCCTGAAGATAGAAGAACTGCCACGGAGCAATGGTCGTCCCGATCAGCCCCGTCAACATAACCAGATAGCCCGAATCCAGGCGCAGATTCGGAATCACGGTGTGCTTTGCGGCAATCAGCCAGTCCGGCTTTGCCAGGAATGCGGAAAACACATAAGACAAATACAACACGCAGGCAAACAGGAAGACGACTTCCACCTGCCTGTAAGTTCCTTGAATCACTAAAATCCATACGAGGATGGCCGCCAGCGGAACCGCCACATACTTGCTGACGTGAAAAATCTGCATGGCCGCCGCCACGCCAGCAAACTCCGCCACCACGTTGGCCAGATCCACGAAAAAGCCGGTGACCATCACGAAAAACGTGGGCCGGAATCCGAATTCTTCCCGAATGAGGTCAGAGAGGCCCTTCCCGGTCACCACGCCCATGCGCGCGCACATTTCTTCGGTAACGTACAGGGCAATGGTCATGGGAATCAGAGACCACAGAAGAGCATAGCCGTATTGCGCGCCAGCCTGCGTGTAGACGGAAATTCCGCCGGCATCATTGTCGACATTGGAAGTGATTAGCCCCGGCCCAATCACCGCCAGAAGCAGCAAAAGCCGGCGTCGTAGACCTCGCAATCGCCGCTGGAGCGGGGCGCTGCGATTCTGCAGACTTTCTACGCCCGATCTTATTGAGACTGGCCAATTCACTCTGCCGCCTCGCCTTTTCCTTTCCTCTTCTCCTACTTCTTCACCAGCCGGGACACCACGTCGTCCACAGCAATCGTCCCAATCGGGCGGTTGTCTTTGTCCACCACGGTCAGCATCCGCAGGTTGTATTTGTCGAAGAGCTGAAACACTTCCTTCTCATCAGCCTCCGCGGGCAGACTGACCACCGGCTCCATCCTCAGGGCCGCCAGCCGTTCGTCGGGCGCCGCCAACAGTATCCGCATTACCGGAACCGCGCCGGAGTACTGGGCTTTGTCATCCAACAGGACAATGGTGTCCAACTGGTCGCGGTTGTGCTCCTGCCGACGCAGCCATTCGAGCACTTCGTCGCGCGTCGCGGACTCGCTCACG
>QHYI01000104.1:153328-170048 GCA_003223245.1 Acidobacteriota bacterium
TCCTTCGGCAAATCTGCGAGCACGTCCGCAGCCGCGTCGCGAGGCATCTCCTCCAAAATGTCCGCGGCTTTTTCCGGGTCCAGGTCCTCCACGATCTGGGTTGTCAACCTGGCGTCCAATTCGCCCAGGACCGCCCCAGCCGTTTCCTCATCCAGGGACGCGATGATGCTCTGGCGTTCCGTGGCGGAGAGCTCTTCCATGATGTCGGCCAAATCTGCCGGGTGCAGGTCTTCCAGCTTTTCGTGAGTGATGCGCAGCTTCACGCGCCGCAGGGGATCCGGCTCGATCAAGTTAACGAACTCCCAGCGGATAGCGCGTTGGGGAAAGCGGCTCTGTAGCTTTCGAACGACGTTCCACGGAACGACACCCTGCAACAGCCGTCGCACGGCCCCCGGAAGGCCCACGTCCACCTGGGTAAGACGCAATTCCACATTACCGTTCGAACGCTGTTCGGCCAGGTCCAGGTCGTTCACACGCACCACTTTTCGTCCCCGCGTGTCAATGATCTGCTGGTCCAGCAAATCTTTGTGGACGGCCAGCCAGGACTCGTTGGGCTGATAAATCTCGAGCGCCTTCTCCCCTACGTTTAGCGATATTTTTCCATCCGATATCGCCGCGACTTGATCGTGCTTGGCCACCAGCGGCTGGAAGCGGCCGCGGGACAGCAAGAAGTGGGAGATACGATTCGGCGCTTCGGCAGGCTCGATGAAAAATTCGCGGACACGCCCAACGTAGTTCCCTTTGACGTCATAAGTCTTGACGCCCATCAGTTGCGTGGCGTAGAGCTCCATGAATTCTCACCTCCTGCCTTGCCGCGCTAGGGAGCAAGCGGGCTTGCCTGGAAAGCAAATCGGGCAACAAAAAACCCGCGCACCGAAGAACCTCGGCGGCGGGCAAGTGCCTGACACGATGGGACTTACCGTTAGCCGCCGATGAACCCTCCCCACCCAACCCGTCGGGCCTTCGCCTGGGGCTTGGGCGACTCCGTCAGGATCCTCATCCCCTGAACCAGCTTCCGGGCGCACGGCTTCCCGAAGTTTTTAGGGCCAGGCTCGAGTTCGTTGCTCGTACTCATCGAAAGGGTCCAAGCATGCTGGTGACCAAATTTTGGTCCCATTCGCATTGATAAGCTGCGACTCTCGTAATGTCAAGTGTAGAATGACGTTCTAAGCAAGTTTTTTCAATCGAGTTGCGGGCGGGTGAAGCCCTGCTAGGAAAAGACCATGTGCACCGGCTGGACACCCTTGCGGCGGCACTCTTCGATATACAAGGTGAGGTAGTTCTTCAAGACGTAGTTCCGCTTGGAGTACCCCAGCTCCGCAGCAGCCTGATCGATGGCCGCTGCCGGCCCCTCCAGCTCCAAAAATGTCCCGATCGGTGTCTGGTCCAGCTCGATCAGGAGCCCGCGGGCCCAGGCTTTCGAGCCTGGAAGCCGATAGGTCGTGCGGTATTTCTCGTAGCGGAACCACCCGCTCAGCCCCAATCCTTCAAAAATCGTCGTCAGGGTCGCGGCATCGGTGACTTCCATTTCAATTTCTTCGCGGACTTTATGAGAGCTATCCGGCACAGGCCTCCGGTCGGAAGCTGCCGGCCGCGTCACGGGTCTTTTGAAGGTCAGCATCACTCGCGGCTTTGTTTTTTCCTTCTTTGACTTTGCCTTCCCTTCCGGCGTCATGGTCCGAATGCGCAGCAGTTGCCCATGTTTCGCCAGTCCTCCCTGGGGCGTGTCGAAGATGACGTTTTCCTCATGGACCCTGCCCGGTCCCGCGCCAACCGGCTGCGCTCCGAGCTTCTTCAAACGTCCGAGCAACGCCTTCACGTCCTCAATCTTCAGCTTGATTTCTCTTTCCTGCGCCACGTCATTTCCCACACTTCCGCGGCTTACTTTCGCCCGCCACCGAGTTCCGCTAGTATAACCAAGGAGGCGAATCCTTCTGCCGGGCGCCTCACCCGCCCTGGACTCCATCACCGGATCGCTTTGCGGCCCTGACTGGCAAAAGAGGCTTGTGAACCGAGACTCCGAGAAAACAGCACCAGCAGTCTCCGAAGAAAATGCGCCGGAATCGGCCCCCGCGCCGCCCGGCGCCCGGCGAGAACCCGTCGAGCATATAGTTCACGGCGACCGCCGGGTGGACCATTACGACTGGCTTCGCCGCAAGGACTCGCCGGAAGTCCGTGCCTATCTCGAAGCCGAAAACGCTTACACCGACGCGGTTCTGAAGCCCATCCAGGGTTTCCAGGAAAAGCTCTATGAGGAGATGCTCAGCCGGATCCAGCAGACGGACCTCTCCGTCCCCTATCACCTGCGAGGCTACCTCTACTGCACGAAAACAGTCGAGGGCAAACAGTATCCCTATTATTACCGCCAACGCGGAGTTGTCGCGCCGGGCGGAGTCGCTGCCCATCCGGCACGCGGGCGCGAAGCCTCGCGGGATTCTTCAGGGCCTGAGTCCACCGAGCCCAACAACGCCACTCCCGAAGAACTCCTCTTGGACTTGAATCAACTCGCCGAGGGCCACCGTTTTCTCGGCTTAGCCTCCTTCGAGGTCAGCGACGACAACCATTGGCTCGCGTATTCCACCGATAACACCGGATTCCGCCAATATGCGCTTCAGTTCAAGGATCTTCGCACCGGCGAAACGCTAGGCGACCGTTTCGAGCGTGTGACCAGCGTTGCGTGGTCGGCCGACAACCGAACGCTTTTTTATACCGTCGAAGACGCGACGACCAAGCGTTCCTACCGCCTGTATCGCCACGCTCTGGGATCAACCGACGCTGACCAACTGCTTTACGAAGAAACCGACGAGCGCTTTCACGTTGCGATCGAGCGCACGCGCAGCGGCGCGTACGTCCTGCTCACCTCGGCAAGCCACACCACCAGCGAAGTCCGCTATCTGCGCGCAGACGATCCTTTCGGGCAGTTTCAGCTGATTGCGCCACGCGAAGACAACCACGAATACTACGCCGACCATCATCCCGGCGGGTTGCCTGACCTGGGTGAGGAGGATTTCTTCATCCGCACAAATTCGGGCGGCCGCACGTTTCGGCTCGTCGTCGCGCCCGTTCAGCGTCCGGGCCGGGAATCCTGGCTCGAGATCATTCCGAACCGTCCAGATGTGATGCTGGCTTCCGTCGAAGCCTTCAAGAGCCATCTCGTGCTATTCGAACGCGAAGGAGGGCTGCCCTATCTCCGAGTCGTGGAGCTGAAGGCGAGTCGCGCAAATCTTTTGGAAGCCTCGCACCGGATCGAATTCACAGAGCCCGCCTATAACGCCTCCCTCGGCGACAATCCCGAGTTCGACGTTTCGCACGTGCGCTTCCAATACGAGTCCTTGGTTACACCGCGTTCCGTATTCGACTACGACGTGCGCACGCGCGAGCGCATTCTTCGCAAGCAGCAACCCGTGCTTGGCGGTTACGACGCTTCGCAATATGTCAGCGAGCGATTGCACGCCAGCGCAACTGACGGCACGCGCATTCCCGTCTCGCTTGTCTATCGCCGCGACACTGCTCGCGATGGCTCCGCTCCTTTGCTTCTTTACGGCTACGGCAGCTATGGCATCTCCGTGCCCGTGAACTTCAATTCGAATCGCCTGAGTCTTCTGGAGCGCGGCGTGATCTACGCCATTGCGCACATTCGGGGCGGCGGCGAACTCGGAAAGCCCTGGCACGACTGCGGGCGCATGAAGCAAAAACAAAACACCTTTACAGATTTCATTGCCGCTGCGGAATATTTGATCGCGCAGCACTACACCTCGGCGGAAAAACTGGCCATTCAAGGCGGCAGCGCGGGCGGCCTGCTGATGGGCGCTGTGGTCAATATGCGCGCCGATCTTTTCCATGTTGTTCTCAGCCAAGTGCCGTTTGTCGACGTCTTGAACACCATGCTCGACGCTTCCCTTCCACTGACCGTCGGCGAATACGAGGAATGGGGCAATCCGCAAATTGCGGAAGACTACTTCCGCATCAAGAAGTACTGTCCGTACACAAATCTCGAGCGGAAGGCTTACCCCGCGATGCTTCTCAAGACCGCCCTGCATGACAGCCAGGTTATGTACTGGGAGCCCGCGAAATATGTGGCGAAGCTGCGAACTCTGAAAACCGATTCGAATCCCTTGCTGCTCAAAATCAACATGGGCGCGGGCCATGGCGGCGCTTCTGGCCGTTACGACTATCTGCGCGAAATCGCTTTGGATTACGCCTTCTTGCTGACTCAGCTTGGCATTCACGCATGACTTGCCGCTACCGCAAGCCTCTTGGCAAGAACGAAATTTCTTTCCTCTTTTGCCGCGAAAGGACCACTTGCGTTTTTATCCCCATACGCCATCATTAGGTACTCTGTACTGAAGCCCGAAGACTGACACCGACCGCTTACGAATGACCGAGCCGGGCACACCCTTGATGCAGCAGTACCACGCTATCAAAGCGCGCTACCCGCACGCCCTGCTGCTTTTCCGCTTGGGCGATTTCTATGAACTCTTCTACGAAGACGCGATGATCGCGTCGCGCGAGTTGCAAATTACGCTCACATCCCGCAACCGCGAAAAAGGCCAGCCCATTCCCATGTGCGGCGTTCCCTACCACGCCGCGGAAGGCTACCTCGCCCGGCTGATCCGCGGCGGCTTCAAAATTGCCATCTGCGATCAGATGGAGCAGCCCGGGCCGGGCAAGAAACTCGTTCGCCGCGAAGTCGTGCGCGTGATTACTCCCGGGACGGCCACCGACCTCGCCGTGCTCGACGTTCGTGAAAACAATTTTCTTGCTGCGGTTGCGCCGCATCCGTCCGGCTCTCCCATAGGCCTCGCCTTTGTCGATCTTTCGACTGGCGAATTTCAAGCCACGGAATTTTGCGGACCACGCGCCGACGAAGCGCTTCGCGATGAACTCCAGCTCCTTCGGCCTCGCGAAACGTTGCTTCCCCGCCCACAACAGCTTTTCGAGACCGCCAAGACTTCTCTTCTTGAAGGCGCCGGCGGAATCGAATCGCGCCTCGAAGACTGGACCTTCCAGCGCGATTACGGCGAGCGCATCCTTCGCGAACAATTTGGCGTCGCTGAACTTACCGGATTCGGCCTGGACGACCATCCGCAAGCGCTTTCCGCCGCCGGGGCCATTATTCACTACTTGCGCGAAAACGCTGCTCGCGGCGACCGCTCCGGCGAAGCCCGGGAAAAAGCCGATGCACCCAGCGTCGAGGCTCTTGCACATTTGGATCGTGTTCGCTATTACCAACATCACGATACTCTCGTCCTCGATCCCGTTTCTGTGCGCAACCTCGAACTGCTTACGCCCATTTTTTCTGAAGAAACCGGCCGCTCTTTAGGACCGACGACATTGATCGCCGCACTGGACGTTACAGTTACCGGCATGGGCGCGCGCCTCTTGCGCTCCTGGCTTTTGCGCCCGCTCCTCGACCGCGACGCCATCCAAGCGCGCCTCGCGGCGGTAACTCACCTGGTTCAGCAGACGGTCGTGCGCGGCGAAATTCGAAAAGAACTTCGCGGGATCCTCGACCTCGAACGCCTCACCAGCCGCATCACCCTCGGTCTGGCCACTCCGCGCGAACTCGTCGCGCTGCGCAAGTCCCTCGGCCAACTCCCGGTCTTGAAGAATTTCGTAATGCCGCCGCCCGCCGGCGGGAGCGAACTCCTTCGTCAACTCCACGACGAAATCGACGAACTCGCCGACGTTCGCGAGCACCTTGAGCGCGCTATCGCCGACGATCCCCCGGCACTCCCGACCGATCCGGGAATCATTCGCGGTGGTTACCACGCCGAACTCGACGAACTGCGTAGCCTCAGCAAGAACAGCAAGGAAATCATCGCCGCCATGGAAGAGCGCGAGCGCAAACGCACCGGCATTGGCTCGCTGAAAATTCGTTTCAACCAGATTTTTGGCTACTACATCGAAATCTCCAAGCCCAATCTGCATCTCGCGCCAGCCGACTACGAACGCAAGCAAACGCTGGTCAATGCCGAGCGCTTCACTTCACCCGAGCTTAAAGAATACGAGCGCAAAATCCTTGCTGCCGACGAGCGCATTCTCGAAATTGAGCGCCAGCTCTTTATCGACGTTCGCTCTTCGGTTGCCGCCAACGCCGCGCGCTTGCGTGGCACGGCTTCCGCTGTTGCGCAACTGGATGTTCTTGCAGCTTTTGCCAAGCTCGCCGCCGACCGCGGCTACATTTGCCCCGAATTCAATTCCACTGGCGAACTGCTCATCATCGGTGGCCGCCATCCCGTCATCGAAGAGCTTCTCCGCCAGCGCGGCGAGCGTTTTGTCCCCAACGATCTGTGTTTCGAGCCGGGGCGCCAGCAATTACTTCTCATCACCGGCCCGAACATGGGCGGCAAGTCTACCTATCTTCGCCAGGCCGCTCTGATTATTCTCATGGCTCAGATGGGCTCTTTTGTTCCCGCGCGCCAGGCGAAACTTCCCATCACCGACCGCATCTTCACGCGCATCGGCGCGAGCGACAATCTCGCCCGCGGCCGCTCTACCTTCCTGGTCGAGATGAGCGAAGTCGCAGGCATTCTCAATTACGCCACTCCCTCGAGCCTCGTGCTTCTCGACGAAGTCGGCCGTGGCACCGCGACCTTTGACGGACTCTCGATCGCCTGGGCCGTCGTCGAGCATCTCCAAAAGCAAACGCGCGCGCGCACGCTCTTCGCCACGCATTATCAGGAACTCACCGAACTTGCCGACCTTCTTCCCGGCATCAAAAATGTGCACGTCGCTGTTAAAGAAACGCCCAGCGAAATCATTTTTCTTCGCCGCGTTGAGCCCGGCAGCGCGGATAAAAGTTACGGCATCGAAGTCGCTCGCCTCGCCGGGCTGCCGCGCAGTGTCATCGAGCGCGCCCGCGAAGTCCTGAAGCGTCACGAGCAGAGCGAGCACGCGCTGAGCGAAACGCTCTCTCCCGGCGCCTCGGGAGAAGGTCCCGGCAGCAACGGCCACCAACAAACCCTTTTCACGCCCCTCGACCGCGCCGTTCTCGACAAACTCCGCGACGCCGACCTCGACCAGTTAAAACCTCTCGACGCCCTCAATCTCCTCGCCGAATTAAAGAAACAGATCTCGTGATTTCTCCGCGACCTTGGTGCTCTCTGTGTTAAAACTTCTCGTGCAATGACTTCGAAGCCGTTCCTTGTCCTCGGCCTCATGTCCGGCACCTCCGCCGACGGAATCGACGTTGCACTGGCGCGTATCTCTGGCGCGCCGCCGCATCTCAACGCAAAACTGCTCGGGCACACTTCATTCCAGTTCCCCCCTGCCCTGCGTAAAGAAATCCTTCGTGTGGCCGAGCAGCACCCCATCTCCGCCGGCGAACTCAGTCAACTGAACTTCCGCCTCGGGCACATCTACGCCAACGCTATCCTTGCCGCGTGCAAGAAGTTCAAAATCGCTCCGCGACGCATCGACCTCATTGGCAATCACGGCCAAACGATCTTCCATCAAGGCCAGCCCGCAGATTACTTCGGCAGGCCAACTGCCTCTACTTTGCAAATTGGGGACGGTTCGGTCATCGCGGCCCGCACTGGAATCATCACCGTCTCTGATTTTCGTCCCGCGGATATGGCTCTCGGTGGCCAGGGCGCTCCGCTCGTACCCTTCGCGGATTACGCCCTCTATCGCCATCCTAAACTTGGACGCATTTCGCTGAACATCGGCGGCATCGCCAACGTCACCGTTATCCCCGCAGGTGCGCCTCCCGACCAGGTCTTGGCCTTCGATACCGGCCCAGGCAACATGGTCATTGATGCCCTTGTCCAGCACTTCACGCACGGTCGCCAGCGTTTCGACAAAGACGCCCGTCTTGCGCAAGGCGGTCGCTCGATTCCCGCTCTTCTCAATGAATTAATAAAAGACCCGTACTTGAAACTCGCGCCGCCCAAATCCACCGGCCGCGAATACTATGGCCGCACCTACGTAGAGAAGATTCTCGTCCTCGGCCGCCGCTATCGCGCCAAGCCGAATGACCTCATCCGAGCGGCAACAATTTTCACGGCTCTCTCGGTCGTCCACGCGCTAAATTGTTTCGTTCTCCGCAAACATAAAATCCACCAACTCATTGTCTCCGGCGGCGGCGCCCGCAATCCGCTCATCCTCGCCCAACTCTCTGCGGCCCTTGGCCGCGTTTGGTCTCCTGTAGGGGCGCAGCACGCGGCGCCCGGTCCCGCCACGCGCGCATCCTCACGCAACATCGAAATCGTCTGTTCTTCCCAATTCGGCATCTCCAGCGATGCCAAGGAAGCTTTCGCCTTCGCTCTTCTGGCGTACCAGACACTTCACCAACGCCCGGCGAATCTTCCCTCTGCCACGGGCGCGTGCCGCCCAGCCATCCTCGGAAAAATCTCCTACGCGCCGCCGCGATAACGCCGCGATTTCTCCGCGCACTCTGCGTACTCTGCGTTATCTCTCTCTTTCCCAGCTGGCTTATCCCTAATCCCCAGCCTCTAGCCCCGCTCTTTCATGGCCTTCTCAATCTCCACTACCGGAATCGCGCCTTCGCGCCCAATCTTCCACGCGTCCCCATTCAATTCAACGATCGTCGAGGGCAACGTCGCTCCCGTCTCTCCAGCATCGAGAACAAGCGGAACGCGCGAACCCAGTTGCTTCACCACCTGCGCCGCGCTCGCGCAGGAAGAAAATCCGGAAATGTTCGCGCTCGTTCCCGTGACTGGCCCTTCAAATTCCTCGATCAGGCACCGCACCACTTCGCTTCGCGGCCAACGCAGCGCCACGCGCCCCGTCCCTGCCGTCACCTTCAGCGGAATCTTATGCGCCGCGTTCACCACCAGCGTCAGCGCCCCCGGCCAGAACTTCTGCGCCAGCCTCATAAAGCTTCCCGGCGTTCCTCGCGAAAGCGTCACGGCCTGCTCGATCGAGTTCACCAGAATCGGCAGCGCCCGCGCTTCCGGCCGCCCCTTCACGCGGTAAATTTCGTCCACGGCCGCAAGATTGAACGGATCCGCTGCCAACCCGTAGAAAGTATCCGTGGGAATCGCGATCACACTTCCGCGAGAGAGAAAGTTCGCTGCATATCGCAGCACTTCCACTTCCGGATTGATTGGATTGACGCGCAGCAGTTCAGCGGGCAATTTTTTGGCCTTTGGCGAAGACGTAGTTCTGTCCCTGCAGCGCTCGCTTCGCACCGCTCATATTTCGCCGACGCTACCACACCCGCTTTCGCCCGCGCAATAGCAGCCTGTAATTTGAGCTACTTGCGCGAAGTCTTGAGTCCTAAGGCCGAACTACCTGCTCGCGTTAGCGCCCGCGGGCTGAAATTTGCTAACCTCCAAGCTATGGCTACGCCTGGCAAGGCGGCACGAAACGCGAGACCTGCCGGCGAATCCGCGCTGCTCACCAGCCGCGACAATCGCTGGCTCAAAGAGTTTCGCATGGCCCTCCGCGGCGGCCTGCCCACGGAAAATGGCTTTGTGGGCGTAGAAGGCGTGCGCTTGGTCGAAGAAGCGCTCCGCTCCGGCTGCCGGATCCAAGCCTTGCTGTTCAGCGAATCCGGCCAACGCCATCACGAGCGCCTCGCGCCCCTCATCGACCGCCCGGAAATAGGCTTTCCCACGCTGCGAACTACTGACCGCCTCTTCGAGGGTCTGGCCGACACTGAGCATCCGCAAGGCGTAGCGGCCTTGGTAAAACCTCGGCAAACTTCTTTCGACGACCTGGTCCGCACCCCGGAATCGGCTTGCGCCGCTTTGCTTGTCGTCCTTGCCGGCGTGCAGGACCCTGGCAATGTCGGCACAATCCTGCGTACGGCGGCGGCTTTTGGCGCGACCGGCGGTGCCACTGCCGCCTCTGGCGTCGCCGGCACCGCCAGCCCCTATTCGCCAAAGGCGCTGCGCGCCTCCGCCGGTGCGGCTCTCCATCTCCCCATCCTTGCCGGAATGTCTCTCCCCATCCTGCAGACGCAATTCAAGGTCGCGGGCATTCGCACGCTGGCCTCCAGCCTGCGAATGACCGCCGGATCATCCGCGGCGATTGTGGCGCAACATGCTCGGTCCCTGCAAGAAGGCATCGCCACGGCTCCGCTCGCACCATGGGAAGTGGACTGGTGCCAGCCCATCGCGCTTCTGGTCGGCAACGAAGGAGCGGGCCTCCCCGAAGAAGTCGAGCGCAGCGCCGACGCCCGCATTCACATCCCCATGGCCAGCGGCGTTGAGTCCCTCAACGCCGCTGCTGCCGCCGCGGTCGTCTTCTACGAAGCCGCCCGCCAACGCAACTCCCGCTG
The DNA here is from genome assembly GCA_003223245.1 of Acidobacteriota bacterium. Taxonomy (GTDB): domain Bacteria; phylum Acidobacteriota; class Terriglobia; order Acidiferrales; family UBA7541; genus Acidiferrum. Next base: position 163,578 of record QHYI01000104.1, read on the forward strand.
CTCGAGACTAGCCGGGCCTGACTGACTACGCAGGACGGCCTTCCGAGGCCGTCTATGCTTCGGTTGGGAAACGCTCGGCATCAGAAGGCGGACCCTGCGTGCAATACTGCACGGCCCGTCCCCGGCGCATCGGTACAAATGAATTTCCGAAATTCTCCCAAAAGCTCTAGACTCAAAGGTTCGATGAGTCTCTTCTCCAAACTACCGGCTTCTCCGGCGGACGCCGGCGTTGCCGCAGCCAGCCAGCCGCTCGCCGAGCGCATGCGCCCACGCACCCTCGATGAATTCATCGGGCAGGAAAAACTTCTCGGCCCGGGCAAGCCGCTGCGCCTGCAAATCGAAAGCGACAATCTTGGCTCGATGCTTTTCTGGGGCCCGCCCGGCTGCGGCAAAACGACGCTTGCGCGCCTCATCGCCCGGCTGACGCACGCCGATTTCGTCTCCTTCAGCGCCGTGCTCGCCGGCATCAAGGAAATCAAAGACGTCATGGCCGCCGCCGAATACAAATCGCGCTCCGGCTACCGCACCATCGTCTTCGTTGACGAAGTCCATCGCTTCAACAAAGCCCAGCAGGACGCCTTCCTCCCTCACGTCGAAGCCGGCCACATCACTTTCATCGGCGCGACCACCGAGAATCCTTCCTTCGAAGTCATCTCGCCGCTTCTCTCGCGCACCAAGGTTTACGTCCTCGAACCGCTCGCCACGCCGCAAATCGTCGAGCTTCTTCGCCGCGCCCTCGCCGACAAAGAGCGCGGCCTTGGCAAGGAACGCATCGAAGTTTCTGAGGACATTCTTTTCCGCATCGCTTCCTTTTCGAACGGTGATGCCCGCTCCGCCTACAACACGCTCGAACTCGCCGTGAAAAGCACTCGGCCCAAGAAAAACGCTCCCGGCGTTATCACGCCCGAACTTCTCGAAGATGTTCTTCAGCGCAAGCTCCTGCGCTATGACAAAGCTGGCGAAGAGCACTTCAATCTCATTTCTGCGCTGCACAAATCCGTGCGCAACTCCGACCCCGACGCCGCGCTCTATTGGCTCGCGCGCATGATCGAATCCGGCGAAGACCCTCTCTATCTCGCGCGCCGCATGGTGCGCATGGCCAGCGAAGACATCGGCCTCGCCGACTCCAACGCTCTTGCCGTCACGCTCGCCGCCAAAGACGCTTTCGATTTCCTTGGCGCCCCCGAAGGCCACCTCGCTCTCGCGCAAGCCGCCGTCTATCTTTCGCTCGCGCCCAAGTCCAACGCCGTCTACACCGCCTACGGCGAGGTCCTCGACGACGTGCACAAAACCGAAGCCGATGCTGTCCCGCTCCATCTTCGCAACGCCCCCACGGGCCTCATGAAGAATCTCGGCTACGGCGCTGGCTACCAATACGCGCACAATTACGACGACAAACTCACGGACATGCCCTGCCTCCCCGACAATCTCGCCGGCCGCACGTACTACCACCCCACCGACCAAGGCTTCGAGCAGCGTCTTCGCCTTCGCCTCGACGAAATCCGTAGGCTAAAATCCAAGCCGGTACCTAAATCTTGAGGTGATCTGATGCGCCGCACCTTGATAGCCGCGATTCTGTTCCCGGTGATCGCTTGCTTGGCTGTGTCCGTTCGCGGTCAGGATCAATCCACTCGGCCGCCTATCACTGGCATCACGCACGTTCGTCTCTGGTCCACGGACCCGCACAAGGCGCTCGATTTCTACAGCAAAATTCTTGGCCTCACCCCCCGAGACGCCGGCTGCGCAAACATGGCCCGCCCCTGTTACATCCTCAGTGACCACCAACGGGTTGCTTTGGCCGAAGTGGCCCCTGGCTCCCACCCTGAACTGCTCGCTGAAGTCGCCTTCGCCACTACCGACGTCCCCGGGATGCACCGTTATCTTCAGGCTCACAACATTCCGGTCGACGCGGTCACGAGAGATTTCAGCGGCGTCATGCACTTTTCTCTTCGGGATCCCCAAGGCATTCTCATCACTTTCGTCCAAGCCCCTACACATCGCCAATTCACAGCCCTCGCCAGTCAAATCAGCACTCGCCTGATTCATGCTGGCTTCGTCGTCCGCGACCGCGCCGCTGAAGACAGATTCTACAAAGGCATTCTCGGCTTCCACGTCTACTGGCACGGCGGCATGAAAGACGAGGAGACCAACTGGGTGGATATGCAGGTCCCTGACGGCACCGACTGGCTCGAATACATGCTCAACGTTCCCGCCAACGCCGACAAGCACACTCTCGGCGTGATGAATCACATCGCCCTTGGCGTTCCCGACATTCACGCCGCGGAAAAGCAGCTCCGCACCAATGGCTGGAACGGAACCGAAGAGCCTAAAATTGGCCGCGACGGCAAATGGCAGCTCAATCTCTACGATCCCGACGGCACCCGCGTCGAGCTCATGGAGTTCACTCCTGTCCAAAAGCCTTGCTGCTCCGATTACACTGGCCCGCATCCCAAACCATGATCTCCTCGCGGCGAGCCTTCCATCCCCATTCGCTCGCGATCCCTCCGAGCAAGGCCAGCGCGTCTTCTCCCAACTCTCCGTGTCCTCTGCGTCTCCTCTGGGTTCTCTGCGTTAATGTTTTTCTTCTCTCTTTCTTCTCCTCTTCCGCTCGCGCCCAAAACCTCGAGAATCCTCTCCGCTCCATCGACGACGAAATCACCGCCTTCTCCTTCGGTCCCAACGACGCCATCGCCTTTTCCGTCTATCACAAACTGAAAACCAAGCGCTACGACCTCGAGCACGACGACATCTGGGTCGAGGATGCTCGCGGCCATCGCCACCGCCTTCTCGAGGGTCAAAAATACACGCGCGGCAACCAGCTCTTCAGCTATCTCACGGACTCTATTCGCTGGTCGCCGAACGGCCGCGATCTCCTCGTCCAGCTTCTCACCACCACCGTCGACGACAGCGGCAACGCCACCAACACCGTCCAAACGCTGCTCTTCGACGAATCCGGCCACGAAGTCAAGATCGACAAAGGCGACAGCTTCATCCTCGACTCGTCCAACGCCGCGTTTCTTCCCGACAACAACACCATCGCCTATCTCTCTCAAGCCGTGCCCACTCTCCCGCTCTTGTCCATCAAAACCACGCGTCTCTCGTCTGGCTCTGTTCCTTCTCCCTACGAGGGCCGCACCTTTCGTGATGTCGTCTGGCTCCCGGGAATGAATTTTGCCGTCGCCGTCGAGCAAGACCACTCCATGTCCGGCCCGCCGCGCCTGCAATATCTCGATGTCCTCAGCGATTCCGATAAGGAACTCGCCACGCTCGACAGTTACGAAGGCGGCCTCGCCGTTTCTCCCGACCGCACCAAAGCCGCCTATTTCATCGACCGCGAAGTCCTAGAAATCCGCAGCCTCACCCATCCGAATCAACTCGCCCGCGTGCGCGTTGGGCTTGGCGTGTATCGCTGGACTCCCGACGGTTCGCGCATTTTCCTCAAGCGCGCTCCCGAAAAAAAATCCGGCGACATTGTTTGGTTTCCTGTTCCTGCGCTCACCGCCGTCGCGCCCAACAAAGAAATTCCCGTTGCTCAGCCCACGCCCGTTCCCGTTCTTCACGGCCTCAGCTTCCGCGAATTTTCGATTTCCGATGACGGTCGCCTCTTCGGCGTCGTCGTCCCCGGCAAGCGTAACCTCCTGGTTTTTCCGCTTCCCCACTGAACCGTCATACAACTCCACCATTCCCGGGATCTCGCACGATAGGCTCGACTGCTTTTGCTACGCGACCGCCGGACTTACCACCAGCGTCGTTGATGGATACGGACTTCGTCCTGAGTTGCCGCTCGTCCGACGCCGCAGACCTCCACGCTTCCTTCAGACCCCGCCTCGCGGTGACGTCCTTGCGCTTCGCTATCCTTCACCTCCACCAGGTTGGAACGGGGCTTTCACCGGTCAGCTGCCGAACATGCGTGCTCGTAGAACAAAAATCCCGCGCAATCGTTTCGCGCGGGCCATTCTCTTCTCGTCGTTTTCCCTAATCCCTATCCGCCAATCCCTCTCCTGCGGTGCTCAACCAAAATGCAGGCATCCTCCACCACCGCCAATCCCGCGGCTTGTGCCTTCTCCGCGGCCTCTTGGTTCTCAATGCCCAACTGCATCCACACCACTTTCACTCCCACGCGAATGGCGCTCTCCACGACAGCCGGCACGTTCTCTGCGCGCCGGAAAATATCCACCAGGTCAATTTTTTCAGGCACGTCCTCTAATCGCGCGTAACTCTTCTCTCCCAGCACTTCCCTCTCATTCGGATTGACCGGAATGATACGGTAGCCCGCGCGCTGCATGTATTCCGACACTTCGTGGCTTGGCCGCATCGGGTTTGACGACAACCCGACGACCGCAATCGTCTTGCATTTGTTCAGAATTTCGGCGATCGGATCCCCGCCATTCTCGGCCCCAAACTCCCACCGCTCCGGCACCAGCACTCTCATGTCCTTCCTTGTTCTCTTTGTGGCCTCTCCTGCCCTGGCTCTCCTGCCCGCGGTGTTGAAATCCCGTGCAAGTCACCCGCGCGGGCCATCTCTCGGGTTTTCACGAGTCACGAGTCCCGTCACGCTTCCCTTTTACCGCGCCGTCAACTCCGGCTTTCCTTTGCCTTTCGCTAGCACCCGCTGCAGCGAGGCGAACAGCTTGTCATTTTCCTCCGTCGTTCCCACCGAAATGCGGATCGCCTCCGGAAAACCCATCCACGCCAGCGGCCGCACGATCACCCCTTCCCGCAACAAATCGTCGCCGATCGCGTTCGCTTCCGGCCCCGTTTCCACAAACACAAAATTCGTCTCGCTCTTCACCGGCTTCAATCCGAGCTTGGCCACTTCCTCGGCAATCCGCTTTCGCTCCACGCGATTGGCCTCAATACATCGCTTTACGTGCTCGTGATCATCCAACTCCGCCCATGCCGCCGCTTGCGCCACTCCTCACACGTTAAACGGCGTGCGCAGCTTGTTCATCGCGGACACCAGTGCCGCGGCTCCGATTCCATACCCGATGCGTATCCCTGCCATGCCATAGACTTTCGAAAACGTCCGCAGGATCAGCAGATTCTTGCGCAACCGGAAAAGCTCAACCGACTGCGGCATGTCCACGCGATCCGCGTAATGGATGTACGCCTCGTCCAGCACCACCAGCGTGCCGCTGGCCACGTGGCTCAAGAAGCGCTCGAACTCGGCCGCGCCAAACGCCGTTCCCGTAGGATTGTTCGGATTCGCCAGATAAATGATGCGCGTCGCATTGGTAACCGCGTGCGCCATTTCTGGCAAATCGTAGCTGAACGCGCGCATGGCCACGCGCTTCAGCGCCCCGCCATTCGCGCGAATCGCCGTCGAAAACGGCGGATACGTGCCTTCCGACGTCAGCCCGATCGTCCCCGGCCCCAGCAGCACGCGCGCCGCCACGTCAATCAATTCGCTCGATCCCAGCCCGATAAAAATTTCGTCCGGCGAGACTTCGTGCAACGCCGCGATTTTTTCCCGCAGCCGCAGCGTTCCGCCGTCCGGGTAACGGTTCGAATCGGCCAGCACTTTACGCGCCGCTTCCATCGCCATCGGGGACGGCCCCAGCGGATTCTCATTCGAAGCGAGCTTGATCGCGTGAATGTGCAGCTCGCGTTCGACTTCTTCAATGGGTTTTCCCGGAACATAAACGGGCAGCCCGCGCAGGTAGTCCGGTATCAGCTCTTCAATCGATTTGCTCATCTGGTCTCTTCTTGGAGCCTCAACAAATCTCGTCTCAACTGGTCGCAACGGCCAAACCACGCCATTCCGTGCTTTTTGCGTTCCGGTTGGTTTTACTTAGCCTCTGGGCCCTCGGTGTTGAATCTTTTCCCCATTTTCTCGGGGCCGCAACACCCTTTATTCTCGCACCTTCCCTGACTTTCCGCGTTTCCCCTCAACAAAGCTTGTCCCCGCGGTCACGCCCATATTGGTTTCGTTGTTTCCTTTACCTCCTTTGCGTCACTTTGCCTCCTTTACCTCGAGCAGCCTTCTTCAGCTCTGTCACCTCTGTTTCCGTCAACTCCCGAAACTTCCCCGGCTCCACATCCAGCACCAGCGGTCCCAACCGCACGCGTTTGATCTTCTCCACGTGATGTCCCACGCATTCAAACATCCTTCGAATCTGCCGGTTCCGCCCTTCAATCAGTACGACTTCGTACCACGGATTCGCTCCGGGCTCTGCAAGCCGTATCTGCGCCGGCGAAGTCTTCACTCGCCGCCCGTCTTGTAATTCAATTGTGATGCCTGCGCGAAGTCGCGCAATTGCCCGTTCGTCCGGCTTCCCGCTGACTTTCACGCGATAGGTCTTCGGCACATGTGAGCCGGCTAGTGTCAATTTCTGCGCCAGCGCTCCGTCATTGGTCATCAGCAGCAGGCCTTCGCTCGCATAATCCAGGCGCCCCACCGGGTACACGCGCTCCGCGCGCTTGCCCTGACCTTCAAAGGGCCTGCGCAGCAAATCCATCACCGTCGGCCTT
>QHYI01000104.1:170053-196290 GCA_003223245.1 Acidobacteriota bacterium
ACGGTCGTGACATAGCCTTTGGGCTTGTTCAGCACGTAATAGACGAGCCGCTCCGGCCTCTTCAACGGTTTCCCATCTACTGAAATCTCATCCCGCTCCGGATCCGCCTTGGTTCCCTGCTCGGTCACCACCTTTCCATTCAACGTCACTCGCCCGGCGGCAATGATCTCTTCCGCCTTGCGCCGCGAGGCAATCCCGCTCGCCGCCATAATCTTCTGCAACCGTTCCACCGCCATGCTTCAATCTGTTTCCTATTCTTCTCTGCGGTCTCTCTGTCTCTGCGTTTCGCTTTCTTTTTTTCGTGTCCCTTGGCGATGCCCAATCCTCTGCAATGCCGCTATTTCCTTGGCATCCAACACTCGATACCTTCCCAATGGAACACTCTCAACGGTCAATGAAGCCAGTCCAATTCGCTGCAGCTTCTCAATCGGATGCCCTTCGCGAAACAGCACGTTGCGCATCTCATCTTTCTTCGTATCCCGCATGCGCACTTCATACCAATAATTACGCGCCTGCCCGCCGGGGCGGGCCCGCCTTCGTGTCGCGTCCGGCTGCCGCACCGTTTTCATCCGCACGCCAATCTCTTTGCCGAGCCGCTCCAATTCCTCGAGCGTCAGTATCCCTTTCACTTTCACCAAATACACCTGCTCCAGTTCGCCCCAATGCTTCAGCATTTCCGCGGCCAAGTCACCGTCATTGGTCAAAAACACCAGCCCCGACGCCGTATACTCCAAATTCCCCACCGGATACACGCGCTCCGGAAAACCTCGCAAACAATTCTTCAGTGTCTTCCGTCCTTCCGGATCGGCCATCGACGACACAATTTCCGGCGGCTTGTTCAGCACCAGATAGACGCGCCGCTCCTGCTCTTTCACCACGCGCCCCGCCGCTTCGATCCGGTCTTGCGCGGCGTCCGCCTTTGTCCCCAGCTCCGTCACCACGTGACCGTTCACGCGCACCTGTCCGCTCAAGATCAACTGCTCCGCGTGCCTCCGCGAAGCAATTCCCGCCCGCGCAATAATCTTCTGCAATCTCTCCTGCATGTCCCAGTTTGTTTCCGTATAGAGATGAGGCAAGCCTTCATCGAAGGGATGCCTTAATAAGTGGTAGAGATTCCTCTGCTCGGGATTTCCATTTCAAGAGCAGCGACCGAATCAAACGGGATGAACCCGGGACAGAGCCCGATAGCCACTAGACCGGCACCAACCGTAATCCAGTTATTTGGAGGGTTTGTCTTTAAATATGCGAGAAAGGCGGCGCCTACCACGCCGGCAATCAATGCGCCCGTGATTGCAAAACGGAAAATAGTGCGCGAATCTATGCTCATTTCCATTCCGTTTCTTCTCCGACTCTCTGTGACCTCGGTGCTCCGACCTCGGCGACCTCCGTGTTCAATCCTCGTCTCATTCGCCCGCCGCGGCCGTTTTCGCCGAATCCTCATTCTCCGGCGTTCCCTTATTGTTCGCCGCCGTCGCTTCGGCTGACCCTTCTTGTGGCTCCGTCTCCGTGCCTGCACTTTTTCTCTTCTCTTCGCTCTCTACTCGTGACTCGCCACTCGCCGGTTCTTTTCCAATGTTTGCTTCATTCGTCAAGCTCTCATCGGTGGGCGCCAATCCTTCATCGCTCCCCAGCGCTTCCCGCGCCAGCGCCTCAAACTCTTTCAAGCTCGGCAACTCTTCCAAATCGCTCAGTCCAAATCGCATCAAAAACTCTTTCGACGTCTTATACAGAATCGGCCGCCCAATCACTTCCTTCCGCCCCGCCGTGGTAATCAGATGCTTGTCGAGCAGCGTACTGATCACGCCCGCCGTGTTCACGCCGCGAATCTCGGAAATTTCCGGCGCCGTCACCGGCTGCTTATAGGCAATCACCGCCAGCGTCTCGAGCGCCGGCATGGACAACCTTAGCGGTGGCCGCAAGCTCTTGATAAACCGCCGCACTACGTCGTGCTGCTGCGGCTTGGTGTACAGCTTGTATCCGCCGGCCACCGCGCGAATCTCGATCCCGCGCTCTTCCGCCGCATAACTCGCCACCAACTCGTCGAGCGACGCCTGCACCGCCAGCTTTTCGTCGCCCAGCGCCTTCGTCAATTGCTCGATCGTCGCCGGCTCATCCGCCGCGTAAATAATCGCTTCGAGCGCCGCTTTTCTCTCTTCATTCGTCATTTCCGCGCACCTGATCTCCGATCTCTGTTCTCCGATCTTGTCTGCCGTCTTCTCGCACTCGCCGCGCTAGCGGTATTCCTCATCCACCATGCGAATCGCCCCATTCGCATCAAACACCACGTCAAACGCCTTGCCCTTCCTTACCAAAATGTCGCCGAACATTTTCTCCTGCACCAGCATAACCGCTTGCAGTTTCACCATTTCGAGCACCGCCAAAAACGCCACGATCATCGCGTGCCGCGAAGGGCACGCCTCAAAAAACTGAATCAGGTTCACCGCGTTTTCCGCGCTCGCGATCATCTGCGCCCGCAGCTGCGCGATCATCTGCGCCACCGTGAACTGCTCGTGCTGCAGCTCGATGCGAACGACTTCCTTCCGCCGCTCCAGCACCTGCTGGAAAACTCTTACCAAGTCCACCAGCGAAACTACCAATTCGCCCTCGGTCCCTGGGTCCTGATACAGCGACTTGTCCGGCTTCGACCACACGTTTTCTTCAATCTGCTGCTTCTGGTACAAAAGTTGCGCGGCGTTCTTGAATTTTTCGTGTTCGACGAGCCGCTGCACCAACTCCCCGCGCGGGTCCGCCGCTTGCTCTTCCGCACTCGCCAGCGGATCCGGCGGCAGCAGCATTTTGCTTTTGATGTAAATCAGCGTCGCCGCCATGTAAATAAATTCCGCGGAAACGTCCACGTCCAATTCTTCCAGCTTGTGCAGGTATTCGAGGTATTGCGCGGTGATCAGCGAAATCTGAATGTCGTGGATGCTCATCTTTTGCTGCTTAATCAGATCCAGCAAAAGGTCGAGCGGACCTTCGTACATGGGGATGCGGATCTTATACCCGCCGCCCCCAGGGGCGGTGCGGTCCGCGTTTGCGTTTGCGTCCGCGCCTTGCAGTTGCGCCGATTCTGTCGCGGAGCCCGCCTGCCGGGCGCCGCCTACCGAAGCGGACTGCTCCACGGACTCTCGCGCGCTTTTTTCCGCGCCCGCTCCTGCGGGCTTGCCCGTTAACCTGTTCTCCGGTGTCGCCATCTCTTCTCTGCGTTCCTCTGCGGCGCTTTGCTGCGCCGCTCGCTCTCCGCTTCGGGGACACGCCCCTGCACTTATGCTTTTGCGCTGCCGGCGGCGCTTGTAATTTCTTGGCGTTTTTTCTCCCAGCCGAAGACCGCCTCGCGCACGCGCTCCATTGTGCCTTGCGCCGCTTTGCGCGCGCGTTTCGAGCCTTCATCAATCACTTCGAGCACGCGCGCGGGATGCCGTTCGAATTCCACGCGGCGCTCGCGCACCGGCGTAATCCATGCAATCAAATGGTCCGCCATTTTTGCTTTGCACTCGATGCACCCGATTCCCGCGGTGCGGCAGCCGTGCGCCGACCAATCCAGCGTCTCTTTGGTCGAGAACAGTTTATGCCAGTCGTACACCGGACAAACATCCGGGTTTCCAGGATCGCTACGCCGCTTCCGCGCCGGGTCGGTCACCATCACTTTGGTTTTTGCGCGAATGTCCGCGTCGCTCTCGCTCAGCATGATGGTGTTGCCATAACTCTTCGACATTTTCCGCCCATCGAGCCCTGGGACACGCGGCGTCTTCGTCAGCATCACCTCCGGCTCCGCCAGCTTCTCTGAATAAATGAAGTACTTCTTGTGTTTTTCCACTCTTTCCAAAAAATTGGAGATTCCCCACTCCAAAGCCGCCGTTCTAATGTTCCGCCGCCAGGCCTCCTGGAATAGTTCGTAGTCTTCGCCCCTGAGCTTTGGCAGCATACTCCCAATGAACTCGGCAGCATTCTTGTCCGTGGCGATCCCAGCCATATCTATTTCGAGGCCATAAAAAGTATTGAACCGGCGCACGATCTCTCGACTCGTCTCCACATGCGAAACCTGATCCTCACCGACCGGCACGAACAGCCTTGCTCCCGGCTCGCCGTACATCACGATGTCGCCGCACTGCAGCACGGGGTATCCCAGGAACCCATAATTGTGCAGGTCTTTGTCCTTGATATTTTCGAGCGCCTCTTTGTACGTCGGTACGCGCTCGAGCCAACCGAGCGGCGTTACCATGGACAGCAACAAATGCAACTCCGCATGTTCCGGAATGAGCGACTGCTGAAAGATGGTGCATTTGTTTGGATCGAGCCCGCCCGCCAAGTAATCCGTGGCCATTTCGATCACGTTCTGGGCGATGCCCGAGGTGTCCGCGTAATCGCTCGTCAGCGAGTGCCAATCGGCGATGAAGTAGAAACACTCGTAAGCAGGAAGTGGCGAGTTAGCGCGCCCTTCAGGCCCGCCCTTCGTAGCGCCAGGCTTTAGCCCGGCATGGTCGCCGCTCGGCAACACCTCGTTTTGCAAGCGCACCCAATTCGCCAGCGCGCCAAAATAATTCCCGATGTGCATGCGCCCCGTTGGGCGCATGCCGCTCAGCACCCGCGCCCTTTGGAGTGCGGGAGCCTTGCTCCCGCTTTCCGCGCCCTTGCCCTTGTTCCCCGTCGTCAATCCGCGCTCCTCATCGGTAGCAGTGGCGAGACCGGCCACCACTAGAATAAGACAAGAGCCGGGCGGAAAGCCCGGCCTCTACAAAACCTCAGGCCTGAAGGCCTGAGCTACATGAACAGCGGGGAGGCGCCCTTGGCCCCTCCAGTAAACTAAAGCGCGCCCCCACATGCGGCAAACGCGCCGCTCGACCCAGCCTTAGAAAACCGCACAGGCAAGAGTGCCTGTGCTAGGAAAAATCGAATTCGCGGCGAACTTTTGCTTTTCCGGCGCCCCGGCAGTTGGCGTTTACCGTGAGAGGAAGGCCAACGGCGCGATGTCAATTCGCCGCCACGGATCGTTTGGGGTCCTCTCCCAACAGCTCTCGCGCGATGATCATGCGCTGCACCTCGCTCGTGCCTTCGTAAATCGTCAGTACGCGCGCGTCGCGATACATTCTCTCGACCTCCGTCTCGCGCGAATACCCGACGCTCCCGTGCACCTGCACCGCTTTGTACACCACGCGATTCACCATTTCGCTCGCGTACAGCTTCGCCTTCGACGAAGCCGCGCCCCGCTTCGCGGGATGCGCGTCCTTCATCCACGCCGCGTAGTGCGTCAACCCGCGCGCGGCCTCAATCTCCATCTGCATGTCCGCGATCATCCATTGAATCGCCTGGAACTCCGCGAGCGATTTCCCAAACGCCTTGCGCTGCTTCGCGTACTTGATGGTTTCTTCGAGCGCGCCTTGCGCCACCCCCACCCCTTGCGCGGCAATGCCGATGCGCCCGCCGTCGAGCGCGCTCAACGCGATGCGTAGCCCCTGTCCTTCTTCGCCGAGCCGGTTCTCCACGGGCACCACGCAATCATCCAGCAAAATCTCGACCGACGGCGAGCACCGCTGCCCCATTTTGTCTTCGTGGCGGCCTACTTTGAAGCCTGGGAAGCTTGGCTCGACCAAAAACGCGTTGATGCCCTTGCCGCCCGCCGCAGGATCGCTCTTGGCAAAGACGATGTAGACTCCCGCAACGTTGCCATTCGTGACCCAGGTTTTAGTTCCCTTTACCCGATAGACAAAACCCGAAGATGCCGGGCTAAAGCCCGGCGCTAGGTTTGCCAGCGCAGAAGCCGGAACGCGCGTGGCCGTCGCTTGAATGCCTGCCGCGTCCGAGCCAGCCGCCGGCTCGGTCAAGCAAAATGCGCCGAGCGTTTCGCCCGTGGCCATGCGGCGCAAGTATTTTTTCTTTTGCGCGTCGCTGCCGAACATCAGCAGCGGCGCTTGCACCGCCGAATTCGTCACGCCAATCGCCGTGGACATCGCCGTGTGCACGCGCGCCACTTCTTCCAGCATCAGCGCGTAGGAGATGGTGTCCAGGCCAGCCCCGCCCCACTCTTCCGGCGTCAGCATGCCGCAGCAGCCCATTTCACCGAGTTTCTGGATGGCCTCGGCGGGAAATTTCTCCTGCTTTTCCCACTCCTTGACGAACGGGCGCACTTCCGTCTCCATGAATTGCCGGACGGTGTCGCGAATCAGTTTTTGCTGGTCGCTGAGCGAAAAGTCCATCAGTTCGTCGGCCGCTTTGCGGCCGCATCTAAGATTGTACGCGGGGTACGCAAAATGCTAACACAATCCGTGGCTCGTGATGGGTGACTCGCGACTGGTAATTTCAGGTCAGGCTTTTGCGGCAGCCTTGCGCGATTGTTCGCGCTGCTTTTCAATGGCCTCATCGGCTTTCTGCAAATAACGGACGAGCGAGGTGGCACCCCACGGATCGGAAACCAGGAGCGTGCGCGGAAGGTCGTAGTGGTCTTCCACCAATGTGATCAGGTTTCCAATGGCGTCGAGCGCATTCTCGATGTCTGTGCTGGTCACCTCGGGCAACGCGAGACCCTGGCCCTTTGCGCGCTGGATCATGTCGGTGTGCGCCAACCGCCGGTTGCGCCATTTCCGGGCAAACTCGCACTTCTTGCGCACCTCAAGCGTTTCGGCTCGCACGGCCGCTTTGAGCTCCGGGGCCGTAATCATTGGAGCGATCGCCAGCACGGAAAGATTTTCGCGGTCTCCCGAGCGAAGCTTGGTTTTGGGCGGGTCCGAAAGGCGGCACAAGTGCAGCATGGCGTCTTCCAGCAGCAACCGGTGGAGGAAATAGAAAAAGTTGGAGGCGGCCCGGTTCAGCAGATCGATGCGTTTCTGGCCCTTTCCGAACAGCTCCTGGAAATTGCTCCATTTGCGCTGCAGCCAAACATAGTCATTTTGCAATTCGGAGCACAACAGCCCAAGACGCGGGCCCATCGCGCGAACGTATTCGTCGCGGAGTTCCTCATCCGTGATTACCTTTTGCGAATCCTCCGGTTCGATGTGCATGCAGAAAATGATAGCACGCAGCTTCAAGCGAGCGGGGCCATCCCGTCTTCGTAAACAAACCCGTCATCGGATGGCAATCAGCAGCCCGATCGTTAGACCCGTCGATTGCTCATGGCCGCGCGCAAAGTTGAACTCGTAGCCCGGTTCGATGTACCAGCCAAATCTGCGTTTGGCAGAAGGCCAGAACATGAAATCTGGCGCGATTTCGGCGCTGATCGAGTTTCTTTGCATGCCCGACCGGTTCGTACGAACCCACGCGGGACCAACGCCCATCATGAATTCCACTTTCTTAGAGATGTCCCACGGTTTCTTGAACAGAAGGTCCGTTTCCCATTCCGTGGAATGCCGGGCAAACTGTGGCGTAACTCCGACCTCCAGTTCCAGCCAGCGTTTAATCGGCGTAAACTCAACCGCCACGGTGGGACCGAGACTTGATCCCCCGCCTTTCACATTCCAGTTCCCCACCCCGCCAAGTTCGACGACGGCCGCGGGCTCCTTTTCCACGGACTGGGCCAATGCGCTTCGAGCATAAAGAAGCAACCAGAGTGTTAGCGCGGCTTTTATTTTGTTCACGCCTTGCCCTCTGCGGCTGGCGATTGTCGCATAAGCAGCCTCGCGGGGTAAACGGGATCGGCCCGTGGCTCGCCGAATAAGTCGCGACAAAGATCACGAGAGGTTTGAAGAGTTGCCTGGCGCTTGGTTGTGCGCTACCTAGCCGTGGCGGATGCGAGCTCGCGGGATGGCTTTGCTCGGGCCAGCACGAGCAGAACCACACCGATGATACCGAACACAAGCACTGCAATTGCCTCTTGGCGCCGAATCAGATGCTCATATACCAGCACCGCCATCACCCCGGCATGCGCGAAGCTCGACCACGCCGCGAAAGCGATCAGGCTGCGGTGCGCGGACGGGTTCCGCGAAGCAAGGAGCAAGAACACTCCGAGCGTGGCATAGACGCTCAGCATCATGCGCATGGCTTCTTCCAGTTTCATAGCCAACAGGGGTAAACCGCGGCACAAAAGAGCAACCCCACCAAAACCAGAACGACCTTCAGCGCCCGCTCGCGAATCATGGCGCCCTCCTTGCAACAGTAAAATGAGGAACGGTGAAACGTGGACCCACACCCGAATCGGTTGCGTGAATCTTACGGGCATGGCATCGGGGAGGTCACCAAGGGCGAAGCAAGGGCGAAGCATGAAATGGCGGAAATTGCGTTCGATGGCGACTGATTGGCGGCCCTTTCTTAAAAACCGTCGGGTCCCAGTTTGTGGGACCGCGACGGCCCTACGCCGCGAGCCCTGGCATTCAGGCCGAGCCTCCGACAAAACTCGATGTCCCACACACACCGCAGGAGGCCCGGAGCGCTACAGGGTGCGGTGAATCTCGCGCGTCACGAACTCCAGGAACCGCCTGGCGCGCTCTTCCAAGCGTAGCGTCGTCGAGCCACGATTCTTCAGCCGATTCTCTTTCGCGGTCTGAATGACCGGCCGCCATTGGGGCGGGACTCTTTCCATCGCCCACGCAGAGGCTTGGTCCTTCGAAACCAGCGTTCGGCGATGCACTGAGTAAAGGATGCGGCAGGCGGTGAGCACCGCGTACGCGTTATAGACGAACGCCTGGCCGGATCGATCGTTCACTCTAGAGGCCAGGCCCTCCTTCAGGTAATTCAGCTCCAGCAACAGCGCGTCGTCCAGGCATTGCTCGGACACGCGCGGCGCGATGAGCCTCGCCTGCTTGCCCCACAACGTGATGCCGGACTGTCCGATATTCACCCAGATAATCGGGTTCCCGTCCGATCCCGTGCGGACAAGCCTTCCCGTGTAGTGATAGAAGCCGCAGCATCGCGAAGTTTTGTCGAGAAATTCCCCGTCGATCACAAAGCGCATATCGATTCGCTTCACCCATCGGTTGCACTCGCCTGCTTTTCTGAACCACTCGTCCAGCTGCGAAAACTCTCGGTCGTCCAGGTCTTGCCGCGTGACCACAATGCAATCAACGTCGCTGCACCTCTCGTCGAACGCTTCATA
The DNA here is from genome assembly GCA_003223245.1 of Acidobacteriota bacterium. GTDB lineage: Bacteria > Acidobacteriota > Terriglobia > Acidiferrales > UBA7541 > Acidiferrum. The sequence continues at coordinate 179,076 of QHYI01000104.1, forward strand.
CGTTAGCGAACCCCACAGGTAGATGCCCACAAGGTTGTCTCGGAGCATGCAGGGGAAATCCGCGGCCATCGCCTGGAGAAGAGCGGACAAATCCTTTGGAATGTTTGTCGGCAGTTTCATCGCTTCTTTCCACGCCCTCCGACCCGCCCGACCCGCGAGAAACCCGCTGGAAAGCTCGGCAAGAGTGTAAAATGTTGCCGTTGGACTGCCAAATTAGACCTGCGATACGGAAGTTTGCTCCCGCCCGGCGGTCCTGTGTCAATCCACCGGAGGGGACGGAAATGAACAAGACCCTTCTCGTAGTTCTTTTGGCAATCCTCACCATCCTGTTTCTTGGCGCGCCTGAGCCTGCTCTGGCGCAGCGTGGCGGGCATGGCGGTGGAGGATTCCACGGCGGAGGCGGAGGGTTTCACGCCGGGGGCGGCCGCTTCCACGGAGGCGGAGGGTTTCACGGAGCATTCGGCGGAGGAGGGGGATTCCGAGGCGCAGTCCCTTTCCTGGCGGATTCGGGTTTCGCGGCGGAGCCTTCCGGAGCGGCTTCCGTGGAGGTTTTCGTGGCGATGGCTTTCGCCGAGGTTGGGGTTGGCGCGGACGCGGCTGGGGTTGGGGAGGATGGGGCTGGGGGTTGGGGCCTAGGCTGGGACTGGAATTGGGGTTGGCCGTATGGGTATTGGCCCGGATACGCCTATTCCTATTACCCGTACGGATATTGGTACGACCCCTGGTGGCCGCCCTATGATCCTTACTATGGCCCTGACGATCCTCCCAATGATCCTCCTCCCGCACGCAACTCTCGGCGCAACCCGGACACCCATCGGCAGCCCAGCGTTACTCCCAACCCCTACATCCCCAACGATCCCAACCGGCCTCCAGCGCCGCCGTCGAAGGAATCAGGCGCCCCCACTTCCTCGCCCGAGCGTCCTCCGAGTGCAAACCCTGTGAGGGTCACGGCGACGGCGTTTCAAGCCCCGTGAACGGTAACGGCCGACCGTGGACCCTCCATTCGCACACCAGTGCGCGCGGAAGTAAGGCGCTACCGAGCGGGCGCGGACGCAAGTTCGTGCGGCGGCTTTGCCGGAGCGAGCGCAAGCAGAATGAAGCCATTGACAACGAGCACGGCAGAGCCGCCCATGACGAGCGAAATCATGGTCGAAAATGCATCAACGTTGCTACATTCTTAGCAGGACGGGCTTACAGCTTGAAGAGTTCGCGCATGCGCTTGATCTGCGCGCGGCTGACGGGGATTTCCGTTTGCTTTTTGTCGCTCATTTTGAGCATGTAGCTGGACTTGAACCAGGGCACCACTTCTTTGATGTGGCGAACGTTCACGAGGAACGAACGATGCGGGCGCCAGAACGAATCGGAATCGAGCGCGGCGTTTAATTCTTCGAGCGTCCGATAGTTCGAAGCACCTTCAATGTCCTTGGCCATCACCGTGACGTCGCCGTCCTGAACGGAAGCCCAAATCAAATCTTCGGCGTCCACGAGGAGCAGGCGTTGTTGGGACTTCACCAGCAACTTCACGGGCTGTGTGGAATGCGCGGAGGTTTGTTTCGCAGTGCCCAACTGGCTGACGAGTTGCTCGAGCCGCTCGGCAGGACTGGTTTGCGCTTCGATTTCCCGGCGGGCGCGCGCGATAGCTTTCGAAATGCGCGCCTTGTCGAAGGGCTTCAAAACATAATCGACTGCATTTACATCGAACGCCTGGACGGCGTAGTGGTCATAAGCTGTGGCGAATACCACATGCGGGACGCGCATCTTGCGTTCCACCAATTTTTTCAAAACTCCAAAACCATCCAGTCCCGGCATCTGCACGTCAAGAAAAACCAAGTCGGGAGAGTGTTCCTTGATGAGGTTGACAGCGTCTACGCCGTTGCGGCCTTGCCCGATCACGTTGATTTCGGGAAAGCCCTTGAGCAAGTAGGCCAATTCCTCGCGGGCAGGCTTCTCGTCGTCGACGATGATGGTGTTGATGGGCATGGAAAGATGGTAGCAGAGAAACGGGGGATTGATGACTCGCGGTCGAAAGTGACCCCTCGCATGCCCTCGGGATAAACGAAGTGGTGAGTGGCGAGAAAGACCGAAGAGAGATTCTTTGCGCAAGGAAGGCGATGCGAATTCTCTTTCACGGTATCATGACGGGCGATGATTCATGAGGAGAAGCAATGAGGAAATCCGGAGCAACGGTCAAAAAACCTCAGGTTCTAAGCAGCCAAGTGATTTACCAGGGAAAAGTGTTTGGGATCCGGCGCGATGAAGTGATCGAGCCGGCGGGCGTTCGAACGACGCGGGAAATGATTACGCATCCGGGGTCGGTGGTGGTTTTGCCCGTGCTGGCGGACCGAAGAGTGCTGCTCATTCAGCAATATCGGTACGCGGCGCGGCAATTTCTGTGGGAGTTGGTGGCGGGGAAAATGGATGCGGGAGAAACGCCGCTGCAAGCGGCGGCGCGCGAATTGAAGGAAGAGACCGGCTACCGCGCGAAGCGTTTCAGGATTTTTCTGGAGTTTTTCCCTTCGCCCGGGTTCTTGGAAGAAAAAATGTATGTACTGCTTGCGGAAGGGCTGACGCCGGGGGAGCCCGCTCCGGAAGACGACGAAAAAATCCTTGCGCGGCCCTGCACGGTCAAACAAGTGGAACAGATGATTCGAACGGGAAAGTTGCACGACGCCAAGACCATCGCGGGACTCCTGTATTATTTGAGCTACATCGCTCCGGCAAGTCGCTAGCCGATTTCGCCGCTGATCTGCCGGCTAGAGCTAAACTAGATCGGTCCACGAACTTGTACGAGACGAGAGAAAGCTTTGCGAGAAGGTTTTGCTTGGTGGAGGAACTCGAAGCCGAAGCTGCGCCGGAAGACGCTGTGGGATGCGAAAACAATCGCAGCAATCTCCTATCTCCGTTATCTTCCTCGATAATGGCTATCGGATGCAATTGTGGTAGACAGCACTTCATTTTGCCGATAAGTCCCGCGTTTTCAATCATCAGCGACGATACGGACTATTGACTCCGCAAAGGCTTCTGGCTACACTCCGGCCAATTCAGCATCTGGGGTGCAGAGCGCAACCATCTCTGGCGCCCAGGCGGAATGGCACTAGCCGAAAGTATAGTTAGGAGGCCAAGCGAAAGTGAAAGGCAACGTAAAGTGGTTCAATAATTCCAAGGGCTATGGATTTATCGGTCGCGACGACGGTCCGGATGTGTTCGTACACTATTCGGCGATCGTGGGCGACGGGTATCGAACTTTGCAGGAGGGAGATCCGGTCGAATTTGAGATCGTTCAAGGCCCCAAGGGTCCCCAGGCCGCTAACGTCTCGAAGAACGGAAGCTAGAGATCTCCCCAACTGAGTTATTAGCAATTGGCCGGCAGCCCTCCTGCCGGCCATTTTTGTTTTTGGAGACGAAGAAGATAAGAGATCCCGCTTGGTGAACTCCATCCATCCCTGGAGCGGCTGGCCGTTTCTTCTTGTCCGCTGCACCGAAGCTCCACGCTTCTCTGACATCCTCCCTGACGCTTAAGGTTATGCGTAAACTTACCTGCATACGCTGCGGCAAAACGTGGCCGTTGCGGTTCATCGACAGCCAAACAACTCTGGTTTTGCTATAAAATCCTCCCTCGAGATCCAGCCTCGAAGAAGAACCATGAGTCGATTGGAGGGTAGGATGAATCACCAGGCATTTAGAGCTTCAGCGGGACCGGCGCGCATGCCAAATCTCATACGGCGAACCATTCTTGGGGGGGCAACGCTTGGCTCATTGTTTCTCCTGGCGTCGTGCGCGACCAAGCAGGGTCCGGCGCAACACGCAACCATTCTGATGCGGGATGGCACGACGCTAACCGGCACGATCACCGGCACTTCGTCGTCGGGAATCACTGTGACCGGCGACGACAAAACGACTCACTCGATTCCGATGGCCCAGGTGAAGTCCATCGAGTATGACGACACTCAAGCAGCAAGTTCGGAGACGCAACCTCCTGCTGCCAGCACCGGAAATCGAGCCACGCCAACGCGCCGCTCGGCGTCTAGAGCCGCGTCCGACGCGGTACACGAACATCACTACCACCCGACTCAGGCCGAAATCCGTACCAAAACCTACATTATGCCCGCCGGCACGCAAATTTCCGTGAGGACCGAAGACACGATCAACTCCGCGACTGCCGCCGGAGGACAGACCTATGCGGCCGAAGTCGCCGACGACGTTCTCGACGCCAACGGCGATGTGGTCATTCCTCGTGGTTCGAACGCCCAGGTCGCCATCCGCTCGGCTTCGAAAGGAGGAAAATTTCATGGTACCTCCGATCTCGTGCTGGACTTACAATCGATTTCGGTAGAGGGCCAGGAATATCTGGTTAGCACCACCGACCTCCAGGAAAAAGGCAGGCAAGGGCTTGGCGCGAACAAGCGCACCGCGGAAATGACCGGCGGTGGAGCGGCACTTGGCGCCATTATCGGTGCCATTGCGGGCGGCGGAAAAGGCGCAGCGATCGGGGCCGGAGCCGGGGCGGGGGGCGGCGCATTGACGCAGATCCTGACCAAGGGCGGCTCGATTCACGTGCCGGCGGAGACGGTGCTGACCTTTCAGCTCGACAAGCCCGTGCGAATCGTTGAAGCCAAGTGAAACTGGTCGATGATTGACAGTGGACCGGCAGAAGAAAGTGGCGAGTGAGGAGAGAAAAAAACAAAATGAAGCAGCAGCGCGAAGGGCGCAAGGACAGGAGCTCAATAAGAGGAAAAAGAAAAGAAGTGGACAGGATACCAACCGCGTTTCATTCGGCGCGGAGGGCGAGGATGGGGTCGATGGCGGAAGCCCTGCGCGCAGGCAGGTAGCCGGCGAAGAACGCCACGGCGAGGAGCAAGAGGCAAGCCGTCACGATGGTTGAAATGTCGCTGGGCGACAAGCCAAAGAGCATGCTGGCGATCAGCCGACTCGCGGCGAGGCCGGAAGGAATGCCAATGGCGATGCCAAAAAGCGTCAGGGTGAATGTCTCGCGCAAAATCATCCAACGAACGCCTCCCTGCTGCGCGCCCAGCGCGACGCGAATGCCGATTTCGCGCGTTCGGCGCGTGACGCCGTAAGACATCAATCCATAAAGGCCAATCGAAGCCAGTAAAAGCGCGAGAGCGGCAAAGAAACTCGACAGCATGGCGATGACGCGCTCGTTGACCAGGAAACGACTCACCATTTGGTCGACCGTTGCCGTGCGCAGCGGATACTCACGGCCGAGAGACTCAATTTCATGACCAATCGTCGTCGCCAGCGCTTCGGGGCTTTTCTTGGTGCGCACGTAAAGGTCACCCCATTGCGCCCAGTTCGGAAATTGAAGATAAGAAAGATAGACAACTTGAGGAGCAGAGTCGCGCACGTCGAGAATCCGGGCGTCTTCAACAATCCCCGCGATTTCGAGGTTCTGGAAGTCGGGCCAAAAACTGTAACGAATGTGCTGCCCGATCGCGTCGCCCTTGGGAAAGAGGTGCTCCGCGAGACTTCTGCTGACGATGGCCAGCCGAGGATGCTTCTCATCATCCGATCGTTGAAAGTCGCGGCCAGCGAGCATGCGGATGCCGAGGGCGTTGAAGAAGCCCGGCCAGACAACAATTTCCGTCGCCATACGGTGGAAACCGGTGTTCGGATCTTCCGAGGTAACCGAGACTTTTTGTTTTTCTTCAGGCGCTTCCGGGCTGGGGATGGCAACGGCCGCAAAGCCGACCGAACGAACACCGGGTAGGCTAGAAATCCGTTCGATGAGTTGCTTGTGGTAGCTATTCATATTCACCTTCTGATCGGCACCCGGTTTGGCTTGGGGAATAATTTCGAGCAGATGGTTCTTTTCAAAGCCGAGGTCGAGGGAGCGCAATTCTTGAAAGGTACGCACCAAAAGGCCCCCGCCCAGCAGCAAGACAAGGGACAGAGCCACCTGCGTGATAATCAGACCCTGGCCCAATTTTCCTGCTCCGCCCGCCACACTTCGCGTTCCTTGCTGAAGGACCACGGCAGGATCTTGACGCGAGGAGTGCAGCGTGGGCGCGAGGCCGAAGAGAATGCCGGTCAACACGCCGACAAATAACGCGATAGAAAGCACACGCAGATCCGGGCGCAAGTCGAACGAAACGGCGCCCTCGGTCATGAAAGCCACGAGCAAGCGGCTTCCCCAATAAGAGAGCGCGAGACCAAGGAGGGCACCGGAAACAGACAACACCAAGCTCTCGGTTAAGACCTGGCCGGCGAGGGCCCAGCGGCTCGCGCCAATGGCCACACGCACGCTCCTCTCTTGGGTGCGGGCGGCAGCGCGAGCCAGCAACAGATTTGCGAGATTTACGCAAGCAACTAACAGAATCAAACCGACAATGCCGGCGAGAACATAGAGGGGTCGCGAAAATTGCGCGCGCAGGTCCCTGGCAAAACCCGTTCGAACCGGGCTGACGTCCAAGCCCATGGAAAGGAATGTTTGGCGGCGCAGGCCGGGATTCTCCGTGGAGGCGGTGGCCAGGAGAACCTCGGGCCAAGACGATTGGAGCTGCGTGCGCGCCTGATCGATGGTCACGCCATCTTTTAGCCGAGCAGTGATTTGCACCCAGAGCGAAGACCGGTCTTCAAGAGTAAACGTCCCGCCGAAGTTATACAGGGACGGGTAGGTCGTGATGGGAACGGTGACATCGGGCGGCTCGCCGGGAGTCAAACCAGTAAACCATTTTCGAGTTACACCGACGATGGTGAAAGGCTGGCCTTCGATGCGGACTTGCCTGCCAATGACGTCGGGCGCGCCTCCGAAGCGCCGACGCCAGAACTCGTAACCGATCACCGCGACCTGGGAAGTCGAGCCTCCATGAGGATTGACGTCTTCTGAAGTGAGCAGACGACCGAAAAGAGGCACCACGCCGAGCTGTGAATAGTAATTGCCGGTTACCGCAAAAACGTTGCTGCGGGCGAACACGCCGCCTACTTCTACATTGGGCCTTGTGGACTCAGCCCAGCCCATCAAACCGCAAAAAACGCGCTGGCCGCGGTCGAGTTCGCGGAGCATCGGATACGAGAAGGTGATCTTGTGACCGTTGCGGACAAGAGAGAGTTCGACGAGGCGTTCGGGACGAGGGACCGGAAGATCGCGAAGGAGCAAGGCATTGATGAGGGTAAAGATGGCGACATTCGCGCCAATGCCCAGAGCAAGCGAAAGGATTGCGACCGTGGCGAAGCCGGGATTTTTGCGCAGGGCGCGGAAGGAGTAACGGACATTTTGCCAGAGTTGGTGCATGGCGGTTCGCCCCAACGTTTACGACGGATAAAAGGTCGTTTTCAAGCGAAAATCGGGGCGGTAACGGAAGGCCGACCCTACAAAACCGGCTTATAATGAACCGCTATGGACAATAAGCAGATTGCGCGGATTCTCCGCGATACGGCGCAGCTTCTGGAAATTGACGGCGCGATCATTGGGCGCTACCGGAGCTACCAGAAGGCGGCGGAGCTGATTGACAGCTTGCCCGAATCGATCGAGCAGCTTGTCAAAGAGCCAGAGAAGCTTGAAGAGTTGCCGGGAATCGGCGAGCGGATGGTCGAGCATCTTCAGGAAATCGTCAAGACGGGGGATTATTCGCTGCGGAAGAAGCTGCTGAAAAAGTATCCGCCGACGATTCTGGACGTGCTGCAACTGCAATCGCTAGGGCCGAAGAAAGTGGCATTTCTGTGGTCAAATTTCAAAGCGGCCACGGTTGCGGACGTAGAAAAACTCGCCAGAGAACAGAAGCTGCGCGACCTGCCGGGCTTCGGCGAGAAAAGCGAACAAAATATTTTGAAGGCGGTGGAAGTATTTAAGAAATCCACGGGACGGTTTTTGATCCACACGGCCGAAGCCGCAGCGCTGGCACTCGCGGAGCACATCAAGAAAGCGGGAAAAGCGGTGGATTCGGTGACGCCCGCAGGCTCGCTGCGGCGCGGGAAAGAAACCGTAGGCGATCTGGATTTGCTGGTGACGCTGGCAGACGGATTCACGTCGCAGAAACATGTGGATGCGCTCGCCGAACACATCCTGAAATTTCCGGATATCGATCAGATCCTGTCGCATGGGGAGAACAAGGTCAGCTTCAGGCTGACAAATGGGTTGCAGGTGGACGTGCGCTTGCTCGAAAAAGAGAATTTTGGCGCGGCGCTGATGTATTTCACGGGCTCGAAGGAGCACAACGTGGTGCTGCGAGGGCGCGCGAACGACATGGGATTGACGCTGAATGAATACGCGCTGGCAACGCTGAAGGGCGATAAGCCGGTGGCGGGGCGCACCGAAGAAGAGATTTACGCGAGGCTCAAGCTGGACTGTATCCCGCCCGAGTTGCGGGAAAACACCGGCGAAATCACGGCAGCGGAGCAACACAAGCTGCCGCACCTGCTGACGCTGAAGGACATCAAGGGCGATTTGCAGATGCACTCGACAGCAAGCGACGGGAAAAATTCCATCGAAGAAATGGCGGAAGCGGCGCGCAAGTTGGGTCACGAATACATCGCGATTACGGACCATTCGAAAGCGGTGACGGTGGCGAATGGGCTCGACGAAAAGCGCGCCGCGGCGCACATCAAGAAGATTCACGCCCTTAGCGAGAAAGAGTTGGGGATTCGCGTGCTTGCGGGCGCGGAGGTGGACATTCTCAAAGACGGCGAGCTAGACTATGCGGACGAAATTCTGGCGCAGCTGGATGTGGTGGTTTGCTCGGTGCATTCCTACATGAATCTGGACCGCGCGGCCATGACAGAGCGGCTGGCCGCGGCAATCGAGAATCCCTACACGCAAATCATCGCGCACCCAACCGGGCGGCTCTTGCTGCGCCGCGATGCCTTCGACTACGACATGGAAAAAGTGCTGGACGCGTGCGCGAAACACGGCGTGGCCATGGAATGCAACTCGTACCCCGACCGATTGGACTTGAAGGACGTGTATTTGCGCATGTGCAAAGAACGCGGCGTGAAAGTGGTCATCTCGACCGACGCGCACACGACGACAAATCTTTCGTTCATTCGTTACGGCGTGACCATGGCACGGCGCGGCTGGCTCGAAAAGAAGAACGTCATTAATACCTTGCCCTGCGAGGAATTTCTCGCTGCGTTGCGGCCGAAACCCGGCATCGCGAGCAGGACGCACGCGGCAAAGGCCAACCGCTAGCCCGTTCCGATTTTTGAGTGAATCAGGAAGCGCCCAGAGGGGCGGAAACGTGCTCGTGCACGACGACCCAGCCCTTGGCGCGCTTTTCGAGCACCATGGTCCAGCGGCCGTCGAGGTGCGACGTCGCGCCTTGCTTGGCGGTGATGTCCGCGGCAAAAGTGATGGCGTGCAGATCCCTGACTTTACGGGACGCGCTGTAACAGAGAGCGTTCCTCGTTGAGGATGCAGCCGGACTGTTCGACGTAGGCGACATTTTCTACCGCGGAGGGGTCTTTCGTCAGAGCATCACGGTATTTTTCATAGGCCGTGAGGTTGGGGAAGCTAATCAGGGCGAGCGCGGAATTCGTGGGACCGGCGAATTTGGTGGGCAGAAAGTATCCGATCAAGTCTCCGCCACAACGGCGAATCGGCTCCGGCCAGGCGCGGGCGTATTTTTCAAAATCGGAGTGTTTGTTCTGATCGATTTCATAGCGAATACAAAGCGTGATCATGGGTATTCCTCGTTTCCTATAAAGTTTCTGGCTGGGGAGAACTGGGCTGCGAGAACAAAATCCTTCTCGGTCAAACTTCGGCGCGAAAGCTGCGGCCCAATTCCCGGCCCAAGCCAAAGTAATGGCGGAAGTTGTAGATTAACGGCTGCCAGCGCGCCGGATCGATGTACCTTTCGCCGTGGACGATGTCCCGCCGAGCATGCACGCGAACTACAGAGACTTCCACGGCTGCTGCGCCTCCAATCGACTGGAGTTCGGGGCCGGTCATTTCCCGGATGTGGCAAACCCGGGCCTCAAGCTGCAGAGGGCACTCCAGAACCCGCGGCGGGGAGACGAGCTCGGAATCCAGTGGAGTTAACTTGGAAGCGCCGAATTTATCCGGCTCGAAGCGGAATTGCGCGGCCTTTGTTTCCGGTACGGGAAACTTTCCCGTCAGCGGGGCAAGGCGCTCCACGGCTTTCCAGAGATCAGGTCCAGGCACGTTCAAGACGCATTCCATCCCCCGGCACAGATTCTCGACGGTTTTGCCCACAAGCGTGAGGCCGAGCACGGCGGTCCAACCAAGAGTCCAGCACGAAGACATGGGCGCGAGGTTGGGTGAGCCATCTTCGTTGAGAGTGCTGACGAGAACTACGGGAGTTCCGAAGTAGAGAATCTTGGGCTGGATCTCGACGAAACCGGCTTCCGCCACCAGCATGCATCCTCCGGCTTGAAAGTAGCACGGGGGGCGTGCGGGGATGTTTCATTGCTAAATGAAACATGGTTGCAGCGGCGGCGGTACAATGCAAACATGAACATCAAATATCCGATTTCGTCTGTTGCCGAACTGCTGGCCGAACCGGCCCGTGCGGGAATGCTTGTGGCGCTGCTGGAAGGGCGAGCTCTACCGGCGGGAGAGCTGGCGATGATTGCTGGCGTGTCCGCGCAGTCCGCGAGCGCGCATCTCTCGAAGCTGGTCGACGGCGGGCTGCTCCGAGTGCAAAGCGAAGGGCGGCACCGGTATTATCGCATCGCGAACGCGGAAGTGGGACACGCGATTGAGGCGCTTGGCACGATCTCCACGATGCCGAATCGCTCAAGCATTCCGCAGAGGCCAGAAGCGGACGCGTTGCGCGCGGCGCGCTCCTGTTATGACCATCTTGCGGGGCGAGTCGCTGTCGAGTTGCGGAAGGCGCTGGAGGAGTCGAAAATCATTGTGCCTGTCGGCGGGCGGGATTACCAGGTCAGCTCGCGCGGCGAGCGCTGGTTTAGAGAAATGGGGATTGACGTTGGCGCGTTGCGAAGCCTGCGCCGCGCCTTTGCGCGGCAGTGCCTGGACTGGACAGAGCGCACGCCGCACGTGGCGGGAGCACTCGGCCGAGCGCTCTACGAGCGGTTGCTGGAATTGGGATGGATTGCGCCCCGACCTGGAACGCGCGCAGTCCGTGTGACACATCGTGGAGCAAGAGAGTTGCAGGCGCGATTCCGAATCATCGCCTGAATGGCTTTCTGCTAACATCCCGGCGGACGGACACAAGCGATTAAAGGTCGGGCATAAGATTAGGAACAGAGTCCAAAACGGTAAACGGAACATTTGGTTGCAGAATTGCGTACCTTCCCTTTGAACCCGGGATCACGCATTACGGAGGGATTGCAGATGAAAGCTATTTTGCGCCCGGCAAGCCTTTGGGGACGCGCTAAAGCGCGCCCCTACAAAGTGGCACGCGGGTGTCGCCGGGGATTTGTCTCGGCCGCCGTTCTAGCTGCCTTCGCGGCGCCTCAGATCCTGCACGCTGAGGAGGTGACCAAATCGTTTACGGTCACCGGACGGCCAAACGTGCGCGTGGAAACCAATGACGGCAGCGTGCGAGTCATTTCCGGAGACGCGAAGCAGGTGGAATTTCGGGTCGAGTATCAAGGCTACGAATTGGGCAGGAATCTGCGGGTCGACTCCCGGCAAGATGGTGACAAGGTTGAACTTATCGCCCGTGTGACAGGGCACTGGGGTATCAACTTCGGTTGGGGCCACAATCGGCGGCTGCACATTGAAGTGCGCATGCCGCAGCAGGGTGATTTGCAGGTGGAAACGGGCGATGGAGCTGTGGAGACCAGCGGCCTGAGCGGAACAATCAACGTACACACGGGTGATGGCTCGGTAAAGGCCAGTTCGCTCGACGGCACGATTGATCTCCACACCAGCGACGGCGGCATCACTGTGGACACGTTGAAAGGGAACATCCGCCTGCGTACCGGTGACGGAGGGATTGAGGCGCGCAACTTGGATGGCAAGGTCGAGGCCGACTCTGGCGACGGGCACGTGCGGCTGGCGGGGCGGTTTGAGGCGCTCAATGTGAAAACGGGCGACGGCAGCGTGAATACCAAGGTTCTTCCCGGCTCGAAGATGGCTGCCGATTGGACTCTACGCACCGGCGATGGCAGCGTGGACATGTCTCTGCCGGAAGACTTTCAAGCGAACATTGATGCCACAACCGGCGACGGACACATCAGCATGGGGGTTCCCGTGACTGTCGAGGGCACGTTCAGCAAGTCCGAGGTGCGCGGCAAAATGAATGGCGGGGGTCAGACGCTCACGATTCACACTGGGGATGGCTCGATTCGGCTGACGAAGAGCTAGCTTTTGCTTGCGTGTTCGCATTTCGTACCCAAATCCCGTGCCCGGCCGTGGTATGGAAGGGGGGCAAACCCGCCGTCTCCATGTGCCGCTCAAGCGGCTCAAAAGCCGCTGCTAGGCAGAACCCGCCTTCCCTAAAAGAGTACCAGGACAGCGACTGGAGGAAAATAGTGTCCGCTTTTGTCCCGTCAGCGTCACAGTTTCGTCCGGTGGCCAAACCGCTATGTATTGAAAATTCAAGCCGTTAGGGGTTGGCGAATGATTTGCTTCCTAAAGGGGCAAGACCAGGATAAGCCCTTGATCGTCATCGTCTTGCTCGCCGCCATCCTAATGCTTGTAGGCATCACCGCCGTTAGCGCGTTGGATTTCACCGACACCAAGCGCCGCTAGCCTTGGCTCTCGTTAGTGCGCAGACTCGTTTGGCCAAAATTCTGTCGCAGCTGTTTGAATGGCACGATATTGGGGCGCAGCATGCTGCGCCCCAACGGTGTACATTTCGATTGGAGCGGAAACCTTACGGTAGCGTGAGGGTGAAGCCTTCGCGGACGATGGCCGCTTTTTCCGTCCCTTGGTAGCTGTAAATTACCACCAGGATTTTATCCGCACCGACAGCCGGGTCACCGCCCATGGCGCCGTTGGTGACCACAAAGCTGATCTGGCCGTCGCGCATCCTGGCGCGTAGCAGTTCGGTCACGTTTACGGTGCTTCCCTGCCAGCCGTAATAAGCGCGGACGATGCGGACACCTTGGTAGTCATAGCGATCGCGGTCACGATCGCGGTCGCCGTAATTGGCTGGGCGATCGTTCCAATCGGTGCGGCGCTCTTCGCGCACCACGTTGAACATGCCCGCCTCGACGAAGCCGCCTTCTCGATAGTCAAATTCGCGCTCCTCTTGCCGGCGGTCTCTGGCCCAGATGCGCAGATGCTTGTCGGCGCCGACAGCCGGATCGCCGCCCATGGTTTGGTTGTTGACCGCGACGCGGCCATTCACGCCACCGCGGCTGATGAGATCCTTCAGGATATCGGTGACGTCGTTGTGCTGAGTCCGGGTGCCGTACTCCGCGCGGACGATCATCCAGCCGTCATTCTGGGCGCTCGCTGGCGCACTGAAGAAAGTGATTCCTGCGGCAGCAAAAACAGCCGCAAGGACAAAAATCGTATAGCGAGTGGAAAGCTTCATTCGAGACTCCTCCGTGGCGGAACCCCTCCGCCTCATTTCTTTCAATGTATGCCAGAACAAGAAACGCGTGGTGTCCAATGGAAGGGCGATTGTCCTAATCGTCTATACCGCTTTGCATACCGGCTCTTTGTTGATGCATAGAAAGCCCGGTGTTGGTTGACGCAAGTCGCAAACCCCGCCCCAGACCCGCCGCAACCATCGCCGATTTGCCCTGCTAGTTCCTTGTTCGAGTTCAGAACGCGAACCCACTACCGATGCGAGGCTACCGTCAACCGACAAGTGGCGGGCCCGCAGCCATCGCCCCAAACACGTCATCCTGCGCTCCTAGAATGTTGCCGTCGCGAAAACGCAGCCGTGCGCGAAGTCCGGCAATGGCTTAAGGAGGCATCTGCCCGCAGGTATTTCACAGCGGCATTTTCCGTGTTTTGCTCACTGCCGGGAGGTGACTGTCCGCGGGCGGGCAAAAGGGGACACATTGCCACGAATAGAAACAGTGACGTTGCATGTCTCATGATCTCGATACTTAAGACAACCTGATACCAGGGGTTCGTCTTTAGAAGCGGAGCCTTCCCCGAGCCTTCCCCTCCGGATTTGCAAAACGGGGGCGGTTCCCGCAATATTAATGGCTTGCTTAGGGCCGCAGCACGCTTCCGCTGTTGCAATCTTTGATTCAGTTGTTTTCAAATTGCAATTTTTATCGGCCAGATTCTGAGGATTCTGGCCGTACACAAAGTGGCTGCTGACATTCCCAGGGCGATTTTCGCCCGAGGAAGCTGTTTTCTCTTGTATCAGGCAAAAGCAGGTCCCTCGCTAGGCGAGGGATGACACCAAGACGAAAGCGACCTAGTAAAGGAGAGGCATGGAAAAGCCAGCGAAAATCGTCCCCGCCAAGGGAAAACTGGGCATCTTGACCCCCGGAATGGGCGCCGTCAGCACTACATTCATGGCGGGAGTCGAGTTGATCCGCAGAAACAAAGCGTGTCCGATCGGCTCTTTGACGCAGATGGGCACGATCCGCCTGGGCAAGCGCACGGAAGGGCGCTCGCCGCTGATCAAAAAATTTGTGCCGCTGGCGGACCCGAAAGATCTCGTCTTCGGCGGCTGGGACATTTTCAAGGACAACGCTTACCAAGCGGCGGCAAAGGCGGGCGTGCTCAACTCCGAGCATCTGGCGCACGTGAAGACGTTTCTCTCGAGCATTCAGCCGATGAAGGCGGCGTTTGACCGCGAGTACGTGAAGAAGCTGGACGGCTCGCACGTCAAGAAAGCGAAAAACAAATACGAGCTGGCGCTGCAGATCAAAGAAGACATTGCGAATTTCAAGAAAGAGAAAAGAGTGTCGCGGCTGGTGACCTGCTGGTGCGGTTCCACGGAAGCGTTCATCAAGGGGGAAGAGGTGCATTCGACGCCGGAGAAATTGGTTGAGGCGATGAAGAACAATCACCCGGCGATTGCGCCTTCGATGCTATACGCGTGGGCTTCGGTGACAAGCGGCGTGCCGTTTGCCAACGGCGCGCCGAACCTGACCGTGGATATTCCCGCGATTCAGCAACTGGCGCACGAAAACAACGTGGCCATTTGCGGAAAAGATTTCAAGACCGGGCAGACATTGATGAAGACGATTCTTGCGCCGGGATTCAAAGCGCGGATGCTGGGCTTGCAAGGCTGGTATTCCACAAACATTCTGGGAAACCGCGACGGCGAAGTGCTCGACGATCCGGGCTCGTTCAAAACCAAGGAAGAATCGAAACTTGGCGCGCTCGAATACATTTTGCAGCCGCAGCTCTATCCCGCGCTCTACGGGAAGATTCATCACAAGGTGCGCATCAACTATTATCCGCCGCGGGGCGACAACAAAGAAGGCTGGGACAACATTGATATCTTTGGCTGGCTCGGCTACCCGATGCAGATCAAAGTAGACTTCCTGTGTCGCGACTCGATCCTGGCCGCGCCGATTGTGTTGGACCTAGTTTTGTTCCTCGACTTGGCGCAACGCGCGGGAATGCGCGGCATTCAGGAATGGCTGAGCTTCTACTTCAAGTCGCCCATGACCGCGCCGGGGTTGTATCCCGAACACGACTTGTTCATCCAGTCCATGAAGCTGAAGAACACGCTGCGCTGGATGATGGGTGAGGATTTGATTACGCACCTGGGGCAGGAATACTACGATTAAGCGAAACTGCTACTCCTGTCTTGACTGACTCTCAGAAACGTTGGCGGAGGGGGGCGGGCTTTGGCTGGGTTACGAGCCAGAAGCAACCGTTCAAGCGAAGCAAGAAAAGATTGCGTGTGTCCGGGAAAAGGATGGTGCTGTCGCCGATGCGCGCAATCCGCATACGCAGCTGCAACATGAAATACAGCTTCGGCAGGACCACGTCCGGCAACTCCCTGAGGCATCCCGACGCCAACTTGAGGCTCAGCGTCCGGATTTAGCACAAATCGAGCCGGTCCAGATTTTTCCAAAACTGTTGCGGGGACCCCAGAAACCATGAAACCACTGACGGCGTCTGGTCTGGCTCTGGATTTCGCTTCAAGATGCCGTGCTGAAGCACGGCGCTACCTGAAAACCCTCAGTCGTTGGCGGAAGCATGCGCGCCGGACTTGGCTTCGACGGCGTCGAGGACGCGCGCCGAGTAAATCAACGCTGCGCCGGCGTTCATGCTGACCGCTACTCCCAGCGTTTCGGAGATTTCTTCCCGAGTCGCGCCGGCCTTGAGAGCCGCATCGGTGTGAAACACGATGCAGCCATCGCAGCGTGTGGTGACCGCCACGGCTAGCGAAATAAGCTGGCGCGTCTTCTCGCCAAGCTTGGTGGTTTTCGCGTTCGCGCTGCTGAGAGTCTGATACCCCTTCAGAGTGTCGGGAGACAGCTTGCCCAGCTCGCCGAGGCGAGCGCCGATTTCCTTGTGGTACTGATTCCAATCCATGAGCATGGCTTTTCTCCTGTTTGCGGCAGCCTAAAGCGGCTGCTGCGGATGGGTAATGGGCGGCATTATACTCGTCGCGCGGCGCGATGTGATATCTTCTGTAGTTTGCTCGATGCGGTCCACGCGATCTGTATCGCGGGCGGGGCCCTTCAGCTACGCTCAGGATAAACGAGCCCCGCCCTGCATCGTAAGGGGCGTCCGGCCGGGCAATTGTCAAAGCGATAGCAGCAGAAAGCGGCGCGGCCCATTCCTTATCATGCCCGCACCGGAGCATAAGCTGGGGACGCGCGAAAGCGCGCCTCTGGATGCCCGCAAGAAGTCGACCCTGGCATAAGGAGTAGTCTCCCATGAAAAATTCGTACAACGGGAAATCCATACCAGCTGACGGAAAACCGGTTGGCTACAGCGGCGGCGAATTGCAGGTGCCGGACACGCCGATCATTCCCTTTATCGAGGGCGACGGAACCGGGCGAGATATCTGGAAAGCGTCGCGGCGCGTCTTTGATGCGGCGCTGGAGCAAGCCTGTGGCGACAAGCGGCGCGTGGTGTGGTTTGAGGTTTTCGCGGGAGAAAAGGCATTCAACGCGTTCAAAGAATGGCTGCCGAATGACACCGTCGACGCGATTCGGGATTTTCGCATTGCGATCAAAGGGCCGCTGACAACGCCAGTGGGCGGCGGGATTCGTTCCTTGAACGTGACTTTGCGGCAAGTCCTCGACCTATATTCCTGTGAACGCCCCGTGCGCTATTTCCCGGGAGTTCCCTCCCCCGTGCGCGCGCCGGAAAAAATGGATGTGGTGATTTTCCGCGAGAACACGGAGGACGTGTACATCGGGATAGAGTGGAAGTCTGGAACGCCGG
>QHYI01000090.1 GCA_003223245.1 Acidobacteriota bacterium
GCCTGGATCCGCCTGCGAGACGACCGAACGGGTCATCGAGGCGCGGAACTGCGTTGTCGCGGGATCGAGAAAGGGCGGGCTCAGCGTGACGTGCTGCGTCCAGGCGAGGGGACGGTCCATCGCGCTGAGATTCTCCACGACTTCGCGAATCCTGACGAACTGCCCGTGCAGTTGGACGGACCGCTCGAACTTGAGTTGAGCCATGGGAAGCGTCAGGCGCTGAAGCAGTTGGCCGGAAGATTCCGTGATGTCGTAGCGATCCACCGAGGCTTCGCCGTGAACAGTGAAGCCCGCGACAGCTTCTTCGGGCGAGGGCCCTCCAAATAAGTCGAGGCACAAATTGTGGCCCATGATGCCTGCCAGGAGCTTGGCATCGGCGCCTGTTCCGAAGTTGCTGTGTTGGTCGGGTGAGAAGTCGGAGGGCTCGAGCGACGTCCAGTGCGGGATCCAGAGGGGACTGACGCCGGCGCGCTTATCGAGGACCTCGGCGATGTGGCCGCCCTCCTCGAGGACCGTCACACGCAAGAAGTCGTTTTCGAGACGGGCGGCCCGACGGCCCCTAAAGATGGCGTTGCTCAAGATCGCGATTCCTACAATATCGGCCGCAGCTAGGGAAGCTTCTTCAACCAGATGTTGCGGTGCGAGATTTTGACATTGCCGGGGCCCTCGATTTCAACGGCGATCAACCCTTTGGTCCTGCTGAATTCGGGATCCGTATCAACCAGGACAGACAGAATATGCCCGTTGATGATGTGGATCAGAGTGTTGCCGTCCGCGATGACCTCTACTTGATTCCACTCGCCGGGTTTGATAACCGATTTGAGTTCGTCCGAGGTGCCCAGGTTAGCGAGCAGAGTTGGCTTCTTTCCCGCTTCGGTGGCAACCACCTGGCCGCGCCACGCGATGATTCCGCGAGGCGAACTTTGCTCGTAGAGTTGGCCGGTATATTTGTTCTTGTAGTCGAAGTCCGCCTGGTAGCCGCCAAGATTCCACCTGGCGTGCATGCGATCACGCTCCTGCCTTTCCTTCCACTGTTTTTGTTGCTCGGGAGCAAGATCCGCGGGCGGCGGACCAAGGTTCGGCTCAACGTGATAGCTGCGATATTGCAGGCCGCCGTTGGCGCCGGTTCCTTCGAGTTTCATCTCCAGTTTTAATTCGAAGTTTGCGGGCTCGCCTCCGCGCCAGATGATGTTGGTAGTGCCGGAAGGATGCTCGGGGGTCGAAACTCCAACGAGCGCGCCGTCTTCGACGTGCCAGATGTCCGTGTCGCCATCCCAGTCTTTGAGCGTTTTGCCGTCGAAGATCTGCGTCCAGCCGTCATGATCGTCAAAGTTGATCGGCTCGGGCTGCACAAAGCCGTGGAACGCCGGGGGATGGGGCTTCGCGGCCGGTTGCTGCGCGATGGCCAGCGAGGAGAATAGGCAGAGTAAAAGCGCTGCAGCCACAGCAACGGAGAGCAAAGAACCTGTCCGGTTCTGGCCACGAAGTCCAAACGGCATATCTCCTCCTTGAAGCGCGCCGCGGCCGATTCTCAGGCGGCTGGCACTGCTTCCCATTTCTTGGTCTTTGCGGATTTCAGCACGGCGTCGGTTACGTAGTCGGTGGCCAATCCATCGCGGAAAGTCGGGGCCGCCGTGCGATTGCCATCCAGGGCGACCAGGAAATCGGCTATCTGATGAATGAAGGTGTGTTCATATC
This sequence comes from Acidobacteriota bacterium, assembly GCA_003223245.1. GTDB lineage: Bacteria > Acidobacteriota > Terriglobia > Acidiferrales > UBA7541 > Acidiferrum. The sequence continues at coordinate 1,699 of QHYI01000090.1, forward strand.
CGATCTGAAGTCCCGGAACCCACCAGTTCTTCATGTACGGATGGTCGCCGTCCGTGATGTGAACGCTCTTCCAGCCGCGGAGTTGCCCCTCATCGCCATGGTCGAAGTAATTGAGCCGGTGCAGGTCGTGCAGGTCCCACGCAGCGGAGGCGCGCTCACCGTTGATCTCCAGGGTGAAGAGCGCTTTATGGCCACGAGCGTAGCGGGTGGCTTCGAACAGCGCCAGCGATCCGTTTTGAAAGCGGCATAGAAAGGCGCTGGCATCGTCAATCTTCACCGGCTCGACCTGGCCGGTGAGGTTATGCTTCCGCTGCTTGACGAACGTCTCGGTCATTGCGGAGATCTCGGTGATCGGGCCGTTCAGCCACAGCGCCATGTCAACGTTGTGGGCCAACAGGTCTCCGGTGACACCGCTTCCCGCCACCGCGCTGTCCAATCGCCACAGACCCTCGCCGCCCTGAGGCAGATCCTGCGAGATGGTCCAATCCTGCAAGAACTGGGAACGATAGTGAAAGATGCGGCCGAAGCGATCTTCGTCGAGAAGCTTTTTCAGCAGCACCACGGCGGGAACGCGCCGGTAGTTGTACCAGACCATGTTCGGGACTTTCGCTTTCTCTACCGCGTCCACCATGGCCTTGGCTTCTTCGGCAGTTCGGCCGAGGGGCTTTTCGCACAGGACCATCTTGCCGGCCTTGGCCGCGGCAATCGCGATCTCGGCGTGAGTGTCATTAGGACTGGCGATATCAATGAGGTCAATATCTTTACGCGCGACCAGAGCGCGCCAGTCGGTCTCTGCCGATTGATAGCCCCAGTTCTCAGCAAATCCCTTTACCCGGTCCGCGTTGCGCGCACAGGCTGCTTTCAACACCGGACGGTAGGCCACATCGAAAAAACGGGGGGCCTGCAGGTACGCATTCGAATGGGTGCGCCCCATGAATCCGTAGCCGACGATCCCGACATTCAAGTCTTTCTTCTTCGACACGGCTGTAGCCTCCGCGTGTTAGTCCCACCCGTGCGCATCGCGCACGCGAATCAGAGTCGCCAGAATCTTCACCCATGTCTCGGGCGAGGTCATCATGGCGTTAGGAAACATACAGCCGTCCCAGCAGATATGTTTGTAGGCCCGAGTCGGAGTTCCATCGTCTTTGCGCATCCATAGGCCGGCAATTTTGACGATATCCATCTTGCCGTTGGAATCGTCGGGCGGGCAGTGGCGTCCGGTCTTATCGTGCGAGCCCGAGCCTTTGACCGTGCCGTCGTTTTGCGCGACGTGGAAGTCTATCGTCCAGGGACGCAATGCCTGGGCGACTTGACGAAGCGCTTCGACCAGAACGCCGCGATCCGACCAGTCATAGTCTGCGGGAAGGATTCTGCTCTCGGGAGAGTTGTAGCCCAGCGTATAGAGCATGGTGTGCGCCATGTCGGCCTGAAAGCCAAGCGTCCTGGGGCGTCCGACCTTTTCCAGGAGCTCCACCATGTGCTTCCATCCATGCATTCCGCCCCAGCAGATTTCACCTTCGGCGGCGAGCCGCTCGCCGTATCCCTCGGCAACGGTGCACGCCTCGCGAAATGTGTCTGCAATTCGCATCGTGTTTGCGGCTGGATTTTCGGCCCAGGATGCGGGGCCCACGGCGGAGTCAATGCGTACAACTCCGTACTTACGAACGCCGAGGTCTCGAAGCTTCTTGCCGATGGCGCAGGCTTTCCGAACCTGGGTGAGAAAGGCGCTGCGTTCTTCCTCGGATCCCATGGCGGACCCTCCGCCGACCGGAGGCCAAACCGGCGCGACCAGCGAGCCGGCTACGAGGTTGTGCGCAGCCAGTTTTTCCGCGAGTAGCTTGAGATCGTCGTCCGTTGAATCGATGTCTGTGTGAGGCAGCGACAGGAACAGGTCCACGCCGTCGAACTTCGTCCCATCCACTTCGGCCGCAGCGGTGAGGCTCAGCATGGTGTCGAGGTCAATAAAAGGTTCGGAGTCAGAGCCTTTCCCGACAATGCCCGGCCACATCGCGTTGTGAAGGGCCGGGGACTTATGCTTAGAGGTGCTCATAGCGGATGCCCTTTTCAGCGGTCTTTGCGCAACGGTTCGGCGTCCGGATTGCCGGGACCAAAGTGTTTCAGAATCACCAGCGGGTCGGTGCGGCTCGGGTTTTCGATGCGCACACCTTCCTTCGCTGCGGCGGCGGTCACGAACAGTTCATCCTCTGTCAGTTGACCGAAGCGGATCATGGACGGCGTGGAAACCGGAGTTGCGCCGAGCTTGCCGTATC
>QHYI01000036.1 GCA_003223245.1 Acidobacteriota bacterium
CGCCTACAAGCGCCTGTACTCCCAGTGGGAACGCTCGTTCCCCCAACGCTGTGGCACTTTAGCGGAATGACCAATGAAGGTGCGGGGTTTTCAGGGTTTTTGGGGATGAAGGACCGCATCCAAACTAGGACTTGCAATACACCGGAAAGGAAAGCTGGCGACTCTGGCGTTTTGACACTGCTGGCAGACAGAAGCTCGGAAAGGAGC
>QHYI01000037.1 GCA_003223245.1 Acidobacteriota bacterium
CGAGCAATCGCGGCGATCTGCGCATCTGCGTGGCTTATTGGCTTGCCCAGCGAGTGCCGATGAGCAGCGATTTGGGCAAACGGGCGCGCTGCCTCGCTCTCAAAACCCAGGACCCGACCTCCCAAATCCTCGTTAAACATATCCTCGGCGGCACGCAAGAGCCCCTGCCGACGCTTGCCTTGCGGGAACAGTTCAATTCCCAAGAGGATTTCCGCCTCCGTAACCGAGGTCGTGAATAGTTCCGTCGATGGTTTTTTCGCAACCCAGTCGGAGACTTGGACTGCGGGCGTCGGCCTCATGAGCTCCGAGAGCACGTTCGTGTCGAGAATGATCATTCGTCAAATTTCGGTGCTTCCCGAATCACAGCGCGCCTTGGCAGAGTCAACTCAAGCCCCCCAAATGCAGCAAATCGTTTTCGAATGGCATCGGAAAGGCTCTCTGTCACGGCTGGAGAAGCGCGCAGAGCTGACCGCAAGATCTCCCTTGCTTCCTCCTCCATCGACCTTCCGTGATGGGCGGCACGAACTCTTAACCGCGTCTTCGTTTTCTCATCAAGTTGCCGAATCGTGAGCGTAGCCATAGGGCAATGCTAGCATTGCTAGCAGAAGTAAGTCAACGCCCATCAGGACATCTGGGGGCATCCGCAGCAAGCCGGCGTTTCATAAGTTTGAAACGGGTCTCTTAGTGATTCGTGGACGCTCCTTCATAACTCAGGCACCGCGCCTGATGTCATTGCCTTTGAGAAATTCGCGAGCCTTCGTATAATGGACCAAAAGATTTACGACGGACTGATTGCTCGCTACGGAAAGCCATGACAAAGCCTCCCGCAAACGTTTTGAACCTGCCTTTGGAACAGCGCGCCGAAATGGCGCTCAAAGCTGCTGTGGAGAGAGTGCTTGTCGAGCACGCTCGGCAAGGCTTGCCCATATACATCTGGCGCGATGGAAAGGTGGTCGAGGTCCCTCCCGCCGAATTGCGGGCGCAAGCAGCCGCCCTCGAAGCGGGATCGTCCTAGGAAACGCGACAGGTTCACTCGTTCCTCTCCTTGACTTTTCGCAGTTCAAAGCTGCACGGTTTGAATTCGAGAAAAAAGACGAGCAAATTAAGATGCGCGTGCCGAAATCACTGCGTTAAGGTAGTTAAGCGCACGATCCCGCAGAAGACGGGACCGAGGTATTGGAACCGCCTCTATCATCAGAAAGCAGACGGCAAATTCGAAGACGTTACAGAAAAAGCCGGGCTGCAGGGCGTCGGCTACGGCATGGGCGTGGCGGTTGGCGACTACGATAACGACGAATTCGAGGACCTATACGTGACCGCGTATGGGGGTAATACGCTCTACCACAACAACGGCGACGGCACGTTTACCGACGTGACGCAGCGAGCTGGTGTCGCCGGCGGCGGCTGGTCCACCAGCGCCGCGTGGGTGGATCTGGACAACGACGGCCTTCTGGATCTGGTGGTGCTGCGCTACTTGCAATGGGACTTTGACGATATCTGGTGCGGAGAACGCAAGGGAGGCTTTCGCTCCTACTGCCATCCCGATCAGTTCGAAGCCGTCGCGCCTCTCGTCTATCACAACGACGGCAATGGCCACTTCACGGAGGTCTCGCAAAAGATCGGGTTCTCGAAACCGGGAAAGGCTTTAGGCGTGGCGATTGCCGACTACAATCGCGACGGCCACATCGATGTCTTCGTCGCGAACGACTCCATTCCTGAATTCCTGTTTCAAAACAAGGGCGACGGGACGTTCGAGGAGGTGGCGCTTTTTTCTGAAGCGGCCCTGGATGCCGATGGCCGCACCTTTGCTGGCATGGGCGTAGACTTTGCCGATTATAACAACGATGGTTTGCCCGACGTGGTCGTTACGACCCTGGCCTACCAGATGTACGCCCTATTTGAGAACAATGGCGACGGAACCTTTGGTTACGTTTCGCACCGTTCCGGCCTCGGAGGCATGACGCTGCTGCATTCCGGCTGGGGCGTGCGCTTCCTCGATTATGACAACGATGGCTGGAAGGATCTGCTGATAGCGCAGGGCCACGTTCTCGACACGGTGGAGCTGACTTATCCACAATTGCGCTACCGCGAACCCATGCTGCTGGCACGAAACACCGGTCACGGATTTGTGGACGTCTCCGCCGCTTCCGGAACGCTGTTTCAGACGGCCTGGGCGGCCCGGGGAATGGCCATCGGCGATATCGATAACGATGGCAAGCTCGATGCTGTGATCACCACCAATGACGGGCAAGCATACGTGCTCCACAACCGGACGTCGGGCTCGAACCACTGGCTGACGCTGCATCTTGTAGGACATAAGAGCAACCGCGACGCGATTGGCGCCGAAGTAAGCCTGGTCACGGGCCATGGCCGTCAATTCGCAACTGTCACCACGGCGGGCAGTTATCTTTCTTCCAGCGACGAGCGCGTGCATTTTGGCTTGGGACCGGAGGCCGTAGTGCAGGAGATTCACATTCGCTGGCCCAGCGGGAAAGTCCAGACATTGAAAAACGTAAAGAGCGACCAGTTCCTGCGGGTGGATGAGCCGCTTGCCACCACGGCCCTACCCTCGCTCCCCCAACGCAGCCCCGCCCATACCTTCAACACTGGCTGCTGATTTGTTTTCTGGCTCGCGGCCTGCGGACAGTGAATTCCACCGGCAATCACGGACATTTGGTCTCATGAAGCAAGAGCGCCACTGTCTGCGGAGAACCGCAACACTTGGGACTGAGAAAGCAAGCCCTGCTATTGCCTCCAGGAGAATTCTGTTCTGATCCGTTTGGGCCCACAAGGATTCCACAAGGATGAGATTGTCGGGCGACTGGACGGTGACGGTCAAAGCGGCAACACTGCCCATCCCTTATGCTGAGGTCATGGACGACCCACTGGACCAGGGCCTCAAGTGAGCGATGGTGTGAGCTTGAGAAGGACTCGACGGGTCAACCCTCCACAAACATCCAAACATCCCGCCGCGCTATACTCACCCTCAAATGCCCAGGTGCGCCATCTGCTCCCATCCCCAGGCCTCCCTCGACCTCATCGGCACCCGCAAAACCGCCAGACAGTTCCACGTCTCGCTCCCCGCCGTCAACCGGCACAGACAGCACGTGCGGGAGGAGAGGGAGGCGCAGTAGCAATGCGGTTCCCGGCATCGTAGGTGTAGGTGCTGAGCGCGTCGTCAAGCATGTTCCCCGCGGTTGTTAGCACCTATCCTGCTCGCCGAATGGCCAGTAAGCGATCGACGTTCTCACCAGTCACGGGCGTCCAAGGGACGAGATACTCGGTCTTTTTCCCGTCATCCCACGATAGCTGTCCGGGATATTGATTCCATATATCGGACATTGGCTTATAGGAGGGCCCAATCAGAACTTTCAATGCCAGGTCTATCGAACCCTGTGCCTGGGCATTGGCATCTTGAAGAGTGGTGGACATCTCGCCGCGTTTGACCGCCTCCAGGGCATCGGTGAGCCCATCAATGCCGCCCACAGGATGAGTTGCGAAGTCGATTCCACGTGCTTTCATTGCCTCGATCGCGCCCAAAGCCATCTCATCGTTGTGGGAAATTACCCCGTTGATTGTGTTGCCATGCGATGTCAGCCAGTTCTCCATCAGCGACTGTGCTTCAGCCCGTGACCAGTTGGCGGATTTTGTTTCCAGGACTTTTATGTTTGGCGACCGGGCCAGCACCTTGTTGATCCCCTGGCGCCGCTCGACCTGCGCCGATTGGCCGATCAACCCCTCCAAGACAACGACATTCCCTTTGCCACCCAGCCTGTCAATCACACCGTGGGCCACATATTCGCCGCTGATCACGGATTCTGATCCGATATATGAAACATAGAGGGAACGGTCTGCCAACAACGTGTTCGAGCCGATCACCGGAATGCCGGCGGCCTTGGCTTGCGTGGCCGGGCCGACGCCGGCTTGAACGTCCACGGGAATAAATATGATCGCGTCATAGCGCCGGGTGATGATCGTGTCGAACTGATTCGCCTGGGTCAGCGCATCCATGCGGCCATCAAAGACGGTAAAGGTTGCGAGGCCGTTCTTGATCGCCGGGTGCGCTTGCGCGCCGCGAACCCACAACTGCATGAATTCAGCGGTCATGCCCTGAAGCGGGACTGCGATGCGATGAACGGACTTACCGCTCTGATTGCGGCATCCGCTCACGAAGCCGAGCCCTGTGACCGCCAGCCCGGCTTTCAATATCTGCCGCCGCGTCAGCAAGGAACTGGTCACCGCCGGTTTAGGTGATCTTGTAGTGGCCAACTCCTCAAGCCGCATCGGCATGCCTCGCTTTGTCAATGAGAACAGCCGCGACGATCATCAATCCTTTGATCACCTGCTGGTAGTAGGAAGAGATACCGAGAAGGTCGAGTCCGTTGTTAAGCAAACCAATGATGAGTACGCCTACCACGGTGAGTGGGATGCCGCCGATACCGCCGGTGAGACTGGTGCCGCCGATCACCACGGCTGCAATCGCATCCAACTCGTACGCGACGCCTGCCTGGGGAAGGGCAGCGGTCGTGCGTGCGGTGAGCGTTACCCCAGCCAGCGCGCTTAGGAGGCCCATCAACGCGTAAACCGAGAAAATAATTCCCCGCACGTTGATGCCGCAAGTATGCGCGCTGCGCATGTTGCCGCCAACAGCATAAACACGCCGGCCATAGACGGTGTATGCGAGCACGACCCACGCGGCCAATGCAGTCGCTCCAAAGAGCACTACCGACACCGGTATTCCAAGGAATGTTCCCTGGCCAAGAAACTTAAATCCGGAACTCAAATTAGAAATGGGCATTCCTTGGCTGTATATAAGCGTGAGCCCACGCACCGCGCTCAGCATGCCGAGTGTAACGACGAACGCAGGCAATCGAACCCACGCAATGAAAATGCCACTGCAAGCCCCGGCGACTACGCCTACCGCCAAGGCAGCCAGGATGGCGAGGATAGGAGAGTGGGGCTTGCTCCCCGCGACCAGGCTGGCGCCGACCATGCCAGTGAGCGCCAGGACGGAACCGATGGAAAGGTCGATTCCGCCGGTCAAAATCACGAACGTCATCCCGACGGCGAGTATGCCGTTGATCGAAACCTGGCGCAGGACGTTCGTCAGATTGCCGCTAGTGAGAAAGTTGTCGCTCAAAACGCTCAGCGCGAGCACGATGAGCCCCAGGGCTATCACGATTCCATAGCGTGCGAAGAGTTGTCCGAGCGATCCGAGAGTCCTTGATCTCGCGCCGGCCCGGCCCATTTGCTTGGTAGGAGTGCTCATCATCGCGGGCAAGAATTGTAGTCTCGCTCAATCAACCTACACTACGAGGCCCAATGCAGCAGGCGCTCCGGCGTGATCCTCGTAACCGGTGATTCTGCAACTTGTCGACCGTGGCGAAAGACGACGACACGATTACAACTCGCGAGAATCTCCTGGACCTCCGAGGAGATCATGAGCACAGCATTCCCCTGAGCGGCAAACTCCGCCAGAAAAGCATGAATCTCACGCTTTGCACCCTCATCGATGCCACGGGTTGGCTCATCACAGATCAGGATCCGGGGCGAGGTCGTCAATGAACGGGCAAACAGCACCTTCTGCTGATTGCCACCGCTTAGCTGTCGGACTGGTTGATCCCGGGTACGGACTTTGATATGGAACCGTTCGATCATTCGCTGGACGACGGCTTTCTCTTTCCGTTCATTGATGAAACTCCGGCGGGAAAGACTCGACAAAGACGTCAGCGAGATATTCTTACGTACGCTTTGACTCAGGAATAGCCCCGAGGCTTTGCGGTCTTCGGTGATCATCGCGATGCGAAACTTTAATGCGTCGCCTGGCGAATTGATTTCAACTTCTGCGCCGTCCATCACCAACCGGCCCCGATTCCGACGGGAGATTCCATATAGCGAACTCGCAAATTCGCTCCGTCCTGCGCCCATGAGTCCGTACAATCCGACAATTTCTCCAGACTTTAAAGAAAGATTGATGTCCTCAAACTCGCCAGCACGGCTGTACCCTTGCACTTCGAGCAGCGTCGCCTTTTCAGGCTCAGTGGCCGCGCATTGTTGGTCAATAAGGCTTCCCCCTACAATCAGGCGTATCAACTCGTCGCGATCAATGTCCTTCATTAAGCCAGTCCGGACAAAGCCGCCATCGCGAAATACTGTGTATTCGTCAGCAATGGAGAACAGTTCTGACAGCCTATGTGAAACGTAGATGATGCCGACGCCTGCGGACTTTAACTGCCGGATCGCGTCAAACAGGACCGCGGTTTCTTTATCTCCGATCGCAGATGTCGGCTCATCCATGATGAGAACCGAGCTGCGCTGGTCAATTGCCTTGGCGATCTCGACTAACTGGATCTGCCCCAGCGACAGCCTGCGCATTTTGACGCGCGGATCGACAGCGAAATTGAGGCGCTCCAGAAGCTCTGCGGCCTTGCGCCGCATCACCGTCTGGTTGACGAACCATCCGGCACGCCGGGATTCACGCCCAAGGAAAATGTTCTCGGCAACTGTCATGTCGGGAACGGGGCTAAGCTCCTGCGTAATGATCGCGATGCCGGCCGCTAAGGCGGACGCCGGAGAGGCGAACCGGGTTTCGCTCCCGTTGAGCCAGATACGCCCGCTATCGGGCGCCTCCAGCCCCATCAGGATGTTCAGGAACGTCGATTTGCCGGCGCCGTTACCACCGCACAGGGCGTGAACGGTGCCCGCACACAGCTCAATGCGGCCGTCATGCAGCGCCAGCACACCGCCGTAGGACTTTTGTATCCCCTCAGCCTTGAGGAGAAGGTCCGAGCCGGACATCACTTCGTGCCTAGCAACATTCATCTGATTCGGTCAACGCTCCAAGATGTGACAGACGAATTCAACGGCGGCAACATGAAGTATAGCGAATGGTTGGTGGGTTCGCATTAGCTTCATCTGGTTTGGAGTTGGAATGAGGATCGGCTTGAAAGACCAAGAGGCAGCAAAGACGGCCGAAACGTCCGCTTTTCCAACATTTCGGCCTGGGTGATGATTTCACGATGGCTCTTTCCGTGATCGCCGGACCCACCTGTCATGTTTCTAGAACGTGTTAGTCAGACGGAGAGCATAACTGCGCGGAGGTTCGATGGCGGTGCCGGAGAACAGGCCGGCGAAGTCAAGGAGATTGAAGCGGTTGTTGATGTGCTCTGCATCAGCTTGAAGCCGCGCTCGTAGTAATTTCCATGCGAGGGTTTCACCAGCAGGCGCAGGATCTGGTTGCTGAGTGAAACAACATCGGGGGAACTGGAGAGCAGAATGTTCTCGAACTCCGTAAGACGCATGCACGACCAACTCCGCCCCCGGAAAGTAGCGTGACGCTCCGAGCCTTGGACTCAGAGCGTTCTGATTGACCAGCAGTTGATGGTGGTCCCAACGCAGGCCCGCTGACTGTCCATTTGTCCAGCCGGATCAGGTCCTGAACAAATGCGGACTGTTCGAGGTCAGGACGATCGTCCGCGAAACTGAAAGTGGCAGGTGTGTCCTCCGGCGGAAACCCCGGCGAGCTTCACGAGTTCTCCTTGCGTCACCACTGGATCAACTCTGCGTGCGCCTGAATTCGGCGAATGCCGGGCCGGAAAACGAAACAGAAGAATTTGACATCCTCATCTCAAACTCATAGATTGTGCAACTGAGACGTCTCATTGGAGCGCTGCTGTCGGTCTACGTGGATGACAATCCGGATTCGTCCAACAACAAGCCTGGGTTGGTAGGAATCGAAATCGAGGGTACGCCTACCAAGGTTTCGGTGCGTAATATCTGGATCAAGAAGCTGAATTAGCCAACGGACGATTCGGCTGAACTCGCGTTCGATTGCAAGTTCGGCGTAACCAGCTTGCCCGCGGTTTTTTAGGAGAAGACATTATGGAACCCGATCGCACCTCGAAGCTCACCAAATTGAATCGGCGCGCCTTTGGCAGGGCGGCCGCGGTCTCTGCGCTTGTCGCGTTTGCGGGCGGAGATTCGCCTGTTCGAGCCGAGAGCCCCGACGACAGCGCTTGCGGATCCCCGTATCGGACGGGGAACGGCGCCTGGACCTATGACGTTGTGCCGCAGTGGGGAAAGCTTCCGGCAGGCAAGCAGTTCGGCGGAACCCACGGCGCGATCTCCAGCGACAAGGCCGGCAATGTGTATGTAAGCACCCAGAGTGAAACTGGCGTTCTCGTGTACGAACTTGGCGGACGTCTGGTAAAGACCATTGCCATGGAATATCCCGAGATCCACTCACTGCACTGGAGCGCCGAAGGTGGCGAGGAATTCTTTTACGCCACCGTGCAGAAGGGAACTCCGGCGGAGAACTGGCTGGTCCTGAAGATGAAGACGGACGGCACGGTAGTGCAGAAAATCACCGCGCCTGGCGAAGCGGGATTCAAACAGGCAAATGAGTGGAGAGTGACAGCCGTTGTGCCCGGACCTGACGGTTCGATCTATATCGCGAACGGCTACGGTGACTCCCGCATCTTCCGGTTCGATAAACACGGGAACTACCAATCCAGCTTCTCGGGAAAGGGCACCGAGGACGGGAAGTGCGATTGCAGTCACGGATTAGCCGTGGACAAGCGCTACGATCAGCCGCTGCTGCTTGTCTGCGATCGGGAAAACTTTCGCCTCAGCCACTTTGACTTTGACGGCACGTTCGTTGGCCACGTCACGCAGCACTTGCGGCGTCCGTGCCAGGTTAGTTTTCATGGGGACTACGCCATCGTCTCGGAGTTGCAGGGCAGGGTTACGATCCTCGACAAGAACAATGTACCGGTCGCGTTTATCGGCGACAACCCGCAGCAGAGCCAGTGGGCGAATTACCAGCTCAGTCCCGACAATATTCCCACAAACGTTTTCAGTGCAGCGCATGGGTGCTATATAGACCACCAGGCGAATATTTACGTGTCTGATTGGAATCACGTCGGCAGGATTACCAAGTTGATGAGAGTGGCGGTTTAGCGGGAGTGAGTTCGAGGATCGCGTGGTTCACAGCGAGGCGTGGGATTGTTTGCAATCGTCCCTACGGGACTTGTGCGGATCTTGCACTTTCCCAGCGCGGAAGCGCCGGGCTATTGGCAGTCGCCCCTCCGGGTCTTCGCTGAGATCTTTTGCTGAGAAGGCAGGTTACGTCATACTGATTCAGGAGAACACGTGAAGCCTGGGCCAAATAAAACGGTCACCTTTCGCGATCTGTCCTCGTTGATTCTTCTCTCTGCTTGCGTGGGCGTGATTGCGATCGCAATGTCCGCGCAAACGCCCGTTTCAGCGGCTCAAACTGCGGACTCGCGCGCTGCTGCTGACGCACACCCCGAATTTCCTCCCGGCCAGGGGCGAGAGGCCGTGCTTCGGCTATGCGTTAAGTGCCATTCTCCGAACATCATTCTGGCCTCCGGACAGGACCGGAGGGGTTGGGAGAACACCATTACCAAGATGGCGCGGCAGGGGGCCGAGGGCTCGGATGAAGATTTCACCGATATCGCCGACTATCTCACGGCAAATTTCCCTCCGTCTGCGGTGAAGAAAGTTTTCGTAAACATGGCTACAGACAAGCAAATTTCGGAGGTTCTGGGAATCAGCCTGGACGATGCGAAGGCGATCGTCGCTTACCGCGATAAGGTCAAGGGATTCAAGTCTATCGAAGACATGAAGGCGGTTCCCAACGTGGATGCGAAGAAGATTGATGCCAAGAAAGATCAACTTGTCTTCGGAGCGGGAGTCAGGAGACCTTAGGCCAGGTGAGCGATTCCGGAATCACATCCGTCACCTGGCTGCTGATCCAGTACTCAGCGTCCAGCCGTCCGCGCGACGAAATCCATTTGTAAGCAGCGGCATCCAGTAGCCGGTTGCGATCCACCATCTCTCGCCTGGTTTCAGGAAAGGGCGACACACCGAACTCCATCCCGCGGGTTACGGTCTTGCCGTCCCACGGAGAAGCCTGGCGGCTGCAGTTTTCTTCCCAGATACCCAGCCAGGGGAAATCCGCGCGCTTCCAGACGTAGCCGAAGGCCTGCCGGAATCGCGGCGTGAAAGCGACGAAGTACGCATGGTCGCGCCGTGCGTCAGCGAGATGGGCCGTATAGCCGCTGGCGGGAGCGGTCTTGTGCATCTGACGCAGGTCCGACTCCCCGCCATCTCGGCGAGGAGCGATTGGCCATGAAAATTCTTTCCCCGGAGTCAGGTAAGCGTTGAAGCCTGGATCCGCCTGCGAGACGACCGAACGGGTCATCGAGGCGCGGAACTGCGTTGTCGCGGGATCGAGAAAGGGCGGGCTCAGCGTGACGTGCTGCGTCCAGGCGAGGGGACGGTCCATCGCGCTGAGATTCGCCACGACTTCGCGAATCCT
>QHYI01000127.1 GCA_003223245.1 Acidobacteriota bacterium
TAAGCCAAGAGTTCACATCGACGCTTAGGTTTGGCACCTCGATGTCGGCTCATCGCATCCTGGGGCTGTAGAAGGTCCCAAGGGTTAGGCTGTTCGCCTATTAAAGCGGTACGTGAGCTGGGTTCAGAACGTCGCGAGACAGTTCGGTCCCTATCTGGTGTGGGCGCAGGAGACTTGAAGGGAGTTGTCCCTAGTACGAGAGGACCGGGATGAACAGACCCCTTGTGTACGAGCTGTCGCGCCAGCGGCATCGCTCGGTAGCGAAGTCTGGAAGAGATAAATGCTGAATGCATCTAAGCATGAAGCTCGCCCTAAGATAAGGTCTCCCAAGGCCGATTTATCGGCCTAAGAAGGGCAGTCGAAGACTACGACTTTGATAGGCGGGAGGTGGAAGCACAGTAATGTGTTGAGCTGACCCGTACTAATCGCCCGTTCGGCTTAATCATAAAACTTTCTCAAACCGTCTTTGAGAAAGTGGAAGCAAGCTTTGCTTCCACAGTTTGCTCGATTCGAGTTGCGCTTGTAATGCCAGCCAAGTTCTGTTGTCACGCTCGCGTTTTCTCCGCGCTTAAGGCCAGGAGAAAGAACGCGAATTAAAAGTTTCCGGTGGTTATACCGCGAGGGTCACACCCGTTCCCATCCCGAACACGGAAGTTAAGCCTCGCTGGGCCAATGATACTGCGCGGGTAACTGCGTGGGAACGTAGGTCGCTGCCGGGATTAAACTCAGAAAAGGCCGGTCTGAGATGACTCAGACCGGCCTTTTTTTACGCTACCTCTGGCCAAAGAGCCAAAGGAGAATCTGTCCTGCCTGGATTTATATTCCTCTGGCCCGCAGTTGTTCTTCCGCCGGACGCCTCGCTGGCCCTCAGAAACGGTAACCGAACCCGAACGAAATGATCGGATAGTATTTGAAGGGCGAGAGCTTGTTGTTGATCTTGGTCTGTTCGGCGAGCACGTTGGCCTGTATGGTTGGATCCGTAGCCGCATTGACGCAAATCGCTCCCGTGGCGTCACAGGCGCTGCCGGCAAGGTTCAGCTTGCTGCGCGCAGAGCCCTGAAACGCCACCCCCATGTCAAAGTTGAAGGTGAAGTGGCTCGTGGGAGGAACAAGGTTTCCGAGCCCGAACATCGCCGTAGGTGCAACCTTCAAAAAATCGAGCTTGCCCCTTCCAGTGACGGGGTTCGCCGGGTCGCTCGTATAGGTTGCGCCTCCCAGGGTGAACGTGCTGCCTCCGGGAACGTTGGCCGTGGCCGTGGCGCCGTTCCCGTTGTAAAGCAGCAGGCCAGGACTTAAATGAAAGGCGTAACCCAGCGGATACCAGTCCACATGCGCTTCACCGGACCGGAGGTTCAGCTGGCCCTTGTAGATGATTCCATCGTGATTGAAGCCGCGGCTGTACTGGAAGATGTTGAAGCCGCCGCGGACATTCACTCTGCTGTTCAGCGAGACAGCAACCTCTGCGCCAGCGCCCAGCGTTGAAAGCCGCATGCCCAAGCCTAGGTGGCCGGCATCTTCCCTCTTCGAGCGCCGCGGCGAGGGTGCGTCTGGAGTTTCATCCCGGGTTCTACCCTCGGCAGTTGCTGAGGAAGAGTCCAGCCTTACTTCGCTTTCCGCCCTGTGAGGGCCTTCATCTTTGGCTGCCAGGCAGCACGCCGGAACAAAAATCATAAGGGGGCAGAGAAGCAGTTCGTACTTACGTTTTTTGGTCCTTCGCAATGTGGGTCTCCTTTTGGACTGTCGGTGATCGGGCCAATACTTGGGTCGTACAGGCTTCCGGGACGCCTTGGCCGCTTGGGGCGCCAAATCGTTGCGTGGCTATCCCCAGGACGACGCCGAGGAATACAGAACCGGCTCGGGAACGAAGGGTGTAGATATTTTTCAGGGGAAATCGCGCAAAAACAAGCTCCTAGCGGTGCGGTGTTCTACGGCTGTGCGCTAATTATAACTGGCAGATCGAAAAGGCTCAGTTCCGTCCCGGGGAGTCAGCTTCTGGCGATAAAAGGGCGTCATTCTCCTAAGGGCTAGCCAAGAGAGAGCTCTGGAAAAGTAAGAAAAGTACTATTGACCTGCACGACGCAGGGGACTAAGTTGTATTCTCCCGTTTCGGCCCCCAGCCAAACATCCACGGTGAGGTCTCATGGTCATGAACATCGTCTCGCGCACCGCCGCTAGCGCCCTTCAAGAACGTTGGGAGAGATTGCGGAGCCACAAACGTTTCATCTCGCGCGTTAAGCTGCTGGTCGAGTGGGATCAGGGCGATAGTAAGGAACGCGCCAATGCCGTCACCGTGGATGTGAGTCACTCAGGTTGCATGGCCGTGGTGGGAGCGGATTTGCCGTTGCACCGGCATGTGCGACTCATTCATCCGGAAACCGGGCGCAAGGCCGAAGCCGAAGTGGTTTGGCGCAGCCACGAAGCGTGGGACGCCGGATTCGAGTTGTTGAAGCCCGACGCAACGTTCTGGAATTTGAAGTAACTGGAATTCCGCAGGGTACCGCCGCCTCGATTACGCCGTTTGAATCTACTTCACTCTCTATAATAGTAGCCGGCCACTGCTCCCTGGACAGGTTGTTGTGAGCGATCGAACGGCTTGGCCGTGCCCCGTCTAAGCTAAGGGATCCGGCGTTTAGACCGTGCGTTTAGTGGCCGTGGTTTCCGGAACGCAGCACATAAGAGCTGAGCACGCGCATGTAGTTGCCGCGCTCGAAGGCGGTGGGGTCGGGGACCGAACGCCGGCTCATGCTGCCGCACATCTGGCGAACGGAGTCATATTCGTGCTCTTCCAGCCAGCGGCGCAGGTCGCCGAGGACGGAGAAGGCGTGTTGAGCGCCCTTTTGCAATAGCGCGGAAGCCATCAGAGTGACGCTTGCGCCCGCCAGGATGCACTTGACCACGTCGATGGCGCTATGAACACCGCCAGTGATGGCCAGATCGGCTTCTACGTGGTCGGAGAGGATGGCCGCCCAATGAAGCCGTAGCAGCAGTTCATCGGGGTGGCTGAGCGTGAGGCGGGGCACGACTTCGAGCGATTCCACGTCGAAATCAGGCTGATAAAAGCGATTAAAGAGCACCAAGCCATCGGCGCCTGCGTCATCCAGCCGCGCGGCGATGTTGGCAGGAGCACTGAAGAAAGGTGAAAGCTTCACGGCCACCGGCACGCGGACGCAGCGTTTGATTTGGCGCACGAGATCCACATAGCCCTTTTCAACCTCTGCGGCACTGGTGTTCGGTTCGGTGGCAAGGGAATAAATATTCAATTCGATGGCGTCTGCGCCGGCTTCTTCCATGAGCCCGGCGTACTCGGCCCAGCCGCCCGGCGACACGCCGTTCAGGCTGGCGATCACGGGAATGTCCACCGCAGCTTTGGCTCCCTCGATCAAGTCCAGATAGCCATCGGGACCAAGGTTGTAGTCTTCGAGATCGGGAAGCAAAGACTGGGATTCCGGAGAGCTTTCCGCTCCGCGCCAGAGATCGTCGTCCAAGGCGTTGCTTTCCAGCTCGAGTTGTTCTTCAAAAAGGGAGGGAAGGACCACGGCCCCGATGCCGGCATCTTCGAGCTCACGAATACTCGAGACAGACTCGCCGAGAGGAGACGCGGAAGCCACGAGAGGGCATTTCAACCCAAGGCCCAAGTAGCGCGTAGAGATGTCGCTCATTGCTCATCGCCTCCTTTCTTGACGGTTTCGACGGTAGCTTCTTCGGGTTCGTGCGGGGCAATATTGGGCGTTTCTGCCCGTCCGGGCATGGCTGCGCGGTTCGAGTAAACGCGCCACTGGCGTTCGACGTCGTCTTCGGCGTCGTGAAGCAATTTGCGGGCTGCGTCGGGATGGCTGCGGGTGAGCATGGTGTAGCGCGCTTCCTCGTAGGCATATTTCTTAAGCGCGATGCTCGGCGCCTTGGAGTCCAGCTGAAAGGGGTTCTTGCCTTCGAGACGCAAACCCGGGTTGTAGCGCATCAGCGGCCAGTAGCCGGAAAGCACGGCGTTCTTCTGTTGATTCAAGCCAAAACCCATGTCATAGCCATGTGCGATGCAGTGACTGTACGCGATGATGAGCGACGGGCCGTCATGCGCTTCCGCTTCCTGAAACGCCTTGATGGTGTGCGTGTCGCCGCCGCCCAGGGCCACGCGCGCGACGTACACGTAGCCGTAGCTGATGGCTTCCATGGCCAAATCTTTCTTGGCCATCTCTTTGCCCCCGGTTGCGAACTTCGCGACTGCGCCGCGAGGAGTAGCTTTCGACATTTGCCCGCCGGTGTTCGAATACACTTCGGTGTCGAGAACCAGAACGTTGACATTGCGCCCCGACCCGAGCACGTGATCCAAACCACCGGCGCCAATGTCATAAGCCCAGCCGTCACCTCCGACAAGCCAGACGCTCTTGCGCACCAGCATGTCCGCGACGGTCAGAAGCTCGCGGGCCGCAGGCAAATCCACGGTTGCGAGCTTGCGCTTGAGTTCGGCAACACGCTGGCGCTGCGCTTCAATTCCTGACTCCTTGGATTGATCAGCCTCGAGCAAAGCGGTTACAAGCGCGCCGCCCAAAGATCCAGAGAGCGCTGTGAGAAGCTGTTGCGCGTACTGATTTTGCTGGTCCACGGCAAGCCTCATGCCCAGGCCGAATTCGGCGTTGTCTTCAAACAGAGAATTGGACCAGGCCGGCCCGCGGCCTTGGCGATTTACGGTGTACGGAGTGGTCGGCAGATTGCCGCCGTAGATGGAAGAACATCCCGTAGCGTTGGCAATGAGCAGGCGGTCACCAAACAACTGCGTGAGGAGCTTGATATAAGGAGTTTCGCCGCAGCCGGCGCAGGCGCCGGAGAATTCGAAGAGCGGCTCAAGAAGCTGAGTGTCTTTCACCTGCGTGTGCGAGATGCGCTCGCGGTCAAACTCGGGCAAGCCCACGAAAAAGTCCCAGTTGACGCTTTCTGTCTCACGCAGAGGCGCCTGCATTTCCATGTTGATGGCTTTGTGCTTGACTTCGCTCTTGCTCTTGGCCGGGCAGATTTCCACACACAGCCGGCAGCCGGTGCAGTCTTCCGGCGCGACTTGCAACGTGTAACGCAGCGATTCATATTCACGCCAGCGGGGTTTCGCGGACTTGAACGTGGCCGGGGCCTTGGCCAGGTGCGAAGGGTCATACACCTTGGCGCGAATTGCAGCGTGCGGGCAAACCAGCACGCACTTGCCGCACTGGATGCACAGTTCCGTATCCCAAACGGGAATTTGTTGCGCAAGGTTGCGCTTTTCCCATTGTGCGGTGGCGGTCGGGAAAGTGCCGTCGTTGGGGATGGCGCTGACGGGCAGGGCGTCGCCGTTTCCGGAGATGATGGTTCCGATCACCTCGCGCACAAAAGCAGGTGCACGCGCGGGCACCGGGGGGAGCATTTCAAACGTCGCGGAGACTTTTTCGGGGACCTTTACTTGGTACAAGCGCGAGAGCGCCTGGTCGACGGCCGTGAAATTCTTCTGCACCACGGCTTGGCCACGCTTGCCATAAGTTTCCTCGATGGCTTTTTTGATGGCGGCAATGGCTTCCTCGCGGGGAAGGACGCCGCTGATGGCGAAAAAGCACGTCTGCATAATGGTATTGATGCGGTTACCCATGCCCGCTTCTCGCGCCACGCTGTAGGCATCAATGACATAAAATTTGAGCTGCTTGTCGATGATGGTCTGCTGAACCTGGCGTGGTAAATGACTCCACATCTCGTCGGGGCCGAACGGAGCATTCACAAGGAAGGTCGCGCCGGGCTCCGCGGCCGCCAGCACATCGAGGCGATCAATAAATTGAAATTGGTGACAGGCGACGAAACTTCCTTTAGAGATTAGGTACGTGGACTCGATGGGTTCGGGCCCAAACCGCACGTGGGAAACGGTAATAGCGCCCGCCTTCTTGGAGTCGTAGACAAAGTAGCCTTGCGCGTAGTTCTTCGTTCCTTTGCCGATGATTTTGATGGAGTTCTTGTTTGCGCCGACCGTGCCGTCGGAGCCCAAACCATAAAAGAGCGCGCGGACTGTGCGCGGATCTTCGGTCGAAAACGCCGGATCGTAGTTTAAGCTGGTGTGCGTGACGTCATCGTGAATGCCAATCGTGAAATGATTCTGCGGCTGCGGCTTCTTCAATTCGTCGAAGATAGCCTTCACCATGGCCGGGGTGAATTCCTTGGAAGACAGCCCGTAGCGCCCGCCAATGATGCGCGGCAGTGGCCGCGAGTGATTGCCGGCGTAGCGTTCCAAGAAGGCAGTGGCGATTTCCTGATAGAGAGGTTCGCCAACGCTGCCCGGTTCCTTCGTGCGGTCAAGCACGGCAATGCTGCCGACGGTCGTGGGGAGCGCCGCGAAAAATGCGTCCAGCGCGAAAGGTTTGTAGAGGCGCACTTTGAGGAAGCCAACTCTTTCGCCGGACTTCTGCAAGGCCTTGACGCATTCCGCCGCAGCGCCAGCCCCCGAGCCCATCAGGATCACCACGCGTTCTGCATCGGGCGCGCCCACGTAATCGATGAGCTGGTAGCTGCGGCCGGTCTGTCGCGCGAAGCGATTCATGACGTCCTGAACGATTTGCGGGCAGGCTCGGTAAAAAGGGTTGCAGGCTTCGCGAGCCTGGAAGAAAAGGTCGGGATTCTGAGCGGTTCCGCGCAGCACGGGGCGATCAGGAGAAAGCGCGCGCTCACGATGCTGGCGCACAAACCTTTCGTCGATGATGGCGCGAAGATCTTCGTCGAGCAGCGGAACGATTTTGTTGACTTCGTGCGAAGTCCGGAAGCCATCGAAAAAGTGCAGGAAAGGAATCCGCGATTCGAGGGTGGCTGCTTGGGCAATCAAAGAAAAATCGTGCGCCTCTTGGACGGAATTCGAAGCGAGCATCGCAAAGCCGGTCGAACGTGCCGCCATCACGTCGCTGTGATCGCCAAAAATCGAAAGCGCGTGCGTAGCCACCGTGCGCGCCGCCACATGGATGACCGCTGCGGTCAACTCCCCGGCGATTTTGAACATATTCGGAATCATCAGCAGCAGGCCCTGCGACGCGGTAAACGTTGTGCCCAGTGCTCCGGCCTGCAAGGCTCCATGCAGCGCTCCCGCGGCACCGCCTTCGCTCTGCATCTCCATCACCTGGGGCAACGCGCCCCAGATGTTGTTCTTCCCTTCCGACCGCCACTGATCCGCCCATTCGCCCATGGGAGAGGAGGGGGTGATGGGATAGATGGCAATCACTTCGTTCAGGCGGTAGGCCACCGAAGCGGCTGCTTCATTTCCGTCAAGAAGGATCGGAGCCCGGTCCATGCGGACCTCCACGGAAGTTCATTGGCGATGTTCGCGGCGTCCTAGCTTGGGCGAGTCAAACGAAACCCGGAAGCCGGCCCCGTCAGCGCGCAACTTGGCACGCTGCTAGTCATCGCTATCAAAGAATGTAAGCGAGGAAGGGCCCGCGCTTTTGTGACCCGGGGCACATTTAGCTGTGACCTGAGAACAGCGGCGGTATCCTTCTCCTAAGGATAAGAAAACAAAGGCGTTTTCGCTGCGGCAGGTTATTGCGGAATCTCCCGCTGGGTCATCTCGAGGGCCAGTTCACGCGCTTTCCGCAGATCGAGTTTTCCCGTTCCGAGGTACGGCAGCTTTTCGATACGCACGAACCGATCCGCCCGTGGCCGCCAGAGCGGGGGCAAATCGCTCTTCCCTAGCTTTTCCAGGCACTCGCGAAGCCGCTCATCGTTCAACGTATGCAGCACCACGAGGCGCTCGCCTTTTTTTTCATCCGGCACGGCGGTAACCACAAAGGTCTGTTCGGCTGCGCCAGCCAGTTGCTGCAGCAAATCTTCCACTTTGATATGCGGCACCATTTCGCCGCCGATTTTGCTGAAGCGGCTGAGACGGTCCGTGATTCGCAGAAAGCCCTGCTCATCCATGCGCGCGATATCGCCGGTGTTGTACCAGCCGTCGCGCAAAACGTCGGCGGTTTTTTCCGGCTGATTGAGGTAGCCGCGCATCACATTGGGGCCGCGCACGAGCAGCAGCCCCGGTTCGTTCGGACCGACCGGCTCCATCTTGTCTGGATCCACAATCTTCACGGCGATTCCCGGCAACGGATGGCCGATGCTGCCGCGCTTCGCGCCCACTTGCCGGAAGGAAGCAGCGCGAAAATCCCTCGTATTGACGGTGACTGCCGGCGAACATTCCGTGCAGCCGTAGCCTTCCTGCGGCCGGATGCCGAAGTGGTCCTCGAACGCTTGCGAAATGCGCTCTGGCAATTTCTCTGCACCCGCCATCACAAAACGCAAGCTGCCAAAATCCTCCGGTGCGCAGCGGCGCGTGTAGGCGCTAAGGAAAGTCGGCGTGGCGAGCAGCATGGTCACGGCATATTTGCTGACCAGCGCGCCGATCACCCGCGAATCGAGCGGATTGGGATGAAACACCACGCCGATACCGGTCGCGGCGGGGAGGCAAAGCGTGCCAGTGAAACCAAACGAGTGGAAAAACGGAAGAATGCCTAGAATGCGGTCGTTGCCGTGTAGCATAAAAACTTGATTAAGCTGTTCGACATTCGACGCAATGTTGTAATGCGTGAGGACGACGCCTTTGGGATCACCCGTCGAGCCGCTGGAAAAAATGATCGTGGCAATGTCATCGAGGGTCGCGCGCCTCTCGCGTCCGGCAAATTTCGCCAACGCCCGGGCTGGTAAGAGGCACGCTGCGAGCATAGCGACAAGTCTTTCGCCCCAGCCTGGATCTTTGGCCACGTCTTCCATGAAAATCACCTCACCGGGCGGCTGAACCTTGACCTTCTCCAGAAAAACCCGGGCGGTCAGGATTGTTTTCAAATTGCACTGTGCCGCGCAAGACGCGAGGGTCTCGTTCGACACGGTGTAATTCAGGTTCACCGGCACTTTGCCCAGAAGCATCGCGGCGAAATTCACCAACGCGCCTGGCACCGAGGGCGGCAGGAGCACACCAACCATTTCCTGTCCTTGCCAGTGCTTGCGGAGACGCCTCCCGAGGAGCAAAGTGCCTACCAGCGTCGAAAAGTAATTCAGCTTGGGCCGCTGTCCGTCGGCCATGGCGAACCGCAACGGATGCCTCCGCGCGGTGTAGGCAAAAGTTTCCGGCAGGGTGTGCATGTTCTTCTTGCGACGTTCGAACGATTCCGCACCCAGGTCTTGGACGATGCGGCGCACTTCCTGCGAAGTCGTGTTGGCAGGCAGCGGCTTCCCAAAGGTGACTCGCACGGGGTAAGGAACGCGCCGTGGAAACTTCCATAGGAAGCGCCCGCCCGCAAAACTGAAAATGGAACCCCACACGCCATCCAGGTTCACCGGGATAATCGGCACATCTACGCCCTTGATGATGCGCTCCATGCCGTGGCGAAAAGGCATCATCTGCCCGATGCGCGTCATTTGTCCTTCCGGGAAAATGCATACGATTTCGCCGTTTTTCAACGCTTCCGTGGCCCGTCGCAAGGAGTGGATCATTTCGCGCGGCCCCTGATCTGAGGCGATGGGGATGACGCCCAGGATCTTGGCGAAGGGCTTGACCGCGGGATGCTCGTAGGAGCCGCGGAACATCAGGAAGCGGATGGGCCGGTCGATCGAGGCAATCAAGAATGCCGCATCGGCCATCGACACGTGGTTCGGCGTGAGCAGCGCGCCGCCTCGCGCAGGCACGTTTTCGCGCCCCGTCACGTCGAGCCGGTACAAGGTGTGCGTGGCCATCCACAGCATCAGCCGCAGCAGCGAATCCGGCAGCAGCCACACGACATAGGCGGTGGCCACAAAGGTCACCAGCGCCGACCACAGAAAGATTCCGCCGGGAGACAGGTGCAAGAAATGCGTGGCGAAATAATAGACACCGGAGGCGGCGCCGATACCGACAAACGAAAGCCAGTTGGCCGCGCCGATAACGCCGCCCTTCGTGTCTTCTTCCGGCAGGTGTTGGATCAGCGCGCTGATGGGCACGATGAAAAACCCTCCGAAGAAGCCCAGGCCGGTAAGGAGCAGCAAGACCGTGCGGAAAGAGATGTCCGGGATGGCCAGGCAAAGCCCGAGCGCGGTCATGCCGAGCGCGCCAAGCGGAATCAGGCCGTATTCAATCTTTCCGGCCGAAAGATACCCGGCCGCGAAGCTTCCGAGGCCGATCCCGATCGCCACGGCCGCCTGCAAGAAGCCACCTTCTGTCGCGCGGATGTGTAGCACGTCCTGGCCATAAATGAAAATGTCGAACTGCAAAAGCCCTGCAACAAAGAAGAAGTAAGTGTTGCCCAGCACGGCCAGCCATAACACCCGGTTGCTCCGGATCCGTTTCATCGGCGACCAGACATCGATCAGCGAGACAAGATGAAACCGCTTTGCGGGAGCCGCAGCCGGCACGAAGCTGATTCCGAAGCTTGTGAGCAAACCGATGACGGTGAATCCGAGAAGAAGGACGCCTGAATAGATCTCCCGTCCGCTAAACGCCTCGGCGAGGAACGCGCCGCTCATGCTTCCGAGAATGATGGCCATAAACGTTCCGAGCTCGAGAACGCCGTTGCCCCAGGAAAGTTCTTCCGGTGGAAGCAGTTCCGGAAGCAGGCCATATTTGGAAGGTCCAAACACCGCTCCCTGCGTGCAAACTAAAAATATGGCCGCGAGAGCCAGCTGAAGATCGGGCTGAATCAAGGCCGCCGCGGCGAATAGCATGACCCCCACTTCAAAGACCTTCGTCCAGATGGTGACAGTGCGTTTGCTGAAGCGGTCAGCGAGAAAGCCGCCCGCCAGCGAAAACAGAATGAAAGGAGCGGCGAACAGCACGCCGACCAGTAGTTCCATTTGGTCGCGCGCGGTTTTGTCTTTCTCAACGGCGAGAATGAGATAAATGACGAGGAACTTCAGACCATTTTCGTTGAACGCGCCCTGAAATTGCGTGGCGATGAGGCTCCAAAAGCCGACCTGCCACTTCTTGTCCGGCTCACGGAGAGAGGGAGTTCCGGCACCTTGCATCGACGCGCACCAATCCTTTGCGTGGAAGGCCAGAGAGACAGAACGATTCTAGCAGCGCTTCTTGCAGGTGAGACATCAGGTTGTCGATTTGTGAAAGAGCGACGCCACCAAAGCCAGGCTTCGCTAAGGGTTGGAAACCTGGAAGGAGAGGCTGTTCTCACGAAGCTTCTGCCACGATTTTGACCAGGCTTCGTGCACCGGACTCTCCGCGTAATCGGCGGCAGCTTCCGCGTTCGCAAACTCGATGGCATAAACGCCGCTGAAATCGCGTGCCTGGTTGCGTTCCGTTTTCAGCCAGACATTTTTGATGCCGGGAATTTTCGCCGCCATTTCCTTGATGCCATCAATGGCCTTTTCGCGATCGTAATTCGAACTATCATCCCGAAATTTGTACACGACCACGTGCAGGACCGTTTTGGGCTGGCCAAAATGGTTCTGCACTGTGGCGCTGCGCGCGTGCAGCGTGCCCGCGGCCACTCCCGAAAGGAACAGCCCTGCCCCCAACCCAATTTCAACAATCCGTCTTGTGACCAGCCTCATGATTTCCTCTCCATGTCTGGTGTAAGCGAAGCTTCGACAGTTTATGCAACCAACGCCACGCGAAGCAATGCGCATTCATCGCGAATCAAACGTGTGCCAAGAGTTTGACGTATCAGCCGCTGCGCCGTTACCCTCGCAAGACACCTTCGTCGAGGGCAAAATGGACTGGTCCAGCGGGGATTTGCAAGGGCAACCGGCACAGCCGCCGGCGGCGCCTCCCTACCCGCGCATCTGGGTTGGCTATCTGCTGGGCGTTGGGACCATCATCGCCGAGATGATCGCCATCTCGCGGCACCCGGAACTCGCCAAAGAACCGCTCATCGTCCCTCCCCTTTATCTCTTCCTTGCGAATTTCATCAGCCTGGTGTATTGGCTGGTGTGCGTCTATGAGTTTCATGTGGTGCTGAAGCACGCGTCGGCCGGTGGGTATCCCATCAAGCCGCTGCGCGCGGCCTGGTTTCATTTGATTCCGATCTATGGTCTGTACTGGGTTTATAAATGGCCGCAGGAACTGGCGCGGTTCGTGAACAGCCGCCTTCCCGCGCCCTTAATGCGCCCCGAGCGCACGGGACTCGCGGTTTTTCTGGCCTTCGTCACATTTCTTTTGCTCAACCGCGGCTTTGGCATGATATTGCTGTTCTGGGCTGCTTCGCATTTGTCGCGCTTCTTGCGTTTAGCGCTGTCCATGCGTCAGGGTCTGCCGCAAGGCCCGTTGCCATTTTCTTGATGCTTGTACCAAGGAGAGCCAATGCAGAGAGCGAATCGCTGGGTGCTGGTGTTTGGCTGCATAGGCAGTCTTGTCCCCTGCGCTAGGGCGCAAAGCCTCGGTCCCGTTGACCAGTTGGCGCGCGACATTTTCAAGCAGCTCATCGAGATCAACACCACCGACTCGGCCGGCAACGTGACGACCGCGGCAGAAGCCATGGCCCAGCGGCTTCGCAATGCTGGATTTGCGGAAAATGACCTTCACGTTGCCGGGCCCAACGAGCGCAAAAAGAATCTGGTGGCCCGTTTTCGTGGCGCGGGAAAGCGCAAGCCCATTCTGTTCATCGGCCATCTCGATGTTGTCGAAGCTCTGCGGTCCGACTGGAGCACGGATCCTTTTGAATTCACCGAAAAAGACGGCTATTTCTACGGTCGCGGGACCGAAGACATGAAAGAAGGCGACGCCGTCCTGGTCACCAACTTCATCCGCCTCAAGAAAGAAGGCTTCGTGCCGGACCGCGACTTGATCCTCGCGTTAACGGCAGACGAGGAGGGCGGCTCTGCGAATGGCGTGGATTGGCTGCTGAAGCAGCATCGCGACTGGATCGACGCGGAGTATTGCGTCAACCTTGACGGCGGCGAATTTGAAAAGGAAAACGGAAGGCCTATTCTTGCGGCGATTCAAGCCAGCGAAAAAGTTTACGTCGACTTTCAATTCGAATCTCTGAATTCCGGCGGCCACAGCTCCGTCCCCACGCCGGACAACGCCATTTATCATTTGGCTGGGGCGCTCACTCGCTTGCAATCCTTTTCGTTTCCGCTTCACGTCAACGAAGTCACGCGCAACTACTTCGAACGGATAGCTAGGTTGACTTCGGGACAGGCCTCGGCAGACATGCAAGCCGTTGCCAAACAGCCCCCTGATCCTGCGGCTGCCCGCCGTCTTTCCGAGTCTCCCTACTACAATTCCCTGCTGCACACCACCTGCGTTGCCACCATGCTTTCCGGGGGGCACGCTGCCAATGCCCTTCCGCAAACCGCGCGAGCCAACGTCAACTGCCGGATTTTCCCGGGCGAAGACCCGCAGGAAATTCTCCAAACTCTCGAACGCGTCTCGGGCGACCCGAAAGTCAAAATCAGCATGGTGAAGCAGACCGACCCTGAAGGAAGAGTCGTGCCCGTGGTTGCTGTGCCTCCTTCGCCGCTGCTCGATGAACTAACCCGAGCCATGGAAAAGACTTTGAGCAGCAAATGGCCGGGCATTCCGCTTGTTGCAACCATGTCCACCGGCGCAACCGATGGAAAATACACGCGCATCGCCGGCATCCCCACCTATGGCATCTCCTGCATGTTTTTTGACCGGCAGGACGACCGGTCACATGGGAAAGACGAACGCGTCGAGGTTCAGGACTTCTACGACGGCGTGGCTTTCAATTACAAACTGATCGGCGAACTCTCTTCGCCCAATTATTGAGACTCGCGCTTATAGGGATGGAAAAACCAAAAGCGGATCCCGCCCTGCGCTTAGGATGACCCCCGCAAGGCTGCCTGTATACGGCCAGGCTCAATCATTACAGACTTCTAAAACTCCCCAGCGAAGCAACTTCTAATGTCGATGGTTAATTCTGCTTACGCTGACTACGGCTTGCCGGGCGGCTGGGGCTCGTTCGGTTTCTGCTCCGGCGGCGTCGCGGTGCTCGCGGCAATGGGCTTCGCCGGCTCCGTGGTAAAGCGCGTCAAGTAGGGCATGAACGGCGTAACTTCGAACGGCATCTTCTCCCGTTCGGCGATGTTCCCGACCGGTTTGCTCTTGATGAGCTCCAGCTTGTCGTTCCAAGGATCCAGTTTTACTCGTCCGCCCAACGGCAGCGCTACAATCGTTTGCTCATTCTGCTTTTGGTCCGTCGCAATGGTTTTGAGGTCGGTGATCACCGGCACGCGATTTCCGAGGTGTCCGCTGATCAGGTTGGGAATCTCTTTTTGCCGCGATTCCAGGGCCGTCAGGAACAGTCCGGCGTTGCCAAGCTGATTCTTGTACGGCGAATTATTGAGGAACTGGATCGCTTTCTCGCTTGCCGCTTTCTCTTCCTCCGCCGTGCGGGCAAAGCCAAAGTGCCGGAACGTTTCCCTGTCGTCCACCAGCAAATTGTCAAAGAATCCATACGCCGGATCCATGCGATGACCAAGGACTACGTGCCCCAGTTCATGCGCCAGGATTGTTGCCAGGCTGGCTTCATCGGGCAGCACGTCGACCAAGCCGCGGCTCAACACGATAGTGTGCCCAATCGTGAAGGACTCGAGAGTCGAAGTCATCAAAACGCGGCTGCGTACTTCCGGATCGACCTCAATATTGTTGGTTACTTCGAGGTTATTGACCACGGTATCTAGCACTTTGTCGACTTCGCCGCGCGGCGCGACCAAACCAATGCGCTCGAAGCGGTCAATCACGTTGTCTTCCGCCTGGCGGTCCCAGGAACGTTGCGCCTGAATCGGCGTAAGGTCGTTGGCGGTCTTGGTATCGTCTTGCACCGGGGTCTCGACCAGGATTTTGCTCAACTCCTGTTCCTGGTTGGCATGGCCCAGGTTGTAGCCCCAAAGGCGCGTTTGCGCCCGGAAGTCCAGCCTCTTCGATATGGCGTAATGCAAATCGCTTTCCTGGCTGTAAACAAACGACGGCAGCCAGAGACCCGGCTGCACGTTGGTGCGCCAGCTATCGAAGTGGAAGTACCAGCTCGCATGCCCGTTGCCGCTGTACCCGCCGTTAAAGCGAACGATGTTGTAATCTTGATCCTCCACCCAGATGCGGCCGAGGAACCGCCCTTTGCCGGCCTTCTCCATCGGCGTCACGTCGAACACGAGGCAGCGTACTTCGCCGAGAAATTCGCGCCGCACGTAATCGAACTTGTAATGCTGCTTGTCGAAGCCGTTGGTGTCGATAAAGATCATCTGCAGGAATCCGCCGGGGATAAACTCCGCGGAGAACGAAAAGAAATTGCCGATGGCGCCAAAAATCTTCCGGCCCTTGCTGCTGATGTCGGTCAGGGGCACCAGAGACACGCCCTTCGAAAAATCCGCGCGGCCCAGAAAATACTTGTCGCCTGCGGGCACGGACCCCAGATCTTTGTCCGGCCTTTGGTCTTGGATGTATGTCTCGACCAGCGGCGAATACTGCCGGATTTGCTGAATCGCCCGGTTCTCGTTGGTGATGACCCTGTCGATTACATCCGCCATGGTTCGAGCCGGGGTCTGATCCCCGGGTCTGGGCGTCGCTAGGGCGATCGCTCCCAACCCGCTCAACAGCACACAGATAACTGCCACCGCTCTATGCATCTTTCTTTCTCCTCAGTAGGCCAAGCGGAATTCAATTCGCACGCGCGCCGGAAAGTCCACCGGTTGGCCATCGCGCTTTGCCGGTTTGAACTTGATTTGTTCGGCCGCACGCACCGCGGCTTCATCGAGCCCATGCCCCAAACCGCTGATAACCCGGTTGACTTGAATGCTCCCATTTGCCAGGAATACCATGTCGAGCAAAACGTCGCCTTCGATCTTCATGCTGCGCCCTTCCGCCGTATACTCGGGACGCGGCTTGTCGATAATGTCCACGGGCGTGGTGGCGCTTTCGTTGTTCGCTACGCGTTTCTTGGGCGCTTCGGTTGCCACGGTCTCGTCGGCAAAGCCGCCGGCGTGGACCGTGCCTTTCCTTGTGCTTGGCGGAGGAGTGGCGATGCCATTGCCGAAGCCCGTGCTCGCTACCGTGCCTCGAATCCCCTTAGCTCCCCCTGTGCCGTTGCCATAGCCATCGCCACCGGGCAGCGCAGGCGACCCCAGGGGATTCACATTCGTTGCATGGCTCGGATCACCCTTACCCGCTATCCCGTTGGGATCGCCGAATCCCCCCGTTTGCACTTTATTGAGCGGCGCCACGACGGTTGCGGGCGCAGCGCTGCCCGTCGACAGGTTGCCGACTTTTACTTCGTCTCTCGGACGCTTCGGCTGTTTCGAATCGACTTCAATCTTTGCTTCTTCGAACCGGGGATCCACCTCCACCGGCTTTACTTCGACCTTCTTCATTTCCGGCTGGATGGCCTTCGCGGTCATGAACACGTGCGGCTGCTTCGGATTGAGCTTCACGGGTTCCGGGTCCAGCGGCTTCGGTGCTGGCGCTTTAGGCTTGATCTTTGGCGGAGGTGGTGGCGGAGCAACAGGCACCATGGTGACCGGCTGCATGATTTCTACGATCTGGTATTTCAGCGCGGTCTTCATTTGCTCTGGGAAAACGAGCGGGATAAGCAGCAAGAAGCTGAGAATCGCCACTTGTCCCACGGCGCTCGCGCCGATGCGGTCCCAGCGGCTCCCGGCTTCCGGAAGCAGAGCCAAGCGCGCTGCCACGGGCCTTGTGCCAATCGCTTTTCTCCAGGCTTGGGGATCTCCGGCACAGCCTCGGTTGGACTCGAAACCAACGCCCATCGTGGTCCTGCGTCGTGGATCTACGATCATGGTTGTCATCCGCGTGCCGCCTCGTTAAATTCCGTCCAGGGACAGGGAAAGCAAGGGGTACCTAGCGTTCCCAGGTCCGCTGGTTAATTAGGAAGTGCGCTTTGACAGTACGAGAGTACTGACGAGGCTGAGGGAGCCTGAATAGGACTTTCGTACCAGGGACGCGAAGTCGCTAATGCTCTCGGAGCGCACCACACCACCCGTAGCCTAACCCCAGCGAGGCGGTTTCTGTTGCGGGGCCGGGACCACAACTCCGACTAGGATACTCCAATTTCCCTCCCGGTGTTCGCGTTTTGCTCGACAAATTCCCACTTATAGGGCTTATGCTCTAGGATGCAGGGGAACATCCCGGCGTTGGTTGATATAGAGCAATTACCGTGTTTTCTGCCGATGGCAAACAATGTACCAAAACGAAGCCCTGATCCGCCCTCGGGTCTTTTCCGGCTTCTCGATGGCTGCGCCTCCCTGCTTGAAAAGCTATACGCCGAATCGCAAGCGCTTCGTTGGGGACTCGCTTTGGAAAGATTTTCTCTCGCTCTTGAGCAGAGCGCTACGAAGCGTTTTGCCGGCGAGTCGCCTCCGCGGCAAAAACTGGAGGAGTACCTCGCGGGGCTCCATGTGGAAGACCTCGCTTTAGCCGCCGCGTGCGCCGCTGGATGCGAGTCCGCCTGGGAGCATTTTTTTGCTACCTATCGCCAGTACCTTTACTCCGCTGCGGCGGCCATTACCAAACGCCCATCGAGCGATCCCTACGCCCGTGAATTTGCGGACTCTTTGTACGCTACGCTCTACGGCCGAGAAACCACCATCGGCCGCGTGTCTCTGTTCAACCATTTCCACGGACGCAGCAAACTCTCCACTTGGCTGCGCGCCGTGCTCGCGCAGCGCTACATCGACATCCTGCGCCAGGAAAAACGCCTCGAAGGTTTGGAGGACGACGAAGGGGTCGAGAGGGCTCTCCCTGTAAAGCCCAAAGCAGAATGGGAGCCGAGCGACCCCAGCCGCTCGCGCTATCTCCGTCTGCTCGCCGCGGCGCTCAGGCAAGCCATCTCTGCTCTTAACCCCCTCGACCGCATCCGGCTCATTTCCTATTACCTGAAGGATCTAACCTTGGCCGAAATCGGCAAAACCTTGAACGAGCACGAGGCTACCGTCTCGCGCAAGCTCGAGAGAGTCCGCCAGGAGCTAAAAGAAAAAGTCATCGTTATTCTCAAGTCCGGCCCCGCTAGCAAGGAGGGCTCAAATCGGCAGGCGAGTCCTGACGGGCAGCCAGGCCTGGATGACGCCCAAATCCAGCTCTGTTTTGAATACGCTACAGAAGCTTGGCCCTTTGACTTTTCGCCTCTGCTCGATGCGATTCCGGCGCCGCCCCGGTGTTCCAAATCGCCTCCGCCCGACAGCTGATCGTTCCTCATGCAAGAGAAGCCCGGATGGCTCGTTCTAAGAAGGGGAGAAGCAGAGATGGCTGCTGAAGAAGACAAAAAGTTTGACGCGGTTTTGGGCGGGTTCCTCGTCAGCGACCTGCGCGGCCATGCCGGGCATCTCCATTGCCCGGAATCGGACGTGCTCGCCGCCTACCATGAGCGCTCGCTTCTGCCCGAAGAAATGAATTCATGGAAAGAACACATGGTAGGCTGCGCGCGTTGCCAGGCCGTTCTTGCCGAGCTCGAAGCCACCGATTCCATTTCGCTTGAAAAAGCGTCTGAGAAAGAAGTCCCGCTGCCGGCCGCAGCCGAGCCTGCGACTGCTGCTCGTGAAGAGCGAGACACGCCCCATCGAAAGCGCCTGGAACAATCTCAAGTCACGTCCATCCCTCACCGCGTGCGCTGGACATGGCTCGCGCCTGCCGGAGCCCTTGCGGCTGGTTTGCTCGTCTGGATTGCTTGGCACGAAAATCAGCCGCCACAATTGAAGACTCTTTCCGAAACCAAAACAGCAAAGCTCGAACCGGCTTCCCCAGCGACGCCCGGGCCATCCGCCACTCCCCAAGCCCCAACATCTTCATCGCTCGACGAGTCCCGGCAAGATCAGTTGACTAGCCTTTCCAAGGATCAAAAGGCAGTCAGCGGAATTGCATCGGCCGAAAAATCAGTAGCGCCGGAGAATCTGAAGCATCTCGAAACATCGAACTCCCGCAGACGGGTCGGTTCCCCCAGCTCCGCTGCCGACAAGGAAGCGGGAGAGCGTCAAGAATTTAAGCGCGACTCCGCGTTAAGGGCCGATCAGTCGCAAAACCAGCCTGCGCAGGAAGCCAAAGCCGGAGTTGCAGGAGCCATGGCAGAGACCGTGGAAGTGCAGACTTCCGCTGCTAATGCCCAGGTGCAAGCACAACACGCGCAGCAAGACCAATTGAAGGCACAAAAAGTCCCCGGCGCCGGTCCTCGTGCGCAGGCAGAGTCGGTGAAGAAACAAAAGCCAGAGTCACCTGCTTATCGCCGGGCGGCAACTCTCGCGGGGACGCCTGCCGTTCCCGGTCCACCGCCTCTTTCACCGGCTCCAGCGGCCGCTTTCAACGACCGTGTTTCTCTCGAACTCGCCGGGGCCATCGCTCCGCATGTGATTTCCGCGCCGGACAAGAAGACCCTCTGGCGCGCCGGTCATGCCGGCATGATCGAATTCTCCAATAATGGCGGCGCCTCTTGGTCGCGGCAGACCAGCAATGTGCTGGTTGATCTGACCGCTGGCTCGGCTCCGTTGGACAAGGTGTGCTGGATCGTGGGTCGCGCCGGAACCATCCTCCTCACCACCGATGCTGGCACGCACTGGACTATTCTTCATTCGCCGCTCGAAGAAGATTTGGGCGGCGTTCGCGCCACCGATGCGCTCCACTCGACCATCTGGAATCTCGGCAACACCAAAGTGTTCGAAACCTACGACGGCGGCCTTACCTGGAAGCCCGCGGCGTCGCCGTGATCGAAGCTTTTTGTGGCCTCGCTTTCTTCTCTGCGCGCTTTGCGTTCTCCTGTGTTAAGAACCTAGTCAACCTCACGTCCCTTCCATCCGGCGACAGGATAGCTGGGCTATTTTGATTGTTGCCGGGTTCGCAAAGCACCAGGTCCGATGGCGTTCGCGAAAAATTCAGCTGGCTATCTTCTGCAAGAAATTCCTCTCGAAGCGTTCTAATTGAGAAGGTAAATTTCGATTGAGGTGAAACCGAAATGAACATCCCCCGAGTCCAGCCCCGCGCGCGGTTGTTTTGCGCGATTTCAGCAGCCGTAATTCTCGCTGCGAGCGCCCTGATGGCCTATCCAGCGGGCCGTAACAAAGAAGCTTCCGTCGCTCAGGAAAAAGAACCTGGCCGCGCGGTCCCCGATCAGTCCACCAGCTTGAACGACCAGACCGATCTGAACGTGACCGTCTACAACTCCAACATTGCGCTGGTTCGCGACGTCCGCAATCTCACGCTCCCCAGAGGCACGTTTCGCTTGAAGTTCATGGACATTGCCGCAACCGTGAACCCCGCCACGGTTCATTTCCGCTCGCTGACCGATCCGGAAAAGCTGAGCGTCATCGAACAGAATTACGAATACGATCTGCTTGAGCCCGCGAAACTCCTCGATAAATACGTGGGCAAGGAAGTGACCCTCGTCCGCACCTATCAGGAAAGCGGCACCACCAAGCACGAAGAAATCAAGGCCACGTTGCTTTCCGACAACAACGGCCCGATCTGGAAAATCGGCAACGACATCGTCACCGGCCTGTTTGCCGAAAGCTACCGCTTCCCGGAAGTTCCTTCAAATCTTTACGATCGTCCCACGCTGCTCATGTCGCTCGAAAATTATGGGCCGCAGAAACAGCAGATTGAAGCTTCGTATCTCGCGAACAATCTTTCCTGGAATGCCGACTACGTGCTTACCGTCGCCCGCGACGACAAGAACGCCGATCTGGACGGCTGGGTCACCGTCACCAACAACAGCGGCACCGCTTTTCACAACGCGCATCTCCAGCTCGTTGCCGGTGAAGTGAATCGCGTCCAGCCGCCCGCTCCCATGCCAGCTGCCATTGCCAAGGAAGCTTTTTCGAATAGAGCCGCCGCTCCGCAATTCCAGCAGGAAGCCTTCAGCGAATACCATCTGTACACGCTGGGCCGCAAAACTTCCGTCGAGGACAAAGAAACCAAGCAGCTTAGTTTGCTCCAGGGTTCAGGCATCCCCGTGGAAAAACTTTTCGTCGTCAACGGCCAGAGCTACTACTACCGTAATCCGCAAACGCCCGGCGCGCCGCTAAAAGATCCTGTGCTGGTCTATTACAAATTCAAGAACGAGGAGAAAAACGGCCTCGGCATTCCTCTTCCCGCCGGCAACGTGCGCGTCTATCAGAAAGACTCACGGGGTGGCATCCTCTTTGCCGGAGAAGACCGCATCGACCACACGCCCAAAGACGAAGAAGTCGGCATCCACATCGGCAACGCGTTCGATGTGATCGCTGAGCACAAACAGATCGACTACAAGCACGTGGACACGCACACTTGGGAATTCGAGTACGAAGTCACCCTGCGCAATCACAAGGACATCCCGATCATCGTTCAAGTGAACGAACCTATCGGCGGCGATTGGGAAATGCTCTCCTCCAATTACAAGTACACGAAGACCGCGGCTTTCGCGGCGCAGTTCAACGTTCCGGTGGCCAAGGACGGCACTTCCGTGCTCAAGTATCGCGTGCGCGCCAAGTGGTAGTTTTCCTGGCGTGGGAGGCTAGCATGCGTCGTTCCAGGCTTCTTTCGGTTGCTTCTTTTTCGCATTGTTCTGCACTTCTAACATCGTCCTGGCGCCTCGTCTTCTTCTTGCCACGATAACTTTCGCGCCCGGGTTGGTTGCCCAAACCGCCGCCACTGGCGCTCTGTCGGAAATTGTGACGGACGCGTCCGGCGCAACCATTCTCGGAGCGCAAGTGAAGGTTACCAGCGATAGCTCCGGCCACGCCTCATTCAGCTTGCGCTCCAAACTATCGTTCTGACTAGCTTTTGCCGAAGGCCAATTCGGCTTGCGCATCGAGTTTTGAAACGAGTCCTCTAGTGCTGCAACACAGCGTCATCTTTGTGAGGTCTTATACGCCTGAATACGCATCTACATGAGTCGCGCGTGGCCGAGCCTGCCTGCTCAGTGCTGGCCTTAGAGAACGATTTTAGAACTCTGATTGCCTCCGGGGAAGCCCTTCCCGAGCTATAGTTGACAAATTCTGTTAGTTAAGGTTTGCATCACCCAGCACAACCTCGTTCGTCACTGTCCTGTCACTGCCTGGCTAGCGCAGAATCTCCCGGACGTCCCCAATCAACCTGGTGAACGAGGATCGCGCATGACGCGCCGGACTGCCCTTGCCCACGAGTTCGTCGAATACATGCCCGACCAGCTTAAGGACGGCGTCCTTTACGTCTCCATTCCCTTCGCTACTGGGGCCCACAAGTGTTGCTGTGGGTGCGGCCAGGAGGTGGTGACCCCTCTCAGTCCCACTGACTGGAAGCTCATTTTTGACGGGCGTTCCATTTCCTTGGACCCGTCCAACTGGAGCTTCCCTTGCAAATCTCACTACTGGATACGCAGCGGCACAGGGTCCGATGGGCCGGCATGTGGACCCATGAGCAAATCGAAGCCAGCCGAGCGGCAGATCGAACGGCGAAGGAAAAGTATTTTGGTGCTGATGCTGCGGCTCCGACTGAGCCCAAAGCCAAACGACCTATCTGGAGCAGACTGAAGGGGTGGTGAGACATTTACGGCATTTCCTCGCTTAGCTTTTCAGCCAGCGCCTGTTCCCTCTGATGGCGATCCGCTGCGAGTCTTTGCTCCTCCGAAGTGAGATTCGCCAGGAAGCGAAACCCTCGTACACAATCGGTACAGATCTTTCCACGGTTAATTCTCGCGTCGCGCCGGACGAGGTCGCGCAAGTCATCCCAGTCAAATTCAGCGCCGCGCTCGAATTTCTCCATCAGCTGCGCCGGATCGAAACTGTCGCGTGCCTGCCAGAGTTTTAGCACCACCAATCGACGAATGCGATCCTGTTGCAGGGGCCGCGTCGCGTACATCCCCAAATCATAAATGTCCCGCGCCTTGTTGCGTTGATAGCAGGCGCGAATTTTTTCCCCGAGTATCTCGGCCAGCGCCAGGCACGTAACCTCGACGGGCGCGAACGGCAGCAGCTCAAAATAACTCTGCGCGCATTGAGGTCTGCGCTCTGGCGGCAGCGTGGGCGTTTCGCGCCGGCTGATTTGCAGCTTGATTTCAATTTCACCCGAGGCGTTCCATTCATGCGCGTATGTCGGATTGACGCCCCATGAGAGGCCGTCAACCGTTTCGTAATAACTGTTGTCAGGAATGTGAAACTTGATGCCGTGAAATTCCTGCTCGAAAGCGCCCATCATTGCCAGAATTGTGTCCTCGTGGTCGTGCTCCTCCAAGTGAAGTCCAGATCGGTCGAGAATCTTCCCTGGCTTCCGATGAACATTTTCCGAAGGCATGTACCACCCTTAAATGCGAGCCTGTCAAGAATTCCGCGCTCGGAAAGAAGCTGCAGCAGGAACGTCAGAACAACTTCCTTCTCCGCGATCATCATGTCCCGCAAGCCCGACTGGGTTGAATAACGCCGCACCTGTGCTTCGGTCAGCATGTCTCATGCGTACTTCTTAAGAGTCTTTCGATGACCGAGTCCGGCGCTTTCTCGCAATTCCTCGCGCGGCACGTTGACGAACAAGCGCCATGTCTCGTCGTAGCCGACGGCGCCCCTCAACTTCACCGAAGGATTGGGCCCCATCCAGGTTTTCGGCCCTTGCGCTGCGCGCCGCAGCAGGCGTTCGCGAATATCGGCCAGCACGTCCGCCTTGACGTGATCGACGAGCCATCCGAACCTACGAACCAGCGCCGTCGAATTAATCTTTTCCAGATAATCTAGCGCCCGCGGCCAGTCGAAGCGGCGGCTTGCGGCCGCGAAAATCGACGCGGCTTCTCCGACGCCGCCGGCAAGCGCAGGCCTGTCGATGCAGTCAATAGCCGTCTTCTCGCGGTCGGACATCATGACCGTGTATCCAAGAACGTCCGCGGGGCCAAAGCCAAAAAACTTCTGCGGCGCGGGATTGACGATGCGAACCCGCCCCTCGCCCACAGTACGGCCGCGCAGATGCGCGGGCGTCACAACGATGACTGACTCGCGATGTTGCGTGGTCAGTCCATAGTGCGCTGCCGCGCTCCCGTAGCCGATGTAATAAGGATCGGCAATCCGGCTCGCGAGCGCGAGCAGGTTACTCTCTCCCAGGGCATCCGGCCCTTGCTCGGGCGGAATAACGATGTATTCGCCCCAGCTCGCCCTCTCTAACCAGCCCTTTCGGCGGAGAGACTCGATCACCTTGTCGGCCGCTTTCGGTTTTACTCCCAGAAGCTTAATAATCTCCGCGCGGCCCACATCCCGCCGTTTCTCTTCGGCGAGCGCAAGCACAACCCGGCTCTCCTGGGGCGACAGGGTTCTTATATTGCTGCGATCCATGATATTCATTTACACAAAACCCCCCGTATAAGGGGGTTTTGACGAATAAAATATCAATTTTCAGCCACATTGTCAACATTTAGATGCACAAAACACCCTGTCCAAGGGGGTTTTGTGAAATAAAATATCGATTTCTGGAGTCATATCGGATTCGGACTGCTGTTGCGGTCGATGTCACTAGTACCACAACGCATGAAGCAGAGAGGAGCTAAGTCGTGTAAATACAATGAGGTAGAGAGATGGCACACCGGACGTGCCGCTAGACGACGCGCTTAGGCGGCCTCTGCAGTCTCGTAAATTCGTTCGGTTTCGTCCCAAATACGAGTCAGTTCCCGCCCCTTGGGACACAAGTTCTTCAGCCGGGCCCGTTCTGCGCCCGCGTTGCGGCATCGTTTGCAGCGACGCCAATGGCCCGCGGCCCGCTCAAAAGCCATCTCCGGATCTAGCAACACAAGCCGTTTCCTTGCCATGAGGCGACCACCATGCCAGACTGCGAGCGGCTGCGCAATCCTGTCTTTTGGTCCGGTTTCTATGGAAGAAAGAGGCTATTTAGGGCGAAATCAGCGATTTTGACGGGTTCCATAGCGTCTTGCGAACAGAAAGTCAATCGGGATTGTGTTAAAAAAATTTCATTTTGCCTAGACAAGAAGTGGCGCAGTTCGATCCTCAAACCATCGCGACGGACGGGCTCGCGGAGATGGGCACTGGCACATGGGCACAGGGACAAGGCTCGGATAGTTTAGCAAGAGGCGAAAAAACTCTAGTGACGATTGTTCCCGGCGACCAATCTCACCGCGGTTATGCAGCATTACCTGCGTGCCGTGCGAAGTGGGGGCCCTCG
This sequence comes from Acidobacteriota bacterium, assembly GCA_003223245.1. Classification (GTDB taxonomy): domain Bacteria; phylum Acidobacteriota; class Terriglobia; order Acidiferrales; family UBA7541; genus Acidiferrum. The sequence continues at coordinate 25,022 of QHYI01000127.1, forward strand.
AACCTAATGGAAGAGGTCTTTACCCGTCGAGTCGGAGCTCCCGGCGTGAGAAGAACTCGATGGGATGTCGCCGTCAACGTGGCTTGCCCTGCATTTGGGGCAACGCCAAAGCCGATACTTGGGATGCCCTGGTTGTGTTTCGCACACGTACATAAGCTGGGAATCCATTCGACACGTTACACGTGGCAGACCGCAATCGACCCTCTGAGGGACAGATCTTCTTGCGCCCACGAAATATCCCTTCGCGACTTGATAACAGAAGGGGCAGTCTGGTATGGGACAGGCATAAATAACGTGCTCCGGGTCAGCGACGATCAAGTGAGGCGGTGTCATCTCGATGAGGTGCTCGAAACAAAGGGGCTGGATTGCTTGTTCTCTTGTGGAATCAAACATGCAACGCTCCTTATGTCTTGGAGATCTTTCTTGCTCTCTCAATCTACCACCGGGAGTCCGCGTGTCAATCCCTGACGAGAAAGGCAATGAAAAGCAGCATTGACGATTGTGAGAGCCGGCTTCTATAATTGGGGTTTGTCTTAAGCCATTTCTAGTCACTTAAAGCGCGCTGGGAGGAAAGGATGTACGCCGTTATCCAGACCGGAGGAAAGCAGTATCGCGTCGCACCCGGCGACACCATTCGTATCGAGCGGGTGGAAGGAAAAGTCGGGGAGAAAGTCAATTTTGGCAACGTCCTGGCGGTTCACGGGGAGAAGCAGGTGTTTGTGGGCGCGGAAGTGGAGAAAGCGACCGTGACCGGTAAGATCGTGCAACAAGGGCGCGCCAAGAAACTAACGGTGCTCAAATATAAGAGAACGAACCAGTACAAGATTCAGCGCGGGCACCGGCAGAATTACACAGCGGTGCTGGTCAGCGACATCAAGATCTGAAGAGTTTTAGTTCTGAGAAAAGGATTAGGTCATGGCACATAAGAAAGGCGGCGGCTCGTCAACGAACGGCCGCGATTCGCAAGGACAAAGGCTGGGTGTGAAGCGCTTTGGCGGACAGCTCGTCAACGCGGGTACGATCCTCGTGCGGCAGCGCGGCACCAAGCATCAGCCGGGCGAAAACGTCGGGCGCGGCAGCGACGACACCCTGTACGCCATGGTTACAGGCTTCGTGAAGTTTCAGGACCGGGGACGCTTGGGGCGTTTCATCAGCATCCAGCCAGCAGAACAAGGCAAGTCCGCAAACTAAGCGGACCGATATTCGCAAGTCCGATTTTCGTCTGCAACTTCAAGAGCTACTGAGATTCGGCGGAGACGCACCGTTTGAGGACGCGGAGCATCCAGACCATGCCTCCGTTCGGGGAAAGCGCGTCCCGCTGAATCCGCTTATGTTATCTTTTTCTAGAGAGGCCGGATAGCAGCGCGTTTTTATGCTGAGCCGTGCCGGCGTTGCCGCGGTGCAGGAAGACCAAGCCGTGGAGCGGTTGAGCTCTCTGGGTGCGGCGGGCAGGCTTCGGCCGCAAAAAAAACGCGGCCTCCGGATGACATGAAATCGGACACTGGGGCCGTTCGGTCGACTCTGCCCTTGAATGGGTGATTTAGGAGTGTTGTTCGGGTGTTTGTTGATGAAGCGAAAATTTATGTGAAGGCCGGGAATGGCGGGAACGGATGCGTGGCGTTCCGGCGAGAGAAGTACGTTCCGCGCGGCGGACCGTCGGGAGGAGACGGCGGAAACGGCGGCAGTGTGCATCTGGAAGCGAATCCGCATGACAATACGCTGCTGCGCTACCGCTACAATCGCGAGTTCACGGCAGAACGCGGACGGCATGGCGAGGGCTCGAATTGCACGGGTCATTCGGGCCAGGATTTGATTTTGCAAGTGCCGGTGGGCACGTTGGCGTTTGACGATCAAACCGGAGAAACGATCGCGGACTTGACGACGCCGGGACAACGCGTGTTAGTGGCTCACGGCGGGCGCGGCGGGCGCGGCAATCAACATTTTGCCAAGCCGTGGCATCAGGCGCCGCGCGAGCATGAAGACGGTTTCCCCGGCGAAGAACGGCATCTTCGGCTGGAATTGAAACTCTTGGCGGACGTCGGGCTCGTGGGATTTCCCAACGCAGGCAAGTCCACGTTGATTTCGGTGATTTCGGCAGCGCGCCCGAAGATTGCCAATTATCCCTTCACCACGTTGCAGCCCAATCTGGGGGTAGTGAACGCGGATGGCGGGACCCCCCGCGGAACCCGTTCGGGGCAAGCGGGCAAAGAAGGGCGGGAAATCGGTCGCACCTTTGTCGTCGCGGATTTGCCGGGGCTGATAGAGGGCGCACATCAAGGGGCGGGGCTCGGGATTCGTTTTTTGCGACACGTGGAGCGGACGCGGCTGCTCGTGCACCTGATTGATACGAGCGATGCCAACGCAGATGATCCAGTGCGTTCCTTCGAGGTCATCAACAGTGAGCTGGCAGCTTTTAGCGAATCATTAACGCAAAAACCGATGATGGTAGTTGCCACCAAGCTGGATGCCACGACCGATGGTGCGCGGTTGGAGGCGCTACGCACTTATTGCCAGGAACACGGCTTGGAATTCCATCCCATTTCCGCCGTAGCCGGAGAGGGCGTGAAAGAACTCGTGCGGTCCATCGCCGACGCCCTGGACAAGATTCCTCGTGCGAGCCTTGAGCCCGCTTCGGGTGACGAGAGCTTGCCCGCCGCCCTTTCCGTTGATCCTTCTGCCCGTCCTGCCCTCGATAACGGGAATTCATGAGAAAATTGGGGAGAGAGACTCCTTGGGAGGCGCATTGACGACAGCGCAGGCGCACCGCACCGCCGCGAAACATCACCCTCGCCGCATCGCGTTGTTCGGCGGCTCGTTCGATCCCATCCACGGCGGACACCTTGGCGTGGCGCGCGCCGCCGACCGCCGCTTCAATTTTGACGAAATGCACTTCATTCCCGCGAGCCGGCCACCGCATAAGCTCAAGCAGCACCTTGCGCCGTTTCCCCATCGTTTCGCGATGGTCGCGCTGGCGTGCATCGACCATCCGCACTTCGTGCCGTCACTGGCCGAGGCGGGCGAGGACTTTAGCGGCACGCAATTGCATTATTCGGTGGACACGGTGCGTTATTTTCGCCACGTCTACCACGGGGACGGCGATCGCATTTTTTTCATTATTGGAGCGGACGCGTTTTTGGACATTCCGATGTGGAAGGAGTACGAAACGCTGCTCGGCCTGTGCGACTTCATCATTGCGAACCGGCCCGGGATCCGGCCGGAGGCGCTTCGGCTGGTGATTCCGCCAGACTTGATGGCGCGCCCCGGTAGCAGGAAAGAAGCGGAAGCCTCGCAGCCCTCCCAGGTAGTGGCGCGGCTTCATTGCACGACGATTTATCTGCTCGAAAACGTTTCCAATGACGTTTCCGCGACGGACATTCGCCGCCGGGCGCAACGCGGGCAATCCATTCACGGGCTTGTTTCCGCGCGCGTCGAGGAATACATTCTCAAACAGGGCTTATACCGGTGAATTTCGAATCGTTGCCGCAAGGCGTGCGCGCCGCTGTTCAAGCCGCCCAGGAAAAGAAAGCCGCAGGCATTGTTGTGTTGGATTTGAGCGGGGCGAGCGCGTTCACCGATTATTTCGTGATTTGCACGGGCTTCAGCACCCCGCAAGTGCAAGCGATCTGCACGGAAATCGAAGAGCAGTTGTACAAGCAAATGGGGCGGTCGGTGCGGCACCGCGAGGGCTATCGCTCGGCGGATTGGGCGCTGCTTGATTTCGGGGGGTTCATCGTGCACGTTTTCAGCGAGGAGGCGCGGCGCTACTACGACCTCGAGCGGTTGTGGCGGACCGCGGCGAAATTGGAGATCCCTGACCTGCCCGAAGGCTTTTCCGCCGCCGAGGCGGAGGAGGGCGCGGCTTTCCAGCACGAGCCTTATTCCGCCGGAGAACGCATTTCGAGCCGCGGGCGCAGCGGTCGTTCGCGGACATGACCAGCGAGCGATTGCCGTGGATCGCGCATGACCCGGCATCGCTGCGGCTGCTGGAACTCGCCGAAAAAGTGGCCGGTGCGCCCACCACCCTTCTCATCACCGGGGAGAGCGGCACCGGCAAAGATCATCTCGCTCGGCTGATTCATGAGCTCGGGCCGCGACGCGACGCTCCTTATTTGAAAATTGATTGTGCCAGCTTGCCGCCTCAGCTTGTCGAGAGCGAGCTTTTCGGTCATGAGCGCGGGGCGTTCACGGGCGCGGTCGAGCGCAAGCTCGGGCGCTTCGAATTGGGCGGCAACGGGACGATTGTTCTTGATGAAGTGGCGACGCTTTCGCCGAACGCACAGAGCAAGCTGCTTCGCATTTTGCAGGAGCGCGCCTTCGAACGCCTCGGCGGGACGGAGACACTGAAGATCGCAGCGCGGATCATCGCGCTGACCAATGTGGACCTCCCTGCGGCGGTCCAAGCCGGGAGTTTTCGCGAGGATTTGTATTTCCGCTTGAACGTCCTGACGCTTACGGTTCCGCCGTTGCGCGAACGCCCAGCCGACATCTTACCGCTCGCGGAGCATTTGTTGGTGGGGCTTCGCGCCGCGCATGGGCGACCGCATGCGCAGTTGAGCGATTCCGCGCGGCGTATGCTGGCGGCTTACGCCTGGCCGGGAAACGTGCGCGAATTGAAGAACGCGCTTGAGCGCGCCTTGGTCTTTTCCGGTGTTGGCCGTGGTGCGGCGGGTACGGGGCCTGACCTTTTGGAGCCTGGGAATTTTCCGGAGAGCGTGCGCGCGGCGGCTGCCGGCCGAGCGAGCCCGGTCGCGGGACTGCGTTCGCTCGAAGAGGTCGAGCGCGAAGTTATCGCCGCAACACTGGAAGCTACGCATTACCAGATCAGCCGGTCGGCGGAAATTCTCGGCATCAGCCGCAAAACGCTGTTGGAGAAGCGGAAGAGGTATGGGCTGAAGTGACCGGCTGGGGTCGAGAGTCAATCGTCGAAGGTTCGAAGGGCGATCTTGCGCTGGCAGTTTTGTCTTGAACTTTCAACCTGCAGCTTTTAGCTTTTGGTTTCCCCTTCCTCCTTTTGCTGAAAATTGAGAACTGAGGACGGTTAACTTGCGATGCGCCTGCAACTGCTTATGATCGAGAAAACACGCCGTCCGGAGATGTGCGCGCTCGTTGATGATTACGTAAACCGGATCAGGCGCTCCTGCCCGATTGAAATTCTCGAGGTGCGCGATGCGAAAGCGGCACTCAAAAAACTTGACACGGGTCGCAGCGCGACGCCGATTCTTCTTGACCCGGGCGGCAGAATGATCGATTCAAATGCATTATCCAAGTGGCTTGGCGACTTGCGCGATCGCGGCACGCGCCAAGTGATTTTTGTGTGCGGGAATGCGGGAGGCTTCCCCGAATCGTTGCGCGAGCGGGTTGTGCAAAAGCTTTCGCTCAGCGCCATGACGCTTTCCCATGAACTGGCGCGCGTTGTCCTTGCCGAACAGCTTTACCGCGCCTTTGCGATTCTCTCCGGGAGCCCCTACCCGAAATAACCCGGCTGGTGTACAACCTTACTGCCATGCCGATGCGCATTATCCCTGATGAGAACCAGCCTTCTGTGGCGATCGAGATTCCGCTCGAGAAGCCGCTGCCGGATTACGATCTGGAAGAACTCGAGCAGCCCACGCCGCGGGATGTGGACGGCATATTGGTCAGGCAAGGCTTTCGTGACCTGGTAGACGATGCCCGCGGGATCTTAACGGAGTTGCTTGCCGCTCCTCCAGCCGTGCATCCCGTGGATGAGGATGTGCTTGAGATCGACATGGCGCCTCGGCCGCATCCGCTCGAAATCACGCAGCTGACCGGAGCGATTTGCCCGACCGAGGATGAGGTCTACCGCCCGGGCCTGTGGATCGTTTTGTTCGATCCGGTAGCGCGGCCAAGGTACTCGCTTCCTGAACCTACACTGCGGCGCATCTCTGTCATCGCCTCGGAATTAGTGAAACGACTGCAGCTGGCTTGACCCCTGGCGTGAGGCGGCGCACATTTTTCTCTCCGCCACAGAGGAGAAGGGACGTCATGCCGCAAGAAAAAGGACTGCTGATTGTTTACACCGGGCCGGGCAAGGGCAAGACGACTTGCGCGCTGGGAACGGCGTTTCGCGCCGTGGGCCAAGGTCTGCGCGTGCTGATGGTGCAGTTCATTAAAGGCTCGTGGCATTACGGAGAGCTGGACGCCGCCAAAATTCTGGGTGACGACAAATTGGAGATTCGTCCCATGGGACGCGGCTTCGTGAAAATTGGGGGAGCGGAAACCGACCCTGAAGATATCAAGCTGGCGCACGAATGCTGGGGGGCCGGGCGCGACGCCATTTACAGCGGCAAATACGATTTGGTCGTGCTCGACGAAATCAACTACACCATCAGCTACAAGATGCTCGATGCGGACGAGGTGGTGGAGGCACTGAAAAAGCGGCCCGCGAGCGTTCATGTGATTTGCACGGGCCGCAACGCGCATCCCCAATTGGTGGAGCTGGCCGACTTAGTCACCGAGATGCGCGAGGTGAAACACCCCTACACCAAGGGTATACTGGCTCAGCGAGGGATTGACTATTAGAAGTTGGAGGTTAGCAGTTCCTGGTTGCCGCAGTCGTGAATCCCAAGTTTCGCACCGGCTAAGAACTTAAGTCTTCCGTTTCACTTAGAACTTATGACTCAGAACTGATAACTGCTTCGATGGCTTGGTTCAAGCGAGAAAAAAAACCGATTGAGCAGCCCACGCCCCCCGAAGAGCGCCGCGTGCGGACCGAAGGCCTGTGGGTGAAGTGCGAGTCCTGCCGCACGATTGTTTTTCGGAAAGACCTGGAAGCGAATCTTTACGTCTGCCCGAAATGCCAATTTCACTTTAAGATGGGCGCGCGCCAGCGATTGGAAATGCTGCTGGACGGGCACTGGACCGAGCACGATGCGGGCATGACCTCGACCGATCCGCTGAAGTTTGTCGACTCCAAGCCTTATACCCAGCGGCTGAAGGAAGCGCGGAAGAAACTGGGCATGAACGACGCCATCCTCACGGCGGAAGGCCAGCTCAATGGCCGGCCGGTAGTGATGTGCGCGATGGAGTTCGGATTTATCGGCGGCTCGATGGGGGCGGTTGTCGGCGAGAAGGTGACGCGCGGCATTGAACTTTCCATCGAGACACGCCAGCCGTTTGTCGCGATTTCCTGCTCCGGTGGCGCGCGCATGATGGAGGGCACCGTGAGCCTAATGCAGCTCGCGAAGGTCTCCGCGGCACTCGCCAAGCTGGATGACGAAAAGCTGCCGTACATTTCCGTTTTGACCGATCCGACGACCGGCGGAGTGACGGCTAGCTTCGCCATGCTCGGAGACCTCAACATTGCCGAGCCCGGCGCCTTGATTGGTTTTGCGGGCCCGCGGGTCATCGAGCAAACCATTCGCCAGAGACTTCCCGAGGGCTTTCAGCGTTCCGAATTCTTGCTCGAACATGGTTTTTTGGATGCCGTTGTCCACCGCAAAGAATTGAAAGCCTACCTCGCCAACGCGCTCGATGTGCTTATGGGATGAGATGAATTACGACCAGGCGGTTCATTATCTTTTAACGCTGGGCAGGGAATTGGCGGCGCCAACACAGGCTGCGGCGGCGAAGTTCGACCTCGAAAACATCGCCGTGCTGGCCGAGCGTCTTGGGCGCCCCGATCGTGCCTATCCGAGCGCGCATATTGCGGGAACGAACGGCAAAGGGTCGACGGCGGCTTTCCTCGAATCCATTCTTCGGCATGCCGGCTTTCGCACGGGTCTGTATACCTCGCCGCATCTCGAGAGAATCAACGAGCGCATAAGGATCAACGGCGAGGAACTGGGCGATGAGCCGTTCGCCGCGATGTTCACGCGGCTGCAAGGACTGATCGAGGAGCTTCTCGCGGCGCACAAGTTGCGCGCGCATCCCACTTATTTCGAATGCCTGACCGCGATGGCCTTCGAATGCTTCGCCCGCGACCGTGTGGAATTCGGAGTCTTCGAAGTGGGTCTGGGCGGAAGGCTCGACGCCACGAACATTCTTTCGCCTCTGGTCACCATCATCACCCGCATTGACTTCGACCACGAAAATTTTCTTGGACACTCGCTCAAAGAAATCGCCGCAGAAAAGGCTGGGATTCTAAAGCCGGCAGTGCCGCTAATTGCCGCCCCGCAGCCACCCCAGGCTCGCGAAGTTATCCTCGCTCGCGCCAATCAAGTGGGCTCTCCAGTAATAGAAACGCCGCAAGCTTTTCAAATCAAGGAAGAGTCTTCGCAGAACGGTTTCTTCCGCGCGCGTGTTAGAGAGATTTCCTCTGGTGAACCTTTCGAGATTGCTCCCAGCCTGCCCGGCCGGTTCCAGCTGCAGAACGCGCTCAATGCTTTCGCCGCCGCGCGCCAACTGGCCGTACGCGGTTTTCGCATCTCTTCAAAAGACATCACCGAAGGCGTTGCTACGACCGTTTGGCCGGGCCGTCTCGAAAAATTGCAATCTAACCCGGATGTTTATCTGGACGGCGCGCACAATCCCGGCGCCGCGCGCGAACTCGCGCAATTCTTGGAACAGCGCTTCGCCGGCCGCAAAATCTGGCTGATTTATGGCGCGCTGCGCGACAAAGCGGTTGATGAAATTGCCGGCCAGCTTTTTCCTCACGCCACCGAAGTCATTTTCACCGGGCCGCGAACCTCGCGCGCGATCTCCGCGGCCCGGCTGGCTGAAATTGCCTCGCACCACGCTCCGAGCTTCACGGTTATTTCTTCCGCCGAGCAGGCCCTCGACCAGACCCTCGCGGAAGCTGCTCCCGACGACGCTGTTTTTATTACCGGTTCGTTATATTTGGTGGGCCAAGTGCGGCGCTACTGGAAGCAGCGTGAGCAAGTCGCAGCGCGCTGAAAAAAGCCGTAAAATATCGCCCTCATGAGAATCGCGCGATTCGCTGGGGAAAGGCATAGAGACGCGTGAATAAACCGGATCACAACGATGCCAACCCTCTTGTGGGCATTATTATGGGCTCCACTTCTGACTGGGAGACCATGGAGCATGCCTCCAACATTCTCACCGGACTAAATGTTCCCCATGAAACGCGTGTGGTTTCCGCCCACCGGACGCCCGACCTGCTTTTTGAGTATGCCGCGATCGCCGAGCAGCGCGGGCTCGAGGTCATCATTGCAGGCGCGGGCGGGGCTGCGCATCTCCCCGGCATGACGGCCTCGAAAACGGTTCTCCCCGTGCTTGGTGTGCCTGTCGAGTCCAAGGTCCTTAAGGGGTTGGACTCTCTGCTCTCCATCGCGCAAATGCCAGGAGGCATTCCTGTCGGCACGCTGGCGATCGGCAAAGCTGGAGCGATTAATGCCGCGCTGCTCGCAGCGGCGATCCTCGGCATCAAACATCCGGACATCCGCGAAGCACTGCGAAAGTTCCGTGCCGAGCAGACCGATCGCGTCCTCGCGCAACCCGACCCTTCGGTTTCCGCGGTTGCGGCTCCCATGAAAAACTCACCAAGGGGCAAACGGCAGTGACCCTGGGTATCCTCGGCGGCGGTCAGCTCGGCTACATGCTCGCGCTGGCGGGGTATCCTCTGGGCCTGCACTTTCGCTTTCTCGACCCATCTCCGGAAGCGCCCGTCGGCCGCATAGCGCAGCGGGTGACCGCGGACTACACAGATCACGCCGCGCTCGAACGATTCGCCAATGGCCTGGAACTGGTCACCTACGAATTCGAAAACGTCCCGGTCGAGGCGGCGAAATTCCTTGCGCAGCGCGTGCCGGTTTGTCCTCCGCCTGCGGCTCTTGAAGCGGCGCAAGACAGGTTCGCAGAAAAAACGCTGTTCCGCAGTCTCGGAATTGACACTACGGATTTTCTGCCCGTAGCAAAGCCCGGCGAGTTTGACACCGCTGTCAAACAACTCGGCCTTCCTGCCGTGCTCAAGACTTGCCGTATGGGCTACGACGGCAAGGGGCAGTGGATTCTGCGCACTGCGGAAGATGTCGCGAGAGCGAAGTCTGAGTTGCCGAAGGTCGCGCTTATCCTCGAACGATTTGTGCCTTTCACGCGCGAACTCTCGGTGCTCGCAGCGCGCTCGAGCAAGGGGGAAACCGCTTTCTATCCGCTCGTTGAGAACCATCATCGCGGAGGCATTCTTCGCCTCTCTCTCGCCCCCGCCCCCGCGCTCGAGCCGCGCATCCAACAAGCAGCAGAAGATATTGCCCGCCGGGTCCTAGAATCGCTCAAATATGTTGGCGTCTTGGCTATCGAATTCTTCCAGCACCAGGGACGCCTGCTCGCCAACGAAATGGCGCCGCGCGTCCACAACTCCGGCCACTGGACGATCGAAGGCGCCGTCACCAGTCAGTTCGAGAACCATCTCCGCGCGGTTCTCGGCCTCCCGCTAGGCTCGACAGGAGCGGCCGGTCATTGCGCTATGATCAATTTGATTGGTGACCTTCCCGACCCGTCCGAAGTCTTGGTGGTCCCCGACGCGCACGTGCATTTCTACGGAAAGGTTCCTCGCCCCGGCCGAAAGCTCGGTCACGTCACTTTGCGCGCGGCATCGCCCGAACGACTCGCGCTCCGCCTTTCCGAGCTGCCAGCATTCTTTCATCGCCCCGACTTCTGCCTCGACTCGGCTCTGGCGCAATCCGCCTCCTATTAACATGGCGTTCGGAGTCGCAGCACAAGAGCGCTTCGGATTGCTCTGGGAGTGCTTTCGGCCGATGCTTGTCAAATCGCTAGTCTGGCCATGCGAGGAACCCCTCTTGCTCAAAAAAAAGAGGCCAGCCGGGGCGGCCTTTTTTGTCTGTGAGCACGCTTTTTGACGGCAAGCAAAATGAGACTCGGGGTGTTGCATGGAAGGAGAGTTTGGTGCAAGCTACGCGCTTTGTAGGGGGTGTAAAATGCGAAAACTAAGCCGATTCGCGACCAGTGTGATTTGGTGTGCCGGGCTAGCGGCGCTTGCGGGTGGAGATGCAGCACGGGCGCAGAGTGCCACTCCGAGTGGGGCGATGACCGTAATTCGCGCGGGGACATTGATCGACGGGACAAGCGAGACGCCGCGAAGGAATCAGCTGATTTTTGTGCACGGCGAACGAATTATTAGAGTGACAGGGTCGGGAGAAGCAATTCCGTCAGGGGCAAATGTGATTGATCTTTCGAATGCCACGGTCCTGCCAGGCCTCATCGATTCGCACACGCACGTTTTCCTGTGGGGTGAGGATCCGCAAAAGGGCGGCTATGACGCGAACATTTTGTTTGCAGGAATCGCGCTGCGAGCGGCGCGCGCAACGTTTGCGGTGCGCCGTGCGCTGGAACAGGGATTTACCACGCTGCGCGACCTCGAGACCGAGGGCGCAGGCTACGGCGACGTGGAGATCAAGCAGGCGATTGAAGAGGGGACGATTCCCGGGCCGCGCCTGTTTTGCGCGACGCGCGCGATTTCCACGACCGGCGGCTACAACCTGGAAGGCTACGCGCCGGAGCTCGACATGCCCAAGGGCGCGCAGCTTGTCGACGGGCCGGTCGAGGCGCGCAAGGCGGCGCGGCAACAATTGGACCATGGCGCGGACTGGATCAAGGTATACATGACGCACCGCTCGTGGGTTGACAAGGAAGGAAGGTTGGTATCGCAGCCGACGCTCACAGTGGAGGAATTGAAAGCCATTGTCGACGAGACCCATGGGTGGACAAAGAAAGTGGCGTGTCACGCGTACAACGGAATCGGATTACAGCGGGCGCTCGACGGCGGGTGCGATTCCATCGAGCACGGACTGGAGATGACCGACGCGCAAATCGAGCAAATGAAGCGGCAGGGAACTTGGTATTGCCCGACGCTTTCGCCATACTACGGCGATTGGGCGCCCGCGGATACACCTGCCGGAAAGCGCGACCGCGCGCGCGCCGCCGTTCACGAAGACACCTTCAAGAGGGCGCTGAAAGCCCATTTGAAGATCGTGTTCGGGACGGACATGGGCGGGATTCCCTGGACCGAGCCGATTGCGCAAGAGTTCCAGCGCATGGTGGAAATGGGCATGTCGCCGATGGATGCGATCCGGTCGGCGAGCTCACGGCCCGCCGAAATGCTGGACATGAAAGGCGAGATCGGCGCGCTGGCTCCCGGAGCGTACGCCGAAGTGATCGCCGTTTCCGGCGATCCGCTGAAAGATGTAAGCGAACTGGAGCACGTGAAGTTCGTGATGCACAACGGGTCGGTGTTCAAGAATGAGTTGACCAAGTAGCGGAGCCAGCGTAAACGGCGGGGATGACCAGTTTGCCGGCAATGCACACTTACAAGAAGGAGGAAAAGCGTGAGCGAACAGAATTTCAAGAATCACGTAAGGGTTGTTCCTTTGTACCACTTCTTTGTGTTACCGATGCTCATGATTAATTGTGGATGGTCAATTTATCGCTGGATAGCGGCCGGATTTTCCGTCGGCGGTTTGGAATGGGTTCTCACTTCCGTAGCATTATTTCTTGGCGTGCTGTACGCAAGGCTTTTTGCTTTGAGCGCACAGGACCGCATCATTCGGTTGGAGGAACGGCTGCGCTATGAGCGCGTGCTTCCGGAAGAGTTGCGCTGGCGCGCCGATGAGCTTACGGTCAATCAGTTTATTTCCTTGCGCTTCGCAAGCGATGACGAACTGCCTGCGCTTATGAAGCAAGTGCTCGACGAAAAGATAACCGAGCGGAAGGCCATCAAGCGGCGCATCAAGAATTGGAGACCCGACTACCTGCGGGGGTAGGGTGACGCTGCGGCTGCCATGGGTCAGGGCAATGCGCTGAACTTCAGCTGGCTGTGGCGGCGACGGCGGCACCTTCGATTTCGGCGATTTCCTCTGAGGTGAGCTTAAGTTCGCCAGCCCGCATGACGCCGTCAACCTGCTTGGCGTTTCGTGCGCCAACGATCGCGCCGGTAATGGCGGGGAGTCGCAGCACCCAGGCAATGGCCACTTCGCCGGGGCCGCGGCCGTGGCGCGCTCCCACTTGGCGAAGGCGCTCGACCAGCTCGAGGTTTTTGGAAAGTCGCGGCTCCTGGAACTCCTTGTTGCGAGTGCGGAAATCGTCAGGGGGCAACGCGGCAGCGCGTTCGCGAGTCATCGCGCCGGTGAGCAGGCCGGAGGCCATGGGAGCGTAGGAAATCACGCCGATGCCCCGCTTTTGACAATACGGCAGAATTTCCTCTTCAATCTTCCGGCGAATCAGCGAATACGGCGGCTGAAGAGAAGTCACCGGGGCAATTTTTTCGGCGCGCTGAATTTGGGGCACATTGAAATTGGAAACGCCAATCCAGCGCACTTTGCCGGCTTTTTGGAGATCCCTCATAGCCTGCCAGGCTTCTTCAAGCGCAGGTCCGTTGTCGGAAGGAGGCCAGTGCATTTGATAAAGATCGATGGTTTCTAGTTGCAGACGCCGGAGGCTGTCCTCGCATTCGCGGCGGATGGAGGCGGCCGAATGATTCGGCTTCACTTTGCGATTCTCGTCCCACGTCAGAGTACATTTCGTGAAGACGTATGGGCGAGCCCCGCGCCATTCCCTCAACGCCCGTGCAACTACTTGTTCGGAATGGCCCGTACCATAGACCGCCGCAGTATCAATCCAGTTGACGCCCAACTCGAGGGCGCGATGGATTGCCGCGATCGAGTCTTTGTCGTCTTGCGGACCCCAGGCAAATTCCCAGCCTGGGCCGCCAATGGCCCAAGCGCCAAATCCCACCGGGGTTATCTTCAAATCCGAATTCCCAAGTTTTCGGGTTTCCATTGCCAACCTCTCCCTCGAGCGCACGGGGCGGGCGGCGTGCCCGCGCTGCTGATTTCTTTCTTTTTTGTTCCCAAAAGTTGGATGAACAAAGGGAGGAAAAAGTTAAGCACGCGTAAGGCAAAAGCGGCAAGAAGCAATTTGCGGTGACAGGCGGCGTCCGAGCGAAACCATCTCGCCATCGGGATTGCTGATGATAATAAACCCGCTAGGGATAGGAATGGGCGCGCGAGTCTGTCCCGAAAAACGAGAGAGCGTCCCGGCAAAGTCGGGGCGCTCTCTAGAAGGGATTGAACTGGAATTGAAGACTAAATCGTCTTGCCCGCAGTTACTCCTGCGGGAGTCGCTGAGCTCCTGGTAAACGCATGGGTGCTGCTGGCGGATTCCTTCTCAGCGCCCTTGTCGATTTCGATAGAGCCCTTGAAGTAGGCGCCATCCTCAATCATGATGCGCGCGGTGGTCAGGTCGCC
>QHYI01000091.1 GCA_003223245.1 Acidobacteriota bacterium
CCAATGGGAAGGCTCGATGAGGCCATCTAAGAGCTCGAACGGGCCCGCGAGCTCGACCCGTTTTCCGCTCCCATCAATGGCTTTCTTGGGATGACGCTTTACTTCGCTCGCCGCTACGATGACGCGATCCGCCAATTTCACCGGGGGCTGGAAATGCACCCGGAGATGACCGAGTGGCACGACGAAATCGCCAATATTTACGAACAGCAGAACAGGCTTGCCGAGGCTTTCGCCGAGCGCCAACAGACCGTGCGCCTCAACGGAGATACGCAGTTGGCCGCCTCGCTAGAGCAGGTTTACCAGCATTCTGGATACAAAGGATACTTGGCGGCGAAAATCCGATCTCAGGAGCGAGCCTCAGAGCCCGGCTCTCAGGACCGAGGCTCAAAGCCAGGCTCTGTTGACAACATGTATTTGGCCCATCTCTACACAATGCTGGGCGACCAAGCCCACGCTCTACATTATCTTGAACAGGCCTACGACGAACGCAATCCCTGGCTCTTGAATGTCCAAGTCGATCCAGTTATGGGCTCATTGCGTTCATCAGCTGGTTTTAGAGACTTGATTCGTCGCATTGGCCTCCCGCATTAAAGTGCCACACCGAGCAGGGTGCCTGGGCAAGCCAGCGTTTATTATAATTCCAGGAACGCTGCTCAGCATCAGTGGATTCATAGTATTTGCCTTCAAGACTCGGGGGACACGATCTACTATGCGCGGTATCGACCTAGTGGCGCTTCTATTTTTGTCCAGCCTAGTCCCTAGTGGTTGATGTTATTTACATCGTTCTCTACGTTCTCCGTCGAATCAGCACAGTCGATCGAGTCGCCACAATAGCATTCATGATGTTTGGAAATCTCCTGGTTCTCGCAATTGCGTTGTTAGGTCCGATCATTGTTGGCCTGTCTCTGGCGGATTGCTACGGGAACCGATTGTACCGGCAATCGCGCCGTATCCGGTCGGAGTGAACGATGAGATCCCGCGAAACGCGCTGTAATTGAGAAACACGGAATGATTTCTTTGGAAGTATTGGCGAGGTCGACCAATACCACAGCGAGCGCGAGTCTTTGACAAATCAGGCAGCCACCGGGGTCTGGTAGAGGGCTCGACAGTGTGGTTGCCATCTAAACGAGCGCAGATTGGCTGGTGGTCGTGACGTGGGCGTATCGGGCGTTTGCCCTTCTCGTGAGTTATGCGTGCGATGGTTGTTGAAGTAGGTCCTGAAATCGAGCAGCTTGTTTTCGAGGTCTGCCGTCGTCCAGAACAACATGTGATCCAAGTATTCCCGCCGCAGGGTGCCGATCAGCCTTTCGACGAACGGATGGGACAGGGGAACGTAGGGGATGGTCTTGATTTCTGTCACTTCCAGTATCCGCAGGTTGGCTTGCCACTGGTGAAACCGATAAAGCGGATCGTTGTCGGAGCTTAGGTACTTTGGCATCCCGCGTTGGCCTCGAATGGCGCGGTTGAACATCCGACAAAGTGCGACACCATCGACCTTCCCAGCATGGACGCCGAAGCCAATGATCCGCCGCGTATATTGATCCATGATGACCAGGACCCAGTGGGTCCACAACGTTGCCGACTCGCAGCTGAACAGATCAATACTCCAGAGACTGTCTTTCATGTGGCCCAGGAACGTCAGCCAAGAAGGACCATCGGGGTGCTGTCCTGGCCCGTAGTGACGGGCGAGAATCCTGCGAACCACGTCTTTGTCGATTTGGAGATGGAACGCCAAGGCCATTTGTTGAGCGATTCGCGGACAGCCCCAGTTGGGATTACGTTGCTTCATTTCGACGACCGCACGGATGAGTTCTGCGCTCGCACCTTTCGGGCCGGGCTGACGGCGGCGATCCGGGGCGAACAGCATCCGGTACTTTCCCTTGCTCATGGCTTTATGAAGGGCTAGCAGTGTCGAAGGCTTCAGAACGATTGCGGAACGGAGCAGACGAGTTGGACGCACCAAGAGCGCCATCAAGCCAGCAAGGACCCGGTCCGACGCGTGTAAATTCGGAGATCGTTTCCGGGAGCGATTCAAGATCAGGATCTGGTGCTTGAGCAGAAGCGACTCCGCGATGAGGGAACGGACGCCGCCAGGACCGAGCAAGCGCACCAGGGTAGCAATAAAATGGATAAAAAGAATGACCAGGTTGCTCATCGCAGAATCGTAGCAGGAAGGGAAATCCTAAGGAAATATGGGCGAAACAACAATTCGCCAGCCACACGGGTCCCTACTCCCGGATGCGGATACGATCGACTTCGACGACGAGCAACTTCCCGCGGTAATGGTCCATCGTGGTGTTCTCCTTCAGATACGCGGTCAATCGGGCGATGAGTTTAGGAAGAATTTCTGCGTGATTGTGCATCTGCAACGCGACAATTCCTTTGTAGTTCTTGGGTGGATAGTTGATGATATGGGAGAAGTCGCCGTTCAAGGACAGCAGAATGGCGTCAATTTCCTGGGCCTTCGTAATAACGACCGTGTCCGATGATTCCACAGGTAAAACATCCTTCAACCGCAGAACCTCATGATTCGCTTCTCGTAAGCTTTGGACGGTGGAGTTCGGGACACAGTGATCGGCCAAGAACCTCAGGGCCATCAGACGACGGCCTCAAATTCGGCCAATTCGCGCGCATAATCCAAGCATGCGGCGATTTGGTCGCGCGTGAGATCGGGAAATTCCGCGATAATGTCTTCAGCTGTTTTGCCAGCTGCCAGGTACCCGAGCACAAGGCCAACTGGAATACGCGTTCCCTTTAGCCGTGGTTTGCCACGCAGAATTTCGGGGTCGCTCGCAATGTAGTTTTTCCAGCCGACTGGCATGGCTTGATACTAACTGGTTCCCACGGTAAAGGCAAAGCAGGGAAGAGTGACAAAAAAACAAGAGCAACGACTAAACCTGCAGATCGTTGAGGAGTATGGCGGGGACGACGGGACGCGAACCCGCGGTCTCTTTCGGTTAACAGCCGAAGTGGTTGAACTTCTAAATGCTTTATTCGGTGTCGCTTACGCCGGATGCCAGCCAATTTTCGATCCCTCAGTTGGGCTACCTTGGGCTACGGGCACCGCCGACCCTTGCGCGAGGAGTGGGGGATTGCTGGACCGCACCTTAATCCTACAATGTTGGGCATCGCGGTGAAGGAAATCTCAGACAGTGACACCGCTTGATGACATCGAGGTCAAAGCGCAACCAAACTGTCCGCGCTCGAGCCGTCCCGGAATTGGCCGCTAAGGGATCCTGAGGGTCAATCGGCGTATTCGCCCTTACCTCCATGTCATCAAAAGGTTGGTCGACAATCTCTTTGCCGGAAAGAGCTCTTGTTGAACCCTCCGGTGCCGGCACGCCAGTGCTTGAGGCTTTACGGTAGGGCGCGTGCTTCTGCCCAGGCGCATGACTCGCTTGAGCAGATCCACTTTATTTTCGTTCGGTTCCCTTCTGGCATTGGCCGGCGTTCCCGCCCTGGCGCAGCAACAAGCACCGCCACCCCTTCCACAACAGAAACAGCCGTCGACCATACCGCCCGCTGCTCCCTCTACGCACGCTCCGCCGAACGACGGAAAAATCCGCATCTATGTAGCTGACAGCCAGTCGTGGGAAGTGACCGGAGGCTGGGGCTTCTCCAATGGGTCCGGCGGAGGTGCCGCAACCGGCGGGGCCAGGCCACAGACCGCAGAGATCATCAAGACTTTCAATCAACGGTGCCCGGAATACACAGTGACGAACAACAAGGATAGGGCAAATTACGCCGTGATCCTGGACCACGAGGGCGGTAAGGGGTTGCTACATCATAGGAATAAGATTGCCGTGTTCAATCGAGATGGCGATGCGATATTCAGTGATTCGACACGGGAACTCGGGAATTCTGTCAAAGATGCGTGTGCAGCGATCACGAAGGACCGAGCTGCCGGGAAGAAATGAATCATTCGCCAGCGAGTAGGCAACTCAGAATGACCGTGGTTTCGTGATCCGAGCCTTCACCCAGCGTTAGCCCGGCAGATTTTGAGTCCGGCGCGTCTGCCTGTTCCGCCACTCGCGCAGTTCTTGGCGATTATGATTTAGGTCTAAGGCTGCGCCGTAAGTGCGGCCTTAACTACGAGTTTCTCCACTTACCAGGCAGTAGGCAGGAAAACTAGCATCCGCTGAACTTCGTGTCGGCAAGATGAAATAAATCCCGCACTGTCTTACCAAATGGCGTATTTCCGGGACACCATCGAACCACAACGTGGTATCTGCCGTCTTGCACGCCTTCTAAGACAAACTCAGCGCCATCAAGTCCGAGCAGTCGTGCGCTGGTCGGCAGTTGCCAAAACTGAATTCCCTCCAAAGAATTCGTGAAGTCTGTAGCTTGCTGCGCGGTAATTGTGTGTGTCGTGTCAACATCCAGATGGTAGCGACTCGCATCTGTCTCTCGAAACCTAACTTGACCCGTCCCATCCGGCATCACAGTCAAAGTGACCGACCTCGGAAACGTGAACGCAGGAAAAACGGTTACCCGGTAGGTTCGTTCGTCGCTGCTC
>QHYI01000128.1 GCA_003223245.1 Acidobacteriota bacterium
TGCTTCGAAAGCACCTTGGTGATCGCGGCCGTCAACGTCGTCTTGCCATGATCGATGTGCCCGATCGTCCCGATGTTCACGTGCGGCTTGCTGCGCTCGAATTTCTCCTTGGCCATTGCGTCCTCTGCTCCTCAGTGAAAGTCCTGCAAAACCTATTTCCCCAAAAACTACTTTCCGCCGCGGGATTTCTTCACAATCTCTTCGGCGAGATTGTTCGGAAGCTCCGCGTAGTGCGAAAAATGCATGGTGAAATTCCCGCGGCCCTGCGTGCGGCTGCGCAAATCCGTGGCGTAGCCGAACATTTCCGCCAGCGGCACTTGCACGCGAATCACGTTGCTTCCGGCGCGTGTCTCCGAGCCCTGAATCTGGGCGCGGCGCGAGTTCAGGTCGCCAAACACCGCGGCCATATACTCTTCCGGAACCACCACTTCCACCTTCATGATCGGCTCGAGCAACACCGCCTTGGCCTTCATGCAGGCTTCTTTAAAACCCAGGGAGCCGGCGATCTTAAAGGCCATTTCCGAACTGTCTACGTCGTGGTAGCTGCCGTCGACAAGCACCGCGGCAACGTCCACCATCATGAAGCCCGCGAGGGTGCCGCTATCCATGGCTTCTCGAATGCCCGCTTCGATCGGAGGGATAAACTCCTTGGGAATCGCGCCGCCAAATATCTTGTCCACAAACAGGAAACGGTGCTCCTTGTCGAATTTCCACTTGCCTCCGGGCCCGGCAATGGACTTCGCCAAAGCATCGAGCTCATCCGTGCTCATTTCGTGCATGTCTTCGTGGTCCGCGCTTGGCAGCGGATGCACTTCCAGCTTGCAGTGGCCGTACTGGCCGCGGCCGCCGGTCTGCTTGATGTACTTGCCTTCGGCTTCCGCTTTCTTGCGAATCGTTTCGCGGTACGCCACTTGCGGCCGGCCGACGTTGGCTTCCACGTTGAATTCCCGCTTCATGCGGTCGACGATAATTTCCAGGTGCAATTCACCCATGCCGGAAATCAGCGTCTGACCGGTCTCTGTATCGGTGTGCACGCGGAACGTGGGATCTTCCTGCGAAAGCCGGGCCAGCGCCTGGCCCATCTTGTCCTGATCGGCTTTGGTCTTGGGTTCGACGGCTACGGAAATGACCGGAGTGGGAAAATCGATAGCTTCGAGGATGATCTGCTTTTGTTCGTCGCAAAGCGTGTCGCCCGTGGTAACGCTCTTCAAGCCGACGCAAGCGCAGATGTCACCGGCGTACACCAGGTCGATCTCTTCGCGCTTATTGGCGTGCATTTGCAGCAAACGGCCGATACGCTCGCGCGTGCGCTTGGTCGAGTTGTAAATGTAGCTGCCCGCCTTCAGCACGCCGGAATACACGCGAATATAAGTCAGGTGTCCGACAAACGGGTCGGACATGATTTTGAACGCCAGCGCCGAAAAAGGCTGGTCGTCGGAAGCGCGCCGCAAAATCGATTCGTCATTTTCGGGATTGATGCCTTCCACGGGGGGAACATCCACCGGGGAGGGGAGATAATCCACAATAGCGTCAAGCAAGGGCTGGATGCCTTTGTTCTTGAAAGCCGAGCCGGCAAGCACGGGGACGATTTTCATGGCCAGCGTGGACTTGCGAATCGACTTGCGCATCTCTTCCACGGTCAGCGCTTCCCCGTTCAAATACTTGTCCACCAGTTCGTCGTCATGCTCGGCAATGTACTCGACCACCTTGTTGCGATGGTCTTCGTAGAATCTCTTATCGATGGCCGAACCCTTCAACGCCGCAGCCACGTCCGGTCGCGACTTGACAAAGGTGGGATCCCAAAGCTTCTCGACTTCGAAGATTTCAAACTTTGCGCCCAAGGTTTCTTCCAACCACACAATCACATTTTGTTCGAGGAAATCGATGCAGCCGATGAAGTTGTCTTCTCTGCCGAGGGGGAACTGGAGGGGAACGGTGTGGGCTCCGAGGCGCTGGCGCATGGTGCGGATCACGTGGTCGAAATCCGCGCCCATCCTGTCCATCTTATTGACGAACGCAAGGCGCGGGACGCGGTACTTGTCCGCCTGACGCCATACGGTTTCCGACTGCGGCTGCACGCCGGCCACGGAGTCAAAAATCGCCACGGCGCCGTCCAAAACGCGCAGCGAGCGCTCCACTTCCACGGTGAAGTCCACGTGGCCCGGCGTATCAATAATGTTGACACGATATTTCTTCCCGAAGCGGTCCCAGGCGGCGGTCGTCGCAGCGCTGGTGATGGTGATGCCGCGCTCGCGCTCCTGCGCCATCCAGTCCATGGTGGCCGTGCCTTCATCCACCGAACCGATCTTATAGGTCACACCCGTGTAATAAAGGATGCGCTCGGTCGATGTGGTCTTGCCGGCGTCGATGTGCGCCATGATCCCGATGTTGCGGGTGTCTTCGAGTTTGAATGCTCGTCCCATAGTCCCAGTAGCCTTTTTGTCTCCGGGCCGGATTGCAACTGCTTCGCTCACGATTCCACCAACTCCTTGTCCTTAATCTTTCTTACCAGCGGTAATGGGCGAAGGCCTTGTTGGCTTCCGCCATACGGTGCACATCTTCCTTTTTCTTGATGGCCCCACCGCGCGCATTGGCCGCGTCGATCAGCTCGTCGGCCAACTTGTCCACCATCGTCTTGCCTGCGCGCTCCCGCGAATACTGCAGCAGCCAGCGAATGGCCAGCGACTGCCTGCGAAACGGATTCACTTCCACCGGGACCTGATAGTTTGCGCCGCCCACGCGCCGCGTCTTCACTTCCAGCACCGGTTTCACGTTCTCGACAGCCTTCTTGAAAACCTTCAATGCGTCGTCGCTGGTCTTCTTCGCCACCTGGTCCATCGCGCCGTAAAACACGCGTTGCGCCGTGTTCTTCTTTCCGTCCCACATCATCGAGCAGATGAACTTCTCCACCAGGTCATTGCCGTAGACCGGGTCGGTCGCCTGGACTCTCCGCGAAACTAATCCTTTGCGTGGCATTGCTCGCTATCGCTCCTTCAACCTAAAAGCCAACCGTTTCGGCCGCTCCTAGAAGATCTGACGATCCTCCTCGGACCGTCACTTCGCCTGTGCCGCTTTCGGCCGCTTCGCGCCGTACTTCGACCGGCCTTGCTTGCGATTCTCGACGCCCGCAGCGTCGAGCGTACCGCGCACGATGTGGTAGCGCACACCCGGCAAATCCTTCACACGGCCGCCGCGCACCAGCACAATCGAGTGTTCCTGCAAGTTGTGCCCGATGCCCGGAATATATGTCGTCACTTCCACCGCGTTCGTCAAGCGCACACGCGCCACTTTGCGCAGTGCGGAGTTTGGTTTCTTCGGTGTTTGGGTGTACACGCGGATGCACACGCCGCGCTTCTCCGGGCAGCCCGCCAACGCGGGCGACTTCGTCTTGCTGATGACCGCTTCGCGGCCCATGCGTACCAGTTGCGAAAACGTCGGCACAGTGTTCCCTCTTTTTTCGGCTACACAGCGGCCAAACTCTCACGCGCAAAACTTCGCAGCTCTCGCGAGGCGGGCAGATAAACTGCGCGAGAGCATGCCCTTCTGCAGAAAGGTCTATTGCGAATCCGGAGAACAACCAGCAAGAAACTCCGTACGCACTCCAAGAGGTAGAGCGATTCTCTTGGTATCAGTTCGGAGAGGCTTACTCGGCTTTGCGGGGCTGGCGCCCCATTCCGGCCGCTCTTCTGTCCCATTCCGTCTTGCTTGTTCCAGGACCGAAGATAATACCCTTCCAACTCACGGCTCCAAAACTTCCGGAGCCGCCCCACTCAGGTTCGGAACATCCCTGACAAATAGTGAAGTATAAGGAAGACCGCGTGCTCTGTCAATTGCGTTTTTTGCGCTCCTGTGGGGAAACCCCGTTACAATTTTCCGGTTACGCCCGGGCCCTAGAACGCAAAAGCGTGCTCGGTATCCTATGTTGCTGATTAATCAACGGTTAGAGCTTACCCCCTATTTTATTTGGGGAGGCCGGGCCATGGCGTGCCGCGGGATTGCCAGTCTCCCTCCCTGAACCACGGTGTACCCGTCGCGGACCACCAGATCCACCTTGACCAAATCGTCCAAATTCTCGTCCGGCCGGCCGTCCACCACCAGCACATCGGCGAGCTTTCCAGGCTCGAGCGTTCCCAAACGATCATCCATATCCAGTATCTCGGAATTTGTCTTGGTCGCCGCCACCAGCCCCTCGGGGACGGTCCATCCGGCCGCCACGAAATTCTTGAGCTCCCGAAGGTACGGTCCGGGCAGGTAGCGATACCAGTGAAGGATCAAGTCCGTCCCCACACCGCATTTGATTCCTGCTCTTTTCAATTTCCTCAGCATCTCCATGTTGGCTTCATTCGAAAATGTAAAGCGCCGCGAGGTCGAGCCAAAGTATCCGCCCCACTCTTCAAAAATAATTTGATACGGAATCAGCGTCGGGTCGGCAGCCACGCCTTTCTTCGCCATCAGCTCTATTGTTTCGTCCGTTCTCGGCAAGGGATGCTCGATGGTGTCCGCTCCGGCCTCCACCGCACGCTGGATGTAAAACGTTTCCGAATCCACGGTCACCTTCAATCCGAGTTCGTGCGCTTCCTGCACCGCCGCTTTGACTTCTTCGACAGAGAAATGACTTCCCAGCTTGATGACGTCCGCGCCTTTGTGGAATTGTTCGCGCACCGCCTGCCGCCAATCGTCCGGTCCGGAAGCGATCCGCGTCGCGCCCATCCATTTGATCCATTCATCGGGAGTGTTTTCCGTCGAGTGCCCCCCTTCGCCGGTGATGAATTGTCCCGCCGGAAAAACTCGCGGACCGGCGAGACGATTTTCGCGCACCCACTCTTTCAATCGAAAAGTCACGTCGCCTTGGGAACCCACGTCGCGCACGCTGGTGATGCCGCTCTCTATGAAGTAGCGGAGCTTTTCCACCGCACGCAGCGTCGCGTCAGCTTCACTCGGTTCATGCAGCACATCGCCTTCCGTCAACGGATACGTTAAGTGCGTGTGCAAGTCGATGAGGCCCGGAAGAATTGTTTTGCCGGCGGCGTCTACGACTTCGGCGTTCTTCGGCCACTCCGTCGATGAGGCCGCGAGAACTTTCAAAATCTTGTTGCGCTCGATGACCAGCGTGCCTTCCTGCGCGGGTGCTCCTGTTCCGTCAAAAATTCTTCCGCCGCGCAAAACCAGAACGCGATCCGGCCCCATTGGTCCGGGCTTCACTGGAATGCGCCGCGGGTCGTCGCTGACGGGCGTCGACGGGCTTAAGAATTTTCTTCGGTCCTGTGCCTTCTCCTGACCGGCCAGGCACATGCAGCAACTCAACATCAGGATCGGCAACGCTGCGCTTTTCAGTTTCACGGTCACATTCCGGTTCATGGGTCATGCCCCTTAGGCGCGCTTCATATCACAACTCGCAACGGCTCGTCGTCAAAAAGTAATCCCCCATCGCCCCGCCCCGAATTCGAAAATCCGGTGAACAACCGCTCGTTAATTAGCGCGTTTCCCCTATCCCATTCGGGTTACTGCGCTCACCGCAGCCGGCCTCTCGCCGCCATGCCAAAATGCCAAAAAGTTATTGTTTCCTGGAACGGCCTTTTTAGGTATACTATCGCTAGGCGTTGTCCCCCGTCCTCGGTCGGTTTTGAATGGCAAGCCCTGATCGTGACGCCCTAGCCCGGGTCAGTCGCTTGACTGCCGTTGAGTCCCCTTTCGGCTTTGTGCGGATGTGTGTCCCTTTTGCCCTGATTTTTTCCTTCGTCTTTGCGGGCGCTACTCAATCTCATGCACAACCTCAACAAGTCCAAGATCAGGTTCAGGCTCAAGATCAAGTTCAAGCTCAGCAAGACCAAACCATCGCTGATGCAGCTCGTGTGGAACGCGCCCGCAAACAAAATCCGCAACAGAAATGCAAGCACGTTTACACAGCTGAAGACCTGAAGCGCGAGCACATCCTTACGCCGGAAGATCGCGCCGAGTTAGAAGCGCGGAAGAATCCGCAGCCGGCATCGACACCGAGTTCACCGAGTCTGCCAGGCGCCGTTGACGGCTCAGCCGTCGCAAAAGACGCCAATGCCGCATCGCCATCCGGGAATTCCGCCGACGTTTCGCTCGGCGACGTCGCTCGCCGTCTGCGGAAACAAAAAGAATCGCAACAACTTCAACGTTCCGTCGAATTTCCTTTTCCATTTGCAATCGCGCCCGTGCTCGCTTCGCCCAAGCCCCCGACCCAGCCCTTAGTTCCCTTTGTAACCGTGGACCCTCCCGCGGTAGTTCCGCCTGCCCCGCGAGTAGTCGTTCCGTTGCGGCCGTTCGTTAAGCGGTCCCCCTTCGAACGGCCGCTCGGTTTGCCAGCGCCGCCAACGGTGGCTTCACGGCGCGCGCTCAGTGAAGCACCGCTTGCGCTTCCTGTGCTGCCGGCACCACCTCCGCCGCGGGTCGCCCCCGCACCGAAAATTTCTGGCAGGCTCACCCTGGTCACCGTCAAACCTGGTGATTCGCTTTGGAAGTTCGCCGCCTCTCGCCTCGGCGATGGTCGCCGCTGGCAAAAACTGCTCGCGCTTAATCCCGGCGTCCGCAATCCCGACCTGCTCGAGGTCGGTTCGCAAATTGTCGTGCCCGCTTCTCTTGCTCAGACGCCCGCCCCGACGAAGTACACGGTTCGCCACGGCGACACGCTCTGGACCATCGGGCAATCGCAACTCGGTCATGGCACAGCCTGGTCTTGCATTTTGTACGCGAATCCCGAGCTACACGACGCCGACCTCATCCGCGAAGGTCAAGTGCTTTTGCTCCCCTCCTCCTGCTTGCGCTGAGCGCTACTAAAAAGACGATCCTGGGTGTATCGAACGAGCCTCGTTTGTTCGCCCCTGCGCAACAATCGAGTCCGGCCTCCGGTCCTTTCCCCGCTCTCGCATGGCGACGCGAGATTCTCGAATCTTCAAAGGAGAGATCAGCCGGAAGTTGGGAAAGGGGCGTGGCCTTCGCCACATCTTCCGTATTCAATAGGTACCTTCAAATTTTTGGAGTGATCTACCGGGGCTGCCTCGCTCGGTCGAGCCCACTTTTCATAAGTAGCTGATTCAAGGCCTTTTCTTTAAGGCAGTTTCTCTTTTTCTCTGGCATTATGATTGCCCTCGCCCGAGGGGGGGGCGTGTCGACTCGGGGGGATAGGGCCCTGCTGCAACCATTTAGTTCCCAGGAATACCGTGCTTGTTCCGGCGGTGCTGTTCTCCCAGCAAACCACGGAATCGGTTTCAGAGAGCGCTCACTTTCATTCTGATTGAGTTTTTGACTCCAGGAGGAACAGCACTTATGAGAGCGGTCGTAACCAGGTTGTCGCTTCGCAACGCGTGCGTCTGCACTTTCCTGTCGGCTCTTCTTTTCTGCGTCTTGGTTATTCCCGCCGTGGCGCAATCCACAGCCAGTCTGAACGGTGTGGTTACTGACGCTACCGGCGCCGCGGTTCCCAATGCCAAGGTCACGGTAACCAATAAGGCCACTGGAGTTTCTTCCACTTCGCAGACCGACAGCGCTGGGGCCTATCTCTTCCCCTCGCTCCCGATTGGCGTCTACAACATCGGAGTCACGGCCTCGGGTTTCCAAAAGGCCGTGGTCACCGACCTTGATCTCCCCGTGGCCACCTCCGTTACTCGCAATGTCCAGCTCAAAATTGGCGAGGCTTCCGCAACTGTCGAGATCACCGCCGACGCCGTGATCCTTGACACCACCACGAACAGCATGGGGCAAGTCATTAACGATAAGTACGTGCAAGACGTTCCCCTGAACGGTCGCCACTTTACGGACCTCAGTCTGCTGACTCCCGGTACCATCACGCCGCCCGCCAACGGCTTCCTTTCCTTTCCGCTGCGTGGTCAGGGCTCTTTTGGCGTCAACACCGCGGGGCAGCGCGAAGACACCACGAATTGGCTGGTCAACGGCATCAACATGAACGATCCGGTGCAGAACCAGATCACCTTCCAGCCGCCGATTGACACCCTGTCGGAATTCAAGATTGACAACTCCGCTTTCCCCGCCGAGTACGGGCGAAACTCCGGCTCCATCGTCAACATGGCCACGCGTTCCGGCACGAACACTCATCATGGCGAAGCTTTTGAGTTCATTCGCAACAACGATCTCGACGCCCGAAACTTTTTCAACATCGTGCCGAAGCCACAGGCCCCCTTCAAGCGCAACGAATTCGGCGCCGCTTTTGGCGGCCCCATCAAGAAAAATAAAGCTTTCTTCTTTTTTGCCTACGAAGGTTTGCGGCAGCACCAGAGCTTGACGGTCACCAGCACGGTCCCCAGCCAGAACCAAATAGCGACGGTTACCGCGCCCGCCGTGGCCAGCCTGATAAAACTTCTCCCTGCCGCCAATTTCCATCAAGCTAAGGATGTATCTGCTGCCCAGGCAGACTGGACCGGTTTCACCGGGGGCACTGTTGCCAATGTGAACCTCAACCAAGGTTCTGCTGATTTTGATTTCGACTTGCGCCAACAGGATCGCATTCACGGCTACTATGCGGTGCAGAAGGATCTTCGCCAGGAACCCACGGCGGGCGGGGCTATTGGCGCTAATGTCCCCGGGTTCGGTGACACGCGCGAAGGTTTCCGGCATTTGGGCACGTTGAGCGAGGACCACACCTTCGGCGCGACTCTTGCCAATACCCTTCGTCTTGGCTTTAACCGCATCCACCTGACATTCCTTCCGAATGGTTTTCTGGACCCGACGAAATTCAATATCGGCATGCCGGCAGGCTCTCCCGTTGCCAGCGGCTTGCCCTTTATCAACGTCGCCGGCGCTTTGGGCTTTGGTGGCCCAACGGGCGAACCGCAAGGCCGCGGCGACACCACCGGCGTCTTGAATGACACTCTGAGCTGGCTCAAGGGCCGGCACACCTTTGCTTTTGGCGGAGAAATTCGGCGCGCTTACAACAACAACATTGCGGAAAACATTGGAAGCTTTACCTACACGACCATGGCGAACTTCTTGGCGGACAAAGGCAACCTGTTCACCGACCAGCTTGGCTCGGGCAACGACAAGATTCTGCAGCCTGCCTATGACGCCTTTGCCCAGGACAGCTTCAAATGGAAACCCAACTTCACCATTAACGTCGGGCTTCGCTATGGCTGGAATTCCACGCCGTCGGAGGCGGCGGGCCGCTTCACAAATTTCGACGCCGCTACCGGCACGCTGGTTTCGGCCGCCCAGCCCTATCACACGAATAACAAAAAGTTCCAACCGCGAGTGGGCTTTGCCTGGGATCCTTTCAAGACCGGCAAAACTTCCATCCGCGCCGCTTATGCCATCATGACTCAGGCGCCGACCACCAACATCGTCACTGGCCTCAGTTCAAATCCGCTGTTCGCTCTGCCGGTATCTCTTGGCTCTTCAACGAATGCAATAACCTTGGAGAATCCGTTCCCCGCAGGTACCGGCGTCAGTCTGGGCCCCTTCGCGATTAATCCGAGTTTCGACAACGCCTACTCCCAGGACTGGAACCTGACGATTGAGCGGCAGCTCAGCTCCACCCTTGGCGTGGAAGTGGCTTACGTGGGCGTTAAGGGCACGCACCTGCAAATTTTGCGAAACATTAACCAGCCCTTCGTTACGAACGGCTTCTACGGCACGACTCGCCCCTTCCCCACGCTTCCCGCGACCAGCCCGGTGTTTCCCTCGCAATGTGCAACGGCATCAGGCTGCCCTCTTGGCAATCTCAGCGGCGGCGGCCAGGTAAATAGCGTAGGAAATTCCAACTACAATTCCGTCTGGGCCACGGTCAACAAACACTTCTCCCATGGTCTGCAATTCCAAAGTTCCTATACCTTCTCCAAGTCCCTGGACTACAATTCACTCTCGACGGGCGAGTCCCTCTTGCTCCAGAATGCTTACAACCCACGCGGCGATTATGGACTTTCGGAGTATGACGTCCGCCACCGTTTCGTTCTGAGCGGCTTCTACGAGCTGCCTTTCAAGGCGAACCGCCTCGTTTCCGGCTGGCAGTTCGGAGTCACTCAGCAAGCCCAGACAGGAAGTCCTCTGACACCAACTTTGGCCATCGGCCCCGGGCCAGGCATTTCTTTGACCGTGCGTCCGGACGCGCTCGAGCGCGTGACCGGTACGGGAAGCCCATCACAGTACTTCAGCAACGCAGTGGTGTGTCAGCCATTCAACGGAATACCCCAGGGGGGTGCACCGGCAATTCCTGACTGTGCTGCTACCCCGAATGCTGCCTTCGCGAGCCCCTGTACTTTCAGCGACGTCCCCTTAAGTACGAACCCAAGCTCCCAAAATTTTAACGTCTACCCCGCAATTCCGGGCACTTGTCACCCAGGCAGTCTTGGCCGCGATGCGATTACCGGCCCGGGCTTCCTGAACACCGACTTCTCCGTCACCAAGAACACCAAGGTTACCGAAAGACTCAATCTCCAGTTCCGGGCGGAGGTGTTCGATTTGTTAAACCACCCGAACATGGGCAACCCGGTTCTCACGGCGACCAGCGGCTCCTTTGGCAAGATTCAGAGCACACGCTTTCCAACGGGCGATTTCGGCTCCTCGCGCCAGATGCAGTTCGCTCTGAAGCTGATCTTCTGAGCGTTAGCATCCGCAATCTGCAAGGCGATCGAGGGCGGGCTTCGGCCCCTGCCTTCTGTTTTGGAGTTGCGGATTCTCTTTCGGATTCCCAAGCGCCGATCGGAGAGTCGCTCTTAAGGTGTGGCAGGCTTCGCTGGATGCATTTTCACCGGACCCAAATCCGGCAGAAACGCCGTCAGGATGCCAATCGCCGGCAGGTACGCGCAGACATGGTAGACAAAATCGATGCTGGTCATATCGGCGAGCTTGCCGAGAATCGCTGCGCCGACTCCGCCCATTCCAAACGCGAAGCCAAAAAATAACCCCGACACCGCGCCGATTCTCCCCGGCATCAGCTCCTGCGCGTAAACCAGAATTGCGGAAAACGCGGACGCGAGAATCAGTCCGATGACCACGCTCAAAATGCTGGTCCACAAGAGATTTGAGTAAGGCAGAATCAACGTGAACGGCAGTACGCCAAGAATCGACCACCAGATGACCAGTTTGCGGCCCACGCGATCGCCCACCGGCCCGCCGATAAACGTTCCCGCCGCCACCGCCCCCAGAAACAGGAACAGATGCAACTGCGCGTTCTGGATCGTGAGCTGAAATTTGTTCATCAAGTAGAACGTGTAGTAGCTCATGATGCTTGCGAGGTAGAAGAATTTGGAAAACATCAGTGCTACGAGAATCGCGAGGCTCCAGCCGATTTGCCGATTGGACAACGCCGCATGCGCATGCATCGGGCCCAGCGAAGCAAGATGCTCCGGATCGACAATCACGGGTCTAGTCTGAAGTCGCCTGTTCTTGCGGAACCACGCGCCGATGTTCACGAGCAGCACAATCGCCAGCAGCGCCAGGAATGAAAACCAGGCGATGTGCGCCTGTCCCTTGATAAAGATAAACGCCAGCAGCGGACCGATGGCCGAGCCCGCGTTTCCGCCCACTTGAAACAGCGATTGCGCCATGCCGTGCTGCCCGCCGGAAGCCATGCGCGCCACGCGCGAAGACTCGGGATGGAATACCGCCGAGCCGATGCCCACAAATGCAGCAGCGCCAAGAATCGTCAAATACGTGGGCGCCATGGCAAATGCCAGCAAGCCCACCATCGTGATGCCCATGCCCACCGCGAGCGAGTACGGCTGCGGCCGTCGATCCGTGTACAGACCAACCACCGGCTGCAGCAACGAGGCGGTCAGCTGCAACGTGAGCGCAATCCGCCCGACTTGCCCGTAATTCAGATGGAAGCTGGCTTTCAGCAATGGATAAATCGCGGGGATCAGTGATTGCACCGTGTCATTCAATAAGTGGCAAAAGCTGATGGAAAAAAGAATCGGAAAGACGGCTTTCGCTGCGGCTTCCGCTCGCGCCTCTGCTTGCACAGCGTCCAGATTGGTGCCGCTGGCCATTTAAGCCTGTAGCTCCCGAAACATTTTTGCGCGATTTGAGAGCATGCGTTTCTATCTGGCAGCAGAGGCGAGGCGGCGGGTGACGTACTCGGAAACGTGGGCGTCGAAAAGTTCGATCAGCCGATGACACACCGGACCGGGCGCTGGAATGCGGTGCCCGGCAATCTCTCCCACGCTGATCAAATTCCGGTTGGTCGAAGTAATGAAAACTTCCTCGGCGGAAAACAGGTCCTCGGGACGCAAAGTCTGTTCGACGATGGGCAGGCCCGCTCCCGGCGCAATCTCCAGCAGGATGCCGCGGGTGATGCCCTCGAGGCAACCGGAACTGAGCGGCGGCGTAAGGATTTTTCCCGTTTTCACTGCGAAAATATTTGCCGACGTGCATTCCGCCACTTCGCCGCGCTCGTTCAGCATCACCGCTTCGTCGAAGCCTTCTTTGTTGGCCTCGGCAATCGACCACACATTGTTCAGCCAGGAAATGGTTTTCACGCCCGCGAGCGGAGAAGCAGCGTGCCGGCCGTGCGCGCGCAGCCCCAGGCGGACGACTTCGCGGTAGCCAGGCAGGCCGGCGCTGTAAATGATGAGATCGACCGGCGGGCGGTGCTCGTTGCTTTGCCAGTATCCCACCGAATTGTGGACCAGGTAGATCCGTGCGCAGCCTTCCACGACTTTGTTGGCGCGAATCACCTCATGGAGATGCACGCTGATTTTTGCCGCCGTGTACAACATCGGCAGGCGAATGATTCCCGCGTCTTTTTCCAGCCGGCGGTAGTGGCGCTCGTAGGCAAACGCCTCGCCGCGCGTAATGCGCACAGTGGTGAAGATGCCCCAGCCGCAAATCAGCCCCACCTGGCCCGGAGAAAGCCGAACTTTCTCGATGGGAAGAAGGCTCTCGTTGTGGAAGACGTACCGGTGAATCACGCTCGCGCCTCAATCTCGGGGACGAATAAATATTGTAACCGAACTTTCAGTCGGCAGGTGGACCGGAGGTGGGAACCTACGCCTTGCAATTTGAACGGCTTTCTCATGTCAGGGCGCAGCTTTATCCGCAGCGCAGTCGAAGGAACGTTGCGTCGTCCTGTCAGTTCAAATCGAGCGCTGTAGCTCAGGCCTTCAGGCCTGAGGAATCGTGGCTGGACCTAAACAGAGGCGCCGTCACCACGAACACAGCGTGGATCTTGTCGCCAATGCCCCTGCCGTGCCCGTCTTTTACAAATCAGGGCTTCGAGGTCCCTTGTGGTGCTCCTTGTGACGTCCCCGAGCCGGGGTCGGAGGGCGTGTTTGTGCTCGGGTTCGCGCGCGCATAGTATCCACGCCGCGCCCGCACTTGATAACCCTTGTGATCTGGCACTTCGACGCGGATCTTGTGATAGCGCCCGTCGAGCACGTAGTTCACCGGTTGATAGGCAATCGAATACTGGTTGCGCAGCTCGTCGCCGATGTCCTGGAAAGATTGGTCGAGATCGTCCACGTGATAGGGGAAGAATGCGCGCCCACCGGTTTCTTCCGCAACGTCTTGCAAAATCTTGTCTCCCTCAGTGAGATGATATTTGCGGTCGGCGGTTTTTTCCGGGTTGGTTTCTTCCAGAGAGACCCATTGCGTGCTGGTGCTGATGGTGTAAATCACCACGCTGGTGCGCTGCGCGAGCTCGATGGCTTCGGCGCGCGTGTGCGTGGACAGATTGTCCTCGCCGTCGCTGATAAGAATCATCACCCGGCGAACCACATCGGGCTGGTCCCCAGGAGGCCGCGGCGGATGGTTCAACTGTTTCGCACAAGCTTCGTAGATGGCGTCGTAAATCGCGGTGCCGCCGCCCGCACGCGTGCTCATGATCTGGTCGCGCAATGCCCCGGTATCGCTGGTGAACGGCTGGATAATTTGCGGTTCATCATCGAAAGTCATGACGAACGCTTCGTCTTTATTGCGACGCAACACGCTGAAGAGAAAATTCACGGAAGCGTCCTGTTCAAATTTAATGCGGTCGCGAATGCTGTTGGAAGTGTCGAGCAACATGCCGATGCGCAGCGGCAGATCCGTCTGCTTGCTGAAATAGCGAATTTCCTGCGGCTTGCCATCGTCTAAGACCTTGAAGTCCTTCTCGTCCAAATCCGGCACCAATTTATTGCGGCGGTTTAGGACGGTGAAGAGGACGTCGACGAGGTTGACTTCGCGTTTGAAGGTTTGACCGCTTTGCTCGGGCGCTTGCTGGTTGGGAGGCTGCGCGGGGGCCGGCGCTTGTTGCTGCTTCGCATTGGCGGGAGGCTGCTGCGCCCGGGCGGGAAGCAAAAGCGCGGCCGTCAAAAGAGCCGTCAGGAAAACGTTTCGCCGATACATGGATGGAAGAATTATAGGTATGCTGCGAGCGCAGCGTCAATTCGGCTTTGCGGCTCGCCGGCAGCGACGCAAAGCTGCTTCAAGAAATCGCGGAGTTCCCCCGGCAAATGCGCACGAACTTCGGTCCACGCGCCGGTTCGCGGCTGGGGAAAGCCGATCCTCGCGGCGTGCAAAAAATTGCGCGGCAACTTGGGGAGTGTCTGGTTGCCGATTCGCAATTGCGCCGTTGCGCCGTAGAGCGTGTCGCCGACCACGGGATGCTTCAGCGCGGAGAAGTGCACGCGGATTTGATGGGTCCGCCCGGTATGGAGTTGGACTTCGACGAGCGTGGTGTTGGCGATGTGGGTGAGCGCGCGCCAGTCCGTGCGGGCTTCACGCGGATTGGCGATGGCCGCTCCGCGTCCCGATTTTCGAGGAGTGACCATGCGCGTGCGGTGGATGGGATCGCGCCCGATGGCCAGCACGATGCTGCCGGTCTTTTCTTTCAGAATGCCTTGCACTAGAGCGAGATAAGTTTTTTTCACGGCACGCTTCTGGAAGGCTTCTCCAAGCCTGGCGTGCGCGGGGTCGTTTTTGGCGACCAAGATCACGCCGGAAGTTTCTTTGTCGAGGCGGTGCACGATTCCCGGCCGGAGCGGATCGCCGCCTTTGGAAAGTTGTAGCCCGCGCCCAAGCAGCGCGTTCACCAGCGTGCCCGAGATGTTTCCAGCGCCGGCGTGGACGGTCATCCCCGCGGGCTTGTTAATGGCAATCACATCTTCATCTTCGTAAAGGACTTCGAGGGGGATGGCTTCGGGTTTCGCGAAGATGGCCGGGCGCTCGGAAATTTCGACGGTGATTTTTTCGCTGCCGCGAAGATGGAGCCCACCCTTTTTTGCCGCTTTGCCGCCCAGGAACACACGCCCAGAGTCAATCAACTCTTGCACGCGCGTGCGGCTTAGTTCGGGGCATTGCGCAGCAATAAAGCGGTCGAGACGCTTACCAGCGTCCGAGGAAGAGGCAACGAGTTCACGATGGACGACGGACGAAAGGAGAGGCACAGGCCTGATTATAAGCGATCCGGAATGGAGGAACGCGCTCCCTCAAGACGCCTAGACTACTTCCAGTGTTCGCCCACTGCCACAGCAATCGATTAGGCCACGACCATCAGCGCCGTCTCTCCAAGCTCTACGCAGGGGAAGAGAAAAAGAGCAAAACCTCATGGCGGCGAAGAAAAGCGGCAGCAAGGCTGCCGCACTCCACAGGAATCTTGGCCGGATTTTTGCGCGACTTAATAGGAATCGGAGAGCTCGCAAGGGGCAGTCTGACCCGGGGTTGCTTGGCATTTCGCCAGGAACTTGCGAGCCTTATTGCGGGTGGAGCGCCTTGCGTTTTTCCCCTGGCGTTTCACGAAAGAGAGCACGGCGCGCTGGTCCTGAAGCAAGGGGAAAAATTCATCGAGCGCGTGGATGGCGTGGCCGATGGCTACGTTGCGGCATTCGGGAGTTGCGTAGCGAGCCTTCTCGACCGCGAGAATGGTCTTGGCGATTCGATCGGCAAGATAAGGTTTCGCTCGGGCAATCGATGCCGCGCCGCGAATCGTGTTGGTCGCATCCATCAGGTTCTTGCCGGAAATTGGGACAAGATAAGAATCGAGAATCGCATCCAGCTTTTTCTGATGGTCCGCTGCAGCCAGATGGCCCAGCGTAAGCATGGCATTCCACCGCAGAATGCTGTTTTTGTCGCGCAGCAGGCGCACGAAGAAATCAAAGTGCGGGTAGAGCCCTGCCGGGGAGTTTTCGCTCACGATGCGCAGCAGTCTGCTGGCGGCAAAACGGACGCGGGGAGTTGCGGAACCGAGCGCGTCCATGGCAGCGAGAACCAGTTCCGAATCGCCTGCAACTTGTCTGGCGAAACCGAGAAGATCAGGAGCGCGTACGCTCAAAGCCTCCGCAATGACGGAGGAATCGGCAACTTCTACCAGTGCTGGCATAAAGCACCTCTGGGTGCAGTATGGGCCAAGGGCCACGCGGGTCAAGGATGGGCGTCACAGCTGCTGGGCTCAAATGAACAAAATCGGTGTTTAGCAAGACAGGTCGATACGGGCCGAGCGTGGGCGTTCCGCACGGATAGCTGCTTGTCCGTACCGAAGAATTCTCTTATTCTAGGTAGGATATTCACCTCGCAAAGCGTGGCGCTATGGTGCAACGGTTAGCACGCGGCCCTTTCAAGGCCGAAATACGGGTTCGATTCCCGTTAGCGCTACCAAAACCCCAAAAAACCACTGAGGATGAAAATCCCCGTGCCTCAGTACGTGAATGCGATGAACGCCTTTGATGCGCGCCAATGCGACAAGCGTGACGCCGCCTCTTCAGGCGGATTTAGCGGAACTTTGGCTGCCGAAGCCGCAAAAGTCCAAATAGCTCCAGTAGCAGGCCGGGCATCCGCACTTCCGGCCATCGCAATGCGTGTCGCATGTTGGCTTGCACGTGCAAGGGTGGCGCTGATACCCATCAAAGTAGTGGCCCTTGAACGCCTTGTACCGCCTCATCCCCTCGGGAGACGGCCGCGCGCACGGAAAAAGGCCATTGGGGTCGATGTCACTCAGCATGGAATTGCTCTCCGAACTCCCGTAGGCGGGTTTGTTTGCTGGGTGGTAACACGTAACACCCCTCGGTTTACGAGTCAATTCAGGTAAACACCCCATGTAAACACCCCAAAGGCTTGAACCAGCATGCCTACCGTAGAACTCCACCTTCCCATCAACCACTTCCGCCACGTAGCCGCCCTCGCTAAAGGAACTGCATCACCTTCTTGCCGGATCGTGTCGTTTGCGCCCAGCGGGATTTGGTCTGCGGGTTCTGTTCCAGCCCCCGAATCTCGTTGCACTCGAACTCGAAATCCACTTTCCGAAGGCCACGTTTGGGAGTGCGTCGAACAGCGTAACTCGCAGACCCTAGCTCGACGGTCTTGGCGTTCTGGAACGGGCGCCTGCCGCCAGACTTCGGTGAGTACTTCTTTAAAGGAGACCTTCATCCAGCGCCCGAGACTCTTGCCAGTTCATCGACTACGCCCTTGAGTTCTTTGACGATCCGCCAGTTCGGGCATCTGGCCTCATAAATCTTGAGCAGTTCGTCGAAATACCAAAGCTGTTCTTTGCGCCCTCGCTTGAACCACTTCCAGACCTCCGCTCCGATCTCTTTGTAGTCCTCAAGGATGGCACGGGCGTTGTACAACTTGTCTGCGGCCGACACTAGCAGGGTGCCTTCTGACTCGGGTTCCTCGCGCAGCCTCTTGATGTACGAAGCCTTCCTCTGTTCCCATCGCCCCTTTCTGTTGCTGTCCGCTTCAAAGCTGTCGGTGCAGCCCTTCACGATGTCGGCGACTTCCTTCCCGAACTTGGCTTCAATATCGTGCAGCCGAGGCATCCCGCCTGCGTCCTCCACGGCGTCGTGCAAAAGAGCCGCGATGACCATGTCTTCCGTCACGGCAAAAGGAACGTGTCCGGTTTCTCCCGTTACCAGCGAAGCGACACCCAGCAGATGAGCCATGTAGGGCACTTGCGTCCCTTTGCGCGGGCCGGTGTGTATCTGGCGTGCGTAATCGACAGCTTCCGTGAAACGAGGCGTGAGCGTAAGTGCTTCATGCTTTTCCTTGGTTTCCATGAACCTGATTCTACCTACAGCGGATGCGGCGAGCGAACGCAGTTCGTTCAGACCACAACGCAGCACGGGTTGCCCTTCATCGCCTCCCATCCTTCATGCACAATCAAGGGCAACAGAGACAGCGCGGTGACCGGGTCGGCGCAACCTACCTTCCAAATCGCATTGACGGCAAGGCCGGCCAGAGCAATCAAGGCCAGATAACCGCAGACCGCAGATTCGGCAGCGTCGGCCCTCAATGCTGCGCTGTTGGTGGTCACCGAGAGCCGCCGTTTTTGTCTTGCGAGCCAAGGCATGACCACGGCGGCGAGAATCAGCAGGGCTATCCCAACAGCACTGCACCGGGGTTCGATGTGCCCGAGCAGGGACAGGACCGAAGCTAAAACCACAAATACCGCGAGGACGAAGAGCAAAGCTGCTGCGATTTTAGCTGCTCGTTCCTCAGCGTGCACGTCGTGAGATGTAACGCGGAAACGGCGGAGCACCACTACCGCCGAGATCAGTTCGACTGCGCTGTCGCCTCCGAAACCGAGTAGAGCCGCACTGCGAGCCGTCCATGCAGCAGCCAACGACACCGCCGCCTCTACAGTCATCCAGACGAGCGTGAACGCCTGAATCCGAATCACACGGCCTGCGGTTTCTGCCGACAGAGAAGTGGCCACGGGCATGCTATCCGTCTTTGGTGGTGTGGTTGCCATCAAATCGCTCGAGCGCATGGTCCCATTGCAAGGGAAGCTGGGAACCCTTGACGGTCCAGCGAATGAACTTCGTCTTGTCCATGTGCGGGGCGAGGGCGGTCATGATGCGGAGATGGGGTGGATGCTGGACGAAGGCTCGCAGCGCCTCTCCATTCTTCCATGCAGAGAGCGTCCAGAATCGCTTCGAGAGCGGCCGGGCAAGAAGCGCGTAGCCGAGCAAGCCCCGCGCTGACGCCAACTGTTTCATGACCTGCGCCGTATAAAAGAAAAAGGGGAAGACCCTCCAATAGCTCTTCAACGGGAGATAGGAGAGCAGCGCGGCGAAATCGCCATTGGGGTCAGGAGCACCGAAGGTTCGCCACGGGATTGCGGGCATGATCCTCAGATTCTAGCGCAACGTCTGACCGGGTAGGCCTCGGGATCGTTTCAACCTGCATCGGGCTCGGTACCGGAACTGCTGCCCAACTGTTGCAACTGTTGCCCAAAAGCCCCGTTTTTATTGATGTTCTTGGAGGTAGGTCGCTAATCCCGTTAGCGCTACCAAGTTCGACCGCTTATTTTTACATTTAGCAGCTACATCTAGTCGGCCTTCTTGCCTCTACAGGGAGAAGCGGGTTCTTTACGATCCGACTGTAATGGCTGTGGTAATCTAAATATCTGGTGACTAGCGATTCCAGCCCGGGAAGGCGATACCGATCGTGAAGCTGAAACGATGCGTTCATCGCGCTTGGGCGCGGATAGTGTTGGCGCGCAACGTAGCGGCCGCTGTGGTGCTGGTAGGGGTTTTGTTTGGCGTTCCTTCCCTGTGGGCCCACCACGGGCTGGCGCAGTTTGACACCAAGCATCCCCTGAAGCTTGAAGGGACGGTTACTCGTTTCGAGTGGATCAACCCACATGCCTACATTTATGCGGACGTTCGAGACGAGAAAGGCAAGCTCACCAACTGGAAGTTCGAGTTAGGGAGTCTCGGGATGCTGACGCGGTTCGGTGGGTGGTCGCGCGATACCCTGAAGCGCGGCGACCAGATCATGGTTGACGGTTTTCCAGCCAAAGACGGCTCGCCCTATATGTCGTTGATTACGGTGCAGCTTTCCAACGGCAAAGTACTCTCGGCGGCTCCGTAGGCATGCCCGGCCTGCTGGCATTCTGCAAGTGGTTGGAGCAGACTGCGGTGGGAGCCGCGATCCGCGAATCGCTATGGCTGTTCCCGGCGATTGAGACTATGCATCTGCTGGGAATGGCGGCGCTCGTAGGGACAGTGGGCGTATTGGATTTGCGCTTATTGGGCTGGCTGATGCGACGGGAGCGCGTCACGGAGCTGGCGAGCCGCCTGCTTCCCTGGGCTTGGGCGGGATTCGCCCTTCAGGTGATTACGGGAGGGCTGTTGTTTTCCTCAGAAGCCGTCAAGGTGTACGGCAACCCCGCGTTTCGCTTGAAGATGTTGCTGATTTTTTTGGCTGGGGTGCACGCGCTGGTTTTTCATTGGATCGTCAATCGAGATGTGGGCAGCTGGGATGACCGCGCGGTCTTGCCTGTCAAAGCGAGAGTCTCCGGGTTGGTTTCGATCCTGATATGGGTGGGCATCGTCGCGGCGGGACGTTTTATCGGATTTGTGTAAGCGCAGTCTGGACGGGACTCGCTAAGCTTCCGCGCCGTTTACTTTTGCCCAAAGACAGCAAATACAAATGTAGCGGCCAATGTTAGGGGACTCATCGGCCGCGACTTTGCATCATCCCCAGACTCCAGAGCGGCTCAGCCTTTGGGAGCGTAGTAGCCCCTGCGGGCCAGCACTTTCCAGTCTTTGTCGGTTGTTTCCACTTTGATTTTGCGGAAAGTGCCATCGCGCGCCGAGTTCGTCGGGTAGTATCCGATGGTGTACTCACTCCGTAATTCTTCTGAGATTTGATCGAAGGCCTCTTGAAGATGCTTCTCGGAGGACACTTCGATGACGCGGCCTCCGGTCTGGTCGGCGATTTTGTGCGCGATGTCCGGGCGCCAGCCTTGGCCCGGATCGTGCACCAGCAAGAAGTGTACGACCGTATTGGTGCGCTGGGCGGCTTCGATGGCTTCGTCGACAGTGACCTTGCTGCCAAAATCTTCCGCGTCGGTGATAATCACCAGAGCTTTGCGGCCCGCTTCAGTGGCCAATTTTTCCCCGCAAGCCACCCAAATCGCGTCGTACATGTGCGTTCCGTTGGGGCCGGAAGGCAAGGTGCCGGGCGTCACCATGGGTCCGGCAGCGTTGATCTGCGCGCGGTAAATGGCGCGGTGAAGCTGGGCTCGATCTTCGGTAAAGTCGGAAAGCAGGTCCACGTCGAGATCAAACGAGAGAACCATAGCTTCGTCACCTTTACGAAGGACTTGGTTCAAGAAACGGGAGGCGGCATCCTGCTCCGCGGGCAGGCGATCCTGTTCACTGCCGCTGGTATCAATGAGAAGCCCTAGCGTAATCGGAAGAGTTTTTTCCGCTGAAAAGAAGGCGATTTTCTGCTCCTGGTTGTTCTCGAAAACGCGGAAGTCTTCCTTCTTGAGATCCGGCACGTTGTGTTTTTTCTTATCCCGAACGGTGGCAAAAATATTGACCAAGCCGACCTCGGTCTTGATGGTCGACGTTTGTTGATCGCTCTGCTGTGCGGGCTGTTGCGCCGGCTCTTGCGCCCACACCGGTGCCGCCAGCGCCCAGACAACCAATGCTGCTGTGCGGCGCGTCACAATCTTCTTTATCGAACGCATGTATACTTTCCTGGTTACAAGATGCCCGCCAAAAGCGCCACGCGGGTCCTCGCCGCCCAATAGGATGCCGCTGAGCGCCTCGTGGGATGTGCGCAACTGAATCTGACCGAGCGGATAAATTCAATACGAAGTTTGGCCTGAGGACCATGAAAAGTCTACGAAAAAGCGTTCTCTTGTCCGTGGTTCTCTTGGTGGTAACAACCTTCTTTTCTCTAGGGGCGCGCACCCGACAATTGCCCGCGCCGCCCCGCGAGCCCCAACAAGGCACGGCGGCCCCTGCACAGCCCCAGACTCCCACGCCTGTGGCTCAGCAGCAGCAGCCGCCCACGATTCGCGTTCCGGTTACCCAGGTCATCGTGCCGGTGACGGTGAAAGACCGTTCCGGCAACCTCGTACCGGACTTAAACAAAGGGGACTTTCGCATTTTCGAAGACAACGTGGAACAAAAAATCGCCTATTTCAGCGCGGATCCCGTTCCGCTTTCGTTGGTCTTGCTCATCGACAACGACCTGAAACGCAGTGACGCGCGCGAGGTGATGCAGAGCCTTGATGCCATGGTCGCCGGCTTAAGCGCCAGCGATGAAGTTTATGTTTGCCGCTTCGATCAATATTTCCATGAAGGAAGAGGGTTCACCAGCGACCAGGACAAGCTGCTGACTCAACTCAAGCGCACGCGGCTGGACCAAGAGCCCTCCGCCGGACCTTCCAGCTCGACCATCACCGATAGTCCCAGTATCAACGGCCATTCGGCCACGAGCGACGCTCCCAGAACGCCCGAAACCACGATGATTATCAAAACGCAATCCACGAAGGCGCTCGACGATGCTGTCTATGCTGCCGCCCAGTTGCTCAAGGACCGCGACCCGGAGCGGCGCCGCCGGAAAATCATTTTGCTTGTCTCCGACGGCATGAACAACCCAAAAGTCAACACCAACAAATACGACACCGTCATCAAAGAACTGCTCCGGTATGATATTGCGGTGTATGGCGTGGGAGTGGGGAGCGCCGTTATCAACCGCAGATTCGAACGGCTCGCCAAATATGCGCACGATTCGGGCGGAGATGTCTATTACGGACTGAAGCGGGAGGACATCGAAGAGTTTTACTCGCGCGTTACCGAAGAAGCGCGCAACCAGTACACCCTGGCGTACACGCCGACCGGCACAGACCGCAGCGCTGATTATCATTCCATCGAAGTGCGAGTGAAGCGGCCGGGGCTGACCATCCTTACGCGCGGAGGGTATTACACGGGCTTGGCGCGCTAATTCAGGTCCGATTTGGCTGGCCAGCGGCGCGCCACCCCCTGTGTCTTCGGCGAGGTGGCGCAACTGCCCGTACTGTTGGGCTCTCTGGCGCGCCCTTTCGACAGGGTAGAGACCTCCCGACAATTCGCCTGCCGGCATCAAGGCTTTCTCCCAAGTCTCCTTTTGAAAGGTGCATGCTCCCCCCCCGGGCAGCCAAGGGAAGGAAGAACGGTTGATGCCCGACAAGCCGAGTGACGTCGTGCAGGGCACGCTAGACATGCTCATCTTGAAAACGTTGCCGCTGGAACCCAGGCACGGATTCGGGATTTCCGCCCGCATCGAACAAAGGAGCAAGGGTGTTTTCCGCCTCAATGCGGGGTCGCTGTTTCTCGCGATTCAGCGATTACACACGGATGGGCTCATCAAGGGCGAATGGAAGCCCACGGAGAACAACCGGCGGGCGAAAGACTACTCTTTGAACGAGAAGGGAGGAAAGCGGCTCGATACTGAAACGCGAGAGTGGGGCCGGCAAGTGGCGGCCAGCGCCAGAATTTTGGAGGCATCGTAGGGAGCATACATTGAAACGAAAATGAACGGCAGCGAAGATCAAAGACTTCATTACGACACGAGCATTTCGTTCCAAACTGTTTCTCATGCCAGTGGCTTCCTTCACGCGCTCAACTCTTCTTCGTGGGCGGGACAAATGGGTTTGTAGGCGCAGCTGCGGCAAACCGACGGCGAAGGCCGCGGAGGAAAGTGTCCCGCGCGAATATCTGCGGCGGCGTCCTGCACGATCGACTGCGCTTCCTCGAGCTGTTTCGAATCGCGCGTGGTCACCTGGATTTGATTGTTCTGCAAGTAGTGGAAGACGAGCCGCACCGGATTCCATTCAAAAATCTCTTTCGCGGCGAGGGCGTAGAGGCTCAGCTGCAGATCTTTTTTCGCGAGCGATTCCTTTTTGGGACGGCCCGTTTTGTAATCCACGATCTCCACGTCCTTGCGGCCAAGGGAATTCACCTGGTCCATGCGGCCGGTGATGATGACGTTGTTGTCGAGAGGCAATTCGAAGCGCTTCTCTTGCTCGCAAATCTGCGGAGGCGCAGCCATCACCGCGGTATGAAACGCGCGCAACTGCTCGATGCCATCTTTCTTGTACTCCTCTTCCTGGTATTCATCTTCGAAGCCGACCGACCGCCATTCCATTTCAAAAATGCTCTGGACTTCGTCAAACGGAAGCTTGTTGCCTTTGCGCAATTCAACGAGAAATCGCTTGATGGTGTTGTGTATGATGCTGCCGAAGCTCAGGGACGCCCGCGGTCCTTCTTTCAGCGCCCACAGATAGCCGAACAAATACTGCTGCGGGCAGGTGCGATAGCCGTTCACGGCCGAAGGGCTGAGCGCCAGAGGCTCTGGACGCGCGGGGTGAAATGTTTCCGCCCAATCGGCAATCCGCGAAAAGATTTTTGCCGGCTCCGAAGAAACCGGAAAAAGTTCTCCGCTTTCTGATCCCGAGCCGGCTTTAGCCGCGGCATTTTCACGGACCACGGGAAGCTTCGGCATCATTTGCCGCACATCGCGGCGCTGCAAGGTGGAATCCATCAAAATGTCTTCGATGAACACCGGCACTTTGCCCCTTTTTTCCGTGAGCGTGGTCAGCGTCAGCCGCTCTTGCGCGCGTGTCAGGGCCACATAAAAAAGCCGCCGCTCTTCTTGAATATGGAATTGCTCGGCCGGCTCGCCTTCCTTCATCAGCCTTGCGGGAAATTCGAACACGCGCGGCCTTTCGGTCGCGGGAAATTTCTTGTTGTTCACGCGCAGAACAAACACGTGAGGAAATTCCAGCCCCTTCGCCGCATGCACAGTCATCAGCCGCACGGCATCGGCTGGCGCGTCGTCTTCGAGAGCCACGACTCCGCCCGCTTGTTCGAAATAGTCCAGATATTCGAGAAACTCCGGCAGGCTGCGCGTGTCGCTTTTGGGCTCCCACTCTTTCACAAACTGGGCGAGACGCGCCACGTATTTGTAATCTTGCCCGCTTGCGCGTTTCAGCACTTCCAGCCATTCGAGCAAATCTGCCAGGATTTCCCGCGCGGTGTGCCGCTTTATGATTTTGCGCTGCAGCGAGAGGAACCCCAACAACTCCGCTAATTGTGCTTTCGATCCGTCGAACGGCAGCTCAGATTGCGGCGCTTGCAAGGCGTGGTACAGCGCGGTACCGCGCTTTTTGGCCGCGCGTTCCGCCAGGCGCAACAGGTCTTTCGCTTGCAAGTTCCACGCGGGTGCGGAAAGCACGCGCGCACACGAAATATCATCGAACGGCCGAGCGATCGTTCGCAGATAGGCCAGCACGTCTTTCACAAGGGGATGGTCCAAGATGGAAAGCCGGCTAATGACAAAAGGAATCTTGCGCGCCACAAGTTCGCGCGCCAGTTCGTCCCGGTGGGCGTGCTGGCGGTACAAAACGACGAAGTCCATCCAGCGGCGGCCCGTGCTATGCATGCGCTGCACTTCGTTC
The DNA here is from genome assembly GCA_003223245.1 of Acidobacteriota bacterium. Lineage (GTDB taxonomy): Bacteria > Acidobacteriota > Terriglobia > Acidiferrales > UBA7541 > Acidiferrum. Next base: position 25,130 of record QHYI01000128.1, read on the forward strand.
GCTACCCAGCGCGCTTCTTCTTCTTCGTTGGCAAGCTCGACGATGCGAATCTTCTCGCCTTCGGGACGCTTGGCGCTCAGGAATTTCTTGGGAAAATCCGCGCTCACGGTGTTCTGCCCGATGACCTGCGTGGCCACGCGCAAAATGTTCGGCGTCGAGCGGTAATTCTCTGTCAGGCTGACGCGAAATTGTCCGGAGTCGCCGCCCGCCTGCCATCCCGCAAATTTCTGTAGAAAGAGCTGGAAGCTCGCGAACGAAGCGCCGCGAAAACGGTAAATCGCCTGATCGTTGTCACCGACGGCAAAAATATTTCGAGATTCGCCCGCCAGCAGCTCCAGCAGACGAAGTTGCGCGATATTCGTGTCTTGAAATTCGTCCACGAGGATGTAGTGGAAGCGCTGCCGAAGCGATTCCCGCCGCGTCGCGTCCTTTTCGAGCAGCGCCACTGCCTCAGTAATCAACGATCCGAACGAAACGCGCTTCTTTTCTCGTAGCAGCTCTTCACTAGCGCGATAGGCACGCGCAATTTCCTGTTCGCGAGCGACCATTTCTTCGCGCTCGGCAAGTGTGTCGGAGTCCAGCATGCCGCGCTCGGATTCGAGTTCCCTCGCAAGCAGGTCGGCGTATTGCTGATAATCTCCGGCGGAAACCAGCTCGTCCTGGCAGCGGGAGAAAAACTCCACGAAATCGTTTAGGAATTGCCCGGGCTCGGCCAGGCGCCGGTACTGGTCGAGCTGCAGACGGGCCAAGTTCCGGCGCAGGAGGATCCAATGGTCCACCGTATCCAGAACCATGCGCTCCGGGTCAGTGTCCTTCAGAAGCGTTTCGCAGAAGGAGTGAAACGTTGCGACCGTCACCGCTTTCCCGCGTTCGCCCGTGGCTTTCACCACGCGCGCTTTCATTTCGCCGGCGGCTTTTTTCGTGAAGGTCAGCGCCAGGATGTTTTCGCCGGAAACCTCCGGATTCGAACACAGCAGTTGGCGGATGCGCTCGGTGATGACGCGCGTTTTTCCCGTGCCCGCGCCTGCGATCACCAGCAGCGGTCCTTCGCCGTGCAGGATCGCACGACGCTGTGCTTGGTTCAGTTTTAGGCCGCTCTCTTCGTGCGGCTCCATTTCGAAAAGGGTCTCCATGGATTAAAAAGGGTAGCCGAATTCGAGCAGAACCGGAAACTAAGAGGGATTCGTTTGTGGATAAGCTCGTTTTTCGAAGATTCAGCGCTCAACGCTGCGATTTGCGCCCGGCCGCGACGTCGGCGTTCGATTGCGTTGCAGAAAACAGCGTGGCGCGCTGCGAGACCTCTCCCGACGCTACCTTGGCGTTGATCTCAGCCGATTTACCCCGCGGAACACTTAGCGATTCCCACTTGCCGGTGGCCTTCGCAGTGAGATGTTTCGCCAGAAACACGATTTGGCCCACATGGTGGGCATAATGAGCGATCTGGCGGTGGATCGCCTGCATCACGGAGTGTGGCTCTGTTCGAATCGTCACCCTACGACCCAAGTCCGCGTCCGTGAGCGGCTGCAGCGCGTCGAAGACGTATTTCCAGCCCCGCTCCCACAATTCCAAAAGCGCGGCGCGCGTCGTTGGCGGGTCTTCAAATTCCGTGTCGCGGTTGCGATCCGGCTTCTCGCCATCGGTGGTCAGAAAATCCGTCCAGCGCGAACGCATGTTCCCGGCCATATGTTTTACGATAAGGGCGATGGAGTTCGATTCTGCGTCAAGCTTGGTGAACAGGCCTTCATCGGGACACTGCGCCATAGCCCGTTCGCCGAGCTTCTTGTAATAATGGAATAGACCGATAGAATCTCCTACATAAGAAGTTGAGAATTGGTGTGGCATATCGCCATTTTGTTCCTTGTGAAGGCGCTGTCAACTCAAACTCAAAGTTCGCGGCCATGACAATTTGGAGTTTTGAAGGTAACCAAGGACCGCGGCCGAGCAACAAACTGCGGTAGGGGAAGGGGGGAACTCGGGCGATTTCGTAAGGCTAGCAAAGCTAGCAAAAAAGAGACCACCAAAAAAGAGTCTTGACGGTTCGCTTTTTATTCGCCTATGATACCTGCCCTCGAAGCACCCGTCGACAGGAGGCATACACAAATGACCATTGGACAATCGATGCTCGCGGAATTTGATCAGGAAATGCAAGGCACCCGCAAAGTGCTGGAACGCTGTCCGGACGAAAAGTGGCATTGGAAACCGCATGACAAATCCGGCACGCTAGGCTGGCTCGCCAGCCACGTCGCTACCATGGTGGAGTGGCTGCCGACGACCATTCAGAGCGAAGAGCTCGACTACGCGCCCGTTGGTGGTCCCAGCTGGCAACCTCCAAAGATCGACAACCGCAAGGAACTGCTTGCTGTGTTCGACAAGAATGTCGCAGCTGCACGCACCGCTCTCTCCAGCGTCAGCGACGCGGAAATGCTGAAGAATTGGAGGCTGCTTGCGGGTGGCCAGGAGATTTTCGCCATGCCGCGCGTTGCCGCGATTCGCGGGATGATCTTGAACCATCACATCCATCATCGCGCGCAGCTCACCGTGTACCTGCGCTTGATTAATGTCGCCGTCCCCGGCCTCTACGGCCCGAGCGCCGACGAAATGCAGCCCAACACCGCGGCCGCAAATTAATGCAGGCTGAAAGGCAGTTTTCCTTAGGCCCGTTCGGCAGGTTACCCTGGCGTGAAAGAATAAACTGAAGCGCGCGACCTGAGGAGTCCGCCCTAGGACTGGGCGCAGTAGGCTGCGCCCAGCAAGCCGTTTTTGAGAGACTCGGAGCCGCTAGTTTTTTTCTGCTCGCTTGCCGGCGCGGCCCGAGCCTCCAGTAGCTTCCGCCGCAACGCGCTATACTAGGGCGTCGCCCCTTTATAGTTTGACCTTCGGAGGTAAGCGATGAATACCGAGACTCCCGTCATTCTTTCCGCAGTTCGCACGCCTATTGGAAAATTCCAGGGCGGCCTTGCGGGCTTCTCCGCTCCGGAGCTCGGCGCAAAAGTTGTTGCCGAAGCCATTCGCCGCGCCGGCCTTGAGGTCAAGCAGGTCGACGAAGTCATCATGGGCAATGTCGTGCAGGCCGGACTTGGCCAGAATCCCGCGCGCCAGGCCGCCCTGAGAGCCGGCTGCGAGCCGCGTGTAGCGGCCATGACCATCAACAAAGTTTGCGGCTCCAGCCTAAAAGCGGTCGCGCTCGCCGCGCAAGCCGTTCAGCTGGGTGAATCGGAAATCGTCGTCGCCGGTGGCATGGAATCCATGTCCAACTGCCCGTATCTTTTGCCGCAGGCGCGTACCGGCTATCGCCTCGGCGATGCCAAGATCGTGGATTCGATGATTCACGACGGCTTGTGGGACGCTTATGAAGATTTTCACATGGGCATGACCGGCGAGCTGGTCGCCGAAAAATACGGAATCACACGCGAGGAGCAGGACCGGTTTGCGGTCGCCAGCCATCAGAAGGCCGTTCGTGCGCGCAAATCCTGCTTCTTCGAAGCGCAGATTCTGCCCATCGAAGTGCCGCAGAAGAAAGGCGATCCTGTCATCATCAAATATGACGAATCCCCGCGCGAAGACACTGCTCTCGAGGCGCTCGCGAAGTTAAAACCTGCGTTCAAGAAAGACGGCACCGTGACGGCTGGAAATGCGCCCGGCACCAATGACGGCGCGGCGTCTTTGGTTGTCACCAGCGAGCGCAACGCTGCGCGCCTTGGGAAGCAGCCGATCGCTCGGATCGTCGCGCAGGCGGTCAGCGGCGTTGAGCCCAAATGGGTGATGATGGCGCCGGTAGATGCCGTCGAAAAGCTGCTCGCGAAAACCGGCTGGGACCGCGACAAAGATGTCGATCTCTACGAGTTAAACGAAGCTTTCGCCGTGGCGGCGATTGCCGTCACGCGCCAGCTCAAGCTCAATCCCGAGAAAGTGAACGTGAACGGCGGTGCGGTCGCGCTGGGTCATCCCATCGGCGCGAGCGGCGCGCGCATCCTGGTTACGCTGCTCTACGAATTGCAGCGCCGCAACCTGAGACGGGGCGTCGCCGCCCTCTGCCTTGGTGGCGGAAACGCGGTGGCTCTAGCCGTCGAACGTTTCTGAACTTCACCCCGCCCTCGCTCTTGGTGCTCCGTTCGCGATTGCGGCATCGGGGGCATCGGGGGGCATCGGGCACTACCCCTTGCAGCCCAAATCCTAGTAGCATTCTCAGGAAACCTACGAATCGAAGCAGGGGGGAACACAATGTCAAAAGAAGCAAACCAGCAATCGAACTCCACCGACAAACTCGACCGCCGCAAATTCATTGGCGTAGCCGCCGCCACGACCGGCCTGATGTTCATTAAGCCGGAACTGGTTCGCGGCACGGACGCGAACTCCGCGGTTCGCGTCGGCTTGCTCGGCTGCGGCGGGCGGGGCACGGAAGACGCTACAAATCTGGTCGACACCGGCGGCGCGCGCGTTGTGGCGCTTGCGGATCTGTTTCAGGACCAGCTCGACGCTGCTCACGCCAACTTTGACAAACTCCAACAAGCCAAAGGCTACAGCGCGATTGACAGCTCGCAACTCTTCGTCGGCCCGAACGCATTTCACGAAATTGCCGTTTCCAAGGGAGTCGACGCTATTGTCATTGCCACACCTCCTTATTTTCATCCGCAGCACCTCGAAGCGGTCGTTGCTGCCGGCAAGCACGTGTATCTTGAAAAGCCCGTAGCCGTCGACGTGCCCGGCGCGAAAAAAGTCATCGAGATTGGCAAGCGCGCTGAAGGCAAGCTCAGCCTCGACGTCGGCTTCCAAATCCGGGACTGCCCGCCGTTCGTGGAAATGGTGCGCCGCATTCACGCCGGCGCGCTTGGCAAAATTGCTTGCGGCGACGCCTATTACCTTAGCGGATACATCGATCGCCCGCCTTGGCCAAACGCTTCGCCCGCCGAGCGGCGGCTCCGTAACTGGGTTTACGACCGCGTGCTCTCCGGCGACATCATCGTTGAGCAAAACATTCACGTCATCGACATTTGCAACTGGGTTCTTCAGGCGCATCCACTAAAGGCGGCCGCAACCGGCAGCCGCCTCGGCCGTCCGGCAAACGACGGCGACTGCTATGGAAACTACAACGCGGTCTTTCACTATCCCGATGGAGTCGATGTCACTTTCAGCTCGACACAGTTCGCGAAAGGCTGGTGGGACGTCTCCGAACGCTTCTTCGGAACCAAAGGGACCTCGCTATCTCCCTATCGCGGGCCACTCGGGATTTGGGGCGATGACCCTTGGCAGTGGGAAGCGTCAGCGGCGAAGGACTCCAGCGACCAAGGATTTTCCGTCACTGGAAAATTCACTTCCAATCTCGAGCTCGCCGATCCCGAGAAAAAGAAGGCTTTTGTTGCCAGCATCACCAGCGGCAATTTCCATAATCAAGCCGCCAAAGGCGCGGAATCCGCGCTTTCTTGCATGCTGGCGCGTTCCGCGGCTTACACCGGGCGCGAGCTCACATGGGACGAGTTGATGAAGTCCACAGAGGTGTTAGACCCGAAGATTGACTTGCACAAGTTGATTTAATTTTCGAACCCCGTGGTTTGGAAGCGAATTGCAGATCGGGTAAGTTCGGAACGGACACGAAGACCAATCCGAATAACTGGCAAGGCTTATTGATGCGGCTTGCTTTTCACGTAAGCTTTGGGAATTTCCTTGGCATAGATCAGCCGTAGCGTCACGCTTTTTGTCTGCCCGGAATGCACGGTGATGTTTTTCTCCCACTCGGAAAAGACGCCTCTCGCAGATGCGCGCATATCGTAATTGTCGGCACGCAGCTTGGTAATCGTGAAATGGCCGTGTGCGTCCGCGTGCACGGCATGCGGAGCGTTTCCCCCGGAGGATTGATAACTGACAGCTGCGCGCGGAACAGGTTTGTCATCAGGACCAAGCACTACCCCGGTCACCGTTGCTGTTCCCCTTTTCTGCGGACCGGCGGCCACGCTGCGAACATTTACTAGGACAAGCAAGAAGATCGCCAGAATCAAAACGATGCGTCTCATTTTTTCCGCCTCGGCAGCGCTCCCATGGGAGCGCTTTGAAAGGATTGGGCCGTGAGGGCTGACCTTTTCGTTCCTTCCCTTCAAGGGTAAACCGCTCCGCGCCAGACGCTGCCGTATGAGCCAAAAATGTGCTTCCCCATAACCTGCCAGTTGGGACAGGTCGTTCGGCGCCATGAGTTCAAGGTGTCCCTCCCCTCCCGTGCCCTGGATTTTCACGCAGGACTCAGAGCTGGTTTGATGTTGGGGAGGGGGATTCTGTGAAATACTTCCGTGTTCACTTTTTTATCCAGGAGATTCGATGCCACGCTACCTCACGCAGCACACGCTTGCTTGCCTCACCCGGCAGGGTGCCGAAGCGCTCGCACAGCGCATGCAAGCAGGCGGGACGGCGCGAGCCGAACGCGTGCTGGTCAATTTGCTCGAAGGAACAATGTTCGTGGAGTTTCGCGCGGATTCGCGCGAAGCGCTCGAGGGCTGGCTCAAGGCAGAAGGCATGCACTTCGATTTCCTCGTGCGCATTGAATGGGAGATGCGCGACGCCCGGCTACAGCAAGCCGAGTAACTTTCGGTTTTGTCCGGATGGCATTCTTCCGCTTCCAAAGCGGCGACGCGCTTCAGAGAGAGCCGATCCTGCGCCGGCCGGTGGGCAATGTTTTTGTGATGGCGCGAATTCGACCATGCGCGGTTGAAGGAGAAAAGCACGCCACTCCTCCGGAAAGTCAAAGGGATAGAGGGAAAGAAAAGAATGTTGCCGAATTCCAGCTGTTCGCAACAGCAACGGCCCGGCTAATGCGTTAGCCTCTGGATCCGCCGGAAGAAAAGAAATGAGGCGCGTGAATCCGCGAACGTTTTCTGCGCTAGCTGATCTTTGGAATGGGTGAATGATTCCTCGGGGCCGGAAAGAGCTGTTCCTGGAGGAGCCATGTTTGATCCCTATTGGTGCAAAGCGTGGTTCCTTCAAGCTGATCTTAATAAATGGATGTTGGCGCCGTCCCGAAGGTTTCGCGCGGAACAGGAGTCCGAAGCGTGGCATGACCGCAGCTGGCACGGTAAGCAAACCGAATCGCGCGCTTCTTCCCGTGCAGAAAGGCTGTCTACGGGATCAGCATGCCTGAAATTGACCGGAATCGCCCAGGTCGCGTCCCAAGAACGGTCACCCCAGTTTTTCGTCTCCGATAAGCCTTCTCCACTTAGTTCTTTGTTTTCTGTAACTTGGCTTTAGGCATTCCTTGGCGATTGGCCTGCCCTGGGTTCCTCATGTTATGGCCACAGCATCTGCGAGTTTTGAAAGCATGACCCGTCCTGGGCTGCTTCTGCTGGCGCAGAGAGGCGACCGGGAATCACTGGCCAGGCTGATCCTGCCCTATGCGGCCGGTTTGTATCGCGCGGCTCTGCGGTTGACCCGGAATCCTGCGGACGCGGAAGACGCACGTCAAGAAGCTTTTCTCAAGGTCATTCGCAGGCTCGAGCAATTTGCGGGCAGAACGACGCGAGACGAAAAACAGGACAATTTGCACGCCTGGGTTTCGCGCATTGGCACCAACGCCTCCATTGACATCATCCGCAAACGGCGCGGTGGGAAGCTGTTTTCTTTGGAAGAGCCGACCGGGACTAACGAAGAGACGTTCGGAAGCCACATCGCGGCTCGCCACGAAAACCCCGAAGAGCGCTACGCGCGGACGGAAATGCGCAAGCGCATGGCGGACTCAATTCGGCAGCTGGCTCCGGAGCTGCGGCACGTATGCCTGCTGCGCGATGTTTTAGAGTACTCCACGCAAGAAGTCGCACAGCGCCTGGGAGTATCCTCACTGACTGTGCGGCTGCGTCTGTTTCGTGCGCGCCGCCGGCTCCGTGAAAAACTCAACCCTGGCCACAAGTCTCCTGCTCCCTTGCTCCGGAAAAACCTGAACGCTTATCAAGCAATAGCACTGAGATAGATACTTTGCGCTGAATTCGATTTACGGGCGTAGAATCATCCCATCTCTCGGCCCGGGATGGATATGGAACAGGATCGGCGGCGCACACCCCGTTATCCGTTCAACGCCTCCATCGAAATGCGCGAAGGCACGTCGCAAGACAAACGGACCGCGCGCGTGACCGGACTCAGCCTGAACGGATGCTACGTGAGCACGGAGAGTCCCTATCCGGAGGGCACTTCGCTCACCGTGAAAGTCTTCACGGAGACGGAATTCTACGAAGGCCAAGCAACGGTAATTTATATCCAGGAAAAATTGGGTATCGGACTGATGTTCACCGAGACGCGGCCCTATTATCTGATGGTGCTGCGGAAATGGCTACTGTCCGCAATGATGGCACAGAAAGGGGCAAGTAAGGTCCCAAAGGGAGAGTAGCTCTTTCCTCGCGCCACTCCAAAGAAAACTTCAGTCAAGCAAGGCGTTGCTAAAAGCGGCAGCCTGATCGAGCTAGTGCCGGAGCCTGTCGGTAACGAGTTCCGGGTGCAGGCGCCGAAAACTTTCCGCAACGTGGCAGTTCCAACAGACGGGCCAGTGAGTGGCCAGCGTTTGCTCGAGATTTTCAAGCGGGACTTCGTTCCACTGAAGGGTCTTCCTGTGTTCATCGACGAGGGCGGGCGGATGATCATGCCAGTGGATTTCGCCAAACGGCTTGTGGCAGTAGACACACTTCTTTCCTTCATACCAGCGATTGACAAGGATGGAGACCAAGCAGTCCTTCGGCGATTGTTCAATTTGTGGCAAACATTCCTGGCCGCAGCCAGCCATTTCCGGCCAGCGGGTGCATTCGCTCAATTGAAGATGCGGTTTTCCTGCCAGTGATGCGATAGCAGCCTTTCCCGCAGCAACCCGTACGCCGGCAGGCTGCTGATTTTCGGGACAGGTGAGGATGTGATTGCCGCGAAGGTTGCCGTAAATGCCCAGCGAACGTATTAGCTCAAAAATGACGACCACGAGGGCTGCCGCGAGAACCAACAGGGCATATGCCATAACCTTCTCCCTTCCTGCCTAGAGTTCCCGGTTGTCCGTGCTTCGTTCGATGGGCCGAGGAAGCGCGGTGAATTCCGAGACCCCTCCCAAGGAAACACGTTTACCTCCGCCAGAGCACAAGGCGCGGTGACGGGCATCACCCGTGCACGTGACGGCGGTCTTTCCTCCCTTCGGAAACCTTTAAGCGCTATGTTTTTGCGAACTTAAGGAACAGCTTTACGGGAACAAAAGGAAAGAAATGGCTTACTTTTGCGCTCCGAGCTTTGTTGCGGTACGCGCCTCGGGACTCTTGGGAGACCAGTCTTCGGGAGGAAAGGCTACGCGCCAGAAATTCGGGCTTGGCTTGGAAAATTCCACACCTACTTCGGCCCTTCCGTTACGCACGGGACCTAGGAATGCCACATGACATTCCTGTTCCACACCGGTCTTGGTGTGCTTCACGTGGATTACCGCACCGCTGATTACTCGCGCATTGAGCAAGATCAGGGCGCCATGCGCGTTGACGGCGAGAGTCTCGGTCATTTCCTCGAAATCCTTGCCTTGGGCATCCTTGCCGCGAACCCGGATGCCGACTTGCATGAGCACGCGCTGGCTGCGGCGTCGTGCTCCAATATTGGTGCTGGTTGTAGAAACCCGGGACATGTGGACCCTCGCTTTAATTAACTATACGCGCTCGAACGGAACTGTCGAGGGGCATCCCGAAGGCGGTTTTCAAAGAGGATACGACTCTTTAACTAGCCGCGCTCTTCCATGGGGACGTAATGGCGTGTGTCGTGGCCGAGGTAAATCTGGCGTGGACGCGCAATTTTCTGCTCGGGGTCCACAAGCATCTCCTCCCATTGCGCAATCCAGCCCGAGGTGCGCGGAATCGCAAACAGCACCGGAAACATGGTCATCGGGAAGCCCATCGATTGGTAAATGAGCCCCGTGTAGAAGTCCACGTTAGGATAGAGCTTGCGTTTGATGAAGTATTCATCTTCCAATGCGATGCGTTCGCATTCCAAGGCGATTTCGAGCAGCGGATTCTTCCCCATCAGGTCGAATACCTGGTACGCGATGTGCTTGATGATGCGCGCGCGGGGATCGTAATTCTTGTACACGCGATGGCCGAAACCCATCAGTTTCGTTTCACCGGCTTTCACGCGCTTGATGAACGCGGGTACGTTTTGAACTGAACCAATCTCCATGAGCATGCGGAGAACTTCTTCATTGGCGCCGCCATGAAGCGGTCCGTAAAGCGCGGCGATAGCGGCAGCGGTCGCGGAGTAGGGATCGACGTGCGAGCTGCCTACACTGCGTATCGTATTCGCCGAGCAGTTCTGTTCATGGTCGGCGTGGAGAATGAAGAGAATATCTAGAGCGCGCTCGAGCGTGGGATTCGGCCGGTACTTGGCTTCCGAAGTGCGGAAGAGCATGTTCAGGAAATTTCCGGGATAGCTCAGATCGTTGTCGGGATAGACATAGGGCATGCCTAACGTGTGCCGGTAAGCGAACGCTGCGATCGTGGGCATTTTGCCAATCAGACGATAGGTCTGCTTCTTTCGCGATTCAGGACTGAAGATGTCTTTCGCGTCGTGATAGAAAGTCGAGAGGGCGGCAATCGTGGAAATCATCATGCCCATCGGGTGGGCGTCGTAGTGGAATCCGTCGAGAAACTTCTTGATGCTTTCGTGAATGAACGTGTGATGCGTAACGTGATACGTCCAATCCTTCAGCTGCGCGGACGTGGGTAACTCGCCGTTTAGAAGCAGATAAGCCGTTTCCAGGTAGGTGCTCTTCTCGGCGAGATCCTCGATAGGATAGCCGCGATAACGCAAAATACCTACATCGCCGTCGATGTACGTCACTCGGCTGATGCAGGAAGCCGTGTTGTTGAACGCCGGATCATAACTCATCAACCCAAATTCTTTCGGATCGACCTTAACCTGCCGCAGGTCGGAAGCGCGGATGGTCCCGTGGGTGATGGGGATTTCGTAGGATTTTCCGGTCCGATTGTCAGTGATGGTGAGCGTTTCACGGGCCGTGGCGGTGCCGTCAGGTTTTCTCGCCTGTGTCGCAGAGAGTGGAGAGCTCATTCCAAAGTCCTTAGGGGCAGCGGAGCGATTACCATATCTTTGTCCTTACCACTTTACACCCAAAGCGCGCGCAGCGGAAACGCGACCGCTAGCAGGTGTGCAAGGTTCGTAGATTCGAGAAGGTGAGAGTGTCGAGGAGGGGAGGCGGGGGCACCCGACAGTATGCCTTTTGACAATAGTTGTGATAACGAGTATTATCTTGCGAAACGCCCAGGAGGGCCACCATGATCCAGATTCTTAAGAGCGACGAACGCGGCCACGCCAACCACGGCTGGCTGGACACCCATTACACCTTTTCTTTCGCCGATTACTACGATCCGAAGCATGTGCATTTCCGCACGCTACGGGTGATGAACGATGACCGCATCGCTGGTGGAGGCGGCTTCCCCATGCACCCGCATCGCGACATGGAAATCGTGACCTACGTACTGGAAGGCGCGCTGGAGCATCGCGACAGCATGGGCCATGGCTCAGTGATTAAGCCGGGCGACATCCAGTACATGAGCGCGGGCACGGGGGTGACACATAGTGAATTCAACGCGTCAGAAACCGAGCCGGTGCATCTCTACCAGATCTGGATGTTTCCCGATAAGCAGGGAATGAAGCCGACCTATGGGCAGAAGAACTTCAGTGAAGCGGACAAGCGTGGCAAGCTGCGACTGCTGGTTTCTCCGGATGGGCGCGAGGGCTCGGTCGAGATCCGCCAGGACAATAACCTCTACGCCACCGTGTTGGCCAAGGGTGAGAAAGTCACGCATGGGTTGAAGGCAGAACGCCACGCCTATGTGCAAGTAGCGCGTGGCAGCGTCATGCTGAACGGCACAAGGTTGCTCGAAGGCGATGGCGCAGCCCTCTCCCAAGAGAAGATCGTGCAACTTACGGGCGAAAAGGATGCGGAAGTCCTGCTGTTCGACCTGGCCTAATCAGACGCAAGGGTAAAGGGCGCGCGCGGAGAAGGAAGGCGTTCCCGCGCGCTCGGTTTTTATTTGACAAATTCAGCCGCGGGTGCGCTGAAATTCGCGCATAAAGCTGGTGAGGGCTTCGACAGCTTCGATGGTTACGGCATTGTAAAGCGAGATGCGCATGCCGCCGACAGAACGATGTCCCCGTGTCCCAGCGAGACCTGCGGCGGTGGCTTCTTTGGCGAATTGCTTTTCAACGGCCTCATCTTCCCCAGCGGTGCGAAAGACCACGTTCATCTTGGAGCGAGAATCCTTGTCGACGGGGCAACGGTAAAAGCCGCCGCTGGCTTCGATGGTGTCGTAAAGCAGTTTGGCCTTGGCTTCGTTGCGCTTCTGAATTGCGGCGAGTCCGCCAAGCGACTCGATCCATTCAAGAACTAGGCCCATGACGTAAACCGCGAAGGTCGGCGGCGTGTGATAAAGCGACCTGTCTTTAATGTGCGTGCGGTACTGAAGAATGGTTGGGATATTCGTGTCGGCGCGTTCGGCGAGATCCTTGCGGACGATCACCACAGTAACACCTGAGGGGCCGAGATTCTTCTGCGCGCCGGCAAAGATGAGGCCGAATTTCTTCACTTCGATCGTGCGCGAAGCAATGTCGGAAGACATATCCGCAACCAATGGGGCATCGCCGGTTTCAGGGATGGTGCTCCATTGCGTCCCTTCGATGGTGTTGTTAGTGCAAAGGTAGGCGTAGGAAGCGTCCGGCGAGAATTTGTATTCCTCGGGGCGCGGCAGGCGAGCGAACTTCTCCGATTCGGTCGATGCGGCAATGTTGTGCGGAAAACCCTTTTTCAATTCACCGATGGCTTTTGACGTCCAGGCGCCGGTGTGCAGCACATCCACCGGTTTCCCGGGCAAGCAAAGGTTCATGGGCACCATGGCGAACTGCAGGCTGCCTCCCCCCTGGACGAAAATCACCGCGTAGTCCTCGGGGACGGCGAGCAGGCTGCGTAGTTTCTGTTCGGCAGTCGCATTGATGCTCGCGTATTCCGGCGACCGGTGGCTCATCTCCATAACGGACGTTCCGCTACCATGCCAGTCGAGGAGTTCTTCCCGGATGCGCTCCAGGACGGGCAGCGGCAGGGCGGCCGGGCCGGCGTTGAAGTTGAAAATGCGTTTGGTGGTTGGTGCGGAAGCAGTAGTCGAACTCATGATCCTAAATCCTCTCAAGCTAGTGGTCGCGGCGAGCGGGCGAGGTGCGCTGCGTTCGTAGCTCCTCAGAATAACAGAACAGCGAACGATGGTGAGCAGTTCGATTTCACAGGAAACCGCATGGGAAGTGGTCCCGCTATTTTGCCGGACGCGGCGAGGGGGTTACCGGCCGCTTTGCCTGATTCTTGGTCTTGAGAAGTTCCACACCGCGCGTGGTGCGCTTGCCGACGTTTTGATTGACGAAATTCTGCTTCATTTTTGTATACCTTCCAGAATCAAGTTGTCTTAGAACCTTTTTCGTTTAGGGCGGCAGTCGTTCGGAAAAAAGATGCGGTCGAGAGACAGCGGGCCGCCGCCGTTGGCGGCTATGGCCAAGCAAGCCATTGCACTTCCACATCGCTAGGCACATGTCCAGCGCGATTCCAGCAGATTGCTGTGGAGGAATCGCATCCCTTGCTGAGCTTGCCCTGCTCTTGGATGTTCGCAAGCGACTCTTGGAGCGGTTGCCTCGCGCGTTGGGTGTGCGAGTGCGCCTGTGCGATGATGGTGTCGGATGAACGTAGAACAATACAAGGCAGAGGGAGAGTTCATTGACAGCGGCGATGCAAACGTGCAGGAGTTTGCTCAGACCGTGACGGCGGGCGCGAATGACGACCTGTCGCGCGCGGTGAAGCTCTACTATGCGGTGCGCGACGGAATTCTCTACGATCCCTACTATGGCGGAGATGATCGGCGCTACTTCCGGGCCAGCGATTGCCTGCGCGCGAAACGGGGATTCTGCATTCCGAAAGCGGCACTGCTTGCCGCGGGGGCGCGGCACCTGGGCATCCCCGCGCGAGTAGCCTTTGCGGACGTGCGCAACCATCTTTCCACAAAGAAGCTGCTGGAGTTGATGGGCGGAGACATTTTCATCTGGCACAGCAACACGGAGCTGTATCTGAAGGGCCGCTGGGTGAAAGCGACTCCAGCGTTCAACCTCAGCCTATGCCGGCGGTTTGGCGTGCATCCGCTGGAGTTCGATGGAAGGCATGATTCGCTGTTTCATGAGTTCGATCAGGCAGGACGGAAGCATATGGAGTATGTGCGGGATCGCGGACATTACGCGGACGTTCCCTACAAGATGATTCTGGCGGACTTCCATAGGAGCTACCCGCGATGGATGGCCTTGGTGAGCGAGGGAAAGCGCGGCGAGTTTGCGACAGAAGCGTAAGAAACGAGAAATCCACACAATGTCATATCTCACGCCTTTTGGGCTAGGGCGAATTCGACGCGGTGGCGCATGGGATCGATGCGGTCGGCGCGGACACGTACGCGATCGCCGAGGTGCCACTCCAACGTTCGCGGTTTAGCCCCGCGCCCGGAGCGCGACTCTTTCGTTGAATGCCTATCCTCTCCGAGGCGAAGCGCGGCAGAAGCACTGCGACGGGATGCAGCAGCGGTCGCGCCGCTCTTTGCGCCCATGAGCGCGACGATAGCGTGGTCGCGCTCACGATAGACGCAGTGAGCATTCGCGGCTTCTTCCAGCGCGCTGATGGGCAACAGTCCCTCCACGAAAACCTCAAAAAGTTCGACGAAGCAGCCGAACTTCTGCACCGAGACGATCAGCCCGTCGTATTCTTCTCCAAGATGCTCCTCCATGAACTGCGCGGTCTTCCAATCCATCAGTTCGCGCTCGGCCGCATCGGCGCGGCGCTCGGCCTCGGAAGCTTCAGAAGCAATGTCTTCGAGACTTCCGTGAGAATACAGGGCGGCTTCGCTTCCGCGAGATGGGACGATTTGAGTTTTTGAAGAGAGCGTCGCCTCTAACGGATGCGCGAGAGCCCACTTCAGAATGCGGTGGACGATGAGGTCTGGATAGCGCCGAATGGGCGAAGTGAAGTGCGTGTACTCGTTGAAGCCAAGTGCGAAATGGCCGAGCGAATCCGCTGCGTAACGGGCCTGCTTGAGCGAACGCAACAGCAGATAAGACAAAATTCGTTCTTCAGGCTTCCCCGCGATTTTGCGGATGAGGCGCTGATAATGCTGCGGCGTGACGCGCAGTTCTCCGCCGGGGAGCGCGACGCGCATGGCGCGCTCGCGGCCGTGGCCGTAGGAATCGGGCCGGCCGGCCTTTGCGGGGGCAGGAACGCGCCCGTGGCGGACGGTAATTTCGCGCTGGTGCAAATCTTCGACCCCGAGGGAATAGCCGAAAGCGCGCGCCAACTCTTCGAACTCCAGAACTTTCCGCGCATCGGGCTTTTCGTGAACACGATGCAAGGATTCGATACCACGTTTGAGAAGATAGCTCGCGACGGCGCGGTTGGCCGCGAGCATGAATTCTTCAATCAGGCGATGCGCGATGTTGCGCTCGCTGCGCGTGATGTTGATCATGCGTTGCTGTTCGTCAAATTCGATGACCGGCTCGGGCAAATCGAAATCGATAGAGCCATGCTCGTTGCGTCGAGCATGGAGCAGGAGCGCCAGCTCTTTCATGTCGCGGAAATGCTGCGCGAGCCTGGAGTAACGCGCGTTCATTTCCGTGTCGCCTTCGAGAACTTTGTTCACGTTGGTGTACGTCATGCGCTCGCCCGAGCGAATGACGCCGGAAGTCATGCGCGAAGATTTCATGAGGCCGGCCGCATCGAATTCCATGAGCACGCTCATCACCAGGCGGTCTTCGCGAGGCTTCAGCGAACACACGCCGCTGGAAAGCGCTTCGGGCAGCATGGGCACGGCGCGGTCCGGAAAATAAACCGAAGTGCCGCGCAAGCACGCTTCCTGATCGAGGGCGCTGCCTGTGCGCACGTAATGCGCGACATCGGCGATGTGCACTTGGAGATGCCAGTGGCCGTTCGAACGGCGCTCGACGTAAACCGCGTCGTCGAAGTCGCGGGCCGTTTCGCCGTCGATCGTTACGATGGGCAAGTGGCGAAAATCTTCGCGACCGGCGCGCTCGGTTTCGCTGACCGGCTTGGCGCGCTGCTCCGCTTCTTGCAGGACTTCGCTCGAGAAAGAATGCGGCAGGTGATGTTTGCGAATGATGATCTCGGTGTCGACGCCCAGTTCGCCGGGACGGCCCAGAATTTCGATGACCCGCCCGGTGGGCGCGGCGCCACCTCGCGGGTAGCGGGTCAGCTCGGCGTTGACGACGGCGCCATCGAGTTCTGACAACCGCGGGATGCGCCTCCCGCGAAGGCTGCGCTCGTCGATTCCGCTGAATCCCAACTTCTTGGCGAGCCCTAACGTCAACTCTTGGCCTGGCGGAATTTCTATTTCGTGCACACGCGTGTCGTAAGGCAGCACAACATTTCCGCGTGGGCCATAGCGAAACAAACCGACGATCGTGGGATGCGCACGGTCCAGGATGCGAAGGATACGACTCTCGGCGCGCTGCGCGCCCGCGACGCCCCCGCGCCGTTGAATCTTCACCAAGACGTGGTCGCCGTGCATGGCGTCTTGGACGGCGTCGCGCGGGATGTACACGTCGCCGTCAAGCTCCGGGATGGGAGTATCGGGCACGACGAAGCCATAGCCATCGGGGTGCAGGACCAACCGACCCTTGAGCTCATCGCGATTAGCGAGCCCGGGCGGGGCTAGCTGGCGAGGTCGAGAGTTAGCGCCTCCTGGAGGCTGCCGGGTGCTAATTCCACGGTCGGCCTTGCGCCCAAACAAGCGGTAGCGCCGACCCGCCAACTCCTCGATGACGCGTCGCTTCTTCAATTTGGCCAGCATTTTGAACAATGGTCGAGTGTCAGATTTCTTCAGCCCCAGGCTCTTGGCAATTTCCTCGACGGAGGCTGGCTCCCACCTAAGTTGCAGAAAATGCAACAGGTTACCAACGCTTAAGCTGGAAGTACTAGGCATGGGTTGCGCGCCTTCCATTAAGGCGCGAGCTTTCGACCGGGCATTGTAGATACTTTTTCGGCCCGACCGGAACTTTTTTCCGCCATCGGGGATTATATCAGTAGGCCAACACACGACCAGCTGGTCGCCCTCCGTCAGACTAGCTGGATTCCCCGAGAGGGGAAAAAAGGAGGCGGGAAGACCTGGCCCGCCTCCTTTTTCACTTTTGATGCCGAATTACCGCTTCCGGCTGACGCCAGGATGCAATGTGCTGATTCCGACCAAATCTCTTCTGGAAACCCGGATAGTTTTCTCGGGCATCATGGCAAGATGGCGTTTCCGCGGAATTCATCGCGGCACGGTGCTCAAGAACGGGTAGTGGCTGGCGGCCGCCATGAAAAAGAGCATAGGAAATGAAAGCCAGAACGACGTGCGCGCAGTCAAATAATTCCAGCGCATCAGGCGCTCGGTTTCCGGAGGCATCGGCGTTCCTTGCTCGGCGCTCGCGCGGGTCCAGGCAATCAGCCGCTTTTGCACGCGCCATACCACGCCCCAGGTGTTGAGCAACATGATCAAGCCGATTCCGCCGCCGATACTGATAGCCAAGTGCGGATTCGAGACCGTCGCTCCGCCATTCAACGCGAGAATCAGCCAGGAGGCCACGATCACCACGATGGCGACTCCTATGGTGCGAAACCACGGGCTATCCAGAATTCCCTTGGCGGGCAGTTGCAGTGCGTAGATCAACGCGTAAGCCGCAATCCACACCAGAAACCACCAGCCGAACCATTCGCCAACGAGCGAAGGGCTTCCGGCATTTTTCGCGTCCGTGCCGAGATGAATTGCGTAGTAGCGCAGGCCCACGAGCACTGTGATCAGCGCTGACCAGCGGAACCAGCTCATCGCTCCAGGCATCAGCTCGGGATAAAACTTGATGCGCAGCTCAGGATCGCACTGCTTCATCGCGGGCGTGAGCACCAAATTGAAGAAGTACAGCAAGCCAATCCAAATGATGCCGAAAATAATGTGCAGCCAGCGAAGGACGATCATTTCGTTCGCCTGGGCGCCCGCAAGAAAAGAAAAGCGCGGCTGCCACTGAGGAAAAACGAGCCAAAAACAGTAGGCAAGCATGAGATACCTCAGAGTTGCCGTAAAATGCCTTGCGGGAACACGATAGCGGATTTTGCCGGCAAAGGCCACCAAGAGAGGGTGAAACAAGCGGTGGTTTCACCAAGTCCCCTGGCTCCTGGAGTGAGTGGGCCGAGTCACGAGCTTTGGGTATGCCAAGCCACACGACGTGTGATGGCGGTCACATTTCCCGGTGCGACCAGTCACCTCCTTTCCGAGGCGCCTAAAGGCATACTCAGCATGGAAGTCTGGAGACGACTCCTATGCGGTCCCAGGTCCCGGCTTCTCGGATCAAGGAAGACTTCGGAGAGCCCGCCATCCCCTTTCCCGAGAGTTCTTCACGCGCTGTTCGCCGCGCGGCGAGTTGTGCGGCGCAATTTCACGGAAGCAAAAACCCCTTCGAGAAAGGCTAGTTATGTCCTGGCAAAGCGAATATGCAAAAAAGAAGCAAACCGCGGAGCAGGCTCTGCAGTCGGTACGGTCGTGGATGCGGGTGTACATTCAACCCGGCTGCGCCGAGCCGGAGACCTTGGTGGAAGCGCTGTTGAAGCGCGCGCCTTTTGTTCACAATGTTGAAGTAGTTCACCTGCTTACGCTTGGCAACGCCGATTACGTCAAGCCCGAGATGGAAAGTCACTTCCGTCACAACGCCATTTTCATTGGCGGAAATGTGCGCGGAGCCGTCAACGACGGCCGGGCCGATTACACCCCGGTGTACCTCAGTGAAGTCGAACAACTTTTTGAAACCGGCGCCATGCCCCTGGACGTTGCGCTAATTCAAGTTTCTCCGCCCGATCCGCATGGCTTTTGCAGTTTCGGCGTTGGCGTGGACACCACACTGACCGCTGCGAAATGCGCCAAATACGTGGTCGCGCAAGTGAACGATCAGATGCCCCGAACCTATGGCGACAGCTTCATCCACGTGAGCAAGATTCATTCTTTCGTGGAATCTTCCCGCCCCCTCTGCGAATTGCCGAAGCCGGAAATCACGGAAATGCATGTCGCCATCGCAAAAAACGTTGCCGGACTTATCGATGACGGCGCGGTGATTCAGACCGGCATCGGCGGCATCCCCGACGCAGTCCTTCCTTTTCTGATGGACCGCAAAGATCTAGGCGTACACACGGAATTGGTCTCCGACAGCGTGATTCCGCTAATCGAGGCCGGCGTGATTACCGGCAACCGCAAAAACTTTAAGCCACGCAAAATCATTCTGGGGTTTGTCCTTGGGTCGAAGGAACTGTTCGATTTCGTGGACAACAATCCCATCTTCGAGTTTCATCCCAATTACTACACGAACGATCCCGCATTTATCGCGCGCAATAACAACATGGTAGCCATCAACTCCGCCCTGCAGATCGATTTAACGGGACAAGTGTGCTCCGATTCCATCGGGACATACTTTTACAGCGGCATTGGCGGACAGGTGGACTTTCTGCGCGGGGCATCCCGCTCTAGCGGCGGCAAGCCCATTATTGCGCTGCCCTCGACGGCCAAGGGCCGTACCGTCTCGCGGATTGCTCCCATGCTATCGCCCGGGGCCGGGGTGGTCACTCCGCGAGGCCTTACCCGCTATGTGGTCACCGAGTATGGAGTGGCATATTTATTTGGAAAATCCATCCGCGAGCGCGCCAAGGCGCTCATCGCGATCGCCCATCCGAAGTTTCGGGAAGAACTGTATGAGTATTGCGAGCAGACCAAATGGTTGAGGCAGCAGGACGTGCCAGTGTTGGCAGAGAGGTGAGGCGTGGCCAGCCAGCCGAGAGGAAATGTGACCATCCGCGTGGAAGAGTGTAAAGGGTTGCGGTCTTTGCGTGGAATCGTGTCCGCCTGAATGTCTGGAATTGGCGCCCGAATTGAGCAGCTGTGGCGTGCATCCTGCGCATTACCTGGGAACCGGGTGCACGGGTTGCGGGATTTGTTTTTACTGCTGTCCCGAGCCTGGAGCCAAATCCGAACTGAAACACCAAACGCATTACTGCCCAGGCTGCGGCCACGGCGTGGTGCACAAACTGATTGCGGAAGCTATCGAGGATTTGGAGCTCCAGGACAAGACCATCCTGGTCAGTCCCGTGGGCTGCTCCGTCTTCGCCCACTATTACTTTGACGTCGGTAACGTTCAGGTCGCCCATGGCCGCGCGCCTGCGGCCGCCACGGGCATTAAGCGGGCCTGTCCCGACAAAATCGTAATTTCTTACCAAGGCGATGGCGACCTGGCGGCTATCGGTACAGCAGAAATCGTGCATGCCGCGAATCGCGGCGAGAAAATCACGGTCTTCTTCGTGAACAACGCCATTTATGGAATGACCGGCGGCCAGATGGCGCCGACGACGCTTGTCGGCCAGAAAACCACAACGTCCTCCTTGGGGCCGCCGGCCCTCCAACGAAGGTCGCCCCGTACGCATGGCCGAACTTCTTTCTACCCTCGACGCGCCCGCTTACATCGAGCGCGTGGCCCTCTCCGACAACAAAAACATCATGAAAGCGCGCCGCGCGATTCGCAAAGCCCTGGAGATCCAACGGGAGGGTATTGATTTCTCGTTCGTCGAAATTCTCTCGCCCTGCCCCACCATCTGGGGCATGGATCCCATGCCGGCGCGCAAATGGATCGCGGAGCAAATGATTCCCGTTTTTCCGCTGCAGGTTTTTCGTGACCACAACCCTGAAGTCACTGCGGAAACGGCTCCGCTACAGCGGTCCGTGGAAGAAGTCGTGGGGCTCCCGACGGAGAAGGCCGGCGAACCCACAGAAAAAACGAATTACAAGCATGACTTCCACCGCTTGACGCTGAAGATTGCCGGTTTTGGCGGGCAGGGCGTTCTGCTTCTGGGACAATTGCTCGCTGAAGCAGGCATGCGCGAAGGCTTGGAGGTTAGCTGGCTGCCCTCGTATGGCCCGGAAATGCGCTCGGGCAGCACGCACTGTCACGTTTGTCTTTCCAGAGAGCGCATCGGCTCGCCCTTGATTTCGCATCCTGACGTTTTAATTGCCATGAACGAGATTTCTCTGCGCAAATTTGCCGCTGCGGCCCCGTCCAGCGGCCTGATTCTCTACAACGGCACCGACGTTCCGCCCGATCTCGGTCCTTTGCCTTGCGAAAAGATTTGTGTCCCAGCGTCCGAAATTGCCGACAAACTGGGCTGCGCGATAGTCGCCAACATGGTTTTGCTCGGCGGATTTTTGGAAAACGCTGGTTGCCTGGAACCCTCGACGGCCTTAGCGGTTCTTCAGACAAAGACGCGCAAAATCGCTTTGTTGGAAGCAAATCGGAAAGCTCTCGAGGAAGGACGGAAGTTTGTTTCAACGGAGTGGGCAGTTTGAAAAGCTTCGTGAAGTATTCCTTGAACCAGGCAGCCCGCCTGGCCGAAGCCCCTTCCGCGAGAGTTGCCAGTGGAAGAATTTGGTGCCCGAGAGAGGACTCGAACCTCCACGACCTTGCGATCACTAGCTCCTGAAGCTAGCGCGTCTGCCAGTTCCGCCACTCGGGCACTGAAGAATCTATGAGTTACAGACTTGGTGGGCTTTTGTCCCTTCCTGTGGCTAATTTGCGGAATTTTCTGGAGCCACATTCGCCGCCGCGTTCCTCCGGTTCTCCAGCTTCTCCGCCGCGTCCACTAAGTCCTCCTCGCTACCAATTATCGTAGCGGTCGAATACGGAACGTGTAGCGTGACTGGAGATTTGTATAGCCGTCTTCTCAGAAACTCCTGCTGTAATCATATTACGAATTGCGGAACGACGGAAGTCGTGCAGCAGAATCGGGACCTTGGCAGCTTTGGTCATCTTTGACCAAGTGCCCCTGAAGTCCCTAACCGGACTACCATCCTCCCAAGTGAATAACGAATCGTCTGGCTTCTTACCCCTCACACATGGTATCAAACGCTGAGCCGGCATCTCCAGCAACTTTCGAAGTTGTCCACAGTTCCCATACCAGTGTTCAGTTTTCGCCATCTTCACGCATCTTTCTTGCAGCCAAAATCTGTTCGCGGTATTTCTCCCGCACTTCGGCAATCACAGCAGAGAGTTCTTCGAACGATGGCATTTGCCCTGATTGAATCAGGCGTGTGCCTCCGCTTCCAACTCGGGTGGTGTGATTTTCTTTTTCATTGTCGCTCCATTTGGTTAATTCACTATTGGGACGTTGGCCGCAGCATCCACGGTTTGCTTTGCCCGAAGTTCACTCGGCTTGTCGAACACCTGGTCTTCGCCCAAAACTTCTCGCAAAGCAAAGACTGTGGGCGCAAATTGCTCGATGTAGCCATACGGCCCGGCTAGCAACATCAGCAGGTTCAATAAGTGGAACACAGACAAATCGCTGAGCTGCTGGTCGGTGAAGTTCCAACTCCTGGTGAGACGTTCGACAATTTCCTTGCGAACTGCGGTGCGATTGGTTTCCATGAGGTTTCCTTTCGGCGTATCTACCGGGTTTCGGTAATCGCACCGCTCTCCCCATTGCGGGGCCACGGTTGCGGCGTCCTTGTAGGACGGCTCTTGATACTGGAGCGATTATAACCTTTCGCGCTTTCGCTTCCAACGATTGCCTCGGTGTGAAACGGAATTCTGCCCCAATTCCTGTGACCAATTCGAGGCTAATTTGCTCAAAATTTGCGCCAAAGAGCACCAAGACTAAATCGTTGATTTTTCAGGGAATGTGTTGATGGCAAACAACTTGCAAGAATGCTAGGTTTTGCTCCTGAAGCCAGCGCGTCTGCCAGTTCCGCCACTCGGGCACGCGCGCTAGAAAGTTGCTTCCGAAAGGAGCCAACCACTTGCGAAGCATTTTCAATTCTTGCCCGCGGGGTTCTGCTTTGTCAACGCGAGCCGAATTGTCGGGCGCACGACATTAAAGTCAGGCCCGCACCCGTCTGGCGTC